>NZ_LT907980.1:3802704-4436489 GCF_900215155.1 Marinobacter sp. LV10R510-11A
TATGGTGCCCAACTATGCCCCCGGTTCGATTATTCCGGTGCGAGGCGAGGGTTCCCGAATTTGGGATCAGGGCGGCCGGGAGTTTATAGATCTGCAGGGTGGCATTGCCGTGAACTGCCTTGGGCACTCACACCCTGGGCTGGTTAGTGCTTTACAGGAACAGGCAGAGAAAATCTGGCATCTATCTAATGTGATGACCAACGAGCCGGCTCTGCGGCTGGCTAAAACGTTGTGCGATCTGACTTTTGCGGAGCGGGTGTTTTTCGCCAACTCCGGCGGCGAAGCCAACGAGGCCGCCTTTAAGTTGGCGCGTCGTTATAGCTGGCAGCACACTGGGCCCGAGAAGCACGAGATAATCTCCTTCAAAAACGCATTCCACGGCCGCACTCTCTTTACCGTAAGTGTCGGTGGGCAGCCCAAATATCTTGAGGGGTTTGAGCCGGCGCCGGGTGGTATTCATCATGCGGATTTCAACGATTTGGAATCGGTAAAAAAACTGATCTCGAAAGAGAAAACATGTGCAGTGGTTGTGGAGCCTATTCAAGGCGAAAGTGGCGTGGTGCCGGCAGATCCGGAATTCTTGAAAGGCCTGCGCAAACTTTGTGATGACAACGATGCGCTGCTGATTTTTGATGAGGTTCAGTCTGGTGTGGGCCGTACGGGCTACCTCTATGCTTATGAAATGTACGATGTGGTGCCAGACATTCTTACCAGCGCCAAAGGCTTGGGCGGTGGTTTCCCGGTTGCTGCCATGCTGACTACGGCAAAGGTTGCTGCCAGTCTTGGGGTCGGCACCCACGGCAGCACCTATGGGGGTAACGCACTGGCCTGTGCCGTCGCCCAGAAAGTGATCGATACGGTAAGCCAGCCAGAGATCCTCAAGGGTGTTAAGGCCCGCTCAGAGCATCTACGCAAGGGTATGATGGATATTGGTGAGCGCTATGGTGTGTTCAGCGAAGTTCGTGGGCCAGGGCTTCTGATGGGCTGCGTGTTGACCGAGAAGTGGCAGGGTAAGGCCAAGGATTTTCTGAATGCAGGTCTGGACGAAGGGGTGATGGTATTGATCGCTGGCGCCAATGTGGTTCGGCTGGCGCCTTCGCTGATTATCCCGGATACCGATATTGATGAGGCGCTTGAGCGCTTTGAAGCGGCGGTAAAAAAACTTACTGAATAGGAGCTTTTATGTGGCTGGTACGTCCGGCTATACCGGCTGATGTTAACCAGATACTTGAGATTGCGGGCACTGCTGGTTCAGAGACCGCTCGCCTCTCATCCACGCTGCCTAAGCAGCGTGGCGCTCTTGCGGAAAAAATAGACCACTCGCTTGCTTCAATGACCGGCAACAGCCCTGGCAGTCGCCAGCCACCAAGGTTTCTGTTCGTACTGGAAAACACAATTACGGGCAGGGTTCACGGTACAGCGGGTATCGATGCCCGCGCAGGTAACGGCCAGCCGTTTTATAACTATCGCCGTGATGCGCTTATTCATGCCTCCCACGAACTGGACATCTCCAGCCGCGTTGATGTGCTCTACCCCAGCCATGGGTTGACCGATCACACACTGCTTTGCTCATTCTCCATAACGCCCGAACTGCGTAACACCGAAGCCTTTGAGCTGTTATCCAGAGCCCGAATATTGTTTATTGCAGCCCATCGAGACTGGTTTGCCCAGCGTATTGCGGTGGAGATTCAGGGTGTTCAGCTTGCGGATGGTAGTGTGCCTTTTTGGGACAGCTTGGGGCGTCATTTTTTCAATATGGATTTTGAAACCGCCGATCAGCATTCGGGCATGCTCAGTAAAACGTTTATTGCTGAACTTATGCCGCCCAATCCGGTTTATGTCACTTTGCTTTCCGAGGCTGCCCAAGTGGCACTGGGCCAACCCCATGAGCTAACGGTGCCGAACCTTGAGCTACTGCAACGGGAAGGATTTCAGGCTGGCTGCTATCTGGATATCTTCGATGGCGGCCCGGTGCTTGAAGCGCGTACCGATGCCTTACACACACTGGTTACCAGCCAGCCTAAAACCCTGCACGGCGCTAATGAGGCAGATGGAGACACCTGTTTCATTTCTGCGGGCGAGGGCGCCGAGTTTCGCTGCACCCTGGCCAAAGTGGTCGATACCCTTGAAGGGACGCTTAAGGTGCCTGTGGATATTTGGAAAGCGCTTGGCAAAACCGCCGGTGATGAGGTGAGGGTAGCGCCATGCTAGTGATTCGCCCGCTTCAACAAACGGATCTTGATGATCTTTACGCCATGGCTCAAAAAGCCGGCAAGGGGCTTACCACCCTGCCTGCGGATCGAGACTTGCTGCAGCGCAAAATCAATCTCGCCCAGGAAACGTTCAACCAGCGCTGTGCGCCGGAAGCAGGTTTGTACCTGTTCGCTCTGGAAGATACGGAAGCCGGAAAAGCCGTGGGTATCAGCGGCATTCAGGCGCGAGTTGGTCTGGATGAAGTGTTTTATAACTACCGGCTCAGCGTTACCGTAAACGCCTCCAAAGAGTTGGGCGTTCATGTGCGCACGCCTACGTTGCACCTCTCAAACGATATGACGGACACCAGCGAGATCTGCTCACTGCTGCTTTCTGATGACTACCGCGGCGGCGGCAACGGCTTGCTCCTTTCACGCAGCCGCTTCATGTATTTGGATGAGTTCCGGAAGCACTTCTCTGAAAAAGTGTTCGCAGAAATGCGTGGCGTGTCTGATGAGCAGGGCTTGAGCCCGCTGTGGGATGCTCTGGGCAGCAAGTTTTTTGATATGAAATTTACCGAAGCAGATATGCTCTCTGGGCTTGGCAATAAAGCGTTTATTGCGGAGTTGATGCCCAAATACCCTATTTATTTGCCTATGTTGCCGGATTCTGCGCGGGCTGTTATCGGCCGGGTTCATGGCAATACGGCGCCAGCGTTAAAAATGTTGCAGGCTGAAGGGTTCAACTTTAACGGCATGGTGGACATCTTTGATGGTGGTCCAGTGGTTGAGGCATTCGTGAACACCATTCGCACGGTTCGCGACAGTATTAATCGCTATGCCATGGTGACCCGCAAAGACGTTAATCTCGATGTGCCGGCTGCAGAACGGGTTATGGTGTCTAATCGTTCGTTCCGTAACTTCCGGGTAACAACCGTGCCAGCCAGTTGTGTTGGTACAGATACAGTCAGCTTGTCGCCTGCTGTGGCAGAAGCATTACAGATTGAATCGGGGGATTCGGTGCGGCTGGCGCCCCTAAAGGACAGAGCAAAAACAGCGGTAAAGGCGGCAGGCTGAAATCCGCACAATTCCAGTAACGGGAGATGTAGTGATATGGCAAACCTGACAGGCGAACTGTTTATCGGCGGGCTTTGGCTTCAGGGCCACGGCGACGTGTTTGAGTCTATTCAGCCCGTTACCGGCGATACCGTCTGGGAAGGTGTCAGCGCCAGCCTTGCGGATGTGGATGCGGCCGCGCGTGAAGCCCGGGTCGCCTTCCTGAAATGGCGGCGCAAGAGCTTTGCCGAGCGCCAGGCCGTGGTTGAGGCTTTTGGTGAGCTGCTGGAAACCAACAAAGAAGAGCTTGCCCATCAAATTGGTCTGGAGACTGGCAAGCCCCTGTGGGAGTCGCGCACGGAAGTGGCGGCGATGATCGGCAAGATTGGCATTTCCGTGAAAGCCCACCACGATCGCACCGGCCATTCTGAATCCGATGTGGCTGGGGGCCATGCCGTACTTCGTCATCGCCCCCACGGTGTTGTTGCTGTGTTTGGCCCCTACAACTTTCCCGGGCATCTTCCGAATGGGCATATTGTGCCAGCCTTGCTGGCTGGCAATACGATCATATTCAAACCCAGCGAACTGACCCCCGGCGTGGCAGAAATCACCGTTAAGCTTTGGCAAAAGGCAGGCCTTCCAGATGGCGTGATCAATCTGGTCCAGGGCGCAGCCGATACAGGCAAGTCCCTTGCCGGCCACCCGATGATTGATGGCCTGTTCTTTACCGGTAGTTCAACCGTTGGCCATGTATTACATAAGCAGCTTGGCGGTCAGCCAGAGAAAATTCTTGCTTTGGAAATGGGCGGTAATAACCCGCTGATTGTTCAGGATGTTGCAGATGTAGACGGCGCAGTACACCACGCCCTGCAATCGGCGTTTCTGTCGGCTGGCCAGCGCTGCACTTGCGCCCGGCGGTTACTGGTTCCCAAAGGTACAAAAGGCGATGAGTTTTTGGATCGCCTGGTCGCTGTGTCTGCTCGTATTCAGGTGGGAGAGTTTGATGCCAAGCCCCAGCCATTTATGGGTTCAGTTATTTCGGCACAAGCGGCGGAAAAGCTCTTGGCTGCTCAGGCAGACATGCTGGAGAAAGGCGCGACATCTCTATTGGAAATGAAACAGATCAAGCCGGACACCGGCCTTCTGTCCCCGGGCATTGTGGATGTAACCGGGCTGGAGTTGCCAGATGAAGAGTTCTTCGGGCCGTTGCTCACGGTTTACCGTTACAAGAGTTTTGACGATGCGTTGGTGCTCGCCAATAACACCCGCTACGGGCTTTCTGCAGGCCTGCTTTCCGACGACCGAAAGCTTTACGAGCGGTTGCTGGAAGAAGCGAGGGCGGGCATTGTGAACTGGAACCGCCCGCTTACCGGGGCCAGCAGTGCTGCGCCCTTTGGCGGTGTGGGTGCCAGTGGCAACCATCGCGCCAGCGCCTATTATGCGGCGGATTACTGTGCTTGGCCCATGGCTTCTCTTGAGTCGGGCAAAAGCGAGGTGCCGGAAAGCCTGGCGCCGGGCCTGAATTTTGATTCCTGAATCCATACGGAACCCCAAGTCATGGTAAAGCATGCAGTAGAAGCAAATTTTGATGGCTTGGTTGGCCCAACCCACAATTACGCAGGCTTGTCCTTGGGCAATGTGGCATCAAAGTCCAATGTGAACGCGGTATCCAATCCTCGGGAGGCGGCACTTCAGGGGTTAGCAAAAATGAAGCGCCTAGCCGATCGCGGATATGTTCAGGGTATTTTGCCTCCCCATGAGCGTCCGCATATTCCATCCCTGAAAGCCCTCGGGTTTAGCGGCACGGATGCGCAGATTCTGGAGCGGGCAGCAAAATCCAGCCCGTCGATTCTGGCGGCGGTATCGTCGGCTTCCTCCATGTGGACGGCTAACGCAGCAACGGTTTCTCCCAGTGCAGATACTTCAGATCATCGAGTGCATTTCACCCCTGCCAATCTGAGCGCCAAGTTCCACCGTTCCATTGAGCATGGCGTGACCGGCCGTACCCTGAAGTCCATCTTCGCGGACGAAGGGTATTTCGCCCACCACGCAGCACTGCCTTCGGTTAGCCATTTCGGTGATGAAGGCGCCGCCAATCACACCCGGCTTTGTGGTCGTTACGGCGAGCCAGGAGTGGAGCTGTTTGTGTATGGGCAGGCCGCGTTCAACGAGCAGGCGCCGGCTCCGGAAAAATACCCCGCACGGCAGACCCTCGAGGCTTCACAAGCGATCGCGCGCTTGCATGGCCTGAAAGATGGGGCGCGGGTGTTTGCTCAGCAGAACCCAGCAGCCATTGATGCCGGTGTATTCCACAACGATGTTATAGCCGTGGGCAACGGCAACACGCTGTTCTATCACGACATGGCGTTTCTGGACGAAGAACAGGTGTTATCAGATATCCAAGCACGCCTGATCGGAGCTGAGCTGGAGGCGGTTCGTGTAAGCAGTGCAGAGGTGCCGCTAGAGGACGCAGTAGCCTCGTATTTGTTCAACAGTCAGCTGCTGAACACGCCCGATGGCATGCTGCTGGCGGTTCCGGGTGAGTGCAGGGAAGTGGCGTCTGTTAGTCAGTATCTGGATAAGTTACTGGCCGCAGGTGGGCCGATTACGGCGGTGGAAGTGTTTGATGTGAAGCAATCCATGCGCAACGGCGGTGGCCCTGCCTGCCTGCGCTTGCGAGTGGTTCTGAATGATGATGAACTGCACGCCATGCATCGCGGCGTGATTCTTACCGATGCGCTATACGAACGCCTGACCACCTGGGTTGAAGCCCATTACCGTGACCAGCTTGCCCGGGAAGATCTGGCCGATCCTATGCTGCTGGATGAAGTGCGCAAGGCACTGGATGAGCTAACCGGTATTCTGGGGTTGGGCTCGATCTACGATTTCCAAATGTAGGCGCTTTTAAAACGCTCCTCAGGAGGCGGAAATCGACCGGGTCAGCATATCCATGGTGTGCTGTATAAGACCTTCGGCGGGGAAGCTGTCGCCACTCTCGCTCATTTCTGATTGGCATAGCAGGATGGTCCCATGCAGAGCCCCGCGTAGGTAAAGAGCGGTTTGTTCTGGGCTTTGGATACGCTGGCGGTTCATGGTGCCGTCTTCAAGCCCTAGCTCGATGGCTTCTGTCATCAGCCCCATAAGTTCTGATTTCGAGCAAAGCATGTCCATGGCTTGGGTTTCGTCTGCTTCCGCCATGGCGGTTGAGGCTTTGGTAAGCGCTGAGAAATAGTCTGGCTCATCTTGATAAAAGCGATAATAGGATTCTCCCATTGCGCGTATCTGTGCCAGCCCCGTATCGGCGGTCTGCCTCGCTTTGCGAAAACGCTCAGACAGGCTTTGCCCAGCCCTCAGCATAATGCCCCGCTGAATGGCGGCCTTATCCTTGAAGTAAACATACAGCAGCGCCCGGCTCAGGCTGGCCGTGCGTGCAATATCGTCCATGGAGGTGCGTTCGTACCCCTTCTCCGCGAAGGCCCGCTCAGCGGCGTCCAGAATGGCCTCGTAACGGGCTTGTTTCTCCCGTTCGCGGCGTGTTTTCAACGGTTCACTCATCTGGCTCTCTCATCAAGGTCTTTCTTGGAATATTGACATAATGTCAAAGAATGACATTATGTCGCAACCAATAAACCGGATTTCCGCAGGAAGCGGTATCGTCAACAACATGAGCATGGATGAAAGGAAACTCTATGACACCATTTCAAATTCCCGTTGCCCTAATTTTTCTCGCTGCATGCGGCCTTTTTCTTTCTGGTTGTCAGGCCGATGATGCGCCGGAAACATCTGCCGGGCATGTGGTGTCAGTGCGCGTTTCCGACGTTACCGGAGGCCAGGCTCAGGAAATAACCCTGCGCTTTTCTGGCATTGTTCGCTCGACCCAGAGGGCAACACTGACGTTTCAGATTAGCGGCACTTTGAAAGAGCGGGCGGTAGAGCTGGGCCAAACGGTTGCCGCCGGCGATGTGCTCGCCCGGGTGTACAACCCAGCATTGGAGCCAGCGCGGGATTCGGCCAGCGCCAAACTGGATGAACTGAACACCCGTTATGACCAGGCTAAACGCGAGTGGGAACGCTCCAGCCGTCTGCGCGAGCGTGGTGTGGTTTCCGTACAGAACCTGGAACAGAT
The DNA here is from genome assembly GCF_900215155.1 of Marinobacter sp. LV10R510-11A. NCBI lineage: Bacteria > Pseudomonadati > Pseudomonadota > Gammaproteobacteria > Pseudomonadales > Marinobacteraceae > Marinobacter > Marinobacter sp. LV10R510-11A. The sequence goes on from NZ_LT907980.1 coordinate 3,810,079, forward strand.
CGCGGCCCGCCGTGATTCCCTGAAAGCCAGCGTTGCCACGGCTCAGGCCGCACTGGCGGAGGCTACTCAGTTGCTGCAAGAGAGTACGTTGCGGGCGCCGTTTAGCGGGCGTGTTGAAGCGCTTCTGATAGAAAGAGATGAGTTTGTTGCTGCCGGCCAGCCGGTAATGCGGCTGTCCTCGCCCGAGGGCAAGGAAGTGGAAGCCCGGGTGCCGGCGTATTTGTTGGCGCATGTGTCTGTGGATCAGGAACTGCCGGTTTGGTCTGTGCAGAATCGCAGTGAGGCTCCGGTTATTGGTTCCGTTGTTGAAATTGCTCAAGCCGGAGCAATCCGTGGCGAACTGCACCCGGTTCTGGTCAGCCTGCCCCTAAACACCCTGGGTGCGGGCGAGCCAGTTGAAGTAGGCATTACACCGATTCGGGAATCCGCACTCACCGTTCCGCTTTTATCGGTGATCCGTAGCGCCGGAAACATGACCGTATTCCGGGTGCGTGACGGCGTGGCTCGGCGAGTACCGATAGAAGTTGAACGTGTGGTGGGCGAGCGAGTTGTTGTGCGCACGGGTGAGTTGGAGCCAGGCGACCAAGTGGTTTACGCGGGCACCACCCGCCTCGCAGACGGTGATTCCGTGGAGGTGCGTTAATGACGCGCTGGCTGCTCAACTTTCAACGTTTATTGGGCATGGTGGTTACCATGCTTTGCCTGCTGGGTATCGCGGCATACAGCACCATGCCGCGCCAGGAAGATCCCTCATTTCCGTACCGGGCCGGCCTGGTGTCGGTGAACTATGCCGGGGCAAGCGCCGACGCTGTAGAGCGGTTGGTGCTCAGGCCTTTGGTAGACGAGTTGCGCCAGGTGGAAGAGGTGGACTTTTCCCAGAGCACCGCCCGTACCGGTGTAGCGCTCGTTAAGCTACGCCTCAACGACGACATATACGATACAGACCCTGCTTGGGACAGAATTCGTCAGGCGATGGAGCGCGCAAGGCTCGATTTTCCAGACGATGTGGGCCAGATGGTTTTGGATGATCGGCTGATCGACAACCCGGCCATTGTGCTGGCTGTTGGCGGTGCGCCTTCGGTGAGTGAGTTATCGGATGTGGCTGAGCGGCTCAAGCAGAACCTCTCCGACCTTCCCGGTGTTTCCCGTATTGAGCTGGAAGGAGATGCCGACGAACAGATTACGCTTGCTCTGGACGATGCTGCACTTTACCGGATGGGTATCTCACCGGCCCGGATTCTGGAAACTCTAGCTCAGCGTAATCAGACCACACCCGGCGGTTTCGTGGTTGTGGACGGGCGCCGGTTATCGGTGCTTCCCAACACGGAATTTGCAGATATTGACGCCATTCGCGCTACACCTATTGAGCTTCCCGATGGCTCCCAGGTGCCATTAGCGGCGGCGGCGAACGTGTGGCGTGGCCCCGCCGAACCGCGGCAGCCAGAAACCTGGTTTGATGGCGAGCGGGTGGTGCTGTTGTCGTTGATTATGGAGGAGGGCACCACGGATGCGATCCGTTTTGGTGAGCGGGTGCGGGAGCGGGTTGCTCAGATCCGCTCCGACTTTGAGCCCTATGAAATCCGTGAGATGTTTTTTCAGCCGGATAAGGTCTCGGATCGCCTGAATAATTTGGCTTGGAGCCTGGTTCTCTCTGTTCTAATTATCGTGGCGGTGGTGTTCACCGGTATGGGCATCCGAATGGGCTTACTGGTGGCCTCTATTCTGCCTATGGTCGCGTTGATCAGCGTTGGGCTTTACGATCTTGGCGGTGGTGTTCTGCACCAAATCGCAGTGATCGGCATGGTGATCTCCCTGGGCATTCTCATCGACAACGCCATTGTGATTGTTGAAAACATTCAGGGCCATCTGGATGAAGGCATGCGACGCATGGACGCGATGCGCAAGGCTATCGGTGAACTTGCCGGGCCGCTCGGGGCATCCACCGGCACCACACTGGCGGCCTTCGCTCCCATGCTGCTTGCCAAAGGTGGCGCAGCAGACTTCACCCGGGGCGTACCGGTGATGATCATGCTTACCCTATCGGTCAGTTATTTGCTGGCGATTTCTGTCGTCCCACTGCTGGCGGCCCGTTTCCTCAAGCCCCGCCGCAATGCCGAGGCTGATCGGCTGATTGGCCTAGCGCGGTTTCTTGGTGGTTTGGTTTATCGTCATCCTCGCCGCTTGATCGCAGCGGGCGCTGTGCTGGTTGTTATCAGCCTGGCGATGACGCCGTTTATGGCGCAGCAGTTTTTCCCCGATGCGGATAGGCCTCAGGTTATTGTCGAGATCTTCATGCCAGAAGGCACCGACCAGGTACGCACGGCTGAAGCCGCTGCCAATCTGGAACACGCCATACGCTCCCGTGCAAACGCGCTTGAAATTCATCGGTTCGTTGGTTTTACCGGCCCTGCATTCTATTACAACCTCCAGCGCGCACCACAGGCGCCGAATAGAGGCCGGCTTGTGGTAAACACACCAACGCTCGAAGATACCACCGACATGATCCGCTGGATTCGCACCCATGTGGATGAACAGATGCCGGAGCTGGGTATCAGTGTCGGGGTTCTCGGGCAGGGACCACCAAGGATCGCCCCGATAGAGGTGCGCGTTTACCACGCGGACGATCAGGCTCGCACCCAAGCAGTGGAGCGGCTGTTTGTCGCACTGCGCCAAGTTGAAGGTACAGTGGATGTCCGGCACGACCTGGATATAGGTGTGCCTAGTATCGCCATTAATGTAGACGACGCCACCGCTGCACGTTACGGACTTAACCGGGCAGATGTGGCCCAAAGCCTCTATGGTCAAAGCTTTGGTGTGGTTGCCGAGCGTTATCGCCAAGAGAAAGACCCGATTCCGTTAGTACTCCGTTCGCAAGAAGGCACATCCTTGCCATTGGAGCGTTTGCTCTCGGTGAATATCTATAACGATCGTGGCCAAGCGGTTCCGCTGTCTGCGGTTGCCAGTGTGGAAACCACCTGGGAGCCCGCAGCGCGCTATTTGCGAAATGGCACCCGGCTTAATACCGTAACGGCCAACCTGCTGACAGGGTATAGCTTTAGCCAAGCACTGGATGGCATGAGGCGTGCCTTGGAAGAGAATCCTCTGCCTGAAGGCACCCGCTTGGAAATGGGCGGTGATGCAGAAGGCTCTGGTGATGCCAACGGGGCTCTGCTAACAGCCGCACCCATCGGTATTCTATTGTTGCTCTTCTTCTTGCTGCTGCAGTTCAACTCATTCCGGCGTGTGGGCATCATTCTGCTGACCGTACCTCTGGCGACCGTTGGCATATTCCCCGGCCTGGTACTTTCGGGCTCGCCCTTCGGGTTTCAGTCGCTGCTTGGTGTGATCGCACTGGTGGGCATTGTGGTGAACAACGCCATCGTACTGCTTGATGTGATGGACAGGGAACTGGAACGCGGTGAGAGCATCCACGAAGCCATGCGCAAAGCCGTTATGCAGCGAACTCGGCCAATCCTGCTGACCACGGCAACCACTGTGGCTGGCTTGCTGCCGCTGGCGTTCTCCAGCTCGACACTCTGGCCACCCATGGCTTGGGCCATTATCTCTGGGCTGCTGGCCTCAACCGTACTCACCCTGCTAGTGATCCCGGCGGTGTGTACACAGGTGATTAAAACGCGGGTAGCAGAGCCAGAAAACGCACCGGCTTAATCATCAGACCCACCCGCTGGCCAACCGGCACATCCCGGTTGGGAAACACAATCGCCTGAGGCGAGCCCTCTACCAGATAACAGGTATCGTCATCCTCCCAGATGACGGTGCCTAGCGGGTATTCGGTAAAGTTGGCCACATCATCCGGAATATGAAACTGGAAGTGCTTTCCGGTATTCAGAATTTCATGCACAACCTCAAACACTGCGAGATGGTTAAATGCTGGGTGCTTTGCCGGGGCAGCCTCGCCAAAAAAACGACGCCTCAGAGCCCGTTTAACACTCTCAAAACGCCCCAGATCGTTCTCGCCAAATGGTTTAACCTTGCCCAACTCCACGGTAAAACTCTCAGCGCCTAGCACAGAGGATGAAAACGAAGCGAATGTCGTTCCCGCTTTGTGCTGCAGCAACAAGGTGTCCACCTCCGCCTCCAGCAAAAAGTTACCCTGCGCTTCAGGCATCTGCCGGCCCTCAACAAACGGATAAAGCGCAAACTTCTCCCGCTGAGAAGGCCTTATGGCCGTATGCAAATCGTAATGGGACAAAGCCTGCGAGTGCGCCATGGCAAACTGACGACAGGCCTCCTCAAGAAACCGCGCCCGCGCCGCTTCTGGCAACCCGTTATATTCTGGTTTGCTATGGGCTCCGCTAAATAGCCGGTTCAGATTCGCATCCAAAAACCGCTCCCCAACCACCATAGCTGGGGGGTTACCCAGAATCAGCAGTAACGGACAGGCCAACTGCCATTCGCCGTTCAGCAGCTCACTCACCAGCGCGTTCAAAACCTCAATGGGTGCGGTTTCATTGCCATGAATACCAGCGGAAATGATCAACGCCTCGTGATTCGGATTGGTGCGGCCGGCTGGCGGACTTAGATGCAAAACACCAACGCTTTTGCGGCTGATACGTGTGCCGTCAGGAAGCGTGGTTATGACCTCCGGGAGGTCTGCAGTGCCATTTTTGAGAGTATGCGATAGCCAATCAGAGCTGGATTCAAAAAGATCCGGACAAGCTGCCATAGAATCCCCAAAAGGCTCAGGTACCAATAGGCCGCTGATGCTTCAACAAATGATTTTCAAGCTTGCGAAACGCAAACACCATCGTAAACGTTAGCGCCATGTAGCAAAACGCCACAAAGATAAACGCATCAAACGGCGCATAAAACCGCGAGTAAATATTCCGCGCCGCACCCGTCAAATCCACAATGGTCACCACGCTCGCAATCGCACTCGAATGCAGCATGAAAATAACCTCATTGGAGTAAGCCTGAACCGCTCGCCGCGCTGCGCTCGGAAGCACTATGCGCCGCATGCGCAACAACCAACTCATACCGTAAGCCGTCGCCGCTTCAATCTCACCGTGGGGCGTGGAAATAATCGAACCGCGAATAATCTCCGTAGTGTAGGCGCAAGTATTCAACGTAAAGGCCAAAAGGGCAGGGTAGAAAGGCTCTCTGAAAATTACCCACCAGAAGGTTTCCTGAATACCGGGAATCTGCGCCACACCATAGTAAATAATATACAGCTGAATCAGCAGCGGCGTGCCACGGAAAAGATAGGTGTAAAGCCAAACTGGGCCAGATACAAATGGGTTTTTAAATGTGCGAAGAATGGCCAGAGGAACCGCAAAAATAAGCCCGATGATCAGGCAAAGAAATACCAGTTGAACGGTTGTTACCATACCGTCCCAGTATTCCATGATGGTCATGGCCGTAAAAATGTCGTTGTTGTTAAGCCAGGCGGCGAGGAAGTCAGGCATCATCAATTCTCCTGAATTACGCCAACGTTGGCTCGTTTATCGAGCCACTTGATGAAAAGCTCTGAGCCAGCGGTGAGGGCGAGATATACAAATGCCACGGGAATGAAAAAGTGGAACGGCATGCGCTCTGCCTTGGCTGCTTCCTCCGCCACGCGCACCATATCCGTGAGGCCAATAATGGAAACCAGCGCTGTGGTTTTAAGCAGCACCTGCCAGTTGTTGCCAATGCCTGGCAGCGCGTGGCGCAGCATTTGCGGAACCATCACTCGGCGGAAAGTGTGCCAGCGGCTGAAGCCGTAGGCGCGTGCTGCTTCAATCTGGCCGGTTTCGACAGCCAGAAAGGCGCCCCGGAAGGTTTCTGTCATGTAGGCGCCAAAAATCAACCCGATCGTTACCACCCCGGCAATGAACGGATCAAACTGAAAGAAAAAGTCGATTTCGTAGGTTTCCCAAACATAATCCGAGAGCATGTTCACGCCCACTTGGCCGCCATAGTAAAACAGCATCATCATCACCAAATCAGGGACACCACGAATCAGAGTGGTATAGGTGGTGGCCATTCCAACCGCTACGCGGCTGTTCGACAGCTTCGCAGCCGCGCCGATTAACCCGAGGGCTAATGCGAGGGCAAGAGACAGGAAGGCAAGCTCTATGGTTACAACCGCCCCATTCAACAGGGCCGGACCATAGCCTTTCAGATCAAGCATGGGAGTGTCCGGTAGTCAGGGGCAGCCATAATGGCTACCCCTGGGGCTGGTGTTTTCAGGCCTTTACATCGTAAACGAAGTACTTCTTCATGATGGTGTCGTAGGTGCCGTCTTCCTTTAGCTTGCGCAGAGCAGCGTTCACCTCTTCGGCAATGGCCTTGTCACGCTTGCGCATGGCAACCCCAACGCCTTCACCCAGCTTGACCTGCTCGCCGACTTCTTTGAAACCGTCTTTGGTCATAACCGTCTGCTCGCCTACCGGGTAATCAACAAATACGGCATCCAGGCGCTGGCCTTCAAGGTCCAGAACCATGTCACCTGCGGTGGTGTAACGCTTGATCGTTACTACGTCAGTCATTTCCTCGGTTACAAAGGTATCCATAGTTGTGCCACGCTGCACGCCCACGGTTTTGCCCTTCATGGCATCCATGTCGGTGACGTCGGTATCAAAACTATTGGGGCCAAACCAGCCGCCTGGAGTGTTGTAGTAAGGCTCAGAAAACAGAACCCGCTTTGCACGCTCTTCGGTGATCGACATGGAGGACATGATTAGGTCGAACTTGCGGGCCAGCAGGCCAGGGATCATTCCGTCCCATGCTTGAATCACAAATTCACAATCAGCCTTCATCTCTTCACACATAGCAGTGGCCAGATCCACTTCAAAGCCGGTCAGCTCACCATTCTCATCTTTGTATTCGAAGGGCTCATAAGGTACGTCAAAAGCAATGCGCAGAGCGCGCTCTTCTGCCTGAGCACCGCTGGCAAGCATGGCCAGGGCGCAGCTCGCTGCAATCATCAATTTTTTCATATGTCACTTCTCCAGTAGATCGCCTCTCGGGCGTTATTGTTGTGGAAGCTGTACATCTGACACTCGTCACGATAGCACCGCATGTCAGAAGTTGGGAGCGAGGAATTGCCTCATGCGTTCTGAATCCGGATGATCAAACACCTGCACGGGTGTACCCTGTTCCTCGATGACGCCCTGATGCAAAAATAGCACCTGGGACGACACATTTCTTGCAAACGCCATTTCGTGAGTCACCACGATCATGGTGCGGCCTTCCTCGGCCAGGTTCTGCATAACCTTCAGCACTTCTCCAACCAGTTCTGGGTCCAGTGCCGAAGTGGGTTCATCAAACAGCATCACTTCGGGCTCCATGGCCAGCGCCCGGGCAATGGCTGCACGCTGTTGCTGTCCGCCGGACATCTGGGCCGGATAATAGTCTTTGCGTTCATAGATGCCCACCTTGTACAAGTAGGCCTCCGCGCGCTCGATGGCTTCCTTTTTTGGAACCTTGAGCACGTTAATCGGCGCTTCAATAATGTTTTCCAGCACTGTCATATGCGACCACAGGTTAAAGCTTTGGAACAACATGGAAAGCTTGGCGCGTATCAACTCTACTTGCTTGATATCCGCGGGAATACGTTCGCCTTTCCGGTTGTTGGTAAACCGAATAGGGTCGCCGTGAACAATGATGTCACCGGAGGTGGGCGTTTCCAGCAAGTTGATGCAGCGCAGGAAGGTGCTTTTGCCAGAACCGGAGCTACCGATCAGAGAAACCACATCGCCTTTTTGGGTCTCCAGTGAGATACCTTTGAGCACTTCAAGCTCAGCGAAGGTTTTGTGAATGTCCTTGCAGATCAAAGGCGCGTGGTCCGCCATGGGTGACTCCTGAAGCTATAATTCAAAGGCGCTTGTTTTACTGACTGTGGAGGTGGAAATCAACACCTTTCATACACAGCTTTACAGTTTTTTAGCGACGATATTTGCGACTTTATTGTGGCGCACTGAGTGCTCAATGCAAGCGTTTTGCAGGTTTCAGCTGTGCGCACGGTGATGGCCCCCAGGCACCTCTTGTTCAACCGGAATACGGATCAACGTACTGCCTTCCTGTTCCATGTCGCGCATGGCTTTGCTCACGAAACGCACATGCGCCATAGCAACCTTCTGGGCGGTGGCTGGCCTGCCGGAAATGATCGCCTCGTATAGCTGGCGATGCTGAAGGACGATTTTTTTGCGCATTTCCGCACGGGGGTTCAGGTTGGCTACCGATGCCTGCACGGTCATCAGCATCATGTTTTTGAGGCTGTTGAGCACGTGAACCAATATCGGGTTGTGGGAGGCCTCCACAATGGCCTGGTGAAAACCGTGGTCTGGGCGGGCGTTACTCAGTGGGTCTGTTTCTTCCAGAGCGCGAAAAGCTTTGGTTATACGGTGTCGATCTAGGTCGGTTGCCCGCTGCGCGGCTAGGTATGCTGCTTGCCCCTCCAGTTGTTCACGCACCTCCAACAAGTCGTATAGCGTTCGCGGGTGTCCTTCAAAAAGATGCATCAGGGGGCCCTGGGCACTTAGGTCGCCGGATCCGGGCACCATGGTAGAAACAAACGATCCCTTGCCGTGGCGGGTTTCAATCACGCCCCGCCCCTGTAACTCGTGAAGGGCTTCGCGGATAACCGATCGCGACACCCGCAGGCGCGCAGCAAGTTGTCGTTCTGAGGGAATTTTTTGTTCTGGTGCCAGCCCGCCATCGAGAATCAGCCGTTCTAGCCGGTAGGAGATTTCCTGTGAAATAGCCATCAAGTTGCCTGTGTGCTTACTGGTCTGATCAGTGACTCTTGTCATTGTTTTTATTCGGTCTTCGCCTTCATTTGTGTGCAAGCCCACTGAATATGGCTGATCCGGAGGGATACGTCCATTTTCCTGAATTTAAAAACTGGTCTGACCAGTGTCCTCCCCGCTGGACTAATTAGCAGCCGTCTACGACTATCTTCTCTCATACCGAGGAGGTAAGTGTGATGTTAACGATTAAACGGCTGGATCTTGCCGAGGCAAGAGTGTTGATTGAAGGTGCTGCGGCTAAGGCTTCGGATATTGGTGTGCCCATGTGCATCGCCATTGTGGACGAGTCTGGCAATCTGATCGCGTTTGAGCGCATGAACGGTGGCAAAATCAGCAGCGTTACCATTGCCCAGGACAAAGCCTTCACGGCGGCGGCTGCAAAAAAAGCGACCCACGATTACAATGCGGTGAACGTGCCGGGCAGCTTAGCGTTTGGTATTCATACCGAGGTGGGTGGCCGTATAAGCTCCGTTGGCGGCGGCTTGCCGGTAACTGTTGACGGTGAAGTGGTGGGCGGTATTGGGCTTAGTTCTGGCACACCGCAACAGGATATGGACTGCGCCCAGGCGGGGATCGCTTACTTCGAAAGCCAAGGCGGTTAAGAAGGACTGATTGAGATTAGCAGGTCGAGCGAGGCGTCATGACAACCAAACCGAAAATCAGCCAAGAAGAGCTGGCGGCACAGTTCCGGGCATTTATTGATCCGAACTTCATCATTACAGATGATGAAACCATGAAGCCCTACGAATGCGACGGCATGTCGATGTACTGCGAAATGCCGTTGCTGGTGGTGCTGCCGGAAACCCTAACCCAGGTGCAGCGAATTATGCGCATCTGCCATGAACATGGGGTTCCGGTTGTTGCTCGGGGTGCAGGAACCGGCCTGAGCGCCGGCGCCATGCCGAACAAAGAAGGCGTGGTGCTCTCGTTGGCTAAGTTCAACCGCATTCTAAAGATTGATCCGTTGGCGCGGACAGCGAGCCTGCAGCCTGGCGTTCGTAACTTGGCCATCAGCGAAGAGGCGGCCCAGTATGGCCTCTATTACGGGCCAGATCCCTCGTCGCAGATTGCCTGCACTATCGGCGGGAATGTGGCGGAAAACTCAGGCGGTGTGCACTGCCTGAAGTACGGTCTTACGGTGCACAACATTCTCAGCGTGGAAATGGTAACCGCCGAAGGCGATGTGGTGACTATTGGCAGCGACGGCCTTGATGGCTGCGGGATGGATCTGCTCGCCGTGATAACCGGCTCTGAAGGGCTGTTGGGTGTGGTAACCGAAGTGAAGGTGAAGCTACTACCCAAGCCCGAAGTGGCGCGTGTGGTGATGGCGGGTTTTGACAGCGTACAGAAAGCTGGTGACGCCGTGGGCGGTATTATCTCCCATGGCATTATTCCGGGTGGGCTGGAAATGATGGACGGCCATGCCATCGTGGCCGCCGACGACTTTGCCGGCGCCGGCTACCCCCGCGACGCTAAAGCTTTGCTGCTATGCGAAGTGGACGGCACCGAAGAAGAAGTACACGAGCACATTGCCGCGGCCGAGGCGGTTTTCCGCAAACTTGGGGCTACCTCGGTTCGCACCTCCCAAAGTGAACCGGAGCGAGCGCTGCTCTGGCTAGGCCGAAAATGTGCCTTTCCTGCAGTCGGTCGTATTTCTCCGGATTATTACTGCATGGACGGCACGATTCCCCGCCGGCACATTGCCCATGTGTTGACCGAAATGGAGAAAATGGCAGAAGAGTTCGATTTACGCGTGGCCAACGTGTTTCATGCCGGCGATGGCAACCTGCATCCGCTGATACTGTTTGATGCCAACGTACCGGGTGAGTTTGAACGCACGGAAGCCTTTGGTGCCAGCATTCTGAAAATGTGCGTTGACGTTGGCGGCTGTATTACCGGCGAACATGGTGTGGGCGTAGAAAAGATTCGGCAAATGGCGATTCAATTCAACGATCAGGAACTGCAGCAGTTTCACGATGTGAAAGCCGCCTTCGATCCCACGGGCATTCTTAACCCGGGCAAAGGCGTACCCGCGTTGAAATTCTGCCAGGAATACCGCTCCCTCGAGTACAAACAACACAAACATGGAAAAACGGAAGGCGCGCATGCCTGATATCTCCCAACAACTCCAGGAACAGGTGCTCCAAGCTCGCTCCAGCGGAGGAAAACTCAACATTGTTGGTGGTGGCACTAAAGCTTTTATGGGCCGTGAGCCAAACCCGGGTGCCAGTACTCTTAATTTAGGCGAACATACCGGAATCGTAGATTATCACCCGGTTGAACTTGTGATGACGGTGCGTGCCGGAACGCCCCTGAGCGACATAGAAGCCGCGCTTGCTGAGCACGGCCAGGCACTACACTTTGAACCCCCGCACTTTGGCCCAGGCTCTACCATCGGCGGCACACTTGCCTGCAACCTCTCGGGCCCCGCAAGGCCATGGGCCGGATCAGTGCGGGATCAAGTGTTGGGCGTACGCTTACTCAACGGCAAAGGTGAACACCTTCGCTTTGGCGGCGAAGTCATGAAAAACGTCGCCGGCTACGATGTGTCCCGGTTACAAGCAGGAGCCCTTGGCACTCTCGGCGCCATCACAGAAATCAGCCTGAAAGTCATGCCAAGCCCCGCAGCCAGCCTAACCCTGGTACAAGACATGGCCATGGACGAAGTGGTGCACTACATGAACAGCCGCGCGGCAGAACCAAAGCCGATCACCGCCGCCTGCTGGGTAAACGGCAAAGTTTACCTGCGGCTAGCCGGCGCCAAAAGCGCCGTTGAAGCCACCGCTGAAAAGTGGAGTGGCGAGGTAATGGAGCAGGGCGACGCTTTCTGGCGTTCCGTACAAGACATGCAGCACGAGTTCTTTGCCAACAAGAGCGCACCACTCTGGCGCTTCTCCGTAGGTTCCACGGCTGCTAACCCGGCTATAGAAGGGGAATGGTTCATCGACTGGGCCGGCGCCCAACGCTGGTATCTGGGAGCTGCAGAACTCAGCGATATGGAGCCCCTAGCTCGAGCCGCTGGTGGCCAGGTAAGCCTGTTCCGAGGCGGCGACCGCAGCGGGGAAGTAATGCACAGCCAACCCAATGCACTTAAAACGATCCAACGCCGAATGAAAGCGTCGTTCGACCCAGACGGAATATTCAACCCAGGCCGATTGTATAGCTGGTTGTAGATCCACCAAAACAGGTAAAACATGCAAACAAACCTGGTACAAAAATTTGCCAACACAACGGAAGGGCAGGAAGCAGAAGCCATCCTGCGGGCCTGTGTGCATTGCGGCTTCTGCACCGCAACCTGCCCAACCTACCAAGAGCTGAACGACGAGCGCGACGGGCCCCGTGGCCGCATCTACCTCATGAAAATGTTCCTAGAAGGCGCCGAAGTTACCGAAAAAACCCGCGAACACCTCGACCGCTGCCTTACTTGTCGCAGCTGCGAAACTACCTGCCCCTCTGGCGTACAATACGGGCGCCTGGTAGACATCAGCCGGGGCCTTATCGACAAAGAACTGCCCCGAGCCCCAAAAGACAAATGGACACGCTGGGCACTAGCAAGAGTGCTGCCCAACCGCGCGCTGTTCGGATTCCTACTGTGCCTTGGGCAAGCCTTCGCCCCCATGCTGCCGGGTAAATTGCGCGCTAAAGTGCCGCCCAGAAAACAAGCCAGCCCCTGGCCAGCCGCAAGCCATAACCGCATTGCTTTGGCCCTAGCCGGTTGTGTGCAGCCATCTGCCACACCGAACACCAACGCCGCGGCGGCGCGCGTGTTAGATAAGCTGGGCATTACTATGGTGGAAGCGCCAGAAGCCGGCTGCTGCGGTGCGGTGAACTATCATCTCTCCGAGCATGAGAAAGGCCTGGAACGTATGCGCCAAAACATCGATGCTTGGTGGCCAGCCATTGAAGCCGGGGCAGAGGCCATAGTGATGACAGCGTCTGGCTGCGGCGCCATGGTTCAGGATTACGGCCACTTGCTGAGAGACGATCCTGTATACGCCGCGAAGGCCCAGAAAGTCAGCGAGCTGTGCACAGATCTTGGCGCCTTTCTGTTGAAACAGGATCTTGGAAACCTAAAGGTAAAGCAGAACCCCGGTAAGGTAGCGTTCCATTGCCCCTGCACATTGCAACACGCCATGAAGCAGAGTGGTGTGGTGGAGCAGGTACTCACCAAAGCAGGCATTAACCTTGCCGTCACCAAAGACAAGCACCTGTGTTGTGGTTCTGCTGGCACCTACTCTGTGCTGCAGCCGGAACTCAGCCAGAAGCTGCTGGATAATAAGCTCAAGGCGCTTACAGTGGATAACCCCGATAGTATCGTAACGGCCAACATCGGCTGCCAGATGCACCTTGAGAGCAAGTCCCAGGTGCCGGTACAGCATTGGGTAGAGCTGCTCGACCCGTAAACCGTGGGGCGTGGTCTATCACCTTCTATCATCCCCTGTGGCACGCGTTATACTGCTTCGGCAATTAACGTCACCACAGGGAGTGGATGGTTATGCCAAGGATTATGGCTGCTGCGGTTTTGATATTCGTTTTCTCGTCATCGGTTGTTGCCGATATCTATACCTGGACAGACGTCAGCGGCGTGGTCCACTTCACCGATTCCCCACCTCCGAATAAACGTTACCAGCCCGTTGAGGTGGCTGCCCCAATAACAGTGCCCATGGCGAATAATCTTCATCAGCAGAAGCGTGTTTCGGGTATCCGCGAGCAGGTAAAAGATATGCTCTCAACTGATCGCAAAGGTGATGCGTCCCGTAGAAAATCGAAAGCAAAGGCCGTTGCGAAACAGAAGAAAACCTGTGCGAATTATCGACGCAAGCTGGCGCAGGTTCAATCACAGCTTCGGGCGGGCTATGGTAATAGCAAGGGCAACAGCTTACGCAGCAAACGCCGTAATCTCGGTCAGGCGTTGGGCCGGGAGTGTATTTTGCGCTGATGCTGTAGACTGCTGTTTAGTAAGCACCCTAACAAACAAAGGGTTTTATGTTCTATCAGGTTTCTCTGGTTGGAATACTGGCTTGAAAACAACACCGCTATCTCATCTTCAACTAGCCATCCTTTTAGGCATGACTGTCGCCTTGGGGCCGCTGGCACTTGATGCCTACCTGCCTGCGTTCCCGGAAATTGCGGATGAGCTTGGCGTGGGGCATGGAGGTGTGGGGCTCACACTGAGCGCCTACGTGGGGGCTTTGGGTCTCGCGCAGCTTTTGGGCGGCCCGTTATCCGATCGTTATGGCCGGCAGCAGGTTCTGTTCGCCGGGCTGGTGGTATTTGCGTGTGCCGCGTTTATGGTCGCGCAGGCAGAAACACTGTCAGATATGCTGGGTTGGCGCATAGTGCAGGGCATCGGTGGTGCGTTCTGTGCGGTATCGGTGCCGGCGATTGTTCGCGACCAGACCAGTGGCCAGGATGCGGCGCGCCTGTTTGGCCTGATAGGTCTGGTTATGTTTATTGCCCCGGCGGCGGCGCCGTCCATTGGCTCAGCACTGCTTTATTTCAGTGAGTGGCATGCGATCTTCCTCATGCTGGCGGGCTACGCGGCCCTGCTGGCAGTGGTTCTGCACTTTGTGCTGTTTCGGCGCTTGCCGCCTCGGCAGAAAGATCAAACGCCGATTTCTACGCTGATTACAAATTATGCGTTTGTTCTCCGCCACCGAGTAACCATGCGATTCGTTGGGCTACAGGCCTTATGCTTCAGCGCCATGCTGGTGTTTATCACGCACGCCTCGTTTATTTATCAGGAGTGGTTCGGGCTATCAAACGCCATGTTCTCAGGGTTGTTCGCCGCCAATATAGTGGCCATGGCGAGCATGAATCTGCTCAACCGTCGCCTGCTAAATAAGTACCAGTCTGTGCAGATTCTCAGAGCTTGTGTATTCCTGCAGGCCATCGCCGTTAGCGTATTAGTGATCTGCGCTTGGGCTGGCGCGCCCTACTGGGTTATAGCTGCCTGTATTATTGTGGCCGTTGGGTTCATGGGTGCCATTGTTCCCAATAATATGGCTAATGCGCTGGAGTTTTTCCCCCACCTTGGCGGGACCGCTGCGGCAATGCTGGGGGCCGCGCAGTTCACCATCGCTGGAGCCGTAAGCGCGCTCTCAGCAACGTTGGCTGGCGGAACGCTGCTGCCCATTGTGTTGGTTATGGCTGTGTGTGTGTTCGGTGCGGCCATACTGGCAGCGGGCGGGCCGGGTGCGATTGAGCGAGAGAGCCGGGCTTAGTTTAACGTTTAACTTTAACTTCGCCGGGCTCTTGCAGCATTGCTCTGCTTGGCGATTGAAGCGCGGGAGCTGATGCCCTGATCAATGTACAGAACCGCGTCTGTTATCTGAGGGAACATATGTTCATCCAGCACGTATTCGCGCAAAGAAGCTGAGTGGGTGAGCGTGTCGCGAACCGGGCCTATGAGGCTTACCAGGTAAAACTGGATGCCTTGTTCCCGCAGGTTCTCGATCACGCTTTCCAGCATGATCAGTGAGGTGCTATCGATGCTGCTCACTGCCTGCGCATCCAATATCACGGCCTTAAGCCCACTTTCGGGTCGCCGCTTTATCAGGCTGTATAGCCGTGTCATGAAATAATCTTTGTTGGCAAAATACAGCGGTGCATCGAAACGGAAAATCAACAAGTCCTTGCGTACGCTTATGCTCTCGAAGCGATAGATATTCCGGTAAAGGTCTTCACCATCAAGCTTGCCCAGCTCGGTCATGTGTGGGGTTGTGCTGTTATAAATGACCAGCACCAGCGACACGGCTACGCCCACCAGCAACCCCTGCTGCACACCCAAAAACAGTGTGATGAGGAAGGTGACTAGCAGGATCACAAACTCCTTTCTATCCTGCTGGAACAGGGTTTTCATCTCTTTGTACTTGAACAGTCCCAGCACAGACATAACGATAATCGCGGCCAGAACGGCCTTCGGTAAGGGGTAATCGGTAAACAGTGGCGTAAGAAAGACCACCGTAATGGCAATCAGGGCTGAGGAGATAATTGCGGATACCTGAGTCAGCGCACCCGATTCGCGCAGCGCTGCACTGCGTGAAAAACTGGCAGAAACCGGAAAACTCCGGAACATGGCGCCCAAGGCGTTCGCCAGACCAAGCGCGATCAGTTCCTGATTTGGCAATACACTGCGTTTATCTTTTGGCGACTCTTGCGACTTGCAGATCGACATGGTGCCCACAAACCCCATCAAGGCTACGGTAAACGCCACCGGCAATAGCTCGGCAAGTTTCGCAAAATCGATATCTGGTATCCGCAGTGGCGGAAAGCCTTGCGGCACCGAATTAATCACGTCTACACCGGCCTGCCCGGCATGAAACAGCCCCGATAGCAGCATGGCACTAACCAGTAAGATCAGCGCGTTAGGCAGTTTTGGTACGAGGCGTTTGCAAAAAAAGATAAACAGCAGGCTTGCCACCGCAATCCCCACCGTAACGCCGTGCCAGTCGCTTATATTCACCAGCAACTGCCAGGAAAGGTCCAGCACATTGGCGCTGTCTATATGAGCGCCTGTCAGGCTTTGTAGTTGGCTGCCTATAATGATTATGGCCGCAGCAGAGGTGTAGCCAACAACAACCGGGTAGGAGAGAAAGTTGACGATAAAGCCAAACCGCAGTACCCCGAACAGAAACTGAATCAAACCAACCAGCAGAGTCAGCTCCACAGCCAGCTGAAGGTATTGGTCTGAGCCAGGTTCGGCGAGAACGCTGAGGCCGGAGAGAATAAGAATGGCATCCAGTGCCACCGGCCCGATGGAGATCTTATTGGAGGTTCCCAGCAAGGCGTACAAAAGCGGCGGGAAGATTGAAGCGTACAGCCCGAACTCTGGTGGCAAGCCCGCGAGCACCGCATAGCCCATGCTTTGCGGAATCAGCATGACGCCAATAACCAGGCCCGATACCACATCGTGTCTTAAGGTATGGGCGGTGTATCCCTGCAGCCAAAGCAAACCAGGCAGTAATTTGTAGAGCATAGAAGCAGTTTTTCGCTAGAGGGCTAGCCTTCAAGTGTGTGGAAATCAATTGGCTGAATCAAGAAGTATAAACCGGGCTGTTAGTAAGCTTCCCGAATTAAGTCAATTCCCGGTGTCAGCACCTCTTTCCATGCATCTCCAAGTTCGTTTGTGTATTCCGGATCATGAAGGCGTACGGTTTTCATAAGTGCGCTCAACCATAAAGAATACCATTCAGGCTTAATGTCAAAATTCGCCCGATTGTGGCTCTCACCAAGTGCTTTCAGTTTGCGGTCAGGCATACCCCGGGCGGTCAGTATCAGCTGCAGAATGCCATGGCGCAGTAGGTGCCGTTGCGCTGGCATATCTGTATTCACAAAGCGGTTCTTGATGGCATCAGAGCTCGACATAAAATGGTCGTAGAAATCGACAAAAAACTCGTCGCGATTGCAGCATCTTCCATAGCTTTGAAAAACCAGGTCAGTGTTATTCATGTGCAGTAAGTGTCCTTGCGAAATGGCTGGCATTTGAATAGGGCGCTAAGGATAGTGTTTGAATGTAATTTCTTCAGTTGAGTTTTGTTAACGTGAAAACTAACGCAGCGCGGGCAGGTTTATGTCTGCGCTGTATCCGGTTGGTTCGCTTCTTCAGTTAGTTAGTTTACAAAGTCCCGCACACGGAAGCTTCAGCGAGCTCACGTTAGAACCTATGATCGGTTATGGTCTACGCTGCCATACCTGCACCCGATGGCAACCATCATCGATGATACGCCTGCAGGCTATGGGGTTGATAATGAGGGCGGGTGCGTTTATGACTTGGTGACAACTCGTTGTGATTCCTGCTTGAATCGCCGGAGTATGCTCCGTACAAGGGCAAACACGGTCGCCAGGCGGCTAAGGTAGACTGGGCTGAGATCAAGAAACAGGGTTGTTGCTGAAACCTTTAATCCAAGACTAAGGCTGGAAAACAGAGGTGCGATATCGTGACACAACTGCTGCTGAATGCGGATGTAGGTGAGAGTCTCGGCCCGTGGGTCATGGGAAACGACGCGGCGTTGATGCCGTTGTTGGACCTGGCGAATATTGCCTGCGGTTTTCACGCCTCTGATCCAGACATCATGCGCGCTACGGTGCGCCTAGCTTCAGAGCATAGTGTGACTATAGGTGCGCACCCGTCCTATCCGGATTTGGTCGGGTTCGGCCGCAGGTCCATGGCCTGTACTCCGGAGCAGGTGGAAAACCTCGTGCTGTATCAGGTTGGCGCGCTGGCGGCCATGTGCAAAGCCGAAGGTGCGCAGCTGCACTACGTGAAGCCCCACGGCGCCCTCTACAACGACATGGCCGGTGATCACGCGCTCCTGGCAGCAGTGATGCGCGGCGTGCAGGCTTACGATTCGGGGCTTGTACTCGTTGTGCCTGCAACCAATGATCCAGAGCCTGTGCGGGCGATGGCCAAGGCGCATGGCCTGCAGCTGTGGTTCGAAGTGTTTGCGGACCGCGCTTATCATAAGAACGGACGCTTGGTCTCTCGCAGCAAACAAGGCGCTGTTCATCATGATCAAAAGCTCATTGTTGAACAGGCTAACCGTTTTGCAAAAGGGCTGTCGATACAGGCGGTGGAAGGATCGGAATTGCTCCTGCAAGCAGATACTTTGTGCGTTCATGGAGACAACGAAGCTTCCATCCATGCAGCACAAGCCATTCGAGCCGCACTGACAAACGGGGGTGCTAATGAATGCTTATCCGCGGATTGAAAACGCAGGTATAAGCGCTTGGCTGGTTCGCCTGTTTGACCGTATAGATGAAAACAACCTTGCCTCAGTGATGGCTCTTTGCCGTAAATGCGAAGAAGCATTTGGCTCCGCATTGGTTGATCTGGTTCCCTCGTATACCACGTTGCTGGTGCATTATGATCCCCGCCTCTTGCAGCCCGAGCAGGCTCGCCTAAAACTGCAAGGACTGCTTGTGGAGCTGTCACCAGCTGAGGCGAGTAATACAGGCCCCCTAAGAGAACTGCCCGTTTGGTACGAGCCGACTGTTGGGCCTGATTTGTCGCGCCTAGCTGAAAAAAATGCCCTGAGCGTGGAAGAGCTGGTCGAGTTGCACGCAGGCACTGTCTACCAAGTGTTTGCTCTGGGTTTTGCGCCCGGCTTTGCATTCATGGGGTCTGTCGATCCTCGTCTTGAAGCCCCACGACTGGCTACTCCCAGGCCAAAAGTTTATGCCGGCAGTGTTGCCATTGCTGGCCGCCAAACCTCTGCTTATCCATCGCAATCCCCGGGTGGCTGGAACCTGCTAGGGCGTACTCCCGTTGTTCTATTTGACCACACCCGTAATCAGATGAGCTACTTGCAAGTAGGCGACCGCGTTCAAATGGTGCCGGTCAGCAAGCAGGAGTTTCTCCGGTTAGGTGGAGACTCCACGCCACAGGAGGATTCCTGACCGTGGAGCTTGCAGATGCGCTCAAGGTTATTAAAGCCGGCCCGTTGGCATCGCTTCAGGATGCTGGGCGATTTGGTGTGCGCCACCTTGGCATCACTCAGGGTGGGGCAGTGGATCTTCACGCTTGGGCCTGGGGTAACTTTTTAGTTGGAAATCCTTGGGGTGCTGCGGCGCTGGAAGTGACTTTGGGTGGCCTGAGCCTAGAGGCAACTTCAGACGTTTCTCTCGCGTTGGCAGGAGCAGATTTGGGTGCCGCAGTGAATGGAAATCCCATCCAGAACTGGGCTGCTTTTCAGATGCGCGCTGGGGACGCTCTTACATTCTCAATGCCGCGTTATGGCTTGCGAGCTTATCTGACAGTGGTTGGAGGCTTTCAGGCAGAACCGGTGCTTGGCAGCCTTTCAGGCGTGGCACGGGAGAAGCTTGGGGGACATTGTGGAGATGGGCGCCAGCTTGCCGTGGGTGATGTACTTAAACTCAACCGTGAATCACTTAGTACTCACCCAGAAGCACGCCTAGTGCCCGAGATTGAAAAAATCAATTATGCCAAGCCTGCAGTACTGGACTTGGTTCTTGGTGCTCAAGTTGGGGAGTTCAGCGGCCGTAGTCTCTTCGATTTCTTCAATCGGAGTTGGACAGTAGACAACCGTTCAGATCGGATGGGTGTTCGCCTGAAAGGGCCACTACTAAAGTGCGCCATCAACAACATGATCTCTGAAGGGCTGGCGTTGGGGGCGGTACAAGTTCCCCCTGACGGCCAGCCAATCGTTTTGCTGAACGATCGCCAGACCATTGGAGGCTACCCAAGGCTCGGCACTCTAACGCCTTTATCCTGTAGCCGCTTAGCGCAGTGCCAACCGGGTCAGACGGTGACTTTCAAACCGATCACTTCTGAGCGTGCGCACGTTCAGTATTTGGAGTTCCAGGCACAATTTGACTATCTATAGTGCCCTCCACAGACAAAGGCGCCTGAGCCTGGCCAAGAGTGAGTGTTACTCCTTACGCTCGTGAAAAATTGCTAGGTGCTATAATCTTATGGCGTACACAAACGGCCAGTGGAGATATTACGATGGCGAAAAAGAAGGCAACACCTACGAAGCACAGCGCCGTGCAGCGGGAACTCAAAACCCCGAAGTACCAAATGCGAGTGGTTGAAAATAAAAGCAAATACCGCCGAAACCGGGACAAGAGCGTACGGATGGAGGATTTTCGCAAGGCTGCCTGAGAGGCTGTTTTACGAAAATCCTTCGCCATACCTCAACTCTTTTCGACGGCAGGTTCTTTCAGCAAGATGAAGTGCTCGATTAGCCGAATCATCAATGTTTTCTGATCTGGCAGGCTTTCCGCAACCAACAGAGCCAGTGCCACTAGAGTATTGTCGTTGATGAGCTGCTCAACCGGTCGCGCCAGAAGCGTTTCGTTGCGTCGTAGATACCACAAAAACAGGAATGACCCACAGCGCTTATTACCGTCGGCTAACGGATGGTTCTTTATGACGAAATAGAGCAAGTGCGCTGCGCGAGTGGCGACGTTGGGATAAAACAGCTCATCACCGAAGCCTTGTTCAATCGTAGCCAATGCTGAAGTTAGCCCGTCGCCTCGCAACTGACCGAACAGCTCCGTTGCCTCGCCTTTTGTGATCAGGGTTTGCTTTAGCTCAGCAATGGCGACAAGAGCTTCACTGAGTTCCAGAGGGCGCATGTTGAGCTGATAAACACCAACCTCGGCCAGTTGCTGGTCGTCGTAACCTTGTAACAGGCTCCAAGAACGAGCGTAGTCGCTGATAACTCGGGCTACAGCTTCTCCCTCAGTGGACACTAGGCCTTGATTTGTAAGGGTGCGGCTTAGAAGGCTAACTGCTTGCTCGAATTCGATGCCGCGCTCGGCTAGGCGGCGTTGATTGAGGGTGTAGCCTTGTACTAGGTGTTCTTTAATAGTCTTGGTGGCCCATTGACGGAACTGTGTAGCTCGTTTGGAACTGACTCGATAACCAACTGAAATAATGGCATCAAGATTGTAATGCTTGATGCGGCGACGAACTTCTCGTTTTCCTTCCTGACGAACTACTAAGGAATCCTTAGTAGTTGCTCGCTCATCTAGTTCATTGTCGCTGAAGATGTTCTTTAGGTGCATCAGGACGTTTTCTGGAGTGGAATCAAATAATTGCCCCATCTGCGCTTGGCTCAGCCAGACAGTTTTCTGATCCAGCGCCACTTCCAGCTGCGCCTGACCATCGCTTGATGTGAAGATTTTCACTTGTTGATCGTCCATGACCTATTCCTTCTCTATTGTTTTCAAAGTAAGAGTGTGACGTGAGCTGCGCCCCCCGCCTGGCAGCTTGCGTAGGCAACCTTTTTCCAGCAAGTCTGCCAAATCCCGTGTCGCTGTGGCTTTACTCACCTTTGCCAGAGATTGGTATTTCCGGGCATTGATCCCCTGATCGAACTCTTCACCGACGGTGTCCAGTAACCTATTCAGAACCTTGATCTGCCGCTCGTTCAACACGGTGGTGGCTTGACGTTGCCAGAACGTTGCCTTGGCCAATACCCGATCCATTCTCGACATGGCCTGGTGCATGGCTTCTTCTAGGGTGTCCAAAAACCAGGCAAGCCACACGGTAATGTTCAGATCACCACTTTGGGTTTGTTCCAAGTTGTCGTAGTAAGCATTTCGGCTTGCCATGATGGCTGCACTCAGGGAATAGAACCGAACCGACTGGCGCTCTGCCTGTGCCAGCGCCCGGTCAGTGACAGCGCGAGTTACGCGCCCGTTGCCATCATCGAAAGGGTGCAGCGTGACAAGCCAAAGGTGGGCAACCCCAGCTCGTAGCAGGGGGTCCAGATCGGTGGGGGGGGTTGTTGAACCATTTGATAAAGTAGCCCAACTCGGTTTCAAAGCAATCCCGTGGCGGGGCTTCAAAGTGCACCTTCGGGCGATCCTGCCGCCCGGACACCACCTGCATGGGTTGTTTACCCCGCAAATCACTCACGCGGATTTTGGATAACGGGTCTGGGCTTTCGGGAAAGAGCATGGATTGCCACTGGCATAACTGGTCGCGAGATAGAGGCTCATCAACTTGATGCGTGGCCTCGAGCAACAGCGCAACCAGCGATTCAGGTTCCGGTGTTGTCCTGCCAGATACACCGGCCCGTTCCAGTCCAAGCTGCCGGGCAACAGAGGAGCGCACTGAGCCTGCATCCAAGTGTTCGCCTTCAATTTCACTGGTGCGAATAGCATTCTGGATAAGTGCATCCATTTCTATTTCCAGATCCGCTTGCTCAGGCGCAGCGTCGGAGCGGCCCAAAAGTCGTCCCTGCAAAAGGCGCACGGCGTTTAACCTGGGACGGAGTGTTGCCTCATCCCAGTAAAAGTCAGGCCACGCTGTTTGTTCCCAGATGTACATGAGCCGAATAACTCGCCTTATCAGATCAGAATATGAGCCGATTATGGTTTATAATCGGCTCATATTCCAGCCACGGGTGGCTGTTATTATCAGAATTCCGGAAGTGACGTGCCGACCAGAAACGCCGTGTAGCCTATAAAACACGCCAGCAGGAACCCGCCTTCTAGCCGGTTGATGCGCCCAGGGCCACGGAAGCCGAAGCAAAGCGCAAACAGTAAAACAGTCAGCGCAGCCATAACCACCAGATCTCTGCTCAACACCTCCGGTGGCACTGCCATAGGTGAAATCAGCCCTGCGATACCCACCACTGCAAGAGTGTTGAACAGGTTAGAGCCCAGGATATTGCCGAGAGCCAGATCATGCTGGCCCTTGCGGGCGGCAATGACTGAAGACGCCAACTCTGGCAACGATGTTCCGACCGCCACAACGGTCAGGCCTATAATGAGGTCGCTGACACCAAACGCCGACGCCAGGTCTACCGCCCCCCAGACCAGAATACGGGAGCTGACAACGAGCAGAACAAGTCCGACCAATAGCCAGAGCACGGCTTTCTTCACCGGCATATTGTGAGCCTTGAGCTCCGTTTCCATTTCGGCTGCCACCGGGTCTACCTTCTGTGCCATGCCTTGGCGGATTGACCATGCAAGCAAGCCGAAGAACACTGCAATCAACACCACGGCATCCAAGAAACTCAGTACGCCATCCCATAGCTGCCAGAAAGCCAGCAGCGTGATCATCGTTAGTATTGGGAGTTCCTTGCGCATCACCTGGGAGTGGACGGCAATCGGGCTGATCAGTGCAGTAATCCCCAGAATAAGCGCAATATTGGTAATGTTCGAGCCATAGGCGTTGCCTAGCGCCAGCCCAGGGTTACCCTGAGTTGCGGCAAGTGCCGATACCACCATTTCCGGTGCAGACGTACCGAAACCAACCACTACCATGCCAATCAGCAAAGGCGGCATGCCGAAGTGGCTGGCGGTTACCGCCGAACCTTCCACGAAACAGTCTGCGCTCCAGACAAGCAGGGCGAGTCCGGCAGCAATAGAGAGCAGCGAAAGAAGCATTGTCAGTCCTCGGGGTAACGGGAATACACGGCGAATCGCTCCTCTCTACTGTTGCCGAGCTTCCGCCCGATGACACGCCGCCGCGGTGAACAGCACGTCGGTGGAGGAGTTGAGAGCTGTTTCGGTAGAATCCTGCACCACGCTGATGACGAAGCCAATAGCGACCACCTGCATGGCAACTTCAGTCGGCACCCCGAACAGACTGGTTGCCAGAGGAATCAAAAGCAACGAGCCTCCGGCGACACCGGAAACACCGCAGGCGGCTATGGCCGAAACCACGCAAAGAATCAGTGCGGTGGGGAAATCAACAGGTATGCCAAGGGTGTTCGCCGTAGCTAGGGTAATCACCGAAATGGTAATTGCCGCACCTGCCATGTTGATGGTGGCGCCCAGCGGTATAGAAATCGCGTAGGTGTCTTCATCCAGGTTCATGCGCTCACACAGCGCAAGATTGACGGGTATGTTCGCAGCCGAACTGCGGGTAAAGAAAGCGGTAATCGCGCTGCCGCGCAAGCATTCAAACACCAGCGGATAGGGGTTGCGGCGAATCTGCCAGAACACCAGCAATGGATTCGTTACCAGTGCCACAAACAGCATACAGCCCACAATAACACCAAGTAGTTGGCCGTACTCAAGAAGAGCGCCAAGGCCTGCCTCTGCAAGCGTATTGGCAACAAGCCCGAAAATACCCAAAGGCGCCAGGCGGATAACCCCACGAACGATTCCAGAGACCGCGTCTGAAACATCGTTGAGGGTTTGTTGCGTGGCTTCGCTGGAGGTACGCAACATAAAACCCAGGCCAATTGCCCATGCCAGTATGGCGATAAAGTTGGCTTCCATCAGCGCGGTGACAGGGTTGGCTACAGCGCTGAGCAGTAGGTTTCTCAGAATTTCCGCAATGCCCGAAGGCGGGTTGCCACTTACCCCAGTCAGATCCAGCGTTAGCTCAGTCGGCATCAGGAAACTGGCCACCACCGCAACCATCGCGGCCGCAAGGGTTCCCACTATATAAAGCATCAATACCCCACGAATATGGGTGGGCTGCCCCTGCGTATGCCCTGCGATGGCGGCAGCCACCAACACAAAAACCAACACCGGCGCCACAGCTTTCAATGCTGAGACAAACAGCTGACCGAGAAGCGCAACAGAGCCTGCTGCCTCTGGCGATATGATCACCAGCAGCACACCAGCAGCGATGCCGAGCGCAATCTGAGAAACAAGACTCAGCCGCATCACAGATCGGAAAACAGAGCTCAATCCAGAAAACATGAAAACCTCAGGGTGTGGTTTTTAAAAACGGATAATGATTTGGTTGCCAATTGGAAAACTCGTCGAGTAAGCAAGAATGAGAAGTGTAAACGAGTTGTCGAATTGGTAAAACGATTCAGGTTCGAGCGTTTCTGTTGCCGAAGGGGGTGAGCCTAATCGACGAGTGCATCTAAAGTAAGTGCGTCAATTAGCTTTTATTGGTCTTTTGTGTAGAAAAAATAGTAAATTGAGGGCTCACTGTAAAAAAAATTAATTGGCTGTAAAAAAAGTAGGCCCAAAGGGAAGATAGGCAGAATCATGAAACACGTTGGCTATGCACACATTATCTACCACGCTGGCATCGCAGCTATAGAGCCGGCGATAGTGGCAGAAGTGCGTTCTGTTACCCGTAAGGAAGTCATCGGTAACACCGTAGCCGTACCTGGCAAGCTTGCACCAGAGCACAATGACCTACTGGGGCATGTGTTGTTTGCCCTCAAACATGAAGGCGTAAACCTTCAAGTTCTTGCGCAGGCACTGCCCAAAATATTAGAACCAGAGATTCGAAGCGCGTTTAACGCGTCGCCCAATAGCCAGTACCTCCGCAAGGTCTGCTTTTTGTGGGAGCACTTCACAGGACAAGTGATTCAGCGCAACGTTGACGAGATCAAGCAAGCGTATTTGCCCCTCTTTGACCCCAAGCAGTACATAACGGGAAAGGGCTTTAAAAATCCGCGCTGGCGCGTCACCTTCAATGGCCTAGGTACGTTGGGTTACTGCGTCACCGTACGCCGTACCGATATAATTGAGGCATTACTTGGCAAAAACCTGCTGCAAGAAGCCGCAGAATTTACCGAGTCTCTACCCAAAGACATACTCAACCGCACGCTTGCTTGGGCCTATCTGCACGAAACCAAAGATTCCTACGCCATTGAGAACGAGTCGCCGACTGATAACAAAGCCACTCGATTCGTTGAGCTGCTCAAGCAGGCCCACAACCCCCGGGATCTTGATGAAGATTACTTGGTCGACCTGCAAAATGCGGTGATCAGCAATGTGTTCTCACTGGCCGCCTCATTCCGCACCGAGCAAAATTACCTGAGCGACGGTTTGCGGGGTGCACTAGGGGTCTCCTACGTGCCACCCTCAGCGGAGCTGGGCAGGGCGCTGATGGAAGAGTTGATGGCACTGGCAAACCAACCCCCTGAGGATGTAGACCCTTTGGTGTTGGCCAGCATCATCTCCTTTGGCTTTGTGTTTATACACCCCTTTATGGATGGTAACGGCCGCCTGTCTCGCTTCCTGTTTCACCAGGTGCTGTGCCAAACCGGCGCGTTAAAACACGGGCTGGTTCTGCCGGTGTCTATCGTGATGCGCCAAAACGAAACGGATTATCTAGCGGTACTACAGCATTTTTCTGAACCGGCCCGCAGGTTCTGGGACGTTACGTTTATAGATGAAAACCAATTCTTTTTTGACTTTAAAGGTCATGGAAGCCTGTACCGGTACTGGGATGGCACAGAATGCGTTGAATTCATGGCCAAAGCTACTGAGCAAGCCATTGAGCATCACCTGAAAGAAGAGACCGTTTTCCTCGCCCGTTACGACGAAATTTACCGTCGGATAAATCAAGAATTTGATGTATCGAACGCCGACCTCTCTCGGCTGGTGATGTTTTGCCTGGATCAGAACGGCAACATTTCAAAAAACCGGCGCAAGCAATACCAATACAAAGTGCCAGATGACGTATTTGATGCGCTGGAAGCAGCCTATCAAGCAATAGCTATAGAGCACACCAAGGATCTGACCCAATGAACACCGGCAATATCAAACGTAGGCCTAAGGCATAAAGCCCATCGCACAGTTCCCCGATGGGACGCCCAGAAACGAAAAAGCCCGCTAAGAAGCGGGCTTTTTCGTTAAATAATGGTGCCCGGAGGCGGAATCGAACCACCGACACGAGGATTTTCAATCCTCTGCTCTACCGACTGAGCTATCCGGGCAAGTTGCTATACTGCTGTGCAACGGGGCGCTATTAAACCGGTTTCGGTGTGGTGAGTCAAGACCAGCCCGAAAAATTTCTGAATCTTTTCAGGGTTGCTCAGGCTTTGATCAAACCGGTGCTATTGCTCCGGCGGTACGTAGCCCTCGGCTTTGTCGAAAGGCTCGTTATTGAAGTAGTGCGCCATCTGCGCCTGCAGGTATTTACGGGTGTTGGGGTCCATCAGGCTCAGGTGCTTTTCGTTGATCAGCATGGTTTGCTCGTGTTGCCATTCTTCCCATGCCTGTTTGGAGATGTTCTCGAAGATGTCCTGGCCCTTTGCGCCGGGCATGGGTGGGAAGTCGAGGCCAACCAGATCTTTCTGGTGTTTGCGGCAAAAAATGGTGCGGCTCATGTTCGCTCCTGTCTTAATGTGTGCGGTATGTGAGTGACGGGATGATAGCAGATAGTGCCAGCTGAACGTGCGGGCGCTCGGCTCTTAGAGCAGAGTGACCTGCTCTGGATTGGTGAGAAGTGTTCGGATGGGCGCTGGAAGGCCCAAGGCCAATGCTTCGTGCCTGTGTAGCCACTTCTGTTGGGCATCATCTCTCACGCTATTCTGCGCGATTACGCCCAGCCGTGCGGGCTGGATATGTAAATGGTAGTGGGAAAACGTGTGGCGAAAACCGCTGATTAGCTCAGGTTCTCCGCAATCGAACCCAAGGTTCTGTTCGCATGCTTCCTGCAGTTCGTCCGCGCCATAGGCAGCGTCCAGTTCCGGCAGGCTCCAGAGACCGCCCCAGATGCCGCTCGGCGGGCGTCGTTCCAGCAGAATGCGGCCTTCGTTGTCTTCCAGAATAACCATCCAGGTGGTTTTTTCGGGTTTGGCTTTTTTAGGTTTGGAGCCGGGGTAGAGGCTGGTCTCGCCTCTGGCGTAAGCTGAACAACCCCGCTGCAAGGGGCAGTCGTTGCAGGCGGGCCGACTGCGAGTGCATATCGTTGCACCTAAATCCATGATGCCCTGAGTATAGTCTCGAACGCGATCGCTCGGTGTGTGGGCTTCGGCGTGTTCCCAGAGCTGTTTCAGTACTGAGCTTTGCCCGGGCCAGCCGGGAACGGCGTGGTAGCGAGCCAGCACCCGTTTTACATTGCCGTCGAGAATGGCGGCGCGTTTGTTGAGTGTCTGGGCAATGATGGCCGCAGCGGTGGAGCGGCCAATGCCTATTAGAGTTTCCAGCTGTTCTTGAGTGTCAGGAAACTCCCCACCAAAATCCTCCATAACGGATCGAGCAGCTTTTTGTAGGTTGCGTGCGCGGGCGTAGTAGCCAAGCCCTGACCAATGGCTGAGTACGTCATCAACCGGCGCTTCCGCAAGGGATGCCACATCGGGGAAGCGTTCCATGAAAGCTTGGTAGTAGGGGATAACGGTCGCCACTTGGGTTTGCTGAAGCATGATTTCAGAAACCCACACCCGATAGGCGTTGCGGTTATGGTGCCACGGCAGGTTGTGCCTGCCGTGCTGGTCGTACCAACCTAGAATATTTTCGGCAAAGTGGCCTGCTGTCACTTGAACAGGCCTTTGAGTGCGTCTTTAACCTTATCACCCCCGTCCTTGCCGAGTTTTTCTTCCAGCTTTTCGCGCACTTTTTCTTCAGCTTTGCCTTTCGCTTTATCTACTTCTTCTTTGGCTTTCTTCTTTGCGGCATTCGACGCGATGGTTTTCAGAGTGTCGCGGAAGCGAGAGCCGTCAAAGGAGCACAGGCTGGCCGCGCCTGCGGAGAAGTCGCCACGGCACTCTACCGGTATAACAACGTCTTCCACATATTCGGTTACCCGGCAGGCATTATCCCGGTGAATGTCGCCCACAATGCGCAGCCCAAGCTCGTAATCTACCAGGGTCTGCTTCATATCAACCGTGCCATTACCTTCCAGTTTCATGCCCGCCAGTGAGGCAACCAAATCTGTGTTGTCGAAGATGTTGCCGTTGATCTCCAGAGTGCCGCGCATGTCATTGAACGGAGTTGTGTCACCCCAGTCATCGGTTGTCAGCTGGTCTTGGTTGACCAGGGCAATGCCCTGGCAAGCCATACGGGTGAGGTTCATCTTCCGGAACTCACCTTTGGCAAGATTGAAGCTGATCTGGCCATCGGCATTCTCTCTCAGAACGGAGATACGGTTGCCGGATGTTGTAGCATTTACTTTGAGGTTGGCCCCGCCTGACAGCATGGTGACCTCTGCCACATCAGCCAGCAACGGAAGGGTCTGAACATTGCTTACATCGGAATTGACGGTCCACTTCGGGGTGTCGGTGCGGGCATCGATTGTTACATTGGCGCCAAAGCTGCCTTCATAAAGCTTGCCGCTGAACTCGTCAATTTTCAGTACGCCTTTGCTCGCGGTTGTGCTGGCTTTGATTTCGTTGATGGTCAGGTTGCTTACAACCAACTCGCTCAGCCCGAAATCGATATCCAGGAGGAGGCCGCGCAAGGTTTCCAGTGGCAGAAGGTCGCCTTCTGGGCCTGCGTCTGCGGTTTGTGCTGCGGCATCCGTTTCTGCACCTTCAACTTGCGGTGACAGGTAGCGGTCGGCGTTAAGTTTGTCGCC
This sequence comes from Marinobacter sp. LV10R510-11A, assembly GCF_900215155.1. Lineage (NCBI taxonomy): Bacteria > Pseudomonadati > Pseudomonadota > Gammaproteobacteria > Pseudomonadales > Marinobacteraceae > Marinobacter > Marinobacter sp. LV10R510-11A. The sequence goes on from NZ_LT907980.1 coordinate 3,839,530, forward strand.
CTGTAGGTCAAACACAATGCCGCCGGTGTCGAGGTTGTAGCTGCCAGAGCCTTTGAATGTGGTGTCATCAAGCGTGATCACCAGGTTAGACAGTGCAGGTTTGCCTGCAGGGCCGCCGATGTTAGTAGAGAAAGCGATGGCTTGGAGGACTGCCTCGTCGGTGGTCTCTATAGCGGGCTGACCCAAATTCTCGAGCAGGTCTTTGAGGGAGAACTCGCTGATGGCCACTTTGCCATTGAGGGTTGGCTTGTCGCCGAAGCCCTTCACATCAAGGTTAGTGCTCAGGGTCAGGTTTGCGAGCCTGGCGGTGATGTCGCTCAGGGTCGCAGTTTCATTTTCCAGGTTGGCTTTAGCTGATCCACTCAGTTTGGCGGTGACTGATTTGTCGCCAAACGGCTCGCCGTTCATTTTGAACACTGCTTCTAGGCCAGAAATCGTAAAATCGTTCAGCGCTTCGTTGGCTGCAAGGCGGGCCTCTATACTTCCGTCCACTTCGAGTGTCGGCTGGGTCGTTTCTACACGAAAGCCGATTTCCAGCGGAAATTCGGAGCCCAGAGTAATGTTGCTGGCATTCACGGTGAAGTTTTCCAGCGTTACCGTTTGCCCGGTGCGCTGGTCGCTGTAATGCACCTGGGCATTGCTGATCTGTACGTTCTCGACATTGAAGTTAAGGGCTTCACCGCTTTGTTCGCCTTCCGCAGCGGGAGCTTCCTCAGAATTGCTAGCAATATCCTGTTTGTTCTTCTTCGCATCGCCGTCTGCAGGTTCTGGCATGATTCGAGTCCAGTTGCCTTCCCCCTTCTCGTTAATGCTTAGGTGAGCGTCTAGGCCGTCGAGCACAAAGGTGTCTACCTGCGGTGACATGGCGATCAGAGACCAAAAATCTATCTGTGCCACCAGTTGCTTCAGCGCAACGAGGCGTTCACCATCCAAAGTGGCCTCTACATCATTAAGCTCTAGCCCAAGTGGAATAAAAGACCAGCCGATATCGCCTTGCAGAATAAGGTCTAGGTTGGTTTGTTCTTCAACAATCTTTTCGATCTGCGGCTTGTAGTCGTTCGGGTCGATGACGGCCATGGCAATCGCGATCGCGGCAGCGGCGAGAACAACAAGTGCAACGATGGCAATCAGCACATAACGTATGGCTTTCATGATTCAGGATTCCTTTCTTGTTGCGAGAGCTTGCTGCGAGAGCATTCAGGATTCAAGGCGAATCTGGTGCGAATTACCTAAAGGATAACGCAGGGTTAGCAAATTAACAGGGTATCAGTATGACAATGCCGTAGTGTTGGGCCAAAATGCATCCATTGTTTTCCGACTACATTGAAAAACATAACCATAAAAAGGAGTCTGCTGTGGCTATTACTGTTTCGATTGAGCTAAACCGGGAGCTTGAAATCCCTGCGAGCTATGATGAGGTTTTTGAGCTGCTGGCTGATGTTCCACGCTCTGCAAGCCATTTTCCAAAAGTGCACAAGCTGACGGATTTGGGGGACAACACCTATCGCTGGGAAATGGAAAAAGTAGGTGTCGATAAACACGCTATCCAGTCTATATACGCCAGCAAGTATTTTTCAGACAAAGACGCCGGAAAAATTACCTGGCAGCCGGTAAAAGGCGAAGGTAACGGTTTGGTTAGCGGGTCCTGGGTGTTGACTGCAAAAGGTGACAAAGCCACCGGGCTAAAATTCCAGACCAGTGCTGAGCTTACATTGCCACTGCCCAGCCTTCTGAAGCTCGCTATCAGCCCGGTTATTAAGCATGAGTTCAATGGGCTGGTGGACACCTACATGAACAATCTTAAGAAAGTGTTCTGACGAGTTACGATCAGGCCAACTATCGTGCTGATTAACTCGGTTGTGGGACACCTGAGAGCATAGAATGTATAATCCGTGAATTAAACTTTTCCGGCGTTGTGCCGCTTAATTTGCTACGGAGTCCCCATGGCCGAACGTAAGGCTCGGGTAGAACGAAATACCCTCGAAACCCAGATCGCCGTTGAAATTAATCTCGACGGAACCGGTAAATCCAGTTTTGATACCGGCGTGCCGTTTCTGGAGCACATGATTCAGCAGATCGCCCGTCACGGGATGATGGATCTGGATATCGTCTCTAAAGGCGATCTGCACATTGACGATCACCACACAGTGGAAGACGTTGGTATCACCCTGGGCCAAGCTTTCAAACAGGCTGTGGGCGACAAAAAAGGCATTTGCCGTTACGGCCATGCTTACGTGCCCATGGATGAAGCGCTGTCGCGCGTGGCGATTGATTTATCTGGCCGCCCTGGCCTGATTATGAATGTGCCCTTTACCCGCGCTGTTGTGGGTGGTTTTGATGTGGACTTGTTTGAAGAGTTTTTCCGTGGATTTATCAACCATGCCATGGTGACTGTGCATATCGATAACCTTCGGGGCAAGAATACCCACCACCAGATCGAAACGGTGTTCAAAGCATTCGGCCGTGCTCTGCGTATGGCAGTTGAAATGGATGAGCGCATGGCGGGTGTTACCCCGTCTACCAAAGGCTCGTTGTAATTCCCCGCTCCTAGCAACTTAAGGACACCGCACTAACCATGAAAACCGTTGCCATCATCGACTACGGCATGGGGAATCTCCACTCTGCCCGCAAAGCGGTAGAGCACGTAGCCCCGGATACCAGAGTTCTGGTAACCGACAACGCAGACCAAATTCGTGAAGCCGACCGGGTGATACTGCCCGGCGTTGGCGCCATGCGTGATTGCATGGCAGAGATTCGCCGGCTGGGTGTGGATGAGCTAGTGCGGGAAGTGTCCCGCGATCGTCCGTTCCTCGGGATCTGTGTTGGCATGCAGGCACTTATGTCCCGCAGCGAAGAAAACGGCGGTGTCGACGGCATTAACCTTTTTCCCTCCCAAGTGCGTTTCTTTGGCGATAGCCTGGTGGAAAACGGCGTGCGCCTGAAAGTACCCCACATGGGCTGGAACGAGGTTTTTCAGGCCAAAGCGCATCCACTTTGGCAGGGTATTCCCGACGGTGATCGTTTCTATTTTGTGCACAGTTACTACGCTGAGGCAGAAGGCAACGCGGATATCGTGGGGCGCAGCCATTATGGTGTCGATTTGGCGGCTGCAGTGGCCCGCGACAACATTTTTGCTGTGCAGTTTCACCCGGAGAAAAGTGCCGGGGCAGGGCTGCAGCTACTCAAGAACTTTACTGACTGGAATGGAACATGCTGATTATTCCCGCCATTGATCTTAAAGACGGCAGATGTGTGCGGTTGCGCCAGGGCCGGATGGAAGATTCCACCGTTTTCGGTGGCGACCCGGTTGATATGGCCACCCGCTGGGTGGAAGCAGGAGCTCGCCGTTTGCACCTAGTCGATCTGAACGGTGCGTTTGCGGGTGAGCCGGTAAACGGCGAAATTGTTCAGGCCATTGCCCGTAAGTACCCGGATTTGCCGATTCAGATTGGCGGCGGTATTCGCTCTGCTGAAACCATTGAGGCCTATTTGAAAGCCGGTGTGCAGTGGGTGATTATCGGCACCAAAGCGGTCAAAGAACCTGAATTTGTGACCGAGATGTGCAAGCGCTTTCCCGGTCACATTATCGTAGGCCTGGATGCTAAAGACGGCCGCGTAGCTACAGATGGCTGGGCGGAGGTATCGGAAGTGATGGCGACCGATCTGGCCAAACGCTTTGCTAACGACGGCGTGGAAGCGATTGTGTACACCGACATCAACCGCGACGGCATGATGCAGGGCGTTAACGTAGAAGCCACTGCTGCGTTAGCAGAAGCGAGCGGCATCCCAGTTATCGCATCCGGTGGTGTTACCAACATGGATGACCTCAAGCGTCTGGCGCCTGCTGCAAGCAAAGGCATCATCGGTGCGATTACGGGCCGGGCGATTTACGAGGGCACGCTGGACGTGGCAGAAGCTCAGGCATTTTGCGACACCCTTTGTGACACCCCGAAAGGCTGAGGAAGGTAAACGGTATGGCACTGGCAAAACGCATTATCCCCTGCCTAGATGTAGACAAGGGGCGTGTTGTAAAAGGCGTCAACTTTGTGGATATTCGGGATGCTGGAGACCCTGTGGAAGTAGCCCGCCGCTATAACGAACAGGGCGCCGATGAAATCACCTTTTTGGACATCACAGCAAGCAGTGAAAGCCGTGATACAACCTATGAAACGGTTGAGCGCATGGCTGCGGAAGTCTTCATTCCGTTGACCGTCGGCGGTGGTGTTCGTGCGGTGGAAGATATCCGCAAACTGCTGAATGCTGGCGCAGACAAAGTCGCGATCAACACGGCCGCGGTATTCAATCCGGAGCTGGTTCGGGAAGCCGCAGATCGCTTTGGCAGCCAGTGCATTGTTGTTGCGATTGATGCCAAGCAGGTCAGTGCCGAAGGTGAGGCGCCGCGCTGGGAAATCTATACCCATGGTGGGCGCGAGCCAACTGGGCTTGATGCCGTGGAATGGGCCCGTAAGATGGTAGACATGGGCGCTGGCGAGCTGCTGCTTACAAGCATGGACAGGGATGGCACAAAAATCGGTTTTGATCTTGGCCTAACCCGTGCAGTCAGCGATGCGGTATCGGTCCCGTTGATTGCCTCAGGCGGCGTGGGCGAACTGCAGCATCTTGCGGATGGTGTGACCTTAGGTGGGGCCGATGCTGTGCTGGCGGCGTCTATTTTCCACTTTGGTGAGCATACAATTCCCGAGGCCAAGGCGTTCATGAAGGCCCAAGGAATTGAAGTTCGGGATTAGTGCTTTTTAGCGAAAGCAGGCCGAATGGTCTGCTTTTCCCCTTCTGCAAACATCCTTTGATTGTTGTTGCGTATAGCCCAGATGCCGCTCACTGTGGCAATGGCGATGCCTTGCTCGTCCAGTAACGGAAGATGCTTTTCGAGATAATCTACGGTCACTGCATGTGGGTGGCCTATGCCAACCGCACTGCCGTTTTCCTTTGCCCGCCGAATAAGCTCCTTGAATTGCCGATCCACAAACTCTTCCGTTTGCTCATGATCCAGAAATACGTCCCGTGTCATCGTGGGGATCTGATAGGCCTCAGCGACATTGCCTGCGACAGATGAGGCAATCGTTCGGCTGTCGACAAAGTAAACCGGGTAGCGGTAAAGCTCTTTCATCACCCAATCCATAGGCTTTAGCTTCTGGGTTAGCAGGCTGCCCATGTGGTTGTTCACCCCCTGCACATAGGGGATCGACTGCAGGGCGCGGCGCAACGTGGTTGTTAGGCTTTGCTCATCCATATCCGACGTTAACCCGCCTTGCCCTAGGCTAAAATTCCGGGTGTTGGCCATGGGGGCGTGCAGCATAATCTCTTTACTGCGGCTGTGTGCCAGCCGGGCAAGAGCGTCTGTGTGCGGCCGATAGGGCAGGAACGCCAGGGTCAGTGGCTGATCCAAGTTGGCCAAGCGCTCGCCTTCGTGCAGGTTGTGGCCCATGTCATCAATGATGATGGCAATGGTTGGCGGGACATCACTGGTGGCCGGCCCTGCCATTACGGCGCCGGCGGCCAAGCTTGTCAGAACCGCCAGAGCCAGTTTGGCTATGGTCACGCTATACAGGGTCAGAGTCGAGAACGCCTTCACTGTTCTGTGTCCGCTCCCTTGCGGTTGAGAATGTGTAGCCCTTTCAGCAAATTAAGTGCCGAGCGCAGTTGGTAGTCGCGGTCGACCATGGAGCTAGCTTGATCCTCAGGCTTGGTTTTCTTTTCGCTATCTTTGGCTTCTTCATCCTGACCAACCAAGTGGCCGCTCAGATCCGCCTCGGTAAAGAATGGGCGGCTATCCAGTTCTTTCAGCTCTGCAGGTTTTACTTCAATGTCCGGTTTGATGCCGGTGCCCTGTATCGAGCGTCCGTCTGGGGTGTAATAGCGCGCCGTTGTCATTTTGATGGCGTGGGTTTCATCCAGTGGAATAACTGTCTGAACGCTGCCCTTACCAAAGGATTGGGTGCCCATGATCACGGCCCGTTTATGATCCTGCAGCGCACCTGCAAGAATTTCCGATGCGGAAGCAGAGCCGCCGTTGATCAGCACAACAATGGGTGTGCCCGCCATAACATCGCCGTCTTTAGCACTGAAACGAAGGCGTGAGCTTTGGATTCGGCCCTCTGTGTATACAATCAGCCCTTCGTCTAGCAGTGCATCAGCGGTTGCAACAGCCGCTTGCAGTACACCGCCCGGGTTATTGCGCAGGTCGATTACCAGCCCGTCCAGATCACTGCCGTGATCCTTTTTGAGCTTGTTGAGGGCGTTCGTAAACTGCCCGCCGGTTTCTGCCTGGAACTGGGTCAGGCGCACGTAGCCGTAGCCGTTTTCAATCATGCGGCTCTTTACACTGGTTACTTTGATAACGTCGCGCTTGACATCAATCTCTACCGGGCCGCTCTCACCTTCGCGCATAATGGTCAGCGTAAGTATGGTGCCGGGTTTGCCACGCATAAGCTGAACAGCTTCTTCCAGGCCCATGCCTTTTACCGGCTTTTCATCGAGCTTGATGATCAAGTCACCTGACTGGACGCCGGCCTGCTGGGCAGGCGTGTCGTCAATTGGTGCGATAACCTTTATAAAGCCATTCTCCATGCTGACTTCAATGCCCAGGCCGCCAAACTCGCCGGAAGTGCTTTCTTCGAGCTCTTCATAGTCTTTCGGGGCTAGGTAGGTTGAGTGCGGGTCGAGATCGGAGAGCATGCCCTTGATGGCGCTTTCCAGCAGTTGGCGGTCGTCTACTTCTTCTACGTAGGCTGCCTTTATGCGGCTAAAAACCTCGGTGAATTTTCGCAGATCGTCTAGGGGAAGTTGCGTTTCCGGATCCGGCAGGCTGATTTCAACGCGCTCGCCGTTCTGAATGCCTTCCAGCAACTGTGTGTCGCCTGAAGAGTTATCCTGGGCGAAGGCCAGCCCGGGAATGGTAATAAAACAGGCGGCGAGGATGGCTGAGCGCAAAGCTGAGGCTTTGAGTGTACTTCGGACCCGATTCATTCACATATCCCGTGGTTATTCCGATAGTTAATCTGAGAGTTGAGCAGAAATTCCTATTCCCGACAGTATGGCGCCCGCGAGCGCATTTGTCAGCCCCGCTGCCGGTGTTCAGTTAGCCAGCCAGCGCCCCGGGTTGTCTGGTTTGCCATTATGGCGAACCTCAAAATAAAGCGCCGGAGCGTCTGTTCCGCCGGTGCGGCCTGCTTGTGCAATGGCTTCCCCGGCTGCAACCCAGTCGCCGGGGCTAGTGAACAGGCTACTGCTGTGGCCATAGAGTGTCATGTAGCCATCACCGTGATCAATAATTGTTATCAAGCCAAAGCCCCGAAGCCAGTTGGCAAAAACAACCCGGCCGTAGTGAATGGCTTTTACGTCGGCTTCCTCACCGGTCTGAATAATCAGGCCATTTCTGCGCAATTTGCCCTCTGCGTATTTATCGCCAAACCGGCTGGTCACCTTACCTTGTGCCGGCCATGGCAGCTTGTTTCGCAGCGACTGGAAAGGCTGGGACTCGTTGGGTGAGGGAATGTTGGCAATGGCTTGTTGAACTTCGGAAAGCAGTTTTTCTAGCCGCTTGCGGTCAGATTCCAACTCATCTTTTTCGCCGCGCCGGGTACGGATGTCCTGATTAAGTGCCGCCAGAGTTTTTTGGCGCTTCTGGCGAGAAGTCTTTAGTTCTTGCTGGCGTTTGATAACGCCTTCTTCAGTTGTCGCAAGTTCGGCTCGGGTGTTCTGAACGGCGGCCTGCGTAAGTTTGAGTTCCTCAAGATTCTTTTGGAAGCTTTCCAGGCGCCCGACGGTGTCTCGGCTGAGGTATTCGTAATAGGTCATGGTCCGGGCAATATTGTCCGGATTGATTTCATTGAGCAATACTTTTACAGCGGGCGCGTCGCCCTCCATCCATGCCGTACGGATCTGCTTTTTCAGGCTCTCCCGCTGGCGCTCCAGGGTTCGTGCCAGTTCCCGTTCCTCACTCTGGAGTTCGGCAAGGCGCTGTTGTTGTTGTTTTACCTGCTCTCGCAGAGACCGGCGTTCGCGAGTCAGCCGGCTGATCGTACGTTCGGCCGCAGCAAGCTCTCGTTCCAGCGAGGAACGATCTTTCTCGGCATCAGCCAGCCAGTCATCAATGTCCTCAATACGTTCCTTGAGAGCTTCAATCTGGGCTGGTGTCACCTCTTTCCCGAACGCTGCCGGCACCGCACCCAGTGTAAGCGTGAGTACCAGCGTCAGTACTGCAGTTAGTCGCAATGGTAGGGCCTGTTTTTGGGTCAACCGATTTTAACCAGGCTGTGCCCAGTCATTTCCTTCGGCTGTTCCAGCCCCATCAATGCGAGCAGGGTAGGAGCCACATCACTCAGGCTGCCGTCGTTTTGCAGGTTTACCTTACGTTTGCCTGTGTAAACGAGCGGAACGGGTCCTGTAGTATGCGCCGTGTGAACCTGGCCGGAATTGGGGTCCATCATCTGTTCGCAGTTGCCGTGGTCGGCGGTAATCAGTGCTTCACCACCCACCTCGTCCAGCGCTTCGACCACTCGCTGTACGCAGTGATCAATGCACTCGGCGGCCTTAATAGCTGCATCCAGTTTTCCGGTATGGCCGACCATGTCGCCGTTGGCATAGTTACACACTATCAAGTCGTATTTGCCGCTCTTGATGGCTTCTACCAGCTTGTCCGTGACTTCCGGGGCGCTCATTTCAGGTTGTAAATCGTAAGTTGCCACCTTGGGCGAGGGTACCAGAATCCTGTCTTCGCCCGCAAAAGGCGTTTCCTGCCCGCCATTAAAAAAGAAAGTCACGTGGGCGTATTTCTCGGTTTCGGAAATGCGCAGCTGGGTTTTGCCAAGCCCGGACATGTACTCGCCTAAGCCATTAACCAGCTTGTTAGGCGGGTAAGCGCAGGAGGTTTTGATATCCGCCGCATACTCGGTGAGCATGACAAAGTCGGCAAGCTTTGGGTGTTTCTGGCGCTCGAAGCCCTCAAAATCCTCGCCAACAAATGCACGCGTCATTTCCCGGGCGCGATCAGCACGGAAGTTCATGAACAGCACCGCGTCGCCATCATTAATGGTGCCCGCAGTCTCACCTGCATTCTGAATGCGAGTTGGCTTTACAAATTCATCGTTTTCGCCGCGCTCGTATGCGTGCTCCAGGGCCGAAAGCGGATCGGTTGCGGTGAATTCTGATTCGCCCAGAGTCATCAGGTTATAGGCAGATTCAACCCTGTCCCAGCGGTTATCTCTGTCCATGGCAAAGTAACGCCCAACAATGGACGCCACGCGGCCTACGCCAAGGCTTTTGAGTTTCGCGGCGGCCTTCTCAAGGGAGGGGCGGGCACTGCGAGGCGGCATGTCGCGGCCATCAAGAAACGCGTGAACGTACACTTCTTTCGCGCCGCGTGAAGCGGCAAGCTCAGCGGCCGCGAGCATGTGATCTTCATGGCAGTGAACGCCGCCGGGCGAAAGCAGGCCCATAAGATGAACGGCACCGCCATTGCTTACAGCCTTGTCGATCGCGGAGCACAGGGCTTTGTTTTCGTTAAAGGTACCTTCTTCCAGATCTTTATCAATGCGCGTAAGGCTCTGATAAACCACGCGGCCTGCGCCCAAGTTCATGTGGCCGACTTCCGAGTTGCCCATCTGGCCTTGGGGTAGGCCCACAAACATGCCGGAGGTATTAATAAGGGTGCTAGGCCTGGATTCCCAGAGCTTGTCCCAGAACGGCGTATTGGCGTTGCTGATGGCGTTATCTTCGGCGGGATCACGATGGCCCCAGCCGTCTAGAATTATCAATGCTGTCGGCTTGCGCAATGCTGTCATCATTCAGTCCGGAAGTAGAGTTTCGGTAAGTTTACAGAAGACATTATGAAGCTTATCCATTTTTGCACTTTGAGGCCACAGCCGTCACCTGTATGGTCACCTTCTGTCTTGCGAGCAGGCTGTGTATAATCCGCCCAAACTTATTTTTAGGGTCACCTCATGGATCGGTTGTTTGAATTTGTCGTTAGCCACTACATTCTCGCCTCGCTATTTGTGGCCTTTCTGGCCGCTATCCTGGTGTTGGAGTCTCGGCGCGGTGGCGCTAAAATTTCTGCCCAAGGCGCAGTTAGCCTGCTTAACCGGAATGAAGCCATAGTGGTTGATATCCGGGATCGCAAAGAGTTTGGTGAGGGCCGCATTACTGGCTCTATCAATATCCCGCTGAATAGCCTGAAAAGCCGTGTTGGCGAACTGAGCAAGCACAAAGATAAGCAGATTATCGTCGCGGATAAAATGGGCCAGCATTCCGCCATGGCGGTTAAGCAGCTCAACGCTGAAGGTTACGCCAACGTAGTGCGCCTTAACGGCGGCGTGGGCGACTGGAAAGCCAGTAACCTGCCGCTGGTGAAGAAGTAGGGCGGCAGCATAACTTGATCTATACGCCGATCTGCCGCACTGTTTCACATAGCACTGTTTCACATTATCAAGCGCCGTCAGGCAGTAGACTGTTTCGGCAGATGTAACCATAACAATGGGCCCCGAGCCCACTCTACAAAAGGGAAAGGACTGAACATGGCTGAGAATCAGCAAGCCGCTGCAGGCGGTGACAAAGAAAACCAAGCCCAGTTTGCCCTTCAGCGCATTTACGTGAAGGATCTATCTTTTGAGTCACCGAACTCGCCAGTGGTATTCCAAGAGCAATGGAAGCCGCAGGTAAATCTGGACTTGAACACCGCGCACACCAAGGTTAGTGACAACCAGTATGAGGTTGTTCTTTCCCTGACTGTTACCGCGAAAATCGACGAGAAGGTCGCTTATATTGTTGAGATTCAACAGGCGGGCGTGTTCCTTGTGGCCGGCATTGAAGGGCCGCAACTGGGCCAGATGCTGGGCGCTTACTGCCCGACCATTTTGTTCCCTTATGCCCGCGAAGCAATCGACGGCGTGGTCAACAAAGGCAGCTTCCCAGCGCTGATGCTGGCACCGGTTAACTTCGATGCTATCTACGCTCAGGCACTGCAGCGTAAGCAAGAAGAAGGTCAGGAAGAAGCGCCCAAGGGCGAGCAGACACACTGACCGTTTTGCTCTGGCCTTATACTAAAACAGCCCGGCATTTTGCCGGGCTGTTTTGTTTATACCTTGCCGTTTATTGAACCCGTAAACCCAAGCTGCCGCCAGGCTTCGTAAACCACCAGGGCGGTGGTGTTGGATAGGTTTAGGCTGCGGCTCTGCGGACACATGGGAACCTTCAAACAGTGCTCAGCAGATAGTCCCTCGCGTACTTCCAAAGGCAAACCGCGGGTTTCCGGGCCAAACATCAGGTAGTCATTATCCTGATAGGCAACCTGGTGGTAGTAGCGGTGGCCCTTGGTGGTTAAGCCAAATAGCCGCTTGGGTTGCTCGCTTTCAAGAAACGCTTGATAGCTTTTATGCACTTTTACCGTGGCGTATTCGCTGTAATCCAGCCCGGCCCGCCGCATCTGTTTGTCTTCTAAGGTGAACCCCAGAGGCTCAATCAAATGCAGCCTGCAGCCGGTGTTGGCGCACAGCCGGATGATATTGCCCGTGTTGGGCGGTATCTCCGGCTCGTACAGCACGACATTCAGCATCGCGCTCTAGCGCTCCACGGCCAGGGCAACGCCCATGCCGCCACCGATGCACAGGGTTGCGAGGCCCTTGTGGGCATCACGGCGAACCATTTCATGCAGCAGCGACACCAGAATACGGCAGCCTGAAGCACCAATGGGGTGGCCCAGGGCAATCGCGCCGCCGTTCACGTTGACCTTGTTAGTGTTCCAACCCAAATCGCGGTTTACGGAGATAGCCTGAGCGGCAAATGCCTCGTTGGCTTCAATCAGATCCAAGTCTTCAACACTCCAGCCAGCCAGTTTCAGACAGCGCTGGCTGGCGGGAATCGGGCCGGTGCCCATAATGCTGGGGTCGACGCCGGCATTGGCGTGAGCCTTGATAGTGGCCAGCGGGGTCAGGCCCAACTCTTTGGCTTTCTCAGCGCTGCACACCATAACGGCTGCTGCACCATCGTTAAGAGATGAAGCGTTACCTGCGGTTACTGTGCCGTCTTTCTTGAAAGCAGGGCGCAGCTTGCCGAGGCCTTCAGCCGTTACGCCATCACGGGGTCCTTCGTCTTTGCTGACAACTACCGGCTCACCCTTACGCTGGGGGATAGACACCGGCACTATTTCGCCATCGAAGCGCCCAGCCTCACGGGCGGCAACGGCTTTTTGCTGGGATGCCGCTGCAAATTCATCCTGTTCTTCACGGTTGATGCCGTACTTCTCGGCAATATTCTCGGCGGTCACGCCCATGTGGTAATCGTTGAAGGCATCCCATAGACCGTCGGTAACCATGGTGTCGATCATTGTCCAGTTGCCCATACGCTGGCCATTGCGGCTGTTGGGCAGAACGTGGGGTGCTTGGCTCATGTTTTCCTGGCCACCGGCAATAATCATTTCGGCATCGCCACAGCGAATCGCCTGAACCGCCATGTGAACCGCCTTGAGGCCAGAGCCACACACTTTGTTGATGGTCATAGCTGGCACAGAAGCCGGGATGCCGGCATTGATAGAGGATTGGCGCGCTGGGTTTTGGCCAGAGCCTGCGGTTAGAACCTGGCCGAGCACCACTTCGCTAATTTGATCGCCGGCAATTCCGGTCTCTTCCAGTAGGGCTTTGATAACGGCGGAGCCAAGCTGATCCGCACGAAGGCTAGAAAGGCCTCCGCCAAACGCGCCAATAGCAGTACGTTTGGCAGCAACAATAACGACATCACGCATGGAAACTCTCCGATTAAATGATTGTGCTGTTTCGGGCAGCAAAGCTAGGCTGAGCCCTCACAGAATAAAAAGCTGCGAGCATTGTAGCCCCAAAGGCCGAACCGGCAAAAGCACAGGATAAATTCTACGTTAACGGCAGACTGCTTGAGCGATACGCGCCAAACGTTCTGCTCGGATTGCGCCGCCCAGCTCTTTACCTGAAAAGCCTTGTTTGATCAGTGCCTGAGGGTCAACGCCAGAGGCGGCATCTGCGGCCATCTTGAGCGGCTCCAACTTTGCCTGATCACCGCTTGTGAGAGTGCACTCAAGCACATTGACCAGCTGAGAGAAGCGCTCTGGCCGCCGCCATATATCGGCCTTTTCCAGCAACTCAAGCAGTATGTCTGCATTCGGTTGCATGGGGTTCAGCCGTCTGATTACAGGAATAGAAGCCGCAGCCAACCGTGCAAGTTGCTGGCAATCATTGGGTGCTTTCAGAGCTTTGGCTCTTGCGATGCAGGCAGGCTCATCGAGGGAGCAGAGCAGTGCGGCAAAGCGTTCTGCCGTTGAGCCTTCGAGGGCGTGAACACGTTGCAGTGCATCCGTGGCGGCATTGAAATGTGCATCGGGAGTGAGTTCGGGAATCAGCACCGCGAGAGCCTCGCAGTCCTGTAGCACCTGAAAAAACGTACAAGGGGACAATTCATGGATCGCCCGCTGAATCTCCTGCCACACCCGCTCGGGAACAAGATGTTCCACTTCATCCTCGGCTACCATAGAGCGCATCAAGGTCATGGTTTCTGCGCAAACACTAAAACCTAAAGGTTGAAATCGGGCAGCGAAGCGGGCCGTTCTTAGAATGCGCAGGGGGTCTTCTTTGAAAGCATCCGACACGTGCCTCAGCTCTCGCGCTTCAAGGTCTTTTTGGCCATTAAAAGGGTCGGTTAGCTCACCTTGTTCCGAGCGCGCCATGGCGTTTATGGTGAGATCGCGGCGAAGTAGGTCTTCTTCAAGGGTGACATCTGGGGCGCTGTAAACGCTGAAGCCGTGATAGCCATGCCCCTGTTTGCGTTCGGTGCGGGCGAGGGCGTATTCCTCGTGGGTTTTCGGGTGCAGGAATACGGGGAAGTCTGACCCTACCTGGGTAAAGCCCTTGGCAAGCATTTGTTCCGGGGTTGCGCCAACCACCACCCAGTCTCGGTCTTCGACTCTCAGGCCCAGTAATTTATCGCGAACGGCGCCGCCAACCAGATAGGTTTGCATGAAGGGTAGGGTTCCTTTCTAAGAAGTGTCCGGGAATTATCCGTTTCCCGGGCGGGTCAGGCAAACTTCGTTACTCTGAAGCGTTCGCCTGACCCTATAAACGATACCTATAGATAAATCAGAACGCCGCGCCTAACTCCAAGGCTACGCCCATATCGGCATCACTGATCAAAGCGCCGAGATCAAAGCGTGCGCCAAACAGGTTCAGGCCAAAGCCCGCGGTAAACTGAGTTTCTTCTGCAATGCCATCGTTGTCATCGTTGCTGGCCAGGTTGTAACGAGCACCCACACGAATCTGGGCATAGCGCCAGGCATCAAACTCAGCGCCTACGGCAAGCCACTGGGTATCGTCTTCAAAACCGAAGGCTTCTTTTTTGGTGAGATCAAGTTCGGCGGTAACAACGTGGTACGAACTCTTGTGTGCAATGCCGACCGTTGCCATGGGGTTGAGCTTGAGGGTGCGTTTTTCTTCCCCTATTTTGCTCTGAGCTGAGTCCAGCTCCATCGGGATGAGGTTTTTAACCGCGATGCCGGCATTCCACTGCTTCTCGTCGCCAAAGGCGTAAGCGGCACCTATGTCCAGGTTGAAGCCGCTCTTTTCGGTTTGATATTCATCGCCATCGAACTCGTCGTCCTCGAAGCCGGAAATACTTTCCGTGTACTGAAAGGTTTGTAGTTGGACGTATTTTGGAGAAAATCCCAGCTGAAGGGTGTCGCCGTTATTTAGTTCTAGCGCGTGAGCAAAACTGATGCCTGCCTCAATAACAGCTGAGGCCAAAATTTTCCCTTTTGAGGTAAGCGCTAGGCTGCCGTCACCATTTTTTATCTTGTTAACTTCTGTCTCTACGTCCGCGGCTGAAGTTGCAGTGGAGATATCATCCAGAGCTTTCGTGTCAGCATCTGACACATCGCCGCGAACTGTGACTGTAAGGTTGGCGTTGCTGAATGCACCAACGGCAAGCGATTTACCTGGTACCGCAAAACTGAGGCCTAACCCGATGTTGGCCCGCATCGTATCGTCATCAAATGCTTTTAAGCGGTCGCGCAGAGTAGCTGCATCATTCTGAATGCTCTGGGGGCTATCCGTGATCGGATCGAAGTTTGAAACCCCGGATTCCAGTCCATCGATAACATCCTGAATATCATCAACCTGATCAATCGCCTCCTCCTCATCCGCAACCCGTGCGTTAATAGAAGGCAGCGCAAGGCCAAAATCGTCCGACCACGAATGGTGATTAGCAGCCATCATGGCCGGGTTTGCAGAAGTGGCAGACGAAGGATGAGCAACGGCCACACCAGTCCCACCCATGGCAAATGAGCGCGAAGACATAAACGCCTGGGGGCTGGCAAGCGCGGACGTGGCGGCAACGGATAAGCCCACGGCAATGAACAGTCTCGACAAGCGATATTGATGCATTCGGATACCTACGCAAAAGTGTGTGTTGCGGAATTATTAAGTAGGTGGAAGGTTAGAGCAATATTCGTACTTGAACATGACATATGCGGTAACGGTTTGTTTTTGAAATGTAAACGGGCATGTTTTCGGTATCGGGACACTGAGGGTCAGGAATGCAGATTTTGCGTGCTGCATCGTTCGGGAAACCGATGCCAGCAAACCGGCAGAGTGTTGCCGCTTGCTTGGTACTGTTATAGATGCGCTGGTGCACAAGCCAGGGCGCTGGCGAGCGTTGATGGGCGAATTGCCAAAGCTGGCATGAAATTTCCATGTTATTTCGTTTTACGATAAGTTTTCAGAATCTTGTCTGATTTTTTGTAGGTGGAGAATTGCTCATGTTGAAAAGCGGGTCTGCTGCTTTCTCGGTGCGCCGAGGCTTGGCTCTCGTTTCGAGCTTATGTATCGCTCTGCTTGCAGGGCAGGCTTCAGCCCAGGGGCAGAAGCCGACTGTTGAACGCGCTGAGGTTGAGAAAGCAGAAGAGCCGAAGGAAGTGAAGCGCGAGCCGGTTAATTTGGTAATAACCAAGGAGGTAGGGCGCACTCAGAATAAGCTTGATGCCTATGCAAAAATTATCCGCCAAGAGCAGGAAACCGAGGTTTTTGAGCCCAACTCACTTTGCCCAAGTGCAGATGCGCCTAGGTATCGGAAAAAGCTGGCCATCGCCGGTTTTCCTCTTGAACACCCTGGGCAATCGGTTTTCGGTGGTTTGAGGGAGGTGGGCAAAGCTGTTTCCACGTCGCTCTATCAGCGGTTTGAGCAATCAGAACAAGTGCAGGCTTTCTCTGCGCCACAGTTGCAGATGTTCGCGAGTCTTACCAAGGCCCCGACAATGATGGTTGGGTCTAGTAACAAACTCGGTAAATACTCTGCGGTTAGTCGCGAGATGGGGGCTCAGTTTGTGATGTCTGGGGTTATCCGTGACGTTGGTGTAAACGATCCCAGCGCTTGGAGTACAGATTACGGATCAAAGGTTAAGCGAGCATTATTCAGCGCTGATACTAACCGAAATTTTGAGCTGGATATGATTGTGCACGATGGCTATACCGGGCAAGTTGTTATGGAAAAGCGATATTCCGGATCTGGCCGCTGGGACGTTTCCCGCAATAATCAGATAAGTTTTGGATCTTCCCGGTTTTTTGAGACTGCATACGGGCAGGCTGTGGAAAAGGTGTTGGGAGATATGACGTCAGATGTGATTGCCCAGCTTGATTGCCAACCGATGCTTGTTCCGATAACCGAGGTTATCGGGAAAGATCTACTGCTGGATGTAGGAACGCCATCTGGGCTGTTGCCTGGTGCAATAATGCACCTTGTGCGGGCTGAGAGCGTGTTGGCGCGGCCCGATGAGCCGGCGCAGCTTTGGGATACGGATGTAGAGTTGCACATTCACAGCCTGTCACTGGATTCTGCAAGGGCTTGGATGCCGAAACTCGGCTCCCATATCAATATCCAGAAAGGCGACTACGCCGTTATCTACTAACAACGCGTAAAGGAGTCTCAGGCTTCTATTTCAGCCGCCGCAATATCCCGTATCTTCCCCACCATGGAGCGCAAACCGTTGCCGCGGGTAGGGGAGATGTGGCGGAACAGATCCAGCCGTTCAAACAACTCATCGATATCTGTTGCCAGCAAATCTCTTGGGGTTCTGCCATTCAGTGCAATGGTGATCATCGCCGCAAGACCGCGCACGATAATGGCGTCGGAATCTATCAGTAAGTAGAGCTTGCCGCTGGCTTCATCGAAGTGAGAAATCACCCACACCTGGCTTTGGCAGCCGTGAACGTAGTTCTCTTCAATCCGAGCATCGTCTGGAAAAGCCGGTAACTGCTTGCCAAGATCAATAATAAACGCGTACCGATCTTCCCAGTCGTCCAAAAATTCGAAGCCGTCTAGTACGTCTTCTAAAGATGGGTTTGTTCCTAGCGGGTTGTCCAGAAAGTCTTGTTCAGTAGCTGGCATTTACAACATTCCCAATTCTAGCTTGGCTTCGTCGGTGAGCATGTCGTTGTTCCAGGGCGGATCAAACGTTAGCTCTACGGTTACCTTGTCCACGTTGGGTAGGTGCTCTACTTTGGTCTTCACGTCATCTGCAATGACGGGGCCCATGCCACAACCGGCGGCGGTGAGGGTCATCAGAATAAAGATGTGATTGCCTTCTGGGGTGCCGTTTTCGATTCGGCACTCGTAAATCAAACCCAGATCTACCACGTTAACCGGAATCTCCGGGTCGTAGCAGTTGCGTACGGCTTCCCATACCTGGTTTTCGTTGATGGTTCCGTCGGCGGGCGTCTCGAAGCTGCTTTCAAGTGGCTTCTTGCCCAGGGCGTCGGCGTTGTGACCTTCGATGCGACAAAGGTTGCCATTAACCGCAACGGTAAACGTGCCACCCAGTGACTGTGTGATGGTTACAAAGCTATCTACCGGAATCATGATCTCTGTTCCGGTTGGAACAAGGCGGGCTTCCACCTCGCGTTTGGTCAGGACGACTTCACGTTCTTGCATGCCTAATTAAACCTCAATTGGTGCCTTTCCCCCTCTCCCGCGAGGGGAGAGGGGCTAAAGATGCCAACCCCTGAGTGGAGTCTGCCTCTAGACTACGAGGGCTTGAGTTTGTTTACGCCCTCTCCCCTCGCGGGAGAGGGCCGGGGAGAGGGGGGCGGAATTAGGTTACGGTAAAGCTCTCGCCGCACCCGCACTCGGCGGTAGCGTTGGGATTGCGGAACAGGAACATGGAGTTGACGCCTTCGGTAACGAAGTCGATCTCTATGCCGTTCACCATGGATAGGTGTTCCTCTTTCACAAACACGTCAACGCCATCAATGTGAAACACTCTGTCGTCTGCTAGGGCTTCATCAACCCATTGGGTTTCGTATTTGAAGCCGGAGCATCCGCTTTTTCTAATTGCTAACCGAATGCCTTTGGCATCCGATGCTTTGTCGAGTTGCTTGCGCACGTGCTTGACGGCGTTTGGCGTCATGGTGACGCCGAGGATCGGTGTGAAGACTTCGGCTGTCATGGGGTATCCTCCATCAGGCAAATAGGCGCTGGACTTTCTGTAAGGCGGTAAACAATTGATCCACCTCATCCAGTGTATTGTAGAACGCAAAGGAGGCCCGGGCTGTACCGGGAACTCCGTAGAAATCCATCAGTGGCATTGCGCAGTGATGGCCGGTGCGAATAGCGATCCCTTGCTGATCCAGTAAAGTCCCTATGTCACTGGGGTGCAAGCCATCGATTTTAAAGGACATCACAGGCACTTTGTGCTTTGCGGTACCAATAATGCTCATGCCAGGGACGGTTTCAACCAGTTGGTTGGCGCGCTCCAGCAAGGCGTTTTCTGCCGCTTCTATAGCCGTTCTGTCGAGGCGGTTCAGGTAGTCGATAGCGGCACCAAGGCCTATCGCTTCGGCGATAGCCGGTGTGCCTGCCTCAAATTTATAGGGCAGGGTGTTCCACGTTGTGCCCTCAAAAGAGACCCGCTCAATCATCTCGCCGCCGCCTTGGTACGGAGGCATGTCTTCCAGCAACGCGGCTTTGCCGTAAAGTACGCCAATGCCGGTTGGGCCGAATAGCTTGTGGGACGAGAACACGTAAAAGTCGCAATCCAGCGCCTGCACATCTGGTTGAAAGTGCGGTACTGCCTGGGCGCCATCAAGTAGGGTGGTGATGCCGCGAGCTTTTGCCTGGCTCATCATGTCTGCAACCGGGTTGATAGTGCCCAGTACGTTGGAGACGTGGGTGACAGCAAGAACGCGGGTGCGATCACTCAGCAGGCTGTTGAACGATTCCATGTCTAGCTCGCCTTCTGGGGTGACCTGAATCGGCACCACCTTAGCGCCTGTACGCTCGGCGATCATCTGCCAGGGCACGATGTTGGCGTGGTGCTCCATGTGGCTCACCAGAATTTCGTCACCGACTTTTAGGCGTGGCGCCAGACCATTTGCTACCAGGTTGATAGCCTCAGTGGTGCCCTTGGTCCAGATGATTTCCTGGGTGCTGCCGGCGTTCAGAAAGCTGCGAACGGTTTCCCGTGCGCCTTCAAACGCTGCTGTTGCCCGGTCGCCTAGGGTGTGGGCGCCCCGGTGTACGTTGGAGTGTATTTCCCGGTAATAGCGATCCATGGCATCCAGAACAACGGACGGCTTTTGGGCCGACGCGCCGTTATCCAGATACACCAGCGGTTTTCCATTTACCTGCTGAGACAGGATGGGGAAATCCCGGCGAATGGCTTGTACATCAAACGCCTTCTGAGTAGCTGTAATTGCCATGGACAGGTCGTTCATACCGGTCAGGCCTCCTCGAATGCTTGGTCAAAGAACTGGTTCAGGCGCGTTTGCACCGTATCTCTTACGGCTTCCACCGGAATCTGTACTACCAGCTCGTTGATGAATGCCATGGTCAGCAGTACGTTGGCTTCTCGGCGACCAATGCCCCGTGAGACCAAGTAGAACAGCGATTCTTCGTCGAGCTGACCGATGGTTGCGCCGTGGGCGCACTTGACGTCATCTGCGTAGATTTCAAGCTCGGGCTTGGTGTCGATTTCCGCACCGGTAGAGAGCAGCAGGTTCTTGTTGTTCATATTCGCGTTGGACTTTTGGGCGTCCTGGTGAATATGAATCCGGCCGTTGAACACCGCGTGTGACTTGTCCGCGGCAATGTTGCGATAGGTTTCTTCGCTGTCGCAGTGGGCCGCCACATGTTCGATGATGGTGTGGTTGTCGTAATGCTGCGTGCCTTGGGTAACAACTACGCCGTTAAGCTTGCACTCAGCGCCTTCGCCTTCTAGTCGTACTTGTAGATCGTGGCGGCGAAGGGGGCCGCCAAAGCCCACGCAGTGGCTCTCAAAGCGGGAGCTGCGCTGCTGCAGTACGCCCGTGGCACCTATGTGTTGAACGTTTTCACCGCCCATGCTTAAACGGACGTTGGTAACATTCGCGCCTTCAGCAAGAGTGAATTCGGTTACGGAGTTCACCATAACCGCTTCTTGGCCGCTGGAAATATATTCCTCAACCAGAGTCATCTGGCTGTTGCGGCCGGCGTCCACAAAAATCCGTGGGAAGGCAGAGCCACTGGCATCTGCTGTCACCTCATGGATGACAAACAATGGTTGATCAAGAACCGCATCCGGCTTCAGCCGAATTACCAGGCCATCTTCAAAGCGGGCCGAGTTCAGGCCAGCCAGTTGCACGGCTTTGCTGTTTAGGGTGCTGTCCAGGCGCTCGGCCAGGTCGCTGGCTTCTGCGTCGGATAGATCGCCGAAGCGCTGGATAAGAATGTTGTTCAGATCCGGATACTCGCTGGCTTCCGGCATCATAACGCCGTTGTTAAAAACCACCTTGTAGCCGGGAACCGCCAATGCGCTGCCGGTTTTGCCGGCAGTGGGCAGTGAGATGGCCATCTCGTCGGTCAGTTTCAGGTACTTGCTGGAATACTTCCAGTTTTCCGTTTTACGCGTTGGCAGTGGCATATCTACCAGGGCGGCACCGCGCTGCTTGCGCAGAGCGAGCAGTGGTTCTGGTAGCGCCTGGCCAGCCGGGTGCAGAAACGCGGTGGAAAGAGTGGGTGCTGGTTTCATTCCGCGATCTCCTTAGTTGGCTGAGCTGGCTGCAGTTGCTTCATCATTAATGCCAAGCCAGCCATAACCGCGCTCTTCCAGCTCCAGGGCCAGCTCGGGGCCGCCGGATTTCACAATCTGACCACCGGCCAGAACGTGCACGTAATCCGGCACAATGTGATCGAGCAGGCGCTGGTAGTGAGTTATCATCAGGATGCCACGGTCTTCGGCACGCAGGGCGTTAACGCCATCTGCAACTACCTTCAAAGCGTCGATGTCCAGCCCGGAGTCGGTTTCGTCCAGAATGGCCAGCTTCGGTTGCAGCATCAATGCCTGCATGATTTCATTGCGCTTTTTCTCGCCGCCGGAGAAACCTTCGTTTACGCCGCGCTTGAGGAACGCAGGGTCCAGATCCACCTGCTTTGATACTTCACGGGCCAGCTTCATAAACTCAGCCGCGTTCATTTCCGGCTCGCCTCTATGATGGCGCATGGAGTTCACCGCGGTACGCATGAACTGCAGGTTACTAACGCCCGGAATCTCTACCGGGTACTGAAATGCCAGAAATACACCGTCGCGCGCCCGCGCTTCGGTTTCTTTTTCAAGCAGGTTTTCACCGTTCAACGTGACGTCACCTGAGGTAACTTCAAATGCGTCGTTACCTGCGAGCACCTGGGCGAGCGTACTTTTACCCGAGCCGTTCGGGCCCATAATGGCATGTACTTCCCCAGCCTTGATCTCCAGGTTGATGCCCTTGAGGATCTCTTTTCCCTCAACGGATGCGTGCAGGTCTTTGATGCTCAGCATTTGTTGGCTTCTCTCTATTTTATCCGTCTGAATTCTGGTTGCTTGCGCGATACTTTGGGTTCGTGCCGTATTAGCCGACAGAACCCTCTAGGCTGACTTCCAGAAGCTTGCCGGCTTCAACCGCAAACTCCATGGGAAGTTCCTTGAAAACTTCTTTACAGAAACCGTTCACGATCATGGAAACGGCCTGCTCCGGATTGATGCCACGTTGACGGCAAAGGAACATTTGCTCGTCACTGACCTTTGACGTGGTCGCCTCGTGTTCAACAATCGCGGTTTTATTCAGGCTCTCAATGTACGGGAAGGTGTGCGCACCGCAGCGGTCGCCGATTAATAGCGAGTCACACTGGGTGAAATTACGCGCACCTTCTGCACGCGGGCCGAATTTGACCAGACCACGATAGACGTTTGAACTTTTACCGGCTGAAATACCCTTGGCGATGATGGTGCTGGAGGTGTTTTTGCCCAGATGAATCATCTTGGTGCCGGTGTCAGCCTGCTGGTAGTTGTGGGTAAGTGCTACTGAGTAGAACTCACCGACACTGTTCTCGCCACGCAGAATGCAGCTCGGGTATTTCCAAGTAATCGCAGAACCCGTCTCCACCTGAGTCCAGGAAACTTTAGAGTTCTTGCCGATGCAGGCTGCGCGCTTGGTGACGAAGTTGAAGATGCCGCCTTTGCCATTTTCATCGCCCGGGTACCAGTTCTGTACTGTGGAGTACTTGATCTGGGCGTCGTCCAGTGCAACCAGCTCGACGACCGCTGCGTGCAGCTGGTTTTCGTCGCGCATGGGGGCGGTGCAGCCTTCCAGGTAGCTAACATAGCTGCCTTCGTCGGCAATGATCAGCGTGCGCTCGAACTGGCCGGTGTTTGCCGCGTTGATGCGGAAATACGTGGACAGTTCCATGGGGCAGCGAACGCCTTTGGGAACGTAAACGAAGGTGCCGTCGGAGAAGACTGCGGCGTTAAGCCCAGCAAAGAAGTTATCTGTGTGGGGCACAACGGATCCGAGGTATTTCTGAACCAACTCCGGGTAGTCGCGCACCGCTTCTGAGATTGAGCAGAAAATAACGCCTGCTTTCGCCAGCGGCTCCTTGAAGGTGGTGGCTACCGAGACGGAGTCAAATACTGCGTCCACTGCCACGCCAGCGAGCTGTGCATGCTCGTGCAAGGGGATGCCCAGCCTCTCATAGGTTTTCAGCAGCTCGGGATCTACGTCATCGAGGCTCTGGGGCATGTCTTCTTTACGCTTGGGCGCGGAATAGTAGGAAATCGAGTCGTAGTCGACTTTTGTGTAGCCCAAGTGTGCCCAATCGGGCTCTTTCATCTCTAGCCAGTTACGATAGGCTTTCAGGCGCCATTCCAGCATGAATTCCGGCTCTTTCTTAATTTCAGAAAGGCGGGCGATAACGTCTTCATTCAAACCGGGTTCGAACGTATCAACTTCGATTTCTGTTACGAAACCGTGCTCGTATTCCCGTTTGATCAGTTCGTTCACCTCTTGTTCGGTGGTCGCCATGATCGTCGCTCCGTATGCTCTCATCGCGGGCTCTGAGGCCCGTTGGTTTGCCGGCAACTTAGGTGGGTTGCGGGGGCTAATCTAATGCTTCTGATTCGGAATTGTACAATACCAGACTAAATTAGTCAGGTATTAAATTGGGGGAAAACCAATTATAGCGTAATACACCCGCCAGAGGCTAAGCCTGGCGGGCGCGGAGCGGCAAAGATAAGAGTTTATACGGAGCTTAAAGCGCGGCGAAGCTTCAGGCTTGTGAGGGCAGAATGCGGGTCAGATAACTGTGTTCCAGCGCACTGGGCGTTTGAGGCGGGCGAGGGATACGAACGATATGGCCGCTGCCGGGCGCGCACGCCATAGCTACGCCGCTGCGGTTTTCTATAACCGGTATCGAAAATAGGAGATTGCCGGAGGGTGTGATCAGTTCAAGTTGGTCGCCTGGGGCAAACTTGTTTTTCACGTCGATGGTGAGCCATTGGCCGTCGTCATGGGTGATGGTGCCCACCACCTGCTGAGTGCCCAAGTAGGATGAACCTCTTTCGTAGGTCTGGTATTCCTGAGGCATGTGGCGGCGCAGAAAGCCTTCGGTGTAGCCACGGTTGGACAGCGCTTCCAGTTCGTTCATTAGGCCCATGTCGAAGGCTTTGCCTTGTGCGGCCTGATCAATAGCCCGGCGATAGATCTGGGTAGTGCGGGCCACGTAATAGGTGCTTTTTGTGCGCCCCTCAATTTTCAGGGAGTGCACGCCCATGGCTGCGAGCTCGGCCACATGCTGCACGGCCCGCAGATCCCGGGAGTTCATAATGTAGGTGCCGTGCTCATCTTCATAAGCGGGGATATAGCTGCCCGGGCGGTTGGGTTCTTCCAGCAGGATTTCTTTTGGCTCGTAGCTTTGCACACCGCTTTGGGCTGATGTGGCAATCAGGTCGCCCGTGTGATCGTGGGTGTGCTGAACTTCTTTGTAGTTCCAGCGACAGGCATTGGTGCAGGCGCCTTGGTTTGCGTCCCGGTGATTCATGTAGCCGGAGAGCAGGCAGCGCCCGGAATAGGCCATGCACAATGCGCCGTGAACGAACACCTCCAGCTCCATTTGCGGAACGCGCTCGCGGATGTCGCGGATTTCACCCAACGCGAGCTCCCGAGACAGGATCACCCGGCTGATACCTTGGCGCCGCCAGAATTCCACGGTTGCCCAGTTTACGGCGTTGGCCTGCACCGACAGGTGAATAGGTTGATCCGGCCACTTCTCCCGCACCAGCATGATCAAGCCTGGGTCTGACATGATCAGCGCGTCTGGTTTGTATTCCAGTACCGGCTCCAAGTCTCTCAAGTAGGAGCGCACTTTGTCATTATGGGGTGCTATGTTGGAAACCAGATAGAACTGCTTGCCCAGAGCGTGGGCTCGTTCAATGCCTGCGCCCAGAGTGGCAGTATCTTTGAAACTGTTGTTACGCACCCGTAAAGAGTAGCGTGGTTGGCCGGCATAGACAGCATCTGCGCCATAGGCGAATGCGGTTTCAAGGTGCTCTGGGGTGCCGGCAGGTGCCAGCAGTTCTGGGATATTCATGGGGGCTCCGGGTAAGTCAGTAGCTGGCTATTTTGCCGTAAGCTAATGAACTTTCCCTTGACCCTGCTCAAACGTCTTATTGATTGTTTTCAGCTAACATGTGTACGCTGTAGATCAAGACTGCTTGGGTCAGTGTTCATAAATAAGGAGAATCGAGGATGGAAATAGAGCCTCTGGGCCCAGAGGCGGTGCGGGTTTCATTGAGTAACAAGGTGAGTTCACTGATCAGCATTCAGCTTGCCCGTGGCAAGGTGGGCGTTGAAGTGGTGGCGTCACAGTTACACATGAGCCGGTACACGCTTCACAAGAAACTAAAACGGGAGGGGTTAACCTTTGCCCGTCTGCTAGAAGATGTGCGCCGTAAGCAGGCGCTGACTTACATGCAGGATAAAACCAAGCCGTTGGTAGAAATAGCCGAACAGCTTGGGTTTTCAGAGCTAAGCGCATTTAGCCGGGCATTTAAGCGCTGGATGGGGACATCCCCGGCTGAATATCGCTCTGTTCGGCTTTCCTGAGCAGCGTTAGTGCTTCTTGAACACCAGTGTTGCGTTGGTGCCACCGAAACCAAAGCTGTTGCTCATGACTAGATCCAGCTTCTGGTTATCTAGCCGTTCGCGCACAATCGGGTAGCCTTCAGCGCCTTCATCCAAGTTCTGGATATTGGCTGATGGAGCAATAAAGCCTTCCCGCTGCATGATCATGCTGTAGATGGCTTCATGAACACCGGCTGCGCCTAAGGCGTGGCCACAAAGAGGCTTGGTAGAGCTCAATGGCGGAATCTTGTCGCCAAAGGTCTGCTTCAGTGCCTTTAGTTCCGTAACATCGCCGGCAGGCGTGCTGGTACCGTGGGTATTAATGTAGCTGATCTCGCCATCCAGGTTTTTCATGGCCTGTTGCATGCAGCGAACTGCGCCTTCGCCACTGGGCGCAACCATGTCACCGCCGTCTGATGTAGCGCCAAAGCCAACCAGTTCCGCAAGAATGGTCGCCCCACGGGCTTCCGCATGCTCCAAGGCTTCGAGCACCAGAGTGCCGCCGCCGCCGGAGATAACAAACCCGTCACGATCTTTATCGTAGGTGCGCGATGCCGATTCCGGGGTGTCGTTATATTTGGTTGAGAGCGCGCCCATGGCGTCAAACAAAAGGCTCAGCGTCCAGTGGATATCCTCGCCGCCGCCGGCAAGCATCACATCTTGGCGACCAAGGGCGATCTGGTCGGCTGCATGGCCAATGGCGTGGGCGCTGGTGGCACAGGCTGAGGTAATGCCGTAGTTGATGCCGGTAATGCCAAATGCTGTGGTGATAGATGCGTTGATGGCACTGCCCATGGTGCGGGGCACTCGATAAGGGCCAACCCGACGAATGCCTTTTTCCCGATGGGTATCGA
The DNA here is from genome assembly GCF_900215155.1 of Marinobacter sp. LV10R510-11A. Classification (NCBI taxonomy): domain Bacteria; kingdom Pseudomonadati; phylum Pseudomonadota; class Gammaproteobacteria; order Pseudomonadales; family Marinobacteraceae; genus Marinobacter; species Marinobacter sp. LV10R510-11A. The sequence goes on from NZ_LT907980.1 coordinate 3,865,817, forward strand.
TGGCGTCCATCAGTTCGACCGTGGATGCGCCGCCGGTGCCGAAAACAGCGCCCGTGCTGTTCGCGGTGAGGTGCTCTTCGGTTAACCCTGCCTGCTCAATAGCCTCGCAGGCTGCGAGGTACGCGTAGGCGGCCGCAGGACACATAAAGCGCAAAAGCTTGCGGTTAATCAGTGCTGGTAGATCCAGATTGATTTGGCCGCAAACCTGGCTGCGCAAACCATTATCGCGGGCCTCTTCGCTGAAGCCGATACCAGGCAAAGACTCCTTCAAGGAGCGGGTTACTTTTTTTTGATTGGTTCCGAGGCTGGAGATAATCCCCATACCGGTGATAACAACACGCCGCATCTTGCTAACTCCTAAAAATCATCGGTGGAAGAGAATACGCCAACCCGTAGGTCTTTGGCCGTGTAGATTTCTTTGCCATCCACTTCCATACGTCCGTCGGCAATGGCCAGCGTAAGTTTACGCCTGATCACACGCTTGATGTCGAGTTGGTAGCGTACTATTTTGTTGGTAGGCAGAACCTGGCCGGTGAATTTCACTTCACCGGCGCCCAGAGCGCGGCCTTTGCCCTCGCTGCCGCCCCACGCTAGGTAAAAGCCCACCAGTTGCCACATCGCATCAAGGCCAAGGCAACCGGGCATGACGGGATCATCCACAAAGTGCACTTTGAAAAACCAAAGATCCGGGTTGATATCCAGTTCTGCCACCAGGCTGCCCTTGCCGTAAAGGCCGTCGTCCGTGCCTACGTGCGTGACACGGTCAACCATCAACATCTCATCTATGGGCAGCCGTGTGGCGCCCGGGAAAAGTTTGCCATGACCGCATTTAATCAGGTCTTCTTTGTCAAAATGATCCGGGTTCATAGTGCCATTGTCTCTGTTACAGAATGATTCACTGATATTTTAGCTGTTTTTTCGCGAGTCGCTATTGACCTTTAGTGGATAATTTACGTTTTCAACCAACGCGGCCGTCTGGCCGGGGGCTGGCGAGTATTTTTGTGTAGCGCACCAAAAACATGCCGTAGGCGAAAATCCAGAGCAGGCTGCTGCTGCCAATCCCCGGGTGCCAAGGGATGACATCGAACGCGGTAAGTACGCGGACGACAGCGGCAAGTTGAATGGCAATAAACGCAGCAATCATACCTTTGGGTAGCACCAAAGGCCGGCCGGTGTGGCCTAGGGTCACCCGGGCTATGACGCCCAAAATGAGGCAGCTAACGGCGCCTGTGCCCGCCGCGTGGCTCCAAGCGTTGGACGGCCAACCAGCAAACAGAGTGCCTGCCAGGAGGTACAGGGCAATGGGCACCCAGAGAATAGATAGGTGCAGAACCCACAACAATGGCTCCTTGTGCGCCAGCCAGCCTTTCCAGTTAGCCAGGCGAACCAGCATAAGTGTACCGGCAACAAGCGCCAGAATACCGGTAAGCGTTTGCCAGCCGGTAACCAGCGATGCGGTAAGTAGGATCATGGAAAACAAGGTAGCCATATCCAGCGCTGGGATGGTTTTTACGGCGTTGGGATCCAATCCTTGCTGGCGCAGCCAGCCGGTTGTGAATGCTGGAGTGATGCGCCCGCCAACAATACTGATCAGCGCCATGGCAATAATCAACGCTCCATGGCTGAATGCCATATCCAAGCGGGTAACAAACCCTATCTGCATCAGCCACAGAAGGCCCAGGACGACGAGAATCATAAGCTGACGTTTTTGCTTGGCATGCCAGATACGCCACCCAGCATCTAGCATCACCAACGGCAAGAAGGCCAGGTTGAAGCCTTGAACCAGCCAGTCTGGCAAATCCGCACCGAAGGCAAGAAGCAGTCGCCCGGCCAGCCATACACCCCATAGCAGCACAAGCCGGAAGCCATGAGTGCGTTCAGTTTGAGTCCATACGCATACAGCGGTCAGCAAAAACCCCGCGATAGCTGCGGACAGAAAGCCGAACAGCATCTCGTGTTGGTGCCAGAATAGCCCTGGCATGGCCAGTGGCATATTGATTACACCGGTTACCTGCAAAACCCAGAGGGGGAGCGCCAGAAGCGCCAGTAAGGTCATGGATAGAAAGAAAATTCGGAATGGATAGCTGAAAAGCTGACTGACACTGGCGGAGTCGGCTTTAGCGGATGTGGGAATAGACTGCATGTTGGTTCCTGCTAATACATATATGTTAAGTATATGTTAAACGTCTGCGGGTGGAAATAACATACCTGGTAGGGAGTATCTTTGCGTACAATGCCGCTATCTTTTTGATTCACAATGGAATGATCTATGAGCATATACGTGATCCTGAAACATCTCCACATGACCACCGCTTATCTTACGGTTGTGCTGTTCGTGCTACGATTATTGCTGGACGCAGTGGGAAGGCCCAGTTGGCGCCAGACTCCGCTACGTTGGATACCCCACGCTAACGACACCGTGTTGCTGATTGCCGCCATCAGCCTGCTGTTTGTTGGGGGTTGGAACCCGCTCACCCAAGGCTGGTTGCTGGCTAAAATCTTCTTGTTGCTGGGCTATATAGCAGCCGGGCTCTTTGCTTTGAAGGTCACCGTATCACGCCCGGTTCGTGTTGTTGCAGCTGTTCTGGCTTTGGTTCAGGTGTCAGCCATCTTCCACCTGGCTATGGCGAAACCTGGCCTATTCTAACCACGGTACCCGGCTCACCTGATCTTTATGATGGTGAGCCGTTGTCGCTGCCCTAATTTTGCTTCCGATTTAACGGATAGAACAGCTGGGGCGATGCCAGTTCAGGCAGGTCTGTCTGCTCCTGATTTGCGGCCCACTCGACGCGCTCGGCTGAACGAATGGCGTAATGCATCCAAGCCAGTGCGGCTGCGGCAATCACGAACATCAGCATAAAGCTGCTCTGCCAGATGCCCGTGAGATCATTCAGAATACCGAAGGTCAGTGGCAGGATAAACCCGCCGAGCCCGCCAATCATGCCGACTACGCCGCCAACCGCACCCACATGCATGGGATAATACACGGGTATGTGTTTGTAAACGGCCGCTTTACCGAGAGACATGAAAAAACCCAGGGTGAAAATGAGCGCCACGAATACCGGCAGGCTCGTTTCCAGAGTGAAACGAACATCACCGTCTATGCCATGTACCACGTAATCTGTGGGCGGGTAGCTCAGCAGGAAGGTGCAGATAACCGACGCGATAAACGTCCAGTACATCACGCGCCGCGCGCCGAAGCGGTCAGACATCCAGCCACCAAGAATGCGGAACACGGAGGCAGGAATGGTGTAGAGCGCGGCGATCATGCCGGCAGTTCTAATATCCAGGCCGTAAACGCCAATCAGATAGTGTGGCAGCCACAGGGCCAGAGCCACAAAAGCCCCGAATACAAAAAAGTAGTAAAGCGCAAAGCGCCATACCCGCAGATCTCTCAGCGGCTCCATCTGCGCCATAAACGAGCGTTGCTGCTCGTCATTTTTACGGCCAGCCGAAACCGGGTCTTCTTTTGCCAGCACAATAAAGACAACGCCCATCACCGCTAGCACAGACGCATAGATTTGAGCAGTGGCCTCCCAGCCAAAGGCCACCAGCAAAAACGGTGCGCCGAAGTTGGTTACTGCGGCGCCGACGTTGCCCGCGCCGAAGATGCCTAAAGCAGTGCCTTGGCGAGCGGGTTCAAACCAAGCGGCAGCATAGGCCACGCCCACGATGAACGAGCCACCGGCCAAGCCAACCCCAAGTGCGCCAAGCAGTAGCATGGGATAGGTAGTGGCAAAGGTCAGCAGGTAAACACAGGCTGATGTTGTCAGCATGAGTATGCCGAATACCCAACGCCCGCCGTAACGATCCGTCCAGATACCAAGGAACAGCCGGCTGATCGAGCCAGTGAGGATGGGCGTGGCCATCAGCAGGCCGAGCTGGGTGTCGGAAAGGCCCAGATCTTCCGCGATACGGATGCCAATGATGGAAAAGATCGTCCACACGGCAAAGCACATGGTGAAGGCAAGTGTAGATAAACCCAGTGCCTGGTTCTGCTGTGGCTTGGTTGGTGTGATCATAATGTCGGCGCTCTCCGTCGGCGTATATCGGCTATAGGGATCTGATTAAGGGTTCTTGATGTAGGCGTCTTTGCGCAGGTAGAACCACCAATTCACCATCAAGCAGAGCGAATAGAACACCGCGAAGCCATACATGGCCACTTCCGGAGTGCCGGCCTGGATCTGTTGGCCCAAAAGCTTGGGCGCAATGAAGGCGCCGTAGGCGGCGATGGCGCTGGTCCAGCCAAGTACTGGGCCTTTCTGCTGCTGGTTAAAAATGTAACCGATGCTGCGGAAGGTAGAGCCGTTGCCGACGCCGCTGGCTGCAAACATGACGATGAATAGAATCAGGAACAGGGCAAAGTAGCTGTTTGGGTCGGTGGCGTTGTAGGCCAGCATCATGACGTAGCCGGTTGCCACTGAGGCAACAACCATCACCACAGAAATAATCTGGGTAACGATAGATCCGCCCATTTTGTCAGAAATCCAGCCGCCTACCGGGCGAATCAGGGCCCCTACGAATGGCCCCATCCACGCCCAGGTCAGTGCGCTGGGCGCATCCGGGTTAACAATGCGGGTTACTGTGCCATCTGCAGCAACGTCCATCATGTTGCCGAAAATGACGCTGATAGACAGCGGCAAGGCAGCTGAAAAGCCAATGAACGAACCGAAGGTTAGGATATACAGCACGGTCATGGACCAGGTGTGCTTATTGCTGAAAATGGCAAACTGATTCTTGATGTTGGGTTTGATATCTCCCGGAATCAGACGCAGCAGAACCACGGTCAGAATGATGGTCAGTGGCAGAGCCAGCCACATGCTCATGATGCTCAGTGCCCAGACGCCGGCGATGGAAGTGAGAATGCCAACGCCATAAAGCCCAAGTATCTTGCCGAACGCGGATGCAGGGTTGCCTGGGTTAGGGGTAACAACCTTCAGGTTGTTCATCCTGAACCAGCCCGCGAATGCCAAAGGGATCAGAAAAACCAGCCAGATAAAGCCGGCGTTCTGGATCCAGGTTTCGGTGCCTGCCTCAATGCGGCCGATTAGTGTGCCGCTTGGGCTCTGCAACTGCATTGAATCGCCTGCAAGAAAACCGAAAACGCCCATGGTCATGACCAGCGGAATCAGAATTTGCATGGTGGTTACGCCGAAATTACCGAGGCCGGCGTTCATGCCCAGGCCATAGCCCTGCTTGCTCTTGGGGTAGAAGGAGCTGATGTTACTCATGGAGCAGGCGAAGTTGCCGCCACCGATGCCGGAGAGCAGCGCCAGTGCCTGGAACACGATGAACGGTGTATCTGGGTTCATCAGAGCTATACCGGTGCCTGCCGCTGGGATCATCAACAGTGCGGTGGTCAAAAATATGGTGTTGCGGCCGCCGGCGATTTTGATCATGAACGACGCGGGGATCCGTAAGGTCGCACCAGACAAACCCGCGATTGCCGAGAGCGAAAACAGCTGTTCTATGGAGAATGCAAAGCCCAGATTCTGCATCTGGGTGGTGATCATTCCCCACATCAACCATACCGCGAACCCTAACAGCAGGCTGGGGATGGAAATCCACAGGTTCCGGGAAGCAATGTGCTTGCCTTCTTTTTCCCAGAATTCTTCATTCTCGACATCCCAGTGTTCGATGTCGGCATTGGTTTTAGCCATAACAATGTTCCCTCGATTGGCTTGCCCTAGGTCGCATTGGGCGCGGGTTCTGGGCTTCTCGACACCATTGTGCAAAGTGAAGGGCGGGTACATTCATGATATTTATCAATGAAAAAATTGTGTAGGCAAGAACATGTTATGAGGTGTTTTTGCGGTAAGGGTATTTGGCTTTTAAGTCTTTAATATTCAATGGGATGCGATAGTGATATCACCAAGTAGGTAGCTGCTCCCGCGGTTGGCGCAGGAGAGGTAGCCACTCATTTCTTGCGGTTTTTGGAGTGCTTGGCGAGAACGAGAAGCCTAACGGTTACCCATGCATAGGCCAGTGCCCAGAAGCTGGCGGAGAGCCACAACAGTGCAGGCTCGCCGAAAGGTGATTCACCCGCCATAAATCGGCTGATGGCAGCGCCAGACAACAGCGCTGCGATAGGGAAAACTTCCCTTGCAGCGGGCGGCTTGCGATGGCTTCGCTGCCATGCCAGTCGAAGCATCACGCTGGTGGATAGAATGCCCAGTGCGCCGATGGTTATCACGTGCAGGGCAGGGGCCAGGGTTGTGCCCTTTAGCAGCGCCAGACCTATAGCCAAGGCGCCAATGGCCAGCCAAATATACCCCACTGCTAAAACCAGCAAATCTGGCCGCTCTGGGCATAACCAGAGTTTCCAGCGCAGTGTACGCAGGGTGATCAGTGCCGAGGTGGCTAGCATCAGGCTGCCGGTGATGGGATTGGCTGCCGGAAATGCCATCAGAAAAACCGCACACCCCAGTATGACAATCAGCATGCCTTCAATGCGCGGCTGAACGCGGGCCTCCAAAGGAATGCCTTTCTTCTCCAGCGTGCCCGCAACCGCAGGCGCAATGACCCTGCCGCCCATGAATGTCATCAGCAGTAGCAGCCCGATAATCGCTGAGTGCATGAGTTTGAAAGGGCCTGGCAGCCACGGCGTTTGAGGCAGGCCGAGTGCCGTAGAGAGCCAGAATCCGACCGCAAGCAGGCAGATCACCAGGATGAGCGGCCCGACCATTTTGTTTCGCCATTTTTTGGCCGCGCTGAAACGCGGTACCACATGCCAGGCAAGTGCCAGAGCAAAGGCCGGCCCAAGAAGTTGAGCCAGAAGACTGTGTGGCAACAGAATCCAGCTCAGCCGCGCTGCCAGCCAAAGGCCGAGAAGAGGATAAAGCACAGTCCCAGGCTGAGGCCCAAGGGTGTAGCCGGCTACTAAGGCCAGTGCAAAACCGAAAATCAATTCATGGCCATGCCCGGCACCGAGAAGTCCTGCCGGCCACCCGGTGCCAGACCAAACGGCCCACACGGACAGCGGAACTGCAATTGTTGCTAGCAGGCCTGCCGCAGGGAAAAATAGCCAAAAGGAATGGGGCTTTGGCGTGCGCTTGTTGTTTGACTTGCTCAAGATCATCCCAATTGATTGACGATTAGGCGTTATGCGCCTAAAAAGAGTAGGTAAGAGTCATCATAATATTGCAGACGCTGTTCCGAGAGGCAAATGTCTCTGGCAGGGAGCAAGGAGATTCACCATGAACGTTTCAAGCTTGCTTAAACTTCCGTTTTCCAGCAACGGAGGTTGGGGAGAACTGAAGAGCAGGGAGTTATCAATAGCCACGCTTGCATGGTTCGTTGTGGTGCCCATGTCGCTTTTGCCCCCTGTTCTGCTTTACTACGCCGGAACCCATTACGGCGATGAATTTATTGCCGGGTTTGGAGGCAAGGAATGGCGCTTTATCACCACCATCCTCTTCCTTGCAGAATTGCTAACGTTCTTTGTGATGGGCTGGCTGATTCACGCCGTGGTAGAGAGCCACAAACTGGAGATCAGCTACAACAACGCCTATTTGCTGGCGGCAATTGCACCTTTGCCGCTGTGGCTGTCGTCACTGGCACTGCTCGTGCCCGCGGTGGCAATTAGTGTGATAGCGGTTATGGCAGCCATGGTGCTCTCGTGCACCCTTGTTTATCAGGGTTTGAGATCTCTGTGCCATCGTAGCCCAGATGATGTTCTCACCATGTCGGTCACCTATACCGTTATGGCGGCGTCACTGCTGGCTTGGGGTTTACTGATGGCGATGGTTTGGGCGTTTTAATAGCCTAATCTTGAGAGCTGCCTCTGCCGTCATCCGTGGCAGCAGAGTTGTAACAAAGAGGTGTAATAAATAGTTATTCCGCGAGCATGTCCCGCAGGGCTTTTCGGTTTAGTTTGCCTACCGCCGTCTTTGGTGAAGGTTTCTGCGTTCAGCTCGGGGGCGTTGTAGTAGCCTTTCATCACGATCGGTGCCCTGACAAGGATTTCCCCGGGATGGCCTTGGGCACGTCCTTTCCGGCTTCATCAACCAATCTAACTTCAACATCAACGCACGGCCTACCGCAGGAGCCGAGCAGGTCGCCCTGGTGATCCTCTGGGCGCAGTACAGACATGCCCAGCGGACACTCAGTTTGTCCGTAATATTGCCAGAAGCGCTCCTGCCCCCATATTTCCATCGCTTTTTTGATCACCGGGCGAGGCATGGGGGAGGCGCCATAAATCACGTGGCGCAGGGCCGAGACATCGGTATTTTCGAATTCAGGATGGCCCAGCAGCATTTGGAGCATGGTGGGAACCAGGTTAATGGCAGCACAAAAACACCGCTGGCATGGATTAGAGAGGCTGCGTGCAGCATGGCGTCATTGTGCTCCACGCTGATCACGTTCATCAGCACGTTTTTGCAGATCGCCGCGTAAGAGGCCTGAGTGTGCTGTGCCGCTTTCAGGGTGCCGGTGGTGCCGGAGGTAAACAGTGTGGCCACCACATCGTCACCCTGCACGGTAATTTGGGGCGGCTCACAGGATTGCGAGCGGGCTTGTTCGACAAGATCGATGCCGCCATCTAGGCTGCTTTCCACGCCTAGGCATTCCAACTCCGGCAGCTCGGCCTTCAAGGCGGCCGCATGGGCTGCGAGATCGGCTCCGAACAGGATTCTCTTAGCACCGGTATCCCGCAACATTTTCGCGTGCTCGCTAATGGAGAGCCTGCTGTTAAGAGGCACCCGGTTAATCCCTGTTTTAACGCACGCGAAATCCACCGGAACGCTGTAAGGGCCGTTGTTGAGCAGCAAGGCAATGCAGTCGCCTTGTTTTATGCCAGCAGCGTTCATGGCGTTTGCAAGCTGACTGCTCAGCTCGTCGACTTGCCTGAAAGTGAAGGACTGGTCTTGGTATACGATGGCCGTGCGATCTGGATAGGTTTTCGCGCCGCGGTTGATCAGTTCGAGGTAGGTTGTCGTCATTCTGCTATCTCTTAGTTTAATGTTCGAATTGCCCGTGACGGCCCGCACCTTTGGCGAATCTTTCGGCACCGGCAATAGCCTCGTTGAATACGATGGGGTACCCCATCTTGCCTTCATTACATAAGGCGTTGGTGAGGGAGAGATCCCACTGCTGATAGGCAGACGCGCGGTCTGCCAGCATGCACTGCTGTGGGAATTCTGCGATTTTTCGGGCCAAGGTCTCGGCGGCTTCGCGGCTTTCGCCGTCGGGAACAACACGGTTCGCCAGGCCTATGTGCAGGGCTTCATCTGCGTTGACCGGACGACCTGTCAGGATCATGTCCAAAGCACGAGACTGGCCAATAACCCTTGGCAGCCGCACTGTGCCGCCATCAATAAACGGTACGCCCCAACGCCGGCAAAACACGCCAAATACAGCCGATTCCTCGACCACTCGCAGGTCGCACCATAAGGAAAGCTCGAGGCCGCCTGCCACGGCGTAGCCCGAAATGGCTGCGATAACCGGCTTGCTGAGCAGCATTCGGGTGGGGCCCATGGGGCCGTCGCCTTCCCCTTCGGGATCAATGCTGTTGCGGGTTTTTGGGTCTCCCAATGCGGTTAGGTCGGCGCCGGAGCAGAAGGTGCCATTAGCTCCCCACAGCACCGCAACACGTAAGTTAGCATTCGCCTCGAAATGCTCAAACGCTTTATAGAGCGCCTCGGCAGTTGGCCGATCTACGGCGTTCTTTTTGTCAGGGCGATCTAGAATAATGGTGCAGATGTGACCTTGTTCTTCAATCCGTATGGCAGGGGTGTGCACGCTAGAGTCTTCCTATAAATGAAACCCGGTTCAGGGTATAGGGGAGAGTAGCACGCTTATTATTTGCTGCAATCATGTTGCGTAAGGCAATGTACCAAAGTAGATGGCTCAGTGTTCGAAGGCTTTGAAAATCCTTTTTAGTTCTGGGCAGACCGTTGTGGTGTTGTCATTTTTTTAGCGCGCCGGTTTTTAGCCGGGAGAATGTTGCGGGTACTACGCCAAGCCAAGAAGCTAGCTGGTTATCCGGCACGCGCTTGACCAGCTCCGGATACTCTTCTAGCAGCAGCTGATAACGCTCTTTTGCCGACATGGTGTGTTTGCGGAATTCTCGCATGCTGGTCAGTTCCGCTAGCTCTTCGGTCAGGGCCATTGCGAACTTAGGCCAGAGACCTTCGCCATGTGATTGGATGGCAGCTCTGAATGCAGCAAAATTTGCAACCCACACGGTGGCGGGGGTAACGGTGGTAAGGCACAGGGTGTTGCGCACAGTGCGGCTGCGGCCAAATACCGGCCATACCATGTCGCCTTCAGTAAAGAAGTGATGTACTGCAACCTTGCCGCTGGGCGCTTCCCGGAATAGGCGCATGATGCCGTACTGGATCAGGTACACCTTGGCCCATGGGGTGTCGTGCTTTTCCATTTGAGCCTCAAAGTAGACTCTCTGTTGGTGAAACAGCCGCGTGAGGTCAGTTAAAAAGCGTGTGTCAGGATTGTCCTGTTTCTCGTTCAGCCTTATGCCGAATACGCGGCTCAGTCCGTTGAGCAGCGCCACTGACTGCGGCGCTGATTCTTGTTGGATGATGTCCGGATTGTTTTCCCCCAGCATGCAGGGGGAGGAGGACACGGGGGGTCTGAAAGTGCGAGTCATGGCGCCAATACTGTTAAAGATAATGTGTCAATTATGGTAACAGAAAACGTTCTCTGAGATGACCTAAATCATTAAGGGTTTTTCATCCGCTTGATTCAGGCTCAGTGACTTGTTCCTTCCTCGTAGTTGATTTTGTTCCACACGTTGTACTTGCCAGATGGCTTGTTCATCGGGATTCGTTTTTCTTCCTCCAGAGTGTCGGCGTTGTAGACGATAACCGCGCCGTCTTCGTCCCAGATGCTCAGCAGGAGTTTTTTACCGTAACGGTCGAACTCCACGTGAGCAGCCACTTTTCCGGGGGCAGGCTGGAGGGTTTTTACGATTTCCAGAGTCTGTTTGTCGATAACGTGGACTTTGTCTTTGTTGGGCCCAAAGAAAACGTCTACCCAAGCATAACGAGAGTTTTCGTGGCTGCGCATGAAGAAGCCCGGGCCGGCGGTTTCGAGGGTTTTGATGACTTTCCAGGTGTCCATGTCGATGATGGAAACCGCCGCGGTGCGGAAATGAGGTGTGGCCATAACGCGGGTGCCCTGGTAGTCCCAGGTTATGCCGGAGCCCAGGTGGGGCATGCCAGGAAGGGGCAGGTTAGCGATGGTTTTTCCGGTGTCCATGTCGATCACCAGCCCGTGTTTGCCGTCGCGGGCGGCGCCGATGAGGTGTTTGTAACCCGGGTCGAAAAAGAAGTCATCAAGCCAGGTGTCGGTCTGCATTCGGCGTACGTTCGCCCGGTCGTTTTCAATGGTGATTTCCCAGACTTCGGGTATGTCTTTCAGAGCCGCGATAAAGCTGTTCCGGGGCGGCGCGGCGTAAACGGCGCTTACCCTGGAGCTCTCTCCGGCCTCGTTTTCAACGGGGAGGATTTCTAACAGATCGAGATTTTTCGCGTCGAACAGCACCAGCGTGTGGGGCAGGTAGTTGGCTGCCATTACGTGGTCGCCATCCGCGGAGACGGCGATGTTGCGCATGTTGATGCCGGCACGGACTTCAGCGACGACTTTGAGGTTGTACAGATCGTATTTGGTAATCCAGCCGTCCCGGGAGCCGAAGTAGACGTAGCGTCCGTCAGGGCTGAATTTGGGGCCGCCGTGGAGGGCGTAGCGGCTGGCGAAGCGGTGGATGGGTTCCATGCTGTCGCCGTCAAGCAGGGTAACGTGATGGTCGCCGATTTCCACCACCAAAAACAGGTTCATCATGTCGGCTTCGTAAGCGGGTTTGTCGGGGAGCGAGCCGGCTGGGTGCGGCAGCAGATGGCTGTTGGTAATTTCGCTTTTGCCCCACACGGGCTCTTTGGCAGGTGGTTGGTAAATGTATTCAGCCAGAGAGCTCACCGACTCAACGTTCAAAATGTCGGAAAAAGCCGGCATTTGGGTTGCTGGTCGGCCTTTCAAAATGGCTTCCTCGGCCTGGTCTTTTTTCAGGCGCGCGAGGTTTTCCGGCAGCAGAGCCGGGCCCATGCCGCCGAGACGATCGTTGCCGTGGCAGCTTGCGCAGTGTTCCTGATAAAGGGCTTCGGTCTGCACATCGGTATTGGCAGCAACCAGGGGCGAGGCCAGCAAGCCTGCGGTCAGCATCAGGGTTTTCAAAGTCTGTTGCATCGGGTTTCCAGATTTGAGCTTTGGTAATGGTTCCAGCCTGCCTGGGCTGGTTGTGCGAGCTTTTCCGCCAGCTGCACCACTTCGCCTACAATGATCAGGGTTGGCGGCTGGAAGCCTTCCATTCGGATAGTTTCTTCCAAGTTATTGAGCGTGGTGACGGACATGTGCTGGTGGGGTGTGGTGCCGCGCTCAATAAGCGCGACCGGGCAGTCGCCGGACAGCCCGTTGGCGGTCAGTTCCCGCACAATGGTGGGAGCGTTATGCAGGCCCATGTAGAACACGCGGGTCTGGCCCGGTGCTGCCAGGACTTTCCAGTTCAGGTCGAGGGCCTGGTCCGCTTTACGGTGCCCGGTTACGAAGGTCACGCTTTGCGCGTAATCTCGATGCGTCAGCGGAATGCCGCAGTAGGCGGCACAGCCGGCTGCGGAGGTAATGCCGGGCACTACCAAAAAGTCGATGTCGTTATCCACCAGAAACTCGGCTTCTTCGCCGCCGCGACCAAAAATGTACGGGTCGCCTCCTTTCAGCCGCACTACGCGGCGCTGCTTTACGGCCAGCTGAACTAAAAGTTCGTTGGTGTCTTCCTGGGCCACATAGTGGCAACCACTGGCTTTGCCCACGTGGATTCGCTCTGCGCTCGGATTCACCAGTTCCATGATCTGAGGAGACACCAGGCGGTCATAAACGATGGCGTCTGCCTGTTGAATCAGCATCAGCGCTCTGAGCGTCAGCAGCCCGGGATCACCGGGGCCTGCACCGACGATGGCAACTTCACCGGCTCGCAAGGGCTGTTCCGCCAGCTGGAATTCTACCAGGCACTTCTTTTTCTGGCTGATAGTCATGGCACTTTCCTTACAGATGATGAACCGGAATTTCGACCACCGGGGCCGCGACGCGCCTGGGCATGTCGATAACGCCAATCTCTTCGTTGGTGAGGTAACAGCCGGGATCTTCTTCCCAGAAATCACCGGAAATGTTGTAGGCCCGAACCCGGGTGTTGCCGTTGCAGATGGCCAGGTACTGGCACTGGGCGCAGCGGCCTTTCACCGGCCGTGGTTTCTGCCGAAAACCTAGCATCAGCTCATCGCTGGCTTCTGACCAGATTCGTGAAAACGGCTTTTCGCGCACGTTGCCGAGGCTGTAGTCCCACCAGAAGGTGTCTGGATGGACAACGCCCAGATTGTCGATGTTGGAGACGTTCACGCCTGAGGAATTGCCGCCCCAGTTAAGCAGTCTCTGCTCCAGCGCAGGCACCTGGTCGGGGTAATGCTCCTTCGCCCACTGCAGCAGGAAAGGTCCGTCGGCGTCGTTATTGCCGGTGACGTATTCGCGCTCTATACCGCGTTTTAGCTCTTCGTGACAGTGGTTGAACAACAGGTTCATTGCATCCCGGGTCATGTCATACCAAGCGTCGCGCTTGCGGTTCCGGCCGCCACGGCCGGAGTAGTTCAGGTGGGAGAGGTAGAACTTGTCGATATCATGCTCGTCCAGCAGTTTGAGCATATCCGGCAGCTGTGTCGCGTTGTCCTGTGTGAGGGTGAAGCGTAGGCCCACTTTAATGCCGGCATCTTTGCACAGTTTGACCGCTTTCATGGAAGCGGCGAACGCGCCTTTCTTCTGGCGGAATTCGTCGTGGGTTTCCTCCAGGCCGTCGATGCTGATGCCCACGTAATCGTAGCCGGCGTCGACGATCTGCTGAATGTTGTCGTCGGTAATCAAGGTGCCGTTGCTGGACAGGCCCACGTAAAAGCCCATGTCTTTGGCACGACGTGAAATCTCGAAAATGTCTGGCCGCATCAGCGGTTCGCCGCCGGAAAGGATCAGTACCGGCACGCCGTAAGCCTTGAGGTCGTCCATGACGGTATAGACTTCATCGGTGCTGAGCTCACCCTTGAAATCAATATCCGCAGAAATCGAATAGCAGTGCTTGCAGGTGAGGTTACAGCGGCGGATCAGGTTCCAGATCACCACCGGGCCGGTTGGCTTCGGGATGGCTCTCACCGGAGCCGGATTCATCAGGCTTTTGATGTAGCGAGTCATTCTGAACATAGTGCTTCCCCTTGCGTTATTTGCGCAGCCGCAGGCCGGTTTTCTTTAGGATGGCCGAGCTGTAAAGAATGGTGTGTTGGCGACAGTCGTCGCCGAGCACTGCATGGATTTGTGCCGCTTTATCTTCCACTTCTTTTCGGGTGGTGCCGTGAACCATGGCAAACAGATTGAATGACCAGTAGGGCAGGTGGCGTGGCCGGCGGTAACAGTGGCTCACAAAAGGTAGCTCACCAACGGAGGCGCCTAGCTCTGCGATACGATCATCGGTAACGTCCCACACGGTCATGCCGTTGTAGCGATAGCCCAGGCGATAGTGATCGGGCACTGCAGCAACACGGCGTATCACCCCGGCTTCCTGCAGTGCTTGGAAGCGGGCAAGTACATCGTCGGCGTTCATATCCAGCTGCTTACCCAGTTCCGCCCAAGGGTCGGATACCAGCGGCAGGCCTGCCTGGGTGGCAAGAATCAGTTCGCGGTCGCGTTTTGTTGTAAAGGCGTCAGACTGGGAAGTGGAGGTGGACATGGAACTCTTGCTCCTTCGGCATGTTGTAAACGGGATAACCGGTGGTGTTTTCAATGGCGTCGAGGGTGCTTTCAATAGCGCCTTGCGTCTCGGTTGCCAGCACAAACCACATGTTCAGATCGTGCTCTCGGCGGTAGTTGTGGGCCACTTCGTCAAACCCGTTGACCTGTTCGGTAACCCGCTCAAAATCCGCCTCCGGGATACGCATGGCTGCCAGAGTGAGGCCGCCGCCCATTTCGCCGGCGTGGAACATGGGGCCAAAGCGTGTCAGTACGCCGTCAGAGAGTAGTTTTTTAAGGGTATCCAGAACCTGCTGTTCGTTGAGGTTTAGTTCTTCTGCGACCGCAGCGTAAGGCCGGCGCACGAGCGGCAAGCCGTGTTGCAAACGGTTGACTAGAGCCTTCTCAACAAAGTCGAGATCGGCAATCGGTGCCTGGCGGCGAGATTCAATCGTGGCTGACATACCGTCCTCCACGCTGCCGGTAGGCTTTGTTGCTGAACAGCACGGAATGATGAATGTGCTGAAGGTTGTACTCAGCGATCAGGCTGTCCAGTTGTGCCAGTACGCGCTCGCGATTGGTACCGTGAATCATGCAGAACAGGTTGTAGGGCCAGTCTGGGAGCCGTCTTGGGCGCTGGTAGCAAAGAGTAATAAACGGCACGCCCGCCATGGCTTTGCCCAGGGCCTGTACTTGGTCATCGGGGATGTCCCAGACCACCATGGCATTGGCGGTGTAGCCCAGGGTGCGGTGCTTCACCACTAGCCCAAAGCGTTTGATCAGGCCGTCGTTCTGCCATTGGGTAATGGTATTCATGACTTCCTGCTCTGAGAGACCGGTGCGCTCTGCGAGCGCCTGATAAGGCCGGGGTGTAAGTGGCAGCCCCGCCTCAAGTTGCTGCCTCAGCCGTAGCAGCCCCCAGGCGATTATAGCGCTTGGGTCTGTGGGCTCGGGGGACAGGTGATCGGCCGACGAAAAATGGCTCATAACAAGGCCTCCCAGTCGATATCGAAACCCAGGTCAATGTGATAACCCTCCACCATAGGGAGGCGCAGCATGGGCAATTTCAGTTCCTGTTCCAGTTCGTCGAGACGCTCTTCCAGACGTTCGTTATCCGGTGCGGTCATGACAAACCAGAGATTGTAGGTGTGCTCTCGGGCGTAGTTGTGATTCACCCCCGGAGCACGGTTAATGCGGGCGGCTACCAGATCTATCTGCTCTTCTGGAGCCGCCACAGCAGCCAGCAGACTTGCGCCTGCTTTTCTGTGTTCAAACACCGGCCCGACCCGGCCGACGACATCGCGGGACTGTAACGACTGCAACCGTTCAATGACCTCCTGTTCGGAGATGCCCAGTTGCCAGGACATTTCCAGGTAAGGTCGCTCACACACCGGCAAATGCCGCTGAAAGTGGTTGATCAGTTGCTGATCCGTATGATCCAGTCTCATTGTTCGTCTTCTCCGGGTCGGCGCGGCTTAGGGCTCTCTATGGGCTGAGAGCTCTCTATAGGCTGAGGGCTCTCTAGTAGACGTCGTGCTGAGTGTTGTAGACGTTGAACTTGCCAGTCGGAGTGACTAGGCGTTCGTCGTCGATAACCTTTTTCAGCTTGCGGGTCTTGTCGTCCACCACCACGATGGCTGATTTCTGGTCTTTGCCATTCCACACAGAGAACCAAACCTCGTCGCCTGCCACGTTGTACTCCGGCTGCACGACTCGTTTCGGGCCTTCACCTAGATTTGCCCATTCGGCGATTGGCAGCACGTCATAGCCGGCATCCAGATCGTCGATGCTGTACACAGCAACACTCTGGCTGACGGACTCCGCCGGGTTCAGGGGAGTATCAACGTACAGGTTGTTGGATTTCGGATGGGTCTTGATGAACAGCGAACCGCCGCCCTGGCCATTGAGGGTGCGTACCACTTTCCAGGCGTTGTCCGGGTGGCCTTCCGGATCTGTTCCAATCATCTGAATGGTTGCGTCACCTAGGTGACTGGTTGCCCAGACCGGGCCATGCTCCGGATCCACAAAGTTGGCGCCACGGCCAGGGTGGGGGATTTTGCCCACATCGACCAGTGCTTCCAGCTCACGCTCTTTGGAGTCAACAACTGCGATTTTGTCGGACTGGTTGGCAGCAGTCATGAAGTACCGCATGCTGCTGTCCCAGCCGCCATCGTGCAGGAATTGTGCTGCGTCAATGGTGGTGGTGCTCAGGTTGTCCAGATCTTCGTAGTTGACCAGCATGATTTTGCCGGTCTCTTTTACGTTAACAATGAACTCGGGGTGTTCGTGAGACGCAACGATGGCTGCAACCCGTGGCTCCGGATGGTATTCCTGAGTGCCCACGGTCATGCCCCGGGTAGAGACGATTTTTAGCGGCTCCAGGGTCTGGCCATCCATAATGGTGAACTGCGGCGGCCAGTAAGCGCCTGCTATCGCGTACTTGTCTTCATAGCCTTTGTATTTGGAGGTTTCTACCGAGCGTGCTTCCAGACCAATCTTGACCTTGGCAACGGTATCGGGATGCTCCATCCACAGATCAACCATGTTGATCAATGCGTCGCGACCGATAACGAACAGGTAGCGGCCGGAGGCTGACATGCGAGAGATGTGCACGGCATAGCCGGTTTCGATGATTTCTACGATTTCCTTGGACTCGCCGTCGATCAGGGCGATTTGGCCAGCGTCGCGCAGGGTAACGCTGAACAGGTTTTTAATATCCAGGTCGTTCATCTGTTTCTTGGGCCGGTCTTCGGGCGCCACAATCACTTCCCAAGTCTCCATCATGTCGGCCAGGCCCCACTCTGGAGGCACTGGTGGCTCATGCATCAAGTACTTGGCCATCATCTCGACTTCGTCTTCGGATAACTCGCCCGAGGTGCCCCAGTTGGGCATGCCAGCCGGAGAGCCGTAAGTGATGAACGTCTTGAGATAATCGATGCCCCGTTCCTGCGTGATGTCCGGGGTCAGTGCCTTGCCAGTGGCGCCTTTGCGCAATACACCATGACAACCGGCGCAGCGCTCAAAGAATATTTTTTTGGATTTTTCAAACTCGGCATCGGTAAGATCTGGCGCGCCCGGCGAGCGGACAACTTTAGCGGATTCCGACGAAATTGGGCTGGCAGTCCCCTCGTATGCACTCTCAGCCGGGTCAGGGTTCTTTGGGGCAGCACTTGCGGTCATCACGCCGAACGACGCGACAGCCACGGCCAGTGCCAGTGGTTTCAGGAATGGATTGTTCTCTCTCATCAGGCTCTCTCCTTCGATTTATGAGTGTTGTTAGGTTTCGCTTCTTTGCTCTGATGAACATTGATTTAAGTCACATGAATGTTAATTATCCAGTGGGTACCTACCCATGGGTACAACCAAAGAGTGGTTGTGACAGGAGATGTTTTTAACCAATATCAACGATGTGTTTGATAGGCGGCTTCAACATGTGGCCAACCCGCTGCAGATCCATGGGAGAAACACCGCTGTGAACGGTTCCGGAAGGAGGGGTGAGGCAAGGCGGCAAGCTGGCGCCAAAACGGTGTTATTGATGCTACTTTTTGCGCCGTCGGCACTGCTGGCTGGCGAGCACTCGTATAGCTTGGCCGATCTTGAAAATCTTGTGTTGCAGGACTGCGGCTCGTGCCACGGGATGACCCTCAAAGGCGGGCTTGGCCCGCCTTTGCGACCCGAAAATCTTGGCCATCTGCCAGAGGAAGCCATCACCGCTATTATCCGTGAGGGTGTTCCGGGCACCGCAATGCCACCTTGGGAGCCTCTGTTGGCTCCCGCCGATATTCAATGGATCAGTCAACAACTTAAAGCCGGCGCACTGGTCTCGCCCTGACCGTTAACCTCGAGGACTCACAGGATGGTTCAGATAATCCGCTCTGCGAAACGACTTTTAATGCTGTTGCTGTTTTCGGCACTGGTGAGTGGTTGTCAGGCTTTCTCTGAAGCTGACTCGCAGAACACAGCGCCTGCAGCCGCCACTGATGGTTTGATGGGTACCGGCGACTTGGGCCTGATTGTCGAGCGGGCAACGGGTTCTTTGTTGGTTATCAACACCACCAGCCACAGCGTGATCAGCCGTATTGAAGGGTTGGGGGATTTGTCTCATGCATCTATTGTGTACTCACGCGATGCTCGCTATGGCTTCGTGTTTGGTCGCGATGGCGGCCTCACCAAAGTAGACCTGCTCACGCAGTCCATTGTTGGCCGGGTAATCCAATCCGGCAACAGCATTGGTGGCGCTATCTCCCAGGATGGCCGCTACGTTGCGGTGTCCAATTATGAACCGGGTGGTGTGAAGGTTTTTAATAGCAAAACACTGGAGCTCGTCGCCAATATTCCTGCTACCTATACCCGGGAAAACGGTGAAACCGCTCAGTCCAAAACCGTTGGCCTGGTAGACGCGCCGGGTAACCGGTTTGTGTTCAGCCTGTTTGATGCCGGTCAGATCTGGATTCTGGATATGCCAGATGGTGTAACTGACAGCAAGCCCGAGGTGACCCGGTTCGATGCCGGTAAATCCCCATACGATTCCATGATCACACCGGACGGGCGCTACTACATTGCCGGCCTGTTTGGCGAAGATGGCCTGTCGATGCTGGATCTCTGGGATACCGATGCCGGCGTCACAGAAATCCTGCCCAATTACGGCAAGGGCGAACAGGCACTCCCCGTATACAAAATGCCTCACCTAGAGGGTTGGACGGTCGCCGACGGCAGAGCCTTTGTGCCAGCCGTTGGGCATCATCAGGTACTGGTGGCAGACATGGAAGACTGGTCCTTGGTGGATAAAGTACCGGTACAAGGCCAGCCAGTTTTCGTGATGGCCAGCCCGGACAATCGGCGCATATGGGTTAGCTTTGCGCATCCGAAAAACGATGTGATTCAGGTGATTGATTCCCAAACCCGCAAAATCATCCGTACCCTCGAGCCGGGCAAGGCAGTGTTGCACATGGAGTTTACGCCACGGGGTGAGGAAGTTTGGGTGTCGTCAAGGGACAGCAACCGGGTAACGGTTTACAACACCCGCACTCTGGAGCCGGTTGCCGAGCTGGACGCGCAAAACCCCAGCGGCATTTTCTTTACCAGCCGGGCCCATGTGCTTGGGTTATAAGTGCATTCGGGCATTAGCATGCGTGGCATTTCTGTCATGCATGCCGGTCGCAACAACGGCCGATGAGTTTTTGCCGGTTGTTCTGACTGTCGACTCGGTAACCCGCGTAACAGACGTTGCGCGCTATCGCTTTAGCTGGCAGCTAGAAAAGCAGGGATGCATAGCCGACATTCGCTTTGGTAGCGAGTCTCTTGAGGCCGCATTGATGTTCCGTTTTTCAGCGCCAGACAGCCAGGGCGCGGTTACGTTGAGTGTCAAGAACCGTGATGGCGAGTCGCCTCGCCCGGCTTGGATAACCCGTAGAACGTCGGGTGTTCGTTCAGTTTCCGAGCTAGAGGCTCGGGATTTGGCCACAGTTGCAGGCCGGGATCCGTTGGCATCCAGACTGCCTCTTGCCGCACTGGAAGCGGAAGGAATACGCCCGGCGCCGGAACGAATTTATGAGGCAGGAGACTTCAGTTCAGCGCTCGGTCTTCTGCTGCATAACAACACCCATGCTGCGGTTTCCGAGGCAGGGTTTGCTGGCCAGTTTCTTGAACACCGGGATCTGGTGATTACCTGGCTTGGTGCGCCGGTAAAAGCGGTAGGTTGGTACCGGGGAGTTGGCTGGAGTGAACAGGCACTGGCGTGTGAGGAAGCGCTTAGCCATTTAAGCCGGGTGGATGATAAGCAGGCGTTTGCTGTTTTTCCTGAATGGGTTCATGGTTTTGCCAGAACCGACGATCAGTAACAGAGGATTGTAATACATGACGTTTTACCAGCCAGTTGGTAATGAGATAGAGATGTTCCAAGCCGCCGCAGACAATGGCCTGCCGATTTTGATCAAAGGGCCTACAGGCTGCGGTAAAACTCGGTTTGTACGTTATATGGCCGAGAAATTGAATCGACCCATTTATACCGTAGCCTGCCACGATGATCTGACGGCTGCCGATCTTGTTGGACGACACCTGATCGGCCCCGAAGGTACTTACTGGCAGGATGGCCCGTTGACCCGAGCGGTGCGCGAAGGTGGCATTTGCTACCTCGATGAGGTGGTAGAGGCCCGCAAGGACACAACCGTGGTACTGCACCCGCTGGCGGACGATCGCCGGGAATTGCCCATAGAGCGCACCGGTGAGCTACTGACTGCCGCACCGGGCTTTATGCTGGTGGTTTCGTACAACCCTGGATATCAGAGCTTGCTGAAAGGCATGAAACCAAGCACCCGCCAGAGATTTGTATCCCTGCGGTTTGATTACCCTTCACAAGAGTTGGAACAAGCCATCGTGGTAGAAGAATCCGGTTGCGACCGCGATCTCGCGCAGCAACTCGTTAGCCTTGCAACAGCGCTGCGCAACTTGAAAGACCATGATCTGGAAGAGGCTGCATCAACGCGGTTGCTGATTCACACGGCCTTGCTGATACGTGCAGGCTTGCCAACGGCCGAAGCCTGCCGCGCGGGTATGATCGAGCCGCTCTCAGACGACGAAGCAACAGTTAATTCATTGATGGAGGTGGTATATGCAGTATTCGGGCGCCCGGACGAAACCCGCTAGCGGAGCGATTGTTCCAGTCATCTGGTATTTGTTGAATTTGCTGGTAACTCCGGTTATCGGATTTGCGGTATTGCTTTGGTTGTTTATCCGACGTTCAGAGGTTAACGAACTACGCCGGGCTCATACCCGGGCTGCACTGTTTATGTCACTGATTGGTTTTACCTTGATCAGTTCGGGGATTGCCATCAGCTGGATGTTCTTCGGGGATGTGGGGCATTTCGGGACGTTTGCCTTGGTTTGGGCAATCGCGTTGCACACCGGTTTTGTACTTTGGGGGATGGTCTCTCTGACGCAAGCAATGTCGGAGAAGATGCCGTACTTCCCGGCTAAGTGGCTCTAGCCTGTTAGGTTGGGGGTGCCAGCCGCCCCCTGTTATCGGCTTTGTGAAGCTTTAGCGTTCACGTAATTGTATGAAACCCCGCAACCACGACAACCACTATTGGCGCCCATCCATGAGCCAGCATCCGCCATCCGCGCGGTGCACTCTTCATTTCCATAAAGTGATCCACCAGCAGTAGAGATTTCACGATCACCATTGCAAACACCAGCCAGGCCAGAAATTCCGGTCCTATACCGGCCTCTAGAACAATCACTGGTAAGGCTGTGCAAATCATCAGAGCGAAATAGACTGCCAACATTGCTAGCTCTCCCTAGGCCAGTACGTAAATTATTGGGAATAGCACCAGCCACACCAGGTCCACCATGTGCCAGTACGAAGCACCGGATTCCATGCCGTTCATATCCGAGCCGTCATAGTCGCCGTTGCCTACTTTTACGGCAAGAATGATCAGGATGATCTGCCCCAGAATCACGTGCATGAAGTGAAAGAAGGTCAGGAAGAAATAAAACATGAAGAACGTGTCCGTACCCAGGTTATAGCCCAGGCTATACAGGTTCACGTATTCATACATTTTTCCAACGGTGTAAATGCAGGAAACCGCAACCGCAAGCCACAAGCGCCATTGCACGCCCGAGCGCATTTCACGGAACTGGTGAACCGCCGTAGCGACCAGATAGCTGGCGGTAATCAGTGCAGCGGTATTCAGCAGCCCGATCCAGGGATGCAGAACTTCACGACCGGCGTGAAACGTGGCTGGGTCGAAGCTGCGGGCGACGGCGAAGCCGATGAACAGGATGCCGAATACGGCCAGCTCGGCAAAAATAAATATCCATACGGCGATATCACCCGGAAGCTGGCGTGTATCGGATTCCGGATCAGGTTCAAGAGCTAAGTCCGTCATATCACTGAGTCAGGTTCAGGTAGAGTTTGGGGAGCTGGAGCGGTAGCTGCGCCGGGTCGCGGATCACCACGTAGTTATTGCTGCCAAATACATAAGGCAGATATTCGCTGGCGTCGTCATCAATGGTGACGCAAAACGGCGTAAGGCCCGCTTTGTGGGCTTCCTGTACCGCCATGCGCGTATCTTCCACGCCGTATCGGCCTTCGTACTGATCCAGATCGTTGGGTTTGCCGTCTGTCAGCAACAACAGAATTTTCTGTTGTTCGTGGCGTGCCACTAGCAGTTTTGTGGCCTGGCGAATGGCGGCGCCCATACGGGTATAGAAGCCCGGCTCCAGGGCCTGAATTCGGCCCCGAATGGTGCTGGTATAGGCTTCATCAAACCCTTTCAGGTGATGGAACCTCACGTGGTCACGCCTTCTTGATGAAAACGCAAACAGGGCGAACGGGTCGCGACTGGCTTGCAGAGCTTCGCTAAGCAGTTGCAGGCCGTCCCGGGCAACGTCAATAACCCGCTGATGGTTGTTTATATACGTTTCGGTCGAGAGCGACACATCCGCCAGTACCAGGCAGGCGAGATCGCGCTGGTTCTGCTGGCAACGCCGGA
Source organism: Marinobacter sp. LV10R510-11A (assembly GCF_900215155.1). Taxonomy (NCBI): domain Bacteria; kingdom Pseudomonadati; phylum Pseudomonadota; class Gammaproteobacteria; order Pseudomonadales; family Marinobacteraceae; genus Marinobacter; species Marinobacter sp. LV10R510-11A. The sequence goes on from NZ_LT907980.1 coordinate 3,889,081, forward strand.
ACAGTTTTTGGTCGATAGACCCCTGGCCGCGCCGGCTCTGGACTTCCCGTTCAAGGCAAGCATCCAGATCCAGCTCGTCGCCGTCCAGCTGCCGTTTTTGCCATTGTTTGAGTGGCTTCAGTGCGCTGAACTGGCGTTGCAGACGTTTTGCCGGTCGGCGCAATGCTTCCGGGAGGTCTGCGGGCGCGGCGTCTTTTGCCAGCATGGGCTGCAGGCAACAGAAGGCTTCTCGATAGCTCTGGCTACGCCAGTCCCACTCTGGCAAGTGAATGCCCGGCCCAAGATGCAGGTCGTCGTGCTCTTCCGAGGGCAGGTCGAGATCAAATTTGATGGACGACGAGGTTTCCTTGCGGTCATTGGAGACGGAAATCATATCCATATCATCCGCAACCGCCTCGGCATCTTCTTCGTCTGTGTCGTCGCCTGCACGGTCAACCGGAATGAAGTCTGTCCAAGAAAACAGGCTTTCCAGGCGAAAAATCATCAACCCCTGATCGCGATCGAAGGCGTCCACTCGCTCTGCCTGGCGGCGCTTGTTCTTCTTGGTCAGGCCCCCGGGGCTGGATTGAGTGTCCTCATCGCCGGTTACCGGTCCGTTGGCTTTTCCTTGTTCCAGCGCCGGGTACAACCAAAGGATGACCGGCCAAGGGTCGGTATCAGCAGCGGGAAGGGCAGGCACGCTACCCGGGTGAATAAGTGCTTGCCGGATTGCCTGTTCGCGAATGGCTTCTGATGGAGAAAGGCTCTCTGGTTCAGGGCGCCAGTGCAAAACCTGCTTAACCAGGCGCTGATAAACAATTTCAAGCCCCGGCCAACGCACGATCACATCTTGAACCAATGCCTGATTGCCGGTAAACCAGTCGCTATCAGCTGGGGTCGGGGAAGCCGCGAGTGCGGCCAGCCAGATATAAAGATCCCGGTTCAGGCGTTTGGATGAGAATTTGGCCACTCTTTCAGGCAGGCGCAGGTTCTGTTCATCCCGCCAAGCCAGTTCAAATTTCCGGTGCGTGCCCGCAATTTTGTGTAAAAAACGTCGGCGCAGGCGAAAGTGCCGGGGTTCTGCCGTCACCAAGCTGAGGGCCGGGTCGCCTCCAAATGCGCGGAATACAATGCCTAGGCTGCGGGCTTCATCCTTCAGGTAAACGGCGTGCTCAGGGAATTCACCCAGAGCTTGGCGAGTAATGTATTCATGCCATTTGTAGCCGACCCACTCTTCCATCTTGAGCTCCTGTTAAGCCCGCTGTTTGGCGGGTTTGTTGTCAAGTTGGTGGTTGGTAGTTAATTGGTGAACAGGAATTAGAACAGTCTGCCGGCTCGGTACGCCGGGTTGCCAGTGTAGCAGGCTGCCTTCGGGGTTATCTTTTTGCACTTCACGGCAAGCGCTCACGCATTGCAGGCATTGGGTGCACGAGAACTTTGCGCGTTTGTGGCTGCGGGTTGGAAGCCGCATGGGACAGGCCTCGTCGCAGGCTTTTGTGCAGTCACGGCAGGCTGCCGCGCGCGTGGTGTCAAAGGTCACGAGCTGACCGCGGCCATGGGTCATCCAGGCAATGCTCTGTACGACGCCGAACACGCAACCGTATTTACAAAAAAGATGGCGCGCAAACAGAAAGTCCAGCGTGAAAGCCGTGGTTGCTGCGGCCAGAAAAATGCTCGGGTAAAACGCGAGGTTGCCAGTGACCAAGTCCGTATATAACGGAATGGGTGGCAGTAGGTATGAGAGTAGGGCCAAGGCCCATGAAAAACCAATAAGGGCGCAAACCAGGGTCAAGCCGGCCCAGTGTATGACCTTGCCACGGCGGCCTTTTTTAAGGGCTTCCCAGAGTGTCGGACGACCGGTAATACGCGTCATCAGTTGGTTGATGGTTTCTACTACAGAGAAGTGCGGGCACAACCAGCCGCAGTATATTCGTCCCCACTTCCAGGCAACCCACAGTACAAGGGGAACCAGCACCAGAATGGGAAGAATGAACCACAACAAAACCTGGCTGGCGACGTCCACAGGAGAACTTTGCGCCACCCAGTCGAGATTCAGATTTAATGAAAGTGGAAACCCGAGCAGTACAAATCGGGTTTCCGTTAAGTCATAGCGAAAAATATTTAGCACCGGTGCGAGCAGGAACAGCCCGAAGAAAGCAGCTCGAGTGATCAGCCGCTTGCTTTGGAGTGTGTCCTTGGGATTAGCTTGCTGCACGGTCACAATTGCGTTCCAAATAAGTAGGGCCGGAAACAAGTTCCGGCCCTGTGGGTTTGCGGATGGCGGGTTTATGCGTCCTTAAGTGCAGGGCCGCTGTGGACTTCGTCGTCAAAGGACGCCTGCCCCTTGATAAAGAAGCTACAGAGGTACACCACAAGCCCGGCCATGAAGAAGCAGCCGGCAACCAAGCGCGCCCAGTAAAACAGTGAGATGTTGTCCTGGGTGGCCATGAATGACAGCGCTTCGCCGCTTTCCGGAATGCGTTGCAGCCAGATTTGCAGTATGCCTGCGCCGGTCAGGAACAGCGTGATGAAGACCATGGAAATAGTCATCAACCAGAAGCCCCACATTTCCACCACCTGGGCCTCGTTGCTGTTGCCGTAAGGGCGGCCACGCATGATTGGCATGGCGTAGGAAATGATGGTGAGCACGATCATCACATAGGCGCCGTAGAACGCCATATGGCCGTGGGCCGCAGTGATCTGACTGCCGTGGGTATAATAGTTTATCGGTGCCAGCGTATGCAGAAAGCCCCACACGCCTGCGCCCAAGAAAGCCATTACAGCGGTGCCCATGGCCCATAGCGTGGCGACCTTGTTGGGATGATTACGCTTGCGCCGGTTGATCATGGTGAAGGCAAACAACACCATCATGAAGAACGGCAGAGGTTCCAGTGCCCCGAACACAGAGCCCAGCCACAGCCAATACTCGGATGGCCCGATCCAGAAGTAGTGGTGCCCGGTGCCGATGATGCCGGTAATCAGCGCCATGGCAATGATGATGTACAGCCACTTCTCGATGACTTCCCGATCTACGCCGGTGATTTTGATCAGCACGAAGGCCAGGATGGCGCCCATGATCAGTTCCCATACGCCTTCAACCCACAGGTGTATTACGAACCACCAGAAGTACTTGTCGGTGGCCAGGTTGCTGGGGTTGTAGAAGGAGAACATCCAGAGAACTGCCAGGCCGATCAGGCCGGTGATCAGTATAATATTAACCACGGTTTTGCGGCCTTTGAGCGCGGTCATCATGATGTTGAATATGAACCCGACAAACACCAAGGCCATGCCTATTTTGGTAATAGTGGGTTGTTCAAGAAACTCCCGGCCCATAGTGGGCAACAGTCTGTTCATGGTGATTTCCGCCAGCGTGGCGTAATCCACAAACAGGTAGCCAAGAATGGTCAGCGTGCCGGCAGCGGCAAAAACCCAGAACAGGATCCACGCAAGCAGCGGGCTGTATAGCTCGGTTTGCGCTTCTTCTGGCACCAGATAGTAGGCTGCACCCATAAAGCCGAACAATAGCCACACGATCAGCAGGTTGGTATGAACCATGCGCGCAACGTTGAAGGGTATTTCGGGGAATAGAAAATCACCCACCACGTACTGTAAACCCAGAATCAGGCCGAACACGATCTGACCGGCAAACAGAATCAGGGCGAAGACAAAGTAGGGCATCGCGACCCGTTGAGACTCGTATTTCATGTTTTCTCCCTTAGCCTTCAATGTTGGGTGGCCAGCCGTTATCGTCGATCTTGGACGTCCATTCTAGGAAAGACGCCAGATCATCGATTTGCTGGTCGGTTAGGTTGAATTGTGGCATTTGCCGGCGACCAGGCACATTGGTGGGCATGGCGTTCATCCAGGCGTTCATGTACGCCTTGAAGACTTCGCTATTGCCCGCACCGCGGCGGTCGAATACGTTGGCGAGTTCCGGCGCAAAGTAAGCGCCCTCACCCATAATGGAGTGGCAGCCGACGCAGTTGTTGTTTTCCCAGACGTGTTTGCCCCGGACTACTTGCTCGGTAAGCTTATCCCTGTTATCCCGCTCGGGCATCGCCCGCGATTGGGTATCGAAAGTCAGGACCAGAAACAGCAGGATGAAGAACGTACTTCCCCCCAGATATATGTTCCTGGCCATGCTTTTGGTAAAGCGTTCGGCCATTGGTCTCTCTCCTTGGTCGTTGTGGAATACTTGACTGCCCTACTAGGATATAAAGATGCATACAAAATGCTGTTGATGATTATCAATCATTGCGGGAAATCACACTATTGCGCCGGGGAGTTACCTCCGTAGGGGTAGGTGCTAGACTTCTCGCCCTATTTTTCCTGAACCTGGATGTCCGGAACCATCATGGCCGCAGCGCTGGTGTTGTTTTTTAAGCTAATTCCGCTTTATGTAACGGTGGCTCTCGGCTGGGTGGCGGGCCGCTACTTGGAGGCAAGTGGAAAGCACATTGCGGGTATCATGCTTTATATTGTTACGCCCTCGGTGGTTTTCTCAGGGGTAATGGCGGCTCCGCTTTCCCCGGAAGTGATTTTCCTGCCGTTTTTGGTGTTCGGGTTTGCGTCTGTGCCGGCCATTGTGCAGTTCAAACTGGCGCAGCGGGTGCTTACGGATGGCAGTGCCAGCATTATTCCGTTGTGTGTGGGGTCGGGCAACACAGGTTATTTCGGTGTGCCGGTGGCATTGTTGTTGTTCGGTGAAGAAGGGCTGGCGATCTATATTGTGTGCATGTTGGGCGTTACCCTGTTTGAAAGCTCAGTGGGGTTCTACCTCGCCGCACGTGGCCGGCATGACCTAAAAGAGTCGCTATGGCGGGTCGCAAAGCTGCCGTCGGTTTACGCATTTCTGGCAGCCGTGGCGCTCAATCTTTCAGGCATAGGTATTCCCGATGTGTTTATGCCACTTTTTGACAACCTGCGCGGTGCCTACAGCATTCTGGGCATGATGATCATTGGCATGAGCATTAGCAGTTTTCGGGGATTGGTGGGCAACCTGCGCTTTACCGCTCTGGCATTTTTCGGCAAGTTTGTGGCGTGGCCGCTGATGGCAACGGCATTCTGGTGGCTGGATTCACAGGTTCTGGGCGTTTATGAGCCGGCGGTTCACAAGGCCATCTTCCTGATTTCCATTACCCCCATTGCGGCCAACACGGTCGTTATCGCGACGTTGCTGGATACCTCTCCCCGACAGGCTGCAGGCACAGTAATGCTGAGCACGCTCTTTGCGCTGGTGTTTATTCCGGTGATGATTTCACTGGCGTTCTAGCCATAGGTGCGGCGCTGGTGTTGGCTTCAGCAATATCGGCCCGGGCATGGCGTATTACGCTGATACCGGCGGTTATTGCCAGGGTGCCCATAATCGCAGCGACAGTAAGATCTGGCCACGCGCTTCCCGTGCCAAAAACCCCCAGTGCGGCTGCCACGACTGCCAGGTTGCTGATGACATCATTTCGGCTGCATAGCCAGACCGAGCGCATATCAGAATCACCTTCTCGAAATCGAAAAAGCACAAATAAAACGGCCAAGTTAGCAACCAGAGCCAGCAGGCCAACTGATCCCATGGTAAAGGGTTCGGGGGTGGTTCCTTGCTCCATTACCCAGAGTGCACGCGCCCAAACAACCGTGCCGAATACCGCCATGGTAATGCCTTTAACCATGGCCGCGCGGCCCCGCCAGAGCATGCCCAGTGACAGAACCGAAAGTGACAGAATATAGTTAGCGCTATCGCCAAAGAAATCGATGGCGTCTGCCATCAGCGAAACCGAGCCAGATTGCAAGCTGGCGGCACCTTCCACGAAAAACATGGCCAGGTTCACCCACAGTGCAATCCAGAGTGCGCGACGAAAGCCCGGAGCCGGGGATTGCGGTTCTGGGCCAGAGCAACTGCATGCCATAGACACCTCCTTTTGTAAGCAGGCTTTTATTAAACTCCCTGTAGTGACTACAGGGTCAACACCAAGCAAGCAGTTTTGGCAGAATGTTAACTTTTACCTGGCCTGTGGGTTCCCGGCACGTGATTATCGTGCCCGCTGTTCTTGTTATGCAGCTCTTCCAGTTCCGAGCTCAACCCTCCCAGAATACCGCACTCCTGAACTGTGCTCGCGTCCGAGCATGCTTTCTGCAGTTGCTGCAGATTTTTTTCAAGATTTTCGAGCTCCTTCAAACGATCGCGCACATGATCCAGGTGGCGGGCCAGAAGGGCATCGACTTCGTGGCAGTCGGCTTCGGGATTCTCGGAAAGCCGAATCAGCTCACGGATCTCGTCCTGGGCCATATCAAGATTACGACAGCGTTTGATGAACAGAAGGCGATCCAGGTGCACATTACGATAGACGCGATAATCACTGGAGTCCCGGTCTGGCTTTGATAGCAAACCGATTTTTTCGTAGTAGCGGATGGTTTCCACGGGAACGGATGAGCGCTTGGATATTTCACCGATTTTCATCGTATCTGCACTTCCTGATTATTATTGATCTGGTCGGTGTCGGGGCGAAGCCGTTTTGGTTATGGTAGGAAGCCACCATATCATTTGTGAACATTTACAGGGAGATTCACCTTGCTGGATCGGCTGCAACGCATGCTTGGACTGCAGACCATACCGGGTGTGTTTTTTACATCTGCAGGAATAGCGGCGCTGTTTGTGGCGCTTGCCATACCTTTTGATCAGGAAGTCTCGGATGCCTTCGGCATTCTGACGGGCTGGGTTGCGCAAAACCTCGGCTGGTTCTACATACTCACTGTTACCTCACTTTTGGTTTTCCTGCTTGGGCTTGCGGTCAGTCGTTATGGGTCTATTCGCCTTGGCGCTGACGACTCCCGACCGGACTATTCCAATCTCGCCTGGTTTACCATGCTGTTTGCCGCCGGCATTGGCACCATTTTGATGTTCTGGGGTGTAGCGGAGCCGGTCTCCCACTTCGCCAATCCACCGTTCGAGGGCGTCCGTGCCGGCAGCGACCGCGCGGCCAGCGACGCCATGACAGTAGCGCTTTATCACTTTGGTCTGCACACCTGGACGATCTTTGCCATGCCCGGGCTGGCCATCGCTTACTTTTCCTACCGGCACAATCTTCCCATGCGCATCAGCAGCCTGTTCTACCCGATTCTGGGTGAACGGATATACGGCCCCTGGGGCTGGTCCGTGGATGTGATTGCCGTGCTGGGCACCCTGTTCGGTGTGGCGACCTCTCTTGGGCTTGGTACTCTGCAGCTTAACAGCGGCCTGTCTTACCTGTTTGGTGTTCCCTCAACAGGATGGGTTCAGGTGCTGTTGATTGCCGTGATTACCAGTATCGCGGCGACCTCAGTGGCCCTGGGGCTGGACAAGGGCGTGCGCCGTTTATCCCAGATCAACATTGTGCTGTCGCTGCTGCTGATTCTGTTTGTATTGGTGGTAGGGCCAACGGTTTTCATTGCCGAGGGAATGGTTCAGAGCGTTGGTGATTACTTTAGTGCCCTGCCTTGGCTGTCATTCTGGACCCAGACGTATACCGAGTCGGACTGGCAGCGGCAGTGGACGTTGTTTTACTGGGCCTGGACGATTACCTGGGCACCTTATGTGGGTATCTTTATTGCCCGGATTTCCCGGGGCCGGACTATCCGGGAGTTTATTGCCGGCGTGCTGTTCGCGCCAACCGTATTTTCCCTGGTCTGGTTTGGTGTGTTCGGGCTCTCCGCCATCCACGTTGAAATGAACGGAACGGTGGCACTGGCAGAACAAGTGCAGCAGGATCCTTCGGTGGCGATTTTCGCCTTTCTGGAAGCATTTCCGCTGGCGAATGTGGCCTCGTTGCTGAGCATTATCATTATTGTTATTTTCTTCACAACGTCTTCTGACTCTGCGTCGCTGGTCATTGATATGCTGACGCGGCGTGAAGATCAGCCTTCGCTCGTGCGTCAGCGGATTTTCTGGGCTGCGGCTCAGGGTGTGATTGCTGCATCGCTCCTTCTGGCAGGCGGGCTGGATGCACTGCAGAACGTGATCACCTCTCTGGGCTTGCCGTTCTGCATATTGCTGATTTTTATGGCGGTTTCGCTATTTCGGGCGCTGAGAGCCGATTATCGAGGATATTCCGTCAACGAACTTGTGCAGGGGCGTGCATTCCCGCAGGTGGAAGCCGTTACCGTGACGAAACAGGAAGGACAGGAGAGCCAGAATGTACCGTAAAATACTGTTAGCCATAGATTCCGAAGACGATGGCGAGGGCAAGCGGGCGCTGGAAGAGGGCGTGAGGTTGTTGGGTGAAGGCAGCGAGCTACATCTGGCCACGGTGTTCGATCCCGGTGGTGCCGGGTTCTTTCCCCACATTACCGCGGATGCGCCAGAAGACCGAGAAAGCGAGGTGCGGGAAAGCCTTAGTTTGCTGGCGCGCAAATATCTGCCCATGCCGCATAGCGCTAGCCTTCACGTGGTAGCCGGCACGCCGGGTGAAAAACTGGTGGCACTGGCTGCCAATATCGGTGCAGATCTGATTATTCTGGTGTCCAAGGGCGCGGGTAGTCGCTGGCCAATGCGCCGGGCCACAGTGGAGTGCGTGGCCGTTAACGCCTGCTGCGCTGTGCTTGTACTGCCAGCCCTTGCGAAAGCCCCAGACGAAACCGAAGACAGTCTCTAAACCGACGCAACGCTCGGGAGCTTTGGGACCGTCAACACCCGGAAGCATTCGGGCAGCCAGAGATGGCCCTTTCCCACTGAATGGTCACATGCTGGATGTTGAAATCGTGGTTCAGCATGTGAGTAGCCTGTTCGATTACCTGATCGTCGTCTCCGGAATTCGGCTTTACAAGGTGTACGGTCAGGGCATTTTCTGTGGTGCTGAGCGCCCAGATATGCAAATGATGAGCGGATTCCACTCCGGGCAAGGACTGCAGCTTTTCAGCAACATCGCCCGGGTTAATGCCTTTGGGTACGGCATCAACCGCAAGGCTTACGGAGTCTTTCAGTAGCCGCCAGGTGCCGATAAATATCACTACTGCAATCACTAAGCTGACCATCGGATCAATCCAGCGCACATCAGTGACCATGATGACCACTCCGGCAATCACCACGCCCACGGACACCAGTGTGTCCGCCGCCATATGCAGGAACGCGCCCCGAATGTTCAGGTCGCCTTCCTGACCTTTTAGAAACAGCAGCATGGTAAGCCCATTAACCAGCACGCCAATGCCGGCCACAACGATAACCGTCAGCCCTGCCACTTCGGAGGGTTCGTTGAACCGGCGAATGGCTTCCCAGGCAATACCCCCAACAGCAGCAATCAGAAACAGCGCGTTGAACAGAGCCGCCAAAATGGTGGTTTTTTTGAGGCCGTAGGTGTTTCGGTCTGTGGCTTTGCGGCTAGCCAGCCAGCTTGCGGTCCAGGCCATAATCAGTCCCAGAACATCGCTCAGGTTGTGCCCGGCATCGGCTAGCAGTGCCAGAGAGCCGGCTAGCACGCCGTAAACGGCTTCAATAAGCACGAACCCCAGGTTGAGAAAGACAGCAATAGCAAAAGCACGATTGTGGGTGTCGAAGTGTTCCGCGTGGCTGTGGCCATGACCGTGACTGTGGTTGTGCATGAACGCGCCCTGAACTGTTGGAGTAAGTTTGCGTTAGTAAAAACCCTGTAGTTGATACAGGGTCAAGCCGCATTGATGCGGCTTTGTACATTTTACCAATATGGCGTTAACTGATGGGCAACACTTATACGTTTCTGAAACGCCAGAGGATTGTTTATGGATCGCTTGAGCGAGCGCTTGGCTGTGCCCTCGGTGTTGATATTCGACTGGCATGGAACCCTGGTGGATACCCACGACGCCATGTTCAGTGCCATGGAAGATATGTTGCCACAACTCGAAGAACTAGGGCTGGTGGATCAACTGCTGCTGGAAGGGCAGTGCCGCACTGAAGATGATGCGAGGCTGGTTCGTTATATTCGTATTTTCCGGCGCCTGCATCCGCGTATTCTGGCGGAGCGGCGGGTATCAAGAACCGACATATTCAACGCGATTTTTGGTGACAATACAGCCGCCAAATTAATTGCTCACCAAGCCTACAATCAGGCGTACCGCCGTTATTTTGGGCAGGTTCGGCCTTTTCAGCCAGGAGCATATGAATATCTCTGCGCGCTACGAGCCATGGGTATTCGGCTGGCTGTTGCCACCAACCGAAACCGAGAGTTTTTCGATAAGGAGCTGAAAACCGTTGATGAGGGTCGTTGGCAGCATCTGTTCGAAGCAACCGTATGCGCCGATGACGTTACACAATACAAGCCTGATCCACAGGTAATTAACAGAGCGCTGGAGAACCTGAACCTCCCGGCAGATACCCGCGCCTGGTATGTTGGCGACAGCTACGTAGACATGCTCACGGCCAGTCGAGCCGATGTTTCCGGTATCTTCTACAACGGTGCTTGCTGGGAGCCAGATCGTATTCGCGGCTGGTTTTCCCGGCGTGATGCGCCTCTGGCCGTACTGGACAGCTTTGAAGAACTGATGGATCTTCTTGCCTTGATAGAGCGCGCAGAGCCAGAGAAATTCCTGCGCACTCCGGCAGAGGTTCGCCCCAGCCCCTTTCCTCCGCCTGACCGCCCGGAACCGCGAATAGAATCTGACTGGCACCCTGCCGTGGTCAGGCTCATTCGTCCGGAGATAGTGCTGTTCGACTGGCACGCCACGCTTGTGGATACGCTCGATGCCATGTACCACGCGGTGGATGACATGTTCCCGGATTTCCACACACTCGGGTTGATGCAGCGAATGGTCACGCCCGAGGACAGTAAGACCCCGGAAGATGCGAAGCTAGTGGCCTACGTGCGTGAGTTTGCCAAACTTCACCCCAAGGTGAAGGCCGACCGGAAGATCTCTCGCACAGATATTTTTGAAGTGCTCTTTGGCGATGATCAGGAAGCAAAGCAGGTTGCGCATAAGGCGTTCAATCACCATTACCGTAATCACTACGGCACAGTAAAAGCGTTTGAAGCAAAGGTGCGAGCGGTGCTTGAAGGATTGCGACGCCTGAACATTCAGGTGGGTGTGATTACCAATCGCGACCGCGAGTTTTTCGAGCATGAACTGGCGGCTGTTGAAGATACCGGCTGGGTGGAGCTGTTTGATGTGGATGTCTGTGGTGACGATACGCCCCTGCGTAAACCGCACCCGGATCAGCTCCTGCTGGCAGTGCAGAAGCTCGACTATCCGCCTGACCCCAGTGTTTGGTACGTCGGTGATAGCACCACAGATGTGATTGCGGCCAAACGCGCCGGCATGACGTCCGTTTTCTTTAACGGCGCACAGTGGGACTTGCCCTGGCTGAACCGGATATTCCCGGGCACCCACAAGCACCCGGACAAGCCCGATGTGGTGGTAAATGACTTCTCGGAGTTCTGGGCGCTGGTGCTTGCCTGCGAAGTGGGGCCGCCTTAAATGCCCATGGCTTTATCAATATCTAAACCCAGCACAATTACCCCGTTAGGAGCTTCGCCGGCGCTAGAAAACACGGGCACGCTCACTGTGATCTGGAACCGGGCGGTTGAGCGATCGTAACGAATGGGTGAGATAAAAAGCGCTTTTCGAGCGCGTGGTTCTTCTGCAGGCCCGCTTCCCGCCACTTCCATAAACTTAGGCTCGTCACCCTGCCAGAAATCAGAGGTGAGCCGGCTCATGGCTACGATTGCACCCATGTTATTAACCACCATGGCTTCTGTGACCAGGCCCTGATAGGCGTTCTGCCAAGTCTCCAGGGTTTCTGATGCGGGCAGCGCCAGAATGTGCGCCGCCAGTGGCAGCGTGGCCTCTGGCGCCAAGGCTTGCCATTTGCCATCGATGGTAAGCACTTCGGCGAGGGTTTCCGGCTGTGGGCCGGCCTTTAGGGCTTGCTGTACGTCCAGCAGCTCCGTCAGTTCAGCTAGCAACTGTTTTGTCAGAGCCTCAATGTGCTGTGTCTCCCGGCCGGTTAGCGTCAGCGTTTTTTCCATACAACCCGGAAGCGCACGGTTGAATGCGGGCAGGAATTCCGGGTGCTTCTTCCCAAAGACTTCACTAACATAAAGGTGCAGCGGAGCGTAACGAAGGAAATGCGAATGCAGGCTATCTACGGGGGAGCTGCTTTTGGCGTTCAGCCCTTCCATCAATCGATCATCCATTAGCGCAGAATCAATTCGCCCTCGTTCAAGCAGCGCAGGTAGCTGGCTGGGCGAGGCAACACTCAGGTAAATGCTGTAGCCATTTGTCTCCAGCCAGACCTCCTCGTTGCTGCCATCTACAACGCCGATCCGGTGCTTGCTGGGCTTGGCCGATCGGTCAGTGGTAAAAAAGTACCACTTCTCCAGAGCAACCGGGTTGCTGCGGCTGGCAATGGCATCCAGTTCTGCGGATGGGTCTGCTGCAAAATAGCCGTCTGCGATGTTTCGTTTCAACGAATAGATAGCGCGCCTCTGAGGCGCCACGGTAATTTGCGCAGACCAGCCGGCCTGCTTTGCGGCACAGGTTACGGTGTCTACGGTTTCGCCACCTATGGCCCCGCGATCATCTCCATCAGCTCCCGCGGTTTGATAAGGCGGAGCTTCAAAGGTAACAAGGTTCAGCTCAGCTGGCTGTGCCAAGCATACTTGAAACACAAGCATTGCTAAGACACCAAGTGCAATTTTTTGATATTCCATTAAGACTGCTCATTCCGTTTGTCAGCGAGGTATAAAGTATATAGGACACTAGCAGTTGCAAAGGCTTTTTTAAATGACCTCAATATGGGCCAGCAGGCTCTCAGCCCTTTTTCGTATGGTGATTGGTGTAATTGGCTTCTTCATGAACCTCCGCCATAACGATTCTGTCGCGCTCGCGGTCAGCCCCTTTAAGCGCGCTCCGGCGACAGGCGGATTTTGCCCTTAGAGGCATGCAGGCAATTACCCTAAGGTGGTAGTGAGAATACGCCTTGAGCTCAAGGGTGGTTCAGGCGTCAAGCTGATAAAATTCTAATATTGTTCAAGATGACTCGCATCAAGATGCGCGCCGCCTGCCCAGCATATAATGCTCCGCGCCTCGGCTAGTCTTCCCATTACACGCACAGAGTTTTTATTATGGCTTCCAATCCCGCACCGCAGACTGCTGAATCCACACTTCCGGAGTTCATCTGGGATGATGCGTTGATCAAACGCTACGATCTCAGCGGGCCACGATATACCTCATATCCAACAGCCGTGGAGTTCGATCAGAATTACCCAGTGGAGCAAATGGTGCAGGCAGCAGCCCGCAGTAAGGCCAGCAACCGACCGCTGTCTCTGTATACCCATTTGCCGTTCTGCGCGCACCTTTGTTACTACTGTGCCTGTAATAAGGTGATTACCAAGAAGCGCGACAAGGCCATGCCCTATGTTGAGCGTGTACTGAAGGAAGCGGCCATGCAGTCAGAGCTGTTTGGCGCGGATCGCCCGGTAAAACAGTTGCATTGGGGCGGGGGCACACCGACCTTCCTACCCAACGACGTGATGCAGGAACTGATGGAGGGCTACGCCGAGCTATTCAATCTGCAAAGCGGAGATGAGCGAGATTACAGTGTGGAGATTGATCCCCGTGAAGTGGATCAAGATACCCTGCCGACACTGTGGAAACTTGGCTTTAATCGCATCAGCTTGGGTGTGCAGGATATAAACCCGAAAGTTCAGAAAGCCGTCAACCGGATCCAGCCCCGGGAAATGACCGAAGCAGTTCTGAACGAGGCGCGGCAGCTTGGCTTCCATTCAATCAACCTTGATCTAATTTACGGCCTGCCGCACCAAACCCCTGAGAGCTTTGCGGATACTCTGGAAGTGGTGCTAGAAATGTCGCCGGACAGGCTGTCTGTGTTTAGCTATGCCCACCTACCAGATCGCTTTTATCCGCAAACCCGAATCAAGGACGACACGCTGCCATCGCCGCAGCAGAAACTGATCATTTTGCATAACACTATTAACCGCCTGCTTGAGGCGGGTTATGAATACATTGGCATGGACCACTTTGCCAAGCCGGATGACAGCTTGGCGGTGGCTCAACGTGCCGGGCGGCTGCACCGGAATTTCCAAGGCTATACCACGCACTCCGATTGTGATTTGGTGTCTTTGGGAGTGTCTGCCATTGGCCAGACAGACGACGCTTACTTTCAGAATAACCACGACCTGCCCACATGGGAGGCCTCTATAGACGCCGGCCAGCTCGCGATTACCAAAGGCGTAAACCTGACCCGAGACGACCGTCTTCGCCGGTGGGTGATTGGCCAGCTTATCTGCCAATTCCGTCTGGATCGCCAGCAGTTTGCAGCCGAATGGAGCGAAGATTTTGATCGTTACTTTGCAGACGAGCTCAGCCGTCTAAAGCCTATGATTGCCGATGAACTGGTTAGTGATAACGGCCAAATACTGCAGGTACAGCCCGCTGGTCGATTGCTGATTCGCGCCATCTGCCAGATCTTCGATTTTTATCGCAAAGAAGGCGCCAGCCAGCGGTTTTCCCGCATTATCTGATTGATCTTCACACCTGCCGCAATCCGGGGCCTTTCGTGCCCCGGTAAATTCTTACGACCTCTAAATACTGGACTCGCGCCTTTTTTTGGAGTAGCTTCTAAGTGTTCCTTACAGAAAATTCAGATCACGCGCCCTAAATTAGAGGCGTTGTGCTGGCCAGACACCTTTCTTGGCTACCTTCCCGGCCGGAAAAAAGCAGCTTCTGCCAACTGAATTCAGGGCTGAAGAGGCTATAATTGCAATGACTACTAAACAAATTTCACGGCTGTATATACGCTTCCGCTTTCCATAGCGACCCTCACGCCTTGGTGAAATAGCGTCTCTGCTTTTTGCCGACACCTCAGGGTGTTCCTTCCGATTTTTACTTTCCGCGCTCCGCGAGCTTGTTGAATGCTCGTGTCCCAAGCAGTCGAGCCTATGCGTACGTCGTCAGTTCTGACGGGCACTGCTATAGCTAAAGAGGTCCTGATTTGAACGAGAACGGTTTTGCTCAGTTTTCAGTGCTGACAATTATGTCGTTACTGGTCGCGTTTTATGGCGGCACCTATCTGCTCACCCTGCTGATTCGCAAAAAAAATGAAGATACCTCGGGCTTTATGGTTGCAGGCCATAACGTGGGTTTTGGTATGGGTGCGGCAAGTATGACGGCAACCTGGATCTGGGCTGCATCGTTTTACGCTGCGGCCACATCGGGTTACACCTACGGCGTATCTGGTCCGATCCACTATGGCCTTTGGGGCGCACTGATGATTTTGTTCATCTACCCGTTTGGCCGGCGCTTCCGTAAATTGGCCCCTAACGGCCATACCCTTGGTGAGCTGATTCACGCCCGCCACGGCCCGTCCAGCCAGCTGATTTTGGCCGGCTCCAATATTCTTGGTAGCATTATCAGCCTGATGGTGAACTTTACCGCAGCGGGCGCTCTGGTATCCGTGCTTTCGCCGCTTTCATTTCAAACGGGCGTGATCGTCGCCGGGGTAGGGGTGCTTAGTTACACACTCACCTCAGGTTTTCGTGCCTCTGTGTTCACGGACTTTGCCCAGCTTGTTGCGCTGATGGCCATCACCGTTATCATTATTCCCGCCGTATTGTTTTCTGTCGGCGGGCCATCTGTGATGGTTGAAGGCTTACAGAACCTGACCGACCAGCAAGCAGATTTTTTCTCCGTTGATGCAATTATGAATCAGGGCGCGCCCTTCTTTGTGGCTGTGCTTGCGTATGCCATTGGTAACCAGACCATCTCCCAGCGTCTGTTTGCAGTGCGCGAAAAACACATCAAGCGGACGTTTGTTACGGCAACGCTGGGTTACGGCGCCATTGTTATTGGCCTCGGCATGATCGGGTTGATGGCACTGACCGTGGGGCTGGAGCCTGTGAACGGCAACATGAACAACCTGATCCCGCAAATGGTCTCGACGTATCTGCCGCCGACATTCGTGGCTCTGTTCTTCGTGCTGGTTATTGGTGCTTTGTCGTCAACGGCCGACTCGGATCTGTCGGCTCTGTCAGCCATTGTGATGGCGGATATCTATGGCAAAAACATTGCTAAGAACAATCCGGATCCTAAGAAGATGCTATTGATAGGGCGCATCACCATGATTGTTGCAACCGTCGCCGGTTTGATCTTTGCTAGCTTCTCCCTGGATATTCTGATGATGCTGGTGTTTGTTGGTGCGCTCTGGGGCGCCATTGTGTTCCCCGTTATTGTCAGCTGCTATTGGGACAGGGTGACCAATGCGGCCTTTACATGGTCCGTGGTTGTTGCCATGGCCCTGTTCTGCATCGCGCGCTTTGAGCTATTGGAAATGACCGGTGCAACCGTACTGTTCTTTGAAGTGCTGGCTTCGGTTGGCGGTGCTGTCGTGTTCGGGATGATGGCATTTGGCTTCTTTGGCCGCGTGGTCGGTTTGACCGTTGGAGCGGTTAGCGCAGTGCTCATGCTGGTATACGCCACTGGTTTCCTGCGTGATTACATGGTTCTTACCGCGTCTCTGACAGCCTACGGTGCTAGCGCCGTCGTGTGCACCGCAATTACCTTGTTTAATAAAGACAGATTCGATTTCGACCTGATCAAACAGCGCGTTGGCGACTACGACAACGCTGTAGATGAAGATGAATCCACTATAATCCCTGAAGGAGCACACTCATGAGCGAACTTGTATACGGTACCTATATTCTGGTGTGGCCGGCCCTCACGCTTGGTGTATTGGCGGTTATTTGCGGTGCGGTTGTGAAAGACGCTGTCCAGGCACGTAAATCAGATAGCGGTATGGTCTGACGCTAGAGTGCAAAAAGCGTGAATATAAAACGGGAGCCATTTGGCTCCCGTTTTTCATCCAATACAGTGAGCTCAGGCGGCTGAAACCTTAAACTCATTGGCCAGATCCTGCAGTTGCCTGGCCAGTCGCGCCTGTTCACCGGTTACGTGGGAAATTTCCTGGGAACCGGTCAGTGTCAGTATGGCCACCTCACTGACAGCTTCCATGTTTCCTGCCAGCTCCCGAGTTACCGCAACCTGTTGCTCAGATGCGGCGGCGATCTGGGTTGCCATGTCAGAGATGCTGTTAACGTCTCCGAGGATGGCGGCAAAGGTCTGCTCCAACTCTGAGGACTGTTCGCTGGCTTCATTAGCCAGTTCGTGGCTGGCAACGATCGAGCGGCTGGCATTTTCAGTGATCACCTGAAAGCCATTGATAATGTCTTCAATCTGAGTGGTGGAGTCATGCGTCTGGCGAGCCAGAGTGCGAACTTCGTCAGCAACGACGGCAAACCCCCTGCCATGTTCACCGGCACGGGCGGCTTCAATGGCTGCGTTCAAGGCCAGTAGATTGGTCTGGTCTGCAACCTTGCGAATTACATCCATGACTTCCACGATACTACCGCTGCGCTTCTCCAGCTCTTCAATAACGTCGTTTACATCTTTCACAGAGCTGGCCAGAGAGTGTATGCGGCGCACGCTGCCTTGCAGAACTTCCTCACCCGCACGGCTTCTCACCATGACGGTATTGGCGGCATCCGCCACTTGCTGGGTATTCCGCGAAATCTGTTCTGACGTGGCTGACATTTCCTCGGTAGCAGCAGCGACCTGTTCTATTTGTTCCTGTTGGCTCTTGGTTTGAGTGGCATTCTGGCAGGCGGTTGAACTGGTCTCCTCGGTGGCTGTTGCAAGCTGAACACTGGCCCTGTCGATGTGCTGAAGGGCGCTGCCAAACCGGCCGAACAGTTCGTTGATTGCACGTCCGATGGTGCCGACTTCGTCTTTACTGGATATGTGAATCTGTTGCGTAAGGTCTTTGTTGTCCATGGCGAAACGTACGCCGTCGAGCAGGCTGTTGATCTGTTGGTTGATGGCGCTGACCATGAGCAGCATCAGCGCAAAAACAGCGATGATGGCGGCTGTGGCAATGCCTGAAACCACAAAAAGATCATGGCGAGCCTTCGCGACGCCCTGAGTTGCAGCCGTTGAAGTGCTTTCGAGCAGTGTTTTGCGTAAGTCGTTCAGGTTGCCCAGCCGCTCAGTAGTGATATCAAACCACTCCACCGCGTCCAGCGCGTACATGCCTGAGGGGCTACTGAATAAGGTGTTCCGCTTTTCCTGAAGGTCGCGGCTTTCGTTAGTGACCGGAAGATTTTTGAGTACCGCAAGCAGCGTGGAGTCCGAAGTCAGCATGGCGCCGGCCTCCCGAATGAAAGCTTCCTGGTGGCCTTCGAATGTAGCGATTTTTTGGATGGCGGGTAGGTCGAAATTTCCACCGCTGATTAGGGCAGCTCCCGCAGCGCGTTCTTTACCGGCCGCTTCAGCTGCTTCCGCCAGAGCATAGTAGGCATTGATATTGCGGGTCAGCTCCGGATCGGTAGACCGTGAAATGACCAACGGGATCCGGCTGAGTAACCCGGTAATCAGTTGCGTATAACGAATCCCGGCTTCACTGCCATTGATAGAACCTTTGTCGACGCTGCTGCGAAGTCGGTCGAGAATGGCCAAACCCTGTTCCACGGACTGAATGCTATTGGTAACAGCTGGGCCGAAAGTAGTTTCCTGTGTGAGGTTGGTAATGCGCGCGTGATATTCCGGGAGCTGGGTGTCGGTTTGACGACGCTGCATGGTTAACGCTTGCTCCGCTTGGCGGGCCGCATCGCGGTCCGAACCGCTCGAAAGTACCACGGCAGATCGCCCCCGTTCCTTTTGCAACGTCTTGATCAGCGGATCGCCGATATCAGCCAACTGAACTAGAGAACGCAGCTCGCGCATATCGCCAAGTTCGCCTGTATTCAATGCAACGCTTTCAGCCGCAAAGTAGACGATAATCAGCAAGGTCGGCACCACAAGCGTGATGAGTTTTCCGCGCATGGAAAGGTTGTTGATGATGTTCTTCATCGGGAGCCCTTGTATTCGTGAGTGACGACCATTGTGGGCAAGCTTAGTATCCGTTGCTATTCACAGTACGAGGTACCTGTGGTGGTATAGGGTTTCTCGTAACGCATTGTTAGTTATTGTTAATTCCTCATTTTATAACGAAAAGTTGTGGCTATACGTAATGGTGCGTGGAGTACTCATTAATGGGTAGTCGGAGGAGGCATGCCGGGTATCAAGGGTTCTGCTGACAAAGGTCAATGTCCGGGGCAAGTGCCCGGCGTATGGTCTGTGGAACTTTTACGTGGAGAAAGCCCATGGAACTTGTTTGCCCGGCCGGTAGCTTACCGGCACTGAAAACGGCAGTGGATAACGGTGCCGATGCCGTGTACTTGGGGTTTAAGGACAGCACGAATGCCCGCCAGTTCGCAGGGCTCAACTTTAATGAAAGGCGAGCAGGCGAGGGCGTCGACTACGCCCATAGCAAAGGTGCCAGGGTATTCTGTGCCATTAATACCTACCCGCAACCAGACGGTTGGGAAACTTGGAAATCGGCCGTAGACAGAGCCGCCGCCCTAGGGGTGGATGCGATTATCTTGGCCGACATGGGGCTGCTGGAATACGCCGCAAACAAGCACCCGCAGGTTAACCGGCATCTTTCAGTTCAGGGTTCGGCCACCAGCTACGAAGCTCTGCGCTTCTACAAAGACAACTTTGATATCCGCCGTGCGGTGTTGCCACGGGTGTTGTCCATAGATCAGGTGCGCGGTGTTGCAAAGCACAGCCCGGTAGAGCTGGAGGTGTTTGCGTTTGGAAGCCTGTGCATCATGGCAGAAGGGCGCTGTTATCTCTCCTCCTACCTGACAGACGAATCTCCGAATACCCGTGGCGCCTGCTCGCCAGCCAAGGCTGTACGCTGGCAGGAAACCCCGAATGGCCTGGAATCCCGCCTTAATAATGTGCTTATCGATCGATACGGCAAAGGCGAATCTGCCGGCTATCCCACGTTGTGCAAAGGTCGCTTTGAAGTGGAAGGCAGTGTTTACCACGCCATCGAAGAGCCCGTCAGCCTGAATACTCTGGATCTGTTGCCAGAACTGAAGGAGCTGGGCATTAGCGCTGTGAAGATTGAAGGCCGTCAGCGTAGCCCGGCTTACATTGCCGATGTTGCCCGCACCTGGCGCCAAGCGCTGGATAGGTTGGATGCGGGTGCCGAGGGGTTTCGTGTGGACCCGGTTTGGAATAGCACGTTGGCGGGCCTGTCTGAAGGTGGTCTAACCACCCTCGGCGCCTATCACCGCAAATGGAAATGAGGCTGAAAAATCCATGATGAAGCTCTCTCTAGGCCCGATTCTCTGGTTCTGGTCCAAACAAACCGTTTTTGATTTTTACGCCAACGCCGCCGAGTGGCCGGTTGATACGGTATATTTGGGAGAAACCGTGTGTTCCCGCCGACGCGAGCTGAGGCTGGCGGATTGGTTGGAGATTGCCGCTGTGCTCAAGGATTGCGGCAAGCAGGTGGTGCTCTCAACACAAACGCTGATTGAATCCGAAGCGGATTTGCGGGCCCTGCGCAAAATCTGCAGCCAGCAGGAGTATCTAGTAGAGGCTAATGATCAGAGCGCTCTACAGCTGGCCACTCAGAACAATCTGCCGTTTGTGACTGGCCCTTCCATGAACATCTACAACAGCGCAACCCTGAAACTGTTAGCAAAGCAGGGGTTGAAGGGCTGGAACTTACCGGTAGAGCTGGGCCGTGAAACCCTGCGCCAATTGATTGGTGAGTTGGAAGCGGAAGGGCTGGATTTAGCTGCAGAGGTTTTTGCCTGGGGCTTTTTGCCGTTGGCATGGTCGTCCCGCTGCTTTACCGCCCGGCATTACAACCTGCCCAAAGACAACTGCGAGTTCCGCTGTTTGCAGCACCCAGATGGTATGGAGCTGCGCTCCCGCGAATCCCAAGAGCTGTTTCGCCTTAACGGCACTTCTACTTTGTCTGGTGCTCGTTACGACTTGATGCGGGAAATGCCGGATATGGCGCAAATGGGAGTGTCCACTGTACGCCTAAGCCCAGAGCATCAGGGCATGGATGAAGTGGTCCGCCGCTTTGATCAGGCGCGCCGTGGCGAAGCCCCAGCAACCGACCCGCTGCAGCTTGTTGAGGCGCCGCCTTGCAATGGTTACTGGTATGGAAGGCCGGGGATGGATTTGGTGCCTTCCTGACGAAAAGGCATAAGTAGTAAAATATATGTTTTTTTGTTGAAACTCCTTTGAATCGCGTATATAGTGTTTTTGTCTTGGTTTGCCACTATATGTTGTGTTTAGTGGCCGGGAATCCGGTAAGAGTCCGGAACTGACGCGCAGCGGTATTGGGGAACAAGCGTGGTAATGATGACACTGGCGCAAGCCGGGAAGTCGCCACGTAAGGCAGAGCCGAAAGGTTCGTGCCCCTGAGTCCGAAGACCTGCCAAGGCAAAAATACTGCACCTTCGCGACTTAGGGTGAGCAGCTGGCTGATGCATGGGGCGATTTCCCGTGGATGGCCTCCTGTGTCCGCGAAGGGAAAATACCTGACGCGATTCCAGGAGGAACACCATGTCAGCCACTCCCGCAGCCTTCGAGCCAGTGAAACCATTTTTACTGGATATCTCTGCAACCGTCAGCGAGTACCTTCAACGTAGCGATTGGCGAGTAAATGCCAATGCCAATCAGGGTTACTCTCTGGGCGGCTTGATTCTGAATACCGCTGGCAAAGTTATCGCGAACTACTGGCTGAACGATGTTTACACCCAAGACATCGGCCAGGCGCACCGCGACGCAGACCTCCACATACACGATCTGGACATGCTCAGTGGCTACTGTGCCGGCTGGTCTTTGCGCACGTTGTTGCATGAAGGCCTGAACGGTGTGCCCGGAAAGGTAGAATCGGCGCCACCCAAGCATTTGTCGAGCGCCATCGGCCAGATGGTGAACTTTCTGGGCACCTTGCAAAACGAATGGGCGGGAGCTCAAGCCTTCAGCTCTTTCGATACCTATCTAGCGCCTTTCATCCGCAGGGATAACCTGAGTTACGAATCGGTACTTCAGTGTATTCAGGAGTTCGTCTACAACCTCAATGTGCCCTCGCGATGGGGCACCCAAACACCCTTTACTAACATTACGTTTGACTGGGTGTGCCCGGAAGATCTGCGGGAACAGATACCTGTCATCGCCGGAGAAGAAATGCCCGGCGCCTGTTTGAAATGACGGCCCGGTATGGCTTGCCGTACTTTCAAAATTTCCTGAACTCGGATCTTGAACCCAGCATGGTCCGCTCTATGTGTTGTCGGTTGCAGCTGGATTTGCGCGAGCTGCTCAAGCGTGGCAACGGCCTGTTTGGTTCAGCAGAACAAACCGGCTCTCTTGGCGTGGTAACGGTTAATTGTGCTCGCCTGGGCTATCTCTACAAAGGGCGTAAGCAGGCGCTGTATGCGCGCCTGGATAAACTAATGGGGTTAGCCCGGGATAGCCTGGAAACGAAACGCCAAGTCATTGGCCAGCATATGGCGGAAGGCCTGCTGCCATATAGCCAGCGCTATCTGGGCACCCTGCGAAACCACTTTTCTACCATTGGCGTGAACGGTCTGAATGAAATGATCCGGAATTACTCGGACGATCAGCAGACCATTGCCACCGAATGGGGCAGGGCGTTTGCGCTGGAATTGCTGGATCACGTTCGGGAGCGAATGAAGGAATACCAAGAGGCGACCGGCAATCTCTACAACCTGGAAGCAACCCCAGCAGAAGGCACCACCTACCGCTTTGCTAAGGAAGATCAGAAGCGCTACCCGGATATTCTGCAGGCGGGCACGCACGATGCGCCCTATTACACTAATTCTAGTCAGCTACCCGTTGGCTTTACCGACGACCCCTTTGAAGCCCTAGATTTGCAGGACGAACTGCAAACCCGCTACACCGGCGGCACGGTACTGCATCTGTATATGCGAGAACGCATCAGCGATGCCACTACCTGTGCCCGGTTTGTTCGGCGGGTACTGGAGAACTACCGGCTGCCCTATATCACCGTAACGCCGACCTTCTCCATCTGCCCGGTGCATGGCTATCTCAACGGCGAGCATGAGTTCTGTCCGAAGTGTGATGAGTTACTAATGGCTGGCCAACCACTGCAAACAGCGGCTGCGGCTATTGCCTGAATTTCGGAGCATGGCTCCGATATAGCCGGCAGGTGGCTGCTGACCAAGCCACCGGCCGGATTTTCCCGAGAAGAGAACGTTAAGGAGAACACCATGGAAAACCAGAAGCTTCCCAATGAGCATCAACGCCAGCGCTGTGAGGTATGGACACGAGTGATGGGCTATCACCGACCCGTCTCTGCCTTCAACAAAGGTAAGCAGTCCGAACACCGCGAACGCACCCACTTTAGGGAGCGTTGATATGCTTGCGGATAACCTGGTGATAGGTGGCATGGTAGCCTTTTCCACCGTTGATTATCCGCAACACTTGGCGACAACCCTGTTTCTGCAGGGTTGTCCTTGGCGTTGCCATTATTGCCATAACCCTCACCTGATACCCCAGCATTCAGATCACGACAACGTCACTTGGCAAAAGGTGTGTCAGCATCTTGAAGGGCGCCGAAACCTGTTGGATGCAGTGGTGTTCAGTGGCGGCGAACCCACCACTCAGAAAGCTCTTTTGCCTGCCCTTCAACAAACCCGAGAGATGGGCTTCAAAAATGCGTTGCATACCGGTGCACCTAAGCTGAGTTTGTTGAAACCCTTGCTACCCTGGCTTGATTGGGTGGGGTTGGACATTAAAGCTATGCCGACAGGCTATGAGGCCGTAACCACCACCCGCCGCTCCGGGCTCGAAAGCTGGGCCGCTATTGCGGAGCTGCAGCAGGCAGGAGTAGATTTCGAATGCAGGATGACCTGGCACCGGGCGCTGCATTCGTGGGAGCAAGTGGTGTCCATTGGCGAATTGCTGTCCTTGAGAGGGGTCTCGAAATTTGCGGTTCAGGTCGCTCGGGGGGAACAGATGCTCAACCAAGCTATTGGTGATGGTCGGGTTTGCGCGGAGGATAAGCGATTGGTGTGCGAGGCGTTGGAATCGAGTTTTGACGTTTTTGAGATGCGATCATGATCGTGTGGCCTTTCAGGCATCTGGGATTGATATTTGGGCCGAACCAAATAACCGTCCCTCCCAGTTTTCGACATGCTGTGTTTCAAGGCGTTGTTTCGCGAGCTGGCGAAGGTTGGGGGAGAGCTCTTTCATCTCCGCCATGCTTGTAAGGGCTTGCTGATCCATGGTGTTTTCATAAAGCACAGACAACACTCGGCTTAGGGGCCAGTCTTCATGGGGTCGCTCCTTGAGTATCAGCGTGTCTTCCTTGCGAACCATGCCTGGCTGCAGAACCCTGTAGTACCACCCTGTTCTAAGGCTATTTTGTAGGCGACGGGCCATGTCCGGTATACCGAAGCGCAGATTCAGCCGCCAGCAGGGTTGGCGCGGCTGGGATACCTGAATGATGGCCTCCCCAAGCGCAAAAACATCTCCGGCGCAAACATCGGATTCGGTAAACCCGTCAGTCACCAGGTTTTCACCAAACGCACCAGGCTGACAATGCTCTGATGCTGGCGTGGGAAGCTCGCGTCGTAACCGGGCGTAGTGGTCTGAGGCAAAATGATGCAACGCTTTTTCCGAGCCGCCATGGTGGCGTTTGTCGCCTTGCTGGTCATCACTTAGGCCATTTGCGCTGAGATAGGCGGAATCAATCTCCCGCTTGTGAATACCCGTTAGCGTTTCGGTACCCGCGAGCTTTTCCAAGCTGCCAATTCTGAGCTGCTTGATCACAATGCCATTTGCCATGCAGAATCTCCTAAGCCTTTTATGCCTCCTAAAAAGAGGGAACTGTCACCAGATTGACATCATGGCACCGGTCCCAAGAACCAGCGACCCGCCCACCTCAGCTAGAATCAGAGCAATCATAAAGCCGTGAATCATCCAAGACGGCAATGTCATGGCCCCCTAAACGGTGCGGTTTGCGTAACTGGTTGCTGGTGTCGCGCAGTACGCCATGGATGATATACGTGCCAATAGCCAAAGCGAAAAACCCCAAAGCGCATAGTGCGCCCAGAGTATTCAGCCATTCCGGATACACGCTGTGGCTGGCAAACCAGCCTAGTAGCACGGCGGCAAAGCTGTACATGAGGGAGCTGCGGTGGGCAATGTCCACGTACCTAGGCGCTGCTGCTTTCGGGCTGTTGGCCATGCACCAGTATTTCCAGATTCCGGTTAACAGCCCGGTCATAAAGAAAATAAAGGCAGCGGTTAGGCAGAGTTTTTCGGCCAGTGTCATTATGTTAGATCCATCCATTCTGCGCGCTCATTACAATAGTCCGTATTGGCTTCTGTTTAGAGGTTTGAGGTGTTCATTTTCAAACCATCTCACAAGGCAGTAGGGCTTTGATATGACTCCAGAAGCATAAGGCTTTAAAAGAAAAGCAATTGACGGATATTAAAATCCCATTCCAGGCTGTCCAGAAGGTTTTTCAAGGCAAGCCCCAGCTCTGTATCCCCTTCAATCATCAGGCGCCGTTGGAAAAAGAGTTGATCTGGATCCTGCTGGCGAGCAGAGAGAGTTTTGAACGCAGAGAGAGAGCCGCGAATAGTGGCTTCACCGGGGCCATCTAGCACCCGGAGCCGGCCTGCCCAAAAACCGAACGTGATGCCGGGGTGGCCCCCGTTTACTTCCAGCCGAATGCGACGGTCCTCAAAATCGTCAAACTCACCCTCGGCGATGGCTTCGGCAAAGATTCGGTTGAGGGGCGCTTCTGCAACCAGTTGTTTTATCGGCATCGGAATAGAGCGGTCGATGGCCTCAAACAAAGGCGTTGGCGAGGGCAGGTATTCGCAAAGCAAGGCAAGAGCATCACTGACCAGGGGTTTGGCTTGCAGTGGAAGGGCAGCAGGCAGCGGGAAGGCCATAATCAACTCCGGGCAGTGTATTCAGGCTGCCCAGAGTAACCAAAGTTGGCGCTGTTTGATTTGATATAGCTCAGGCCTTGTGCAGGCCTCCTTCCACCGCCCATACGGCGACCTCGACCCGCGAGCGCAGGTTGAGTTTTTTCAGCAGGTGTTTTACGTGCACTTTTACTGTGCCGTCGCTGATGTCCAGCTTGCGACCGATCATCTTATTAGAAAGGCCTTCAGCAATCAGCCGCAGAATATCTTTTTCCCGCGGGGTCAGGCTGTCGAAATCCGGGCGCGAAGCTTGTTGCGGCTTGTTGGAGCGCAAAGCCTCGGCCAGAAGGATGGTCAGCCGATCACTGATAACCATTTTGCCCACAGCAGCCTGGCGCAGCTGGGCAATCATGTCCTCCGGCTCCATGTCCTTCAGAAGGTAACCGTCGGCGCCGGCGCGTAGAGCAGCGACCACGTCGTCTTCTTGATCCGACACGGTGAACATAATGATGCGGGAGCTTATGTTCAGTTCGCGCAGTTTTTTCAACGCATCAATGCCGCTGACTTCCGGCATATTGAGATCCATCAAGATGAGGTCGGGCTCAAGCTCGGTCGCCAGACGAATCCCGTCAGTGGCGTTGCTGGCCTCACCAGCCACAGCCATGTCACTCTCCATCTCAATGAGTTGTTTGATACCTTGACGCAACAGCGGGTGGTCGTCGATCAGCAATATGCTTGCGGGTGCATCGGACGGTATATCGGACGGTGTATCGGACATAGCCCTTGGGTTCCTCTCTTTTGATTGCGTAGCGGCATAGTAGAGTTGCCGCTTTTTTGATATTCAGGTGCTCGACGTCTCTGCCGGAATCAAGTGCCGGCTTTTCGGCACGAACGTCAAACTAACTTCAACGCCGCCCTCATCACGGTTATGCACGGTAACCTGACCGCCCAACGTGCGTGCGCGATCCTGCATGATGATCAGGCCGTAATGGTTGATGGGTTGTCCAACCGCCGGCAGCCCTTTGCCGTTATCCCGTATTATTGCCTTTACTTGGGGCGACTCAAACACCACTTCTACCAAAATATCGGTTGCATCGGCGTGTTTAACAGCGTTGGCCAAGCCCTCACGCACAATCTGCAGCGTGTGAATTTCCTCGTTGGGGGATAATGCCTGTGGTGGCAGGTTGTAAACCAGCCTTACGGCTTTACCCAGCCGTCCTGAAAACTCCTCGATGGTTTTGCGCAGCGCGGTAGCTAGGTCCGGCGTATCTAGCTTCAGCCTGAACGTGGCCAACAACTCCCGGAGCTGACGGTAGGCGCTGCTCAGCCCCGTGCTCAGTTCGTCCAATATCGCCTCGTGGGCGTTTTTCTGGTCACCCTCAATATTCAGCCGACGCAGGCGGGCGACCTGCATTTTCAAGTAAGACAGTGATTGGGCCAGGGAATCGTGCAGTTCCCGGGCGATCACCGTGCGCTCTTCAGCCAGCGTAAGCTGTTGCTCTTCGGTAATCTGCCGCTCGAGGAAAATAGCGGTCGCCAGCTGGTCGCTGAGTGTCTCCAGTAGGCGACGAGCCGTGTCCGAAAGACCTTTATCAGCAGGGTACCACACCTCCAGAGTGCCAAGGAGTGAGCTTGAAGTCCGGATAGGCAGTAGTAGTCTGCGGCCGTCGTGTTCTTCTATGGGCAGCTCGTCATAGATTTCGGGCGTTACCAGGCAGGCGTTGCAGTGGTGGTCACGACAGTAGAAGGGGCGTTCTATCGAGGCAGTTGTCACCGCCTGAACGGGTTCCGTCGACTCTTTATCGTGTAGGTAAAGCAAGATGGGGCCTATGCCCAGAAGCTGCTCGAATTCTTGCAGCATTGGAACCGCGCCACTGCACAGATCGTGATTGGCAAACAGGCTACGGCTGGCGGCATGGAGCAGCTGAAGGCCGGCGTGGCTTTCTTCCAGCTCTTCGGTTTTGCTGCGGGCGCGCTCTTCAAGTTCGTAGTAGGTGAGTGCCAGTTCGCTGCTCATCTGGTCAAACGCGCTGCCAAGTTGTGCCAGTTCGTCGCTTCCTTGCAGGTTCGCCTTGCGGGAAAAGTCCTGTTCGCCAACGGCTTTTGCAATGCCGACCAGTTTGCGCAGCGGCTTGAGTACCCGGCTTCTGAGATCAACGAACAATGCAATGATAATCAATATGGAGAAGGCTAGGCTGATCATCTGAATAAGGTGTAGCAGGCCTATTCTTGCCTCGGTTCGCCGCTCAAGCATGCTTACAAGTTGATTTACCGAATCTACGTAGCTTTCTGTGGCAGCAAACATGTGTGCGTTGGCGGGCGACCCTTGCGGATAATTTTCCAAATCTGGGCGCAGGGTCTGCTCCCAGTATGCCCTGATGGCTCGGTACTGTTTTGCTAACGGGTGATCGGCGGCGCTGGGAATTGCCCGTGCAATCGACGGGTCTGTCAGGCTGGCTTCATAGCTGGACACAAGGCTTTTGATATCACCACCTGGGGAATGGTTACCGCCCGGGCCCACAGCATGGGCCAGCAGCTGGAACGCGCCCATACGCAATGCGCCCGCCAGATTGATAGCCGTTGCATTCCCTTCAATACTTTTTGAAACCGCAAGCGTTGTAGCCATGCTGACAAGTGATGTCAGGACAACGGCACTCACAACGAGGGCAATCCGATTAACAAGAGGGCTTCTGGATTTCATTGAGTCTCGTTTTGCAGTCGCCGGGCTTGTGTACCTCTTTGAGGATAGTCAATTACCCCAATGGTCAGTATCCCATCATAGTCTTTGACCCGTGCTAGGGCAAAAGCTGAAGCTAAAAGGCAGCTTTTAGTAATGTTCATAAGGGTATTAACGGATGAAGTCAGAGGCGGATCAGGAGGATGAGCGGCTGGCATCGCTTGCCGTTATTCTGCCGCTTGCGGTGATGGGCTTTGTCATTGCAGCCGGTTGCTGGACGCTGTTTGCGGTTGCGGGAATACATGTTAGGGGTGAATTAAACCTCAGCAACCTGCAGTTCGGGTTGCTGCTTGCTATGCCCATGGCTGTTAGCGCGCTGCTAGCTGTTCCGGCCGGGCTAGCGGCCCGGAAATTTGGTGCCCGCCGTATTATGCTCATTTGCCTTGCCGGGCTTGCCGTCTGCATGGTGATTTTGCTGACTACGGATACGTTTCTCGGATACCTGTTAGCGGCTGGCGGGCTCGGGCTCGCCGGTGGATTCTACAGCGCCGGGCTACAGTTTGTGACCAGCAACTGCCAGCGCGATCGGCTTGGCCTTGTGCTTGGTGTGTTTGGCGCGGGTGTTACCGGTGCCGGGTTCACCTACTACCTTGTTCCTCTGTTTCATGAAGCCTTCTCTTGGCACGGCGTTCCGCTGGCCTATCTGATTGTTCTTTTACTTGTGCTTGCGCTTCTTTTGCTGCTTACAGATTCAGAGGATGCGAGCGCCGATCCGGAAATTGAAACCTCTCTCAGGATATTGTTCGGGCGCCTCAGGCAGCAGGGCATTTGGCAGCTAGGCGCCTATTTCGGGGTGATTGCGGGAAGCTTTTTTGCTCTGGCGCTGTGGCTTCCAGACTATCTTTCCGCGCAGTTTGATCTGCAGGTGCAGTCTGGCGCCAGGCTTGCACAGTGGTTCATTATTCCCGGTGCGTTGGCTCAGATTCTTGGCGGGGGGCTGTCTGATCACTTTGGTAGCCCGAAGGTCGTTGGGCGATCACTGCTCATGGCCCTAGTGGCCCTGCTGGTGTTGTCTTATCCGCCCATGACGCTATTCATACGAGGTGTGGAGGCAACCATTGAGGTTGAATACGCCTTGTCTATGAGTGTTGAAAGTATCTTTGTAGTAGTGCTCGGCATGGCGCTTGGATGTGCCATGGGTGGCCTGCAGAGAATGGTGATTATTGAAAGTCGTCAAAATGCGGCGTTTGTTGCCGGGCTGCTGCTGGTCAGCGCCTGCTCTGTGGCGTTCCTGCTGCCAGTTATTTTTGGTGCGGTGAATCACTGGCTGGGTGTGCGCAGTGCTGTGTTTATGATTCTGTTCCTGCTGCTTTGTATCTGCCAGATTATGTTTGGTCGTTTCAGTCGTCGCCACGAACGTCAGGCCCTTCTCCAGCCGGGGATATAAGCTGCTTACCCCTTCAGTGGTAGGCGCGGGTTATGAGGTAGTAACCACGCAGATTTCAGGGTTGTTCTGCCACACAATGGTCTCAAATCGGAAAACGATCCGGCATACGGAGAGAGACCATGAGTCATTTGATCGACAAGCTGAGCTACTTCAGCAAAAAGCGTGAATCGTTCGCGAACGGCCACGGCGAAACCCACGATGTAAATCGTGACTGGGAAGACAGCTACCGCCAGCGCTGGCAGCACGACAAAATTGTACGCTCCACCCACGGCGTAAACTGCACCGGTTCCTGCAGCTGGAAAATCTACGTTAAGAATGGCCTGGTCACCTGGGAAACCCAGCAAACCGACTACCCCCGCACCCGCCCGGATCTGCCAAACCACGAACCCCGTGGCTGCCCTCGTGGCGCCAGCTATTCCTGGTACATGTACAGCGCCAACCGCCTGAAGTACCCACTGATGCGCAAGCATTTGATGAAGCTGTGGCGCGCCGCCCGCATTCAGTTCAACGATCCGGTAGACGCTTGGGCCTCCATTGTGGAAGACCCGAAGAAAACTGCCGAGTACAAACCCCGCCGCGGTATGGGCGGTTTTGTGCGCGCGGACTGGAATGAAGTTAACGAGCTGATTGGTGCGGCTAACGTTTACACCGCTAAAAAGCATGGCCCCGATCGCATTATCGGCTTCTCGCCCATACCCGCAATGTCGATGATTTCATACGCGGCCGGTAGCCGTTACCTGTCGTTGATTGGTGGCGTGAACCTGAGCTTCTATGATTGGTACTGCGACTTGCCGCCGGCCTCCCCGCAAACTTGGGGTGAGCAGACCGACGTTCCTGAATCGGCAGACTGGTACAACTCCAGCTACATTATTGCCTGGGGCTCCAACGTGCCTCAGACTCGTACTCCGGACGCGCACTTTTTTACCGAAGTACGCTACAAAGGCACCAAGACTGTTGCCATTACCCCGGATTATGCCGAGGTCTCCAAGCTATCAGACGAGTGGCTGAACCCCAAGCAGGGCACGGATGCGGCTCTGGGCATGGCCATGGGTCATGTCATCTTGAAAGAATTCCACATCGACAATCCCAGCGAATACTTCACGGACTACGTGCGTCGTTACACCGACATGCCGTACCTGGTGAAGCTGGATAAGTTGGAAGACGGCCGTTATGTACCTGGCCGGTTCCTGCGCGCCAGCGATCTGGTGGGTGGCCTGGGTGAAGAGAACAACCCGGAATGGAAAACCATTGCCATTGACGAAACCACCAACCAGTTGACGGCGCCCAACGGCTCCATCGGCTATCGCTGGGGTGAAAAGGGCAAGTGGAACCTGAAGCAGACTGCCAAAACCGAAGACGTGAACCTGCAGCTGTCGATGGTTGAAAAACACGATGAAGTGGTCGATGTTGCCTTCCCGTACTTCGGTGGCATCAAGCACGATCATTTCAAATCGGTTGAAATCAGCGACACCCTGACCCACAAGTTGGGCAGTCGCAAAGTAGAGTTGGCTGACGGCGGCGAGACTCTTGTAGTCACCGTGTACGACTTAATGATCGCAAACTACGGCATTAGCCGTGGTTTGGGTGACGATGACGGCGCAACTTCCTATGATCAAGTTAAGCCATACACGCCAGCCTGGCAGGAAAAAATTACCGGAGTACCCGCGCACAAAGTAGCGCGTATTGCCCGTGAGTTTGCTGAGACCGCCCACAAAACCAAGGGTCGTTCCATGATTATCGTGGGTGCCGGTATGAACCACTGGTACCACATGGACATGAACTACCGCGCCCTGATCAACATGTTGGTCATGTGCGGCTGTGTCGGCCAGAGCGGTGGTGGCTGGGCCCACTATGTAGGCCAGGAAAAACTGCGCCCGCAAACCGGTTGGCAGCCGTTGGCGTTTGGCCTGGACTGGCAGCGCCCGTCGCGCCAGATGAACGGTACGTCGTTCTTCTACGCTCACTCCGGACAGTGGCGTTACGAGAAGCTGGATGTGAGCGAGATCCTGTCACCACTGGCCGACAAGTCCAAGTTTGGTGGCAGCCTGATCGACTACAACGTGCGTGCCGAGCGCATGGGCTGGTTGCCATCTGCACCGCAGTTTAACCGCAACCCGTTGGGCATAGCAGCCGAGGCTGAGAAAGCCGGCATGGAAGTGCCAGAGTATGTTACTCAGTCGCTGAAAGACGGCTCGCTGGCATTTGCGTCGGAAGACCCAGAAGCACCGGAAAACCACCCGCGTAACATGTTTATCTGGCGTTCTAACCTGCTGGGCTCCTCGGGTAAGGGTCACGAGTACCTGCTCAAGTACCTGCTAGGAACCACCAGCGGTCTGCAAGGCAAAGATCTGGGTCACAACGGAGGTGTTAAACCGCAGGAAGTGAAATGGCACGAAGAGGCGCCGGAAGGCAAGCTCGACTTGCTGGTCACTCTGGACTTCCGCATGTCCACCACCTGCCTGTATTCAGACATAGTTCTGCCGACAGCGACGTGGTACGAGAAGAACGACCTGAATACGTCAGACATGCACCCGTTCATTCACCCGCTGACAGCGGCCACCGATCCGGCGTGGGAGTCCCGCAGCGACTGGGAAATTTACAAAGGCATTGCCAAGTCCTTCTCGAAAGCATCCGAAGGCCACCTGGGTGTCCAGAAAGACGTGGTCACCGTGCCGCTGATGCACGATGCACCGGCCGAGCTGGGCCAGCCGTTTGACGTGAAAGATTGGAAGAAAGGCGAGTGCGAGCTAATTCCAGGAAAAACGGCCCCGAA
This sequence comes from Marinobacter sp. LV10R510-11A, assembly GCF_900215155.1. Lineage (NCBI taxonomy): Bacteria > Pseudomonadati > Pseudomonadota > Gammaproteobacteria > Pseudomonadales > Marinobacteraceae > Marinobacter > Marinobacter sp. LV10R510-11A. The sequence goes on from NZ_LT907980.1 coordinate 3,921,745, forward strand.
CTTCGTGACTGTAGAGCGGGATTTCCCGAACACCTACGCTCGATTCACCTCCCTTGGCCCGCTGTTGGACACGCTGGGTAACGGCGGCAAGGGTATTAATTGGAATACCGAGAAGGAAGTCAGCTTCCTGAAAGAACTGAACTATACCCACCTTGAGGGTGCTAACGCGGGCCGGCCGAAGATTGAAAGTGCCATTGATGCAGCAGAAGTGATTCTGACTCTGGCGCCGGAAACCAATGGCCACGTGGCGGTGAAAGCCTGGGCTGCGCTCTCGGAGTTCACCGGACTGGATCACAGCCACCTGGCGGCGGGTAAGGCGCACGAAGCAATTCGTTTCCGCGACATCGTGGCGCAGCCGCGCAAGATCATCTCCAGCCCCACCTGGTCTGGCCTGGAAGACGATCACGTGTCTTACAGCGCCGGCTACACCAACGTGCATGAGCTGATTCCCTGGCGCACGCTGACGGGTCGCCAACAGTTCTATATGGATCACGAGTGGATGCGTGCCTTCGGTGAAAGCCTGCTGGTGTATCGCCCGCCGATCAACACCAAGGCTGCGGCACCGCTGTTAAACGCCAAGCCCAATGGCAACCCCGAGAAGGCGCTGAACTTCCTCACGCCGCACCAGAAGTGGGGTATCCACAGCACCTACAGCGACAACCTGCTGATGCTGACCTTGTCTCGCGGCGGCCCTGTCGTGTGGTTGAGTGAAGACGATGCCCGGGATATAGGTGTGGAAGACAACGATTGGGTAGAAGTGTTCAACGCCAACGGCGCCTTGTCGGCGCGGGCGGTGGTCAGCCAGCGGGTAATGCCGGGCATGATGATGATGTACCACGCTCAGGAACGGATCGTGAACATTCCCGGCTCGGAAATTACTGGTAGCCGCGGTGGTATCCACAACTCGGTTACCCGGGTATGCCCAAAACCCACTCATATGATTGGTGGTTACGCGCAGTTCTCATACGGCTTCAACTATTACGGCACCGTAGGTTCCAACCGCGACGAGTTCGTTGTGGTGCGCAAAATGAAGAACGTTGACTGGCTTGATGGCGAGGGCAACGACACTGTTCAGGAGGCTGTAAAATGAAGATCCGTTCCCAAGTAGGCATGGTGCTGAACCTGGACAAGTGTATTGGTTGCCATACCTGTTCAGTGACCTGCAAAAACGTGTGGACCAGCCGTGAAGGCATGGAGTACGCCTGGTTCAATAACGTCGAAACCAAGCCCGGCATTGGCTACCCGAAAGAGTGGGAAAACCAAGATAAGTGGAAAGGCGGCTGGATGCGTGAGGCCAGTGGCAAAATCCGCCCTCGCATCGGTGGTCGCTTCCGGGTGTTGGCGAACATTTTCGCTAACCCGGATTTGCCAGAAATTGACGATTACTACGAGCCATTCGATTTCGACTATCAACACCTGCACACGGCCGGCGACAGCAAGCACCAGCCGGTTGCACGGCCGCGCTCGCTGATCACAGGCAAGCGCATGCAGAAAATCGAATGGGGCCCGAACTGGGAAGAGATTCTCGGTACCGAGTTCGCCAAGCGTCGCAAAGACAAGAATTTCGATAAAATTCAGGCTGATATTTACGGCGAGTTTGAAAACACCTTCATGATGTATCTGCCGCGCCTATGTGAGCACTGTCTGAACCCGACGTGTGTAGCTGCGTGCCCCAGTGGCGCTATCTACAAGCGTGAAGAAGACGGCATCGTACTGATCGACCAGGACAAGTGTCGTGGCTGGCGGATGTGTGTGTCTGGTTGCCCGTACAAGAAAATCTACTTCAACTGGAAAACCGGTAAGTCTGAAAAGTGTATTTTCTGCTACCCGCGCATTGAAGCCGGTATGCCGACCGTATGCTCCGAGACCTGCGTAGGCCGTATCCGTTACCTGGGCGTGCTGCTTTACGACGCCGACCGCATCGAAGAAGTGGCCAGTGCCCCGGGCGAGCACGAGCTGTACGAGAAGCAGCTGGAGATCTTCCTCGACCCGAACGATCCGAAAGTGATCGAGCAGGCGACGAAGGATGGCGTACCCATGAACGTTATCCAGGCTGCCCAGCGCAGCCCGGTGTACAAAATGGCGGTTGAGTGGAAACTCGCTCTGCCTCTGCACCCGGAATACCGCACTCTACCCATGGTCTGGTACGTGCCACCTCTGAGCCCAATCCAGTCCGCAGCGGAAGCTGGAGAGGTTGAGTTCGACGGCGTGTTGCCGAAAATCGAAAGTTTGCGCATTCCGGTGAAGTACTTAGCCAACTTGCTGACCGCAGGTGACGAAAAACCGATTGTGCGGGCGCTCAAACGCATTATGGCCATGCGCCTGTACAAGCGTGCGGAAACCGTAGACGGCATTGAAGACTTACGGGCATTGCAAGAAGTCGGCCTCACCAAAGCCCAGGCCGATGAGATGTATCGCTATTTGGCTATCGCCGACTATGAAGATCGCTTCGTGATACCCACGGGCCATCGCGAGCTGGCCAAACAAGCCTTCCCTGACGCACATGGTGAACGCGGTGGTTGTGGCTTCAGCTTCGGCGACGGCTGCAGCGGCAGCGACAGTGAATTCAATATGTTCGGCGGCCGCAAGCAGACCACCACCATGGTGCAGAAATTGACCACGGTGAAGCAAGTCGACCCGAAACAGCTGCAGAAATAAGGAGGCCTCTATGAGACTTTTAAAAGTACTATCACGCGTTCTGGAGTACCCCTCCGCTGAGCTTCAGGCCTCCAAAGATGCCATGGTTGCGGTTGTTCTTGAGGACACTCAATTGCCCCGAAAAAACAAGGAGCAACTGCTACAGGCTATCGATCGCCTTTGTGACGGCAATCTTCTAGACCTTGAGGAGTCCTACACAGGCACCTTCGACAAAGGCCGCGCCACTTCACTGCTGCTGTTTGAGCACGTGCACGGGGAATCTCGTGATCGCGGCCAGGCGATGGTCGATCTGATGGAACAGTATCGTGCCAACGGGCTGGAAATAGACGCAAAAGAGCTGCCGGATTATCTGCCGCTGTTCTTGGAGTACCTGTCGACCCGTCCTTGGGATGAGATCAAAAACTGGCTGGAAGATATCCACCATATTCTTGGCCTTCTAGGCGAGCGGCTTTATCAACGTGAGAGTTTATATCACGTTGCTATGGACTCTTTGCTGGAGCTGTCTGGCCGTACCACAGACCGTCAGGAGTTGGCGCAAATTGTTGCCTCGGAAGAGCGCGACGATACGCCAGAAGCTCTGGACAAGGTCTGGGAAGAAGAAATGGTGAAGTTTGTGGACGATCAGGGCAGCTCTTGCAGCACCGGCGACGTTGTTGGCCAGCGCCGCCGCGAGATGGAGCAGACTCAGACTATTCACCTCAGTGACCATCTGATGACGGATGTAACGCCCGCTCAGGCTCGTGCCGCGGTTAGAGACGCCTGACGGCGCAGGAGGAGACCAAGATGATGTCTTATCTAAACACACTGATTTTCGGGATCTACCCGTACATCGCTCTGGTGGTGTTATTTGTTGGCACCTGGGCAAGATACGACCATGGGCAGTTCACCTGGAGAGCCCAGTCCAGCCAAATGCTACGCAAGAAAAACATGGTGCTGGCCAGCGTGCTTTTCCATGTGGGTATCTTGGTGATCTTCTTCGGCCACCTGGTTGGTCTGCTGACGCCGCACTTTATGTACGAACCCTTCATGAGCGCCGGCACCAAGCAGGTGATGGCGATTGTGGTGGGTGGTATTGCCGGGGTGATGTGCTTGGTGGGTGGAGTCATGTTGGCCCATCGACGGCTGACGGATCCCAGGATCAAGGCCAGTAGCGCCTTTGCCGATAACATGATTATTGTGGTTTTGGTGGTGCAGGTAGTACTGGGGCTGGCAACCATTTTTCCAACCTTGGGCCACCTTGACGGTGGCACCATGATGCGGCTTGCCAGCTGGGCACAGAGCATCTTTACGTTCCAGGGTGGAGCCGCCGAGTACATGGTGGGCATACACTGGATCTATAAGCTGCACATGTTCCTAGGCCTGACGATCTTTGTACTCTTCCCGTTCACGCGGTTGGTGCACATGCTGAGCGTGCCGCTGGAGTATTTCGGGCGGAAGTACCAGGTGGTGCGCAAGCGGGCTTAAGAGATAAAACGCGCCCCCTCTCCCCCGACCCCTCCCCCGACCCCTCCCCCGCGAGGGGGGAGGGGAGCTAAACAACTAGCGCCTTAAAGTTCCCTGTTCCTCTATGGAAGAGGGAGAGCTACACAATCAAAGCCTTAAACTCCCTCTCCCCTCGCGGGAGAGGGCTGGGGAGAGGGGGCGCATTGACCACATTTACGGAGACTTACCATGCAACTCATCCCCACCGGTGAAGCCGAAAAGCCCAGAAACCAGTTTCCGCCCGTTTATGTGGGTGACACCCTGATTCCCGAGGAAGATATCGCCCGGGAAATGCAGCACCACCCAGCGGAAGAGGTTTCTGAGGCTTGGCACAGCGCCGCTAAAAGCTTGGTTATTCGTGAGCTTCTACTGCAACAAGCAAAAGCCCTGCAGCTGCCAGAAGAACTAGATGAAGAAGATGCCATTGCGCGCCTGCTGGAGCAGGAACTGGATGTGCCAGAACCCAGCGATGCGGATTGCGAGCGTTTTCATGCTTCCAACCCTAGCCGGTTCCGCAGCCCAACGCTGATGGCCGTGAGCCATATTCTGCTGGCCGCTGCGCCGGATGATGTGCCAGAACGCATGCGTCAAGAAGATGTAGGGCAGCAGTTGCTGTCCTCCTTGCTCGAAGGCCGTGCCCAGTTTACGCCACTGGCCAAACAATACTCTGCCTGTGAGTCCCGCCATCAAGGCGGCAGCCTTGGCCAGATTAGCAAGGGGCAAACCGTTGAAGAATTTGAGCGGCCAGTGCTTACGCTCAAAGAAGGCCTTAACCCGGAACTGATTGAAAGCCGCTATGGCTGGCACATTGTGCGAGTGGATCAGCGTATTGATGGCGAGCAGTTGCCATACGAGCACGTGAAGCCAAAGATTCGCCAATACCTGAGTGAGAGCGTTACCCGCCGGGCATTCCGCCAGTATCTGCAGGTGTGCGCAGCTGAAACAGGCGTTCAAGGTGTGGATCTTGAAATACCCGATTCGCCGCTGATGCAGTAGCTGTTCTCGCGTTGGTAGGTGAACGGCAACGGAATATAGATAGCAATGTGAATTATTGTGTTAAGTCAATTTTCCCAAAGTAACAGCGATTCTACCTCCATGGAGGGAGCGATTTTTGGGGTCTATCCTTCTATTATGTAAAACATGATTTTGAATGCATGATATGAAAGGGGAAACAACAATGGTGGTGATGCAATCTGCAGAAACCCGCTACGCCAAGCCCGTTCTGGTGGCTAATAACACACTGACCGACGATGAAAACGGGCTGCAGCCATTGCGCAGGCATGCCCTTTTCAATTCGCTCAACGAAGCAGATTTACAGAGCCTCATTCTGCAATCTCGCCGCCTTCGTCTTGGGCATCATCAGCTGCTTTACCGGCAGGATATGCCCGCCCATCACTTCTTCTTTGTTATATCCGGCCGCTTGCGATTATACAGGCTGGACTCGTCCGGTATTGATCGGACGCTCGACAGCATCGCCCCAGGCGACTGCTTTGCGGAAGTCATGATCTATGCCGATCCAGCCCGCTATGCCTGCTACGCGGAAGCACTGAAATCCAGCGAAGTTCTGATGCTCCCTGTCAAAGCCTATCAGGAGCTGCTCGAAAGACACCCGGAATACGCGCATGCAGCGCTCCGGCACTACGCCATGCGCGCTGTGTCCAGGTTCCATGACCTTGAAATCATGACTGTTCAGAACGCCCGTGACCGCCTGATCCGTTACCTGATTGATCTGCTGCCTAACGGGGCTACAGAAGGCGGAGAGGTCGAACTGCCTTTGCCAAAGTGCTTGGTTGCGTCCAGGCTTGCGATGCAGCCAGAAACCTTCTCCCGAATTCTGGCAGACCTCAAGTCAAACGGGCTGGTGCGGGTCAATCGAAGTAAGCTATTCATCTCCGATCCCAAGCGATTGATCGAAATCAGTCAGTAGTAAATAGAAAGGATATTGCCTCCATGATTAGCAGTTACAGTGATCTGATCAAAGCAACGAAGGACGAGCATGAGCCCCAGCGTTTGCTGTTCGTTTTCTGCCGCGCAGAATTACCAGATGATGCGTCCGCAGACGAAAAGGCCGCATTTGAGCGAGGTGAGGGTGGGGCGCTTACCCCCGTTATCTGTGTCGACAAGGCCCCACAAGAAGTCTCAGAGTTTTCTGCCCTAGTTGATGAATCTAGCAGTACCGGCCAGTCTTGGGATGTTGTGTTTGTTGCTGCCATGTCTGGCCGGGGCGGTACCCCTCCGTCTTCAGACGAAGCTCAGCAGCCGATGACTATGATGGTGGAGTCAATTCGCCTAGGGCACGTTAGCAATTACCTGCCTCTGGATAAGAGTGGGGAGGCCGTAAGTCTCGGCTGATCCGGGGCTGCCCTTTGGTTGTTCACGGGAAGATATAGCCATACAGAGGTATGTGATTTATTTCTCAAACGCCTAGGCTACTTAGGTCAGGTTTAGGTGATTTGCTGTTTCTGTCGGGGGCTTGTTTTGAACGCTATTTTCCGTACCGTGCTTTGTTTTTTTACCCTGCTGCTGGTCATTGTGCCCCAGGCACAGGCCGAACCGGTCAGTAAATATGAGCCTGTGGCCGGACGCCAGGTTATCCAGAAGGCCTTCCCGGAAGTTACCCGGCTTGAGCCCCGGGAAAATAACCGGGCCATTCAGGAGCTATACGCCGGTGACGAGCTGAAAGGTTACGCTTACCAATCCCTCGATTTCGTTCAGACTCCCGCCTATTCCGGCAAGCCATTGAATATCATGGTAGTTCTGAATACCGAAGGTACCATCCGCTTTGCCAAAGTGATTCACCATGATGAGCCCATACTTCTGGTGGGCATCCCCGAAAGCAAGCTCCACGCCTTTACCGACCAGTACACCGGCCTGAAAGCAGACCAGCGAGTAACGGTGGGAGGAACCTCCAGCGAGCGTAAGGTTGCCGTTGACGGGCTCTCAGGCGCCACCGTGACAGTGATGGTGGCTAACCAAGTCATCATGCGAACGGCGCACCGGATTGGCGTTGAATTGGGGCTGGTGGAAGGCAGTGGCATCAAACGTCAGCCGGTAGCTGAAGTTAACAAAGGTGACTTTCAGTCACGCAGCTGGGAGGAGCTTACCGGCGATGGCTCAATTCGCCGCATGCTGCTCACCAAAGGGCAGGTAGATGATTCGTTTAAAGGCACTGAAGCTGAGGGCGTTGAAACAGCGGCTCCAGATGAGCGGGATGAGCCGCTGATTGATCTATACGCAGCTTATCTTGATGTTCCGACTATCGGCCGCAATCTGCTCGGTGAAAGTCAGTTCGAATGGCTGACCTCTAAGTTGGAAGAAGGGGAGCAGGCCATCGCCGTTATGGCCAGCGGTGAGTATTCCTTTAAAGGCTCGGGCTACGTGCGCGGCGGTATTTTTGATCGCGTTCAGATCCGCCAGTACGGAGATACTTTCAACTTCCGCGATCTCGATTATTACCGGCTCAGTGATGTGTACGCCGAGGGCATGCCTGAGTTCAAGGAAATGGCCATCTTCATCGTCCGGCAGCAGCACAAATTCGATCCGGGTACGCCCTGGACTCTGGAGCTGACCGTAAAACGCCAAACCGGCCCTCTGGATAGTGAATTCCAAGTGTTCCCGTTGGAGTACCAGTTGCTGGGTCAGTATTACACCCGCGCCGAAGTAGTGCTTACGGACGAGGAGTGGCTCGAAGAGCAGCCACTGTGGGTGCAGGTTTGGTATCAGCGCCAGTTCCAGGTCATTGTTCTGGGTATCGGCATTTTTGTGCTGCTGTTGATTCTGTTCTTCCAAGACTGGCTGGTGAAGAAGCCTAATCTTACGCGCTGGATTCGCCACGGGTTTCTTACCTACACACTGTTCTTTATCGGTTGGTATGCGCTCGGTCAGCTGTCCATTGTGAACGTTCTGGCTTTTGTGCACAGCTTGGTCAGTGGCTTTACGTGGGAAACCTTCCTGATTGATCCGGTAGTCTTTGTGCTCTGGGCTGTAGTGGCCGGCATCGTGTTGCTTTGGGGTAGGGCAGTTTATTGCGGATGGCTGTGCCCATTCGGTGCACTGCAGGAGCTGATTAACGAGATTGCACGCAAGCTTAAAGTGCCCCAGTACACCGTGCCTTGGCCCATCCATGAACGTTTGTGGGCCCTGAAGTACATCATTTTATTGGTGCTGTTCGGGGTCTCCTTAGACTCCCTGGCGACTGCAGAAAAAATGGCGGAAATTGAGCCCTTCAAAACCGCGATTACCCTGCACTTTGACCGCAGTTGGCCATTTGTAACTTACGCAGCACTGCTGCTTTTTGTGAACCTTTTCACCCGCAAAGTGTTCTGCCGCTACATGTGCCCACTCGGTGCTGCGCTGGCCATACCTACGAAGCTGCGAGTATTCGACTGGCTTAAGCGTCGCAAGGAGTGCGGCACCCCTTGCCAGCTGTGCGCCAATGAATGTGAAGTTCAGGCTATTCACCCTGACGGCACCATTAATTACCAGGAATGCCATTACTGCCTGGATTGCCAGGTGACCTATTTCGATGACAATAAATGCCCGCCGCTGATCGTCAAGCGCAGGGGCAGGCGTCGTGGTCATAACGCACCGGGCCGCCCGGAGGAGATCCCAGTGGTTCAGGTGACCTAGCAATACAAAATCAAAAAAATGAGAAATAAGACCGCCATTACCAATAACGGAGTTGGATGTTATGAAAAAAAAAGATGAACTGAGTACGGAGACCTCTGAAGCTGAGCAAAGTGGTTTCAGCCGTCGCCGATTCATGGGCGCTGCCGCTCTGGCGGGTGTCGCTGGCGCAACTGGGCTTGGATCTGCGGTGATGTCACGCGAATCGTTTGCCGCTGCTGCGAAAGACGCGCAAAACAAGATTCAGGTTGAGCCTGGCGAGCTGGACGAATACTACGGCTTTTGGAGCGGTGGTCAGTCTGGTGAGGTTCGTGTAATGGGCATACCGTCCATGCGAGAGCTGATGCGAATTCCGGTTTTTAACCTGGACGGCGCCACCGGCTGGGGCATGACCAACGAGAGTAAAGACATTCTCGGACACGATAAAGAGTTTGTGAGCGGCGATTGTCACCACCCGCACATCTCAATGACCGACGGTCGTTACGATGGCAAATACCTGTTCATAAACGATAAAGCCAACACCCGTGTGGCACGTATCCGTTTGGACATCATGAAGTGTGACAAGATTACCCACATTCCGAACGTGCAAGCCATTCACGGTTTGCGCCTGCAGAAAGTACCGTATACCAAGTACGTGTTCTGTAACGCCGAGTACGTTATTCCTCATCCGAACGATGGTAGCGACTTCTCGATGGAGAACAGCTACACCATGTTCAACGCTTTGGATGCGGAAACCATGGAAGTCGCCTGGCAGGTGATTGTAGACGGCAATCTGGATAATACCGACGCGGATTACACAGGCAAGTATGCGGCCTCTACCTGCTACAATTCCGAGAAAGCCTTGGATCTGGCCGGCACCATGCGCAACGACCGCGACTGGGCGGTGGTGTTTAACGTTGAGCGCATTGAAGAAGCTGTGAAAAATGGTGACTTCAAAACTCTGGGCGATTCCAAAGTACCGGTCGTTGATGGCCGCGGAAAATCTAGGCTCACCCGTTATATTCCTGTGCCGAAGAACCCGCATGGGCTGAATACGTCTCCAGATGGTAAATACTTCATTGCCGCCGGTAAGCTATCGCCCACCTGCACGGTTATTGCGATTGATAAACTGGACGATTTGTTCGATGACAAAATCGAGCTTCGCGATGCAGTTGTCGCTGAGCCGGAGCTAGGCCTTGGGCCTCTGCACACCACGTTTGATGGCCGTGGCAATGCCTACACCACGTTGTTTATCGATAGCCAGATAGCCAAGTGGAATATCGCCGATGCCGTCAAGCACTACAACGGCGAAGATGTAAATTACCTGCGCCAGAAACTGGATGTGCATTACCAGCCTGGCCACAACCATGCGTCACTGACAGAAACCAGCGATGCTGATGGTAAGTGGCTTGTGGTACTGTCGAAGTTTTCCAAAGACCGCTTCCTGCCGGTTGGTCCGCTGCACCCAGAAAACGATCAGTTGATCGATATTTCTGGTGATGAAATGAAGCTGGTGCACGATGGTCCGGCCTTTGCAGAACCTCACGATTGTATTCTTGTACGTCGCGATCAGATCAAAACCAAGAAGGTCTATACCCGGGACGATCCGTATTTCGCCAGTGCCCGCGAGCAAGCGAAGAAGGACGGCATCACGCTTGAAGCAGACAACAAGGTTATCCGCGATGGCAAAAAGGTGCGGGTGTATATTACGTCTGTGGCGCCTATGTTCAATACGACCGAGTTCAAGGTTAAGCAAGGCGATGAGGTGACGGTGTATGTTACGAACCTAGATACGATTGAGGACGTGACTCATGGTTTCTGCATGGTCAACCATGGTGTTCAGATGGAAATTAGCCCACAGCAGACGTCTTCGGTGACGTTTGTTGCGGATAAGCCGGGCGTTCATTGGTACTATTGCAACTGGTTCTGTCACGCTCTGCACATGGAGATGACTGGCCGGATGTTGGTAGAGAAGGCCTGATTTAGACGTTAAAACCGGAGCTCCTTAGTGGGCTCCGGTTTTTTAGTTATGTTTCGGAGAAGCAAATCAAGGGAAGAGGGTCTTTCAAAACACGCTCCTTGCGGCACATCCATATGGCGCTTGGGCTCCGCCATCCATGGCTCCGCACAGTTTTGAAAGACCCTCTTCCCTTGCTTTGCCAGAATTTGCAGCAAGCCTTGAACCTATTGAGTGATCGTTGATGCACCAAATTTTGCGTTTAGGGGCGGCCCTGACAGTCGCCTTACTATCGCTGACCGCACAGGCTGATATTCAGCAGCAGCTGGATGAACTTGAGCCGGGCGCTAATTTTGAGATTCCTTCCAAAACTGTTTCGCCGTTCACTCTCAGGGTGCCAGGGGTGACTGTGGCCTGCCGCCCCGAAACGCTAATCGATGGCGGTGGTAAGGGCAATGCGGTTGAGATTCAGGCAGAGCGTGTGACGCTGTCGGGTTGCCGTATTCGTAATTGGGGTGCGGATCTGAATGAGTTGGATGCAGGGGTTTTTATTAACCGGGAGGCGGTGAACGCGACGGTGGAGAACAACGATCTGCAAGGTTCTGCGTTTGGTATCTGGCTAGATGCGACGCCGGATGTGACGGTTAGGAATAACACCATTCGTGGCGATGATACCGTGCGCCCGAACGATCGGGGCAATGGTATTCATTTGTTTAACACGACTGGGGCGTTAATTGAGGGCAATGATATAAGTAAGACGCGGGATGCGATTTATATCGAGACCTCTAATGGCAATGAGATCATCAACAATACGATGACAGATCTGCGGTACGGCATTCATTATATGTACTCCATGGATAACCTCTTGGAAGGCAATGTCACTCGGGGCACCCGTACCGGTTATGCGCTGATGCAGAGCAAACGGCTTACGGTGATTAACAACCGGTCTGAGAATGATGAGAACTATGGCATTTTGATGAACTTCATTACTCAGTCGGTGCTACGGGGCAATGTGGTTTCGGGGGTGTCCCAAGGGCAGACTGGCGGCGTGTCTATTTCGGGCGCGGAAGGCAAGGCCGTGTTTATCTACAACTCTTTGTACAACACCTTTGAAAACAATGTGTTCCGAGATAGCGGTGTGGGTGTTCACCTGACTGCAGGCTCGGAAGACAATGAGGTTTTTAACAATGCGTTTATCAATAATCAGCGCCAGGTAAAGTACGTGGCACGGCGCACTCAGGAGTGGTCGAAGGAGGGCGTGGGTAATTTCTGGAGTGATTACTTGGGTTGGGATCGTAATCAAGATGGCATCGGTGATGTGCCATACGAGCCCAACGATAATATCGATCGCCTGTTATGGACCTATCCTGAAGCCAAAATTCTGATGTTCAGCCCGGCGGTGGATACTTTGCGCTGGGTTCAGGAAGCCTTTCCTGTGGTTAAGGCTGCGGGTGTCAGTGATTCACACCCGTTGATGAGTCCGCCAAAAATATTACAACCGGAGTCCTGATGAGCTGTTTTCGTCTTGAGAATGTGAGCTACCGGTACGATAAGGCACTGGTGTTGAATGGCGTTGATCTACGCCTAGAACCGGGGGAAATTCTTGGGTTGTTCGGCCACAACGGTGCCGGCAAAACCACCAGTATCAAACTGATTCTGGGGTTGATGACCCCATCCCACGGCAAGGTGTCGGTGCTGGATGGCGAGGCGGGCGATCCTAAAGTCAGCCAGCACATCGGTTACCTACCTGAAAACGTGATGTTTTATCCGCAGCTTACCGGCCGCGAGATTCTTGCGCACTTTGCCCGGTTGAAAGGCGCGAACCTGCGCCAAGTTCCTGAATTACTGGGCCAGGTTGGGCTGAAAGATGCCATGGATACGCGGGTTAAAACCTACTCCAAGGGAATGCGTCAGCGCTTAGGGCTTGCTCAAGCTTTGCTGGGTAAACCCCGCTTGCTGATACTGGACGAGCCTACGGTGGGGCTGGATCCGGTAGCCACGGCAGACCTTTACCGGTTGTTGCGCAAGCTACGCGATGAAGGTACGGGCGTTGTTCTGTGCTCACATGTGCTACCGGGCGTTGAGCCTTACATAGACCGAGCAGCGATACTGACCGACGGCAGCCTGAAAGCGGCGGGGGATCTTGCCTCACTACGCCGGCAGGCAAACATGCCTATCACTCTTTCTCTTGAACCAGAAAGCACCGTGGCTGCGCTGGAAAGTGTGGTTAATAATGCCAAAGCCTCTGCTGGTTTGATGATGCGGCACGACAACGGGCGGCTGCATGTGGATGTCCGGCCGGCAGAAAAAATGGCGCTGGTTAAGGCCTTGGTGGCCTCCGGCGAAGTACGTGATCTGGGTATCTACCAGCCAACACTTGAGGATGTTTACGTGCACTTTATCGGTTCTGGCGGCCTCGCTCATCGTGGAGGTGCGCAATGAATAGCATCTGGACCATCGCCCGCAAAGAACTGAACGACAGCCTGCGAAATCGCTGGCTGATTGCCATCGCCTTGGTGTTCGCGACGCTTGCCGTGGGCATCGCCTGGTTTGGTGCCGCAGCATCCGGCCAGGTGGGTTATGCATCCACCCCAGCGACAATTGCCAGCCTCGCCAGTCTCGGTATTTTCCTGATCCCGCTGATTGCTCTGTTACTGGCGTATGACGCCATTGTAGGAGAGGAAGAGGGCGGCACGCTGCTGTTATTAATGACCTACCCTCTAAGCCGTGGGCAGCTGCTGTTCGGCAAGTTTCTTGGGCACGGGCTAACCCTTGCATTGGCCACGCTGATTGGCTTTGGCGTTGCCGGTGTGGCCATTGCACTGCTAGTAGAAGACGTTGGCGTTGGTGCGCTTGCGGTTGCCATGCTGCGTTTTATTATTTCGACCACGTTGCTCGGCTGGGGCTTCATTGCTCTGGCTTACGTGGTGAGTGTTCGGGTAAGTGAGAAGCCCGTCGCCGCGGGTTTGGCTTTGGCCATTTGGTTCTTCTTTGTGCTGGTTTTCGATTTGATGCTGCTGGGCACGCTGGTTGCCAGCCAAGGTGAATTTAATCCCGATTTGTTGCCTTGGCTCCTGTTGCTCAACCCCACGGACATATACCGTTTGCTCAACATCGTCGCCTTCAGTGATGGCGCACAACTCAGTGGTGTTCTCAGCTTGGGTGCTGACTTGCCCATTGGCCCAGCCGGGCTCTGGCTGGCGCTGGTGCTTTGGTTTGTTATTCCCTTAACCGGCGCTTGGGCTCTGTTCCGTCGCCGTCGTATCTGATGGAGAGCTCGATGAAATCTTTTAGTTTCACATTCCTGCCTGCATTACTGATGTTCGCAGTATTCTTTTCTGGCTGCTCCGGCGAAGCCGAAAAAGTCACCGAAAAACCGACCCCCGTGCACATTGAATCCGACGATGAGTGCCACGTATGCGGCATGGCCGTAACCCGGTTCCCCGGGCCGAAAGGCGAAGTGATTACCGAGAAAGAACAAGCCGTTCACAAGTTTTGCTCTACCCGTGACATGTTCGCCTGGGTGCTGCAGCCAGAGAACGTCATGCGCAAGCACACGCTGTACGTTCACGACATGAGCCAAACCGAATGGGCCAGCCCAGACGACGCAGCCCTGATCGACGCGCGCGAGGCTTTCTACGTGGTTGGTTCCGAACGCAAAGGTGCCATGGGCCAGACACTGGCATCGTTCTCCACCGAATCGGCGGCCCAGGACTTCATGATGGAGTATGGCGGTGAGGTTATACAGTACGACGCAATCACCCTAGAGCACCTGAATACAGAGATGCCCATGGGTGACATGCATGGGGATATGGAACGCTAAGGACGGACTTTTCTCCAAAGAGCCCGCCCAACAATCCGCACCTTATCCCGGGGCGTCATCCTGCTAAGGTTCGTTTTCACGACGCCCTTGGTAAACCGTGTCGATTTCGAGTAATCAACGCGCACATCCACCAGAACCGGCCGCCCGGCGGCCGATTTCTGCAGTGCGATCTCTATGCTTTCAGAGATGTCCTGGTTGCCCGCAAGCGAAACGAACTCAAGGCCACAGGCCTTGGCAAACGCCTCGTAGTCTACTGTGCCCAGTACCGTGCAGGTCTTCTGGTTGTAAGGGATCTGCTGGGCTTGGGCAATCTGCGACAGCTCGCCATCGTTGAATACAAAAATCATCACACCAACTTGCAGGCGTGCCGCTGTTACCAGTTCCATGCCCGTCATCAGCAACGCACCGTCGCCCACAATGCCCACTACTTGGCGCTTGGGGTTAGCCAGCTTGGCACCGATAGCGCCGGGAACACAATAACCCATGGCGTTGAAATCGCTGGGTGACATGTAATTCCGGGCGCCCAGTATGGGCATTAATTCTGCCACCAAAAACGTATGGTTGCCGTCGTCAGCGACAACAATCGCGTCGTCATTTAGGCGCTCACGAAGGTGGCTGAAAAACAGCTCCGGGTTTACCCGGTCGCCGCTGTCGTGATCACGCCACTCTTTCTTGTATGCGGCTTTGTCCTTGGCGATCTGTTCCCGAATGCCGGTATTGGCCGCAGTGGGCTTCAGGGTTTTTACGGCTTTCAGGAGCGCCGGCACGGTCACTCTGGCGTCTCCCTCGATTGTATGGCTGGCAGGGTAGTTGGCGCTGAAAACCTCAGGGTTGATGTCTAAGTGAATCAGGCTCTTAGGCGGGTTGATGCCGTAGCTGCCGGTCGGGATTTCCGCGAACCGCGTGCCAATCGCTAACAGGCAATCTATTTTGGCAAAGGCGTTGGTTGCTGCCGGCACCGCATAGTTACCCATGCCCATGCCTGTGTGCAGAGGGTGGTTGCCCGGGAAGGCACTGAGCCCCTGAAGCGTGGTTGAAACTGGCGCATCCAGCAGTTCTGCCAGCTCAATCAAGTCTGCCTGCGCATCTACCGAGCCCCAGCCGGCGAATATGCCCGGCTGCGTTGCCAGCACAAGTGCTTGGGCCGCGGCATCCACAAGTGCCTGTTCCGGCTGCTTTGGTGCGGGCGGTGCCTGGTAGAGAGGCATGTCGTCGACGTCGCCCAAAAAATTACTGATGTTGACCGGGATCTCGATAAAGACTGGCCCCGGCTCACCGCCCATTGCAAGGTCATACGCCTCATACAGCGTGGGGATGATTTCTCGGTGGCTGCTAATACGCCAAGTTTTCTTGGTAATCGGCCTGAGCAGGGCGTGTTGATCCATCTCGTGGAGTTGGTAGCGGTGCCCGGATTCCGAATGAATCCCGCCGGAAATAATCAGCATCGGGATGCCATCAATGCCGGCCTCGCCAATGCCACTCGCGGCGTGGGTGACGCCTGCCGCTGGTACGATCAGCATGGTGCCCAGCTCGGCACCGGTGCGGCTCACCGCATCAGCCATGAACGCACCACCACCCTCATGGGTGACAAGCGTCGGCTCGATGCTTTCAGATCGGTTCAGCTCGTCGTAGATTTCGGTGGTGTGCACGCCCGGAATGCCAAACGTTCGGCGTATGCCGAGTTGTTCCAGTGCGTGGCGAACGAGTGTAGCGCCGGTTTTCTTCATGAAGTTGCCCTGATAGTTATTATTGTGAATAGATAGTGCGAATAAATAATGATGGGCGCAGCGTGGCTATTCATTACGCTGCAGCCTTACAAACGGCCAGCGATACTTTGAGCGGCGCGCCGGCCGTTGAGAATACAGTTGGACAGGAACGTGCCCTCCAAGGATCTTATACCGGAGATTCCGCCACCGCCAAACCCAGTGGCTTCGCCCGCGGCATAAAGCCCTGGAATAGCCTCGCCTGCCTGATCGAGAACGCGGGAGTGGGTGTCTGTTTGCATGCCTCCCATGCTTTTCCGGCTGATCAGTTGTTCGCGAATAGCGATCAGCGGGCCTGCGCCTGAGTCGAGTATGGGTTGCAGGTTACAGGTGCGAAAACGATCTGGCAGCCAGTTCCGGAGCTGCAGGAGCCGGCGTATCTGGTCGTCATTATGCAGCCGTTTACCCCGGGCTATGTTGCTGTCATAGGCCTGGATATCGCGAATCATGTCTTCGGTGTGGACATCGTTGTTGCCCGCAGCTTGGTTCATTTTCGCAGCTAGCTCTTCGGGTGTGTTGGCGCTGACAACATCTGGGCATTGTTCTATCAGCCAGTCCATAAGCGCCGGGTCGCCGCCGCGCAGGGTATTCCAGACCACGCGAAGCAGTTTGCCGTCACGGAAGTCGGGGTTGGTGTCGGTGCCCGACACGGCCAGCTCGCGCACGGCAATTCGGTAATTCATAACCTGCCAGGAAATCTGCCCGGGTAGGTGGCCTACCTGCTTGCATAGATCGTGGGTGTCGAAACCGGTGATCAGCGGCATGGGGCCAATTCGGCGGCCATGGCGATCCATCCAAAGCGCCGAGCGCGGGGGTATTAAGCTCAGACCGTGGTGAGGGAAGGCGGGTTCCGGGTGGCGTATGCCTGCAGCGTAATTCCACATCTGGTTGAGATTGACGACCTTACCACCCGCTCTGGCAACTTCGCCGTGCATGGCGCCATCTGCATCCGGGCTGGACCCACTGAGCAGGTTGTCCGGTGCCGGGCCGTAACAGGGATCCCAGTGCTGGCGTACTTTTTCCAAGTTGCCATTAATGCCGCCGGTACAGACGACTGTGTGGGTGGCGGAAACAGAAAAAGCTCTATCTTTATTGACGATGCCTTGGCAGCCGGTGATTTTTCCATCACGCAGGCTCAAGGTGTTAACCCTGTGGTCACTGAGAAAAGTAAGCTGGCTGCGGTTCTGGTGAGTGTCCAGTTGCTGCAACAGCGTTTGTACCACGCCGCGGCCACAGCCCCAGGCAATGTGATAGCGGGGAACACTATTGCCGTTTCCGTAAAGCCCCCGCTCAACCCACTGCACGGATGGGAAAAAGCGGATACCCCGTTGTTTCAACCAGTCGTAAATCATTGGTCGGTTCTGTTCGGCATAGAGTTCGGCCCAGAGCTTCGGCCAGTGATCGTCGTCGCCGAAGCAGGCCGCGTTGTGCCAGTCTGATAGCAGTAATTCCGGGGAGTCTTTGATCTTGTTGCGGGCTTGTTCTGGCGTGTTGCTTAGCAGCATTCCGCCGAAGGCTTCATTGGCTTGGCCCCCGGGTTTGCCGTCGGGCGCGCCATCCAGCAGTAATGTCGGCACGTTGAGATCTAGCAGTTCTAATGCCGCAGCTATTCCGGCAAGGCCCGCGCCAATCACAACAACTTCAGTCTTATAAGTATGCATGGCTCATTATCGGCTCATTCTTATTGTTTGTTGATATAAGAGCTTAATGCTTAGCGATTAATCAAACCAGTGCAACTCAGCCCCCGGTCATATTCATAAAGCGCAGAATTTCGACATCACCATTTGTTGAAAAGTGATGGCGCTCCGGCTTTAAATCCATGGAATCGATAATGGTTTGCCGGAGTTTGTCGTTGGTTACTGGGTGGCCGCGCAGAACCCGGCGCAGATCGACTGAGTGATCGTTGCCCAAGCAAAGCAACAATCTGCCTTCAACGGTTACCCGCACTCGATTGCAGGTGGAGCAGAAGTTATGGGAGTGGGGGGAAATAAATCCCACTTTAATATCGCTGTCCGACATCCGATAGTAACGAGCAGGGCCACCTGAGTCTTCCGGCGTGGGGATTAGTTCATGATGCGGGCTGATAATGTCGCGCACTTCATCGCTGGTGCACAGTACTTGCCCGCGATCGTGCTCGGAGATCTCACCCAAGGGCATTTCTTCAATGAAGGTAATGTCGACGTTTTTTCTACGGGCAAATTCGACCAGATCCGGAACCTCCTGATCATTTCCACCTTTCATCACCACGGTGTTCAATTTTATGCCCTTGAACCCGGCTTCCCGGGCGGCGTCTATACCTTCGAGTACCCGTGACAGCTTGCCGGTACGGGTAATGCTCGCGAACTTTACCGGGTCCAGTGAGTCCAGGCTGATGTTCAACCGCTTCAAGCCTGCTTTGCGCAGTGGCTCCGCCATTGCGGATAACTGGCTGCCATTTGTGGTCATGGCAAAATCCCGCAAGCCGTATGTGCCTATCTCGCGAACCAGCTCAATGATGTCTTTGCGAACCAGCGGCTCTCCGCCTGTTAGGCGGATTTTTTCCGTGCCCAAGGAAATAAACGTTCTGGCCACGCGGGCAATTTCCTCAAGCGTCAGAACCTGTTGCCGGGGTAGAAAGGTCATCTCCTCTGCCATGCAATAAACGCAACGGAAATCACAGCGGTCGGTAACGGACAGGCGTACGTAGTTGACGGTTCTGCCAAAACGGTCTGTCAGCTTGCTCTGGGACATCGGTCTCTTTCCTGTAACGGCTGAATGCGAGTTTACCCGTTGGATGATAGGCCAAGTATCGCAGAGTTAGTGTGCGAATCCGATACCCCTCGCGGGGTAAGCCCTGTCTCTTTGTTTGGCAACATCCACTTTACCAAAGCGCAACAAGATTTATTAGAAAGTGATTGATCTTTAGCATAAACATGGCTATAAAATACATCTTATTGGGGAGGTGCTTAAACCCAAAGACGCGTTTGCTGGAGAATAAGATGGAGAAGTTTTTGTTTCGTGCCAATAGCGCCATTGTTTGGTCCGTGCTCGGTTTGGTGGTCACGATTTTGATGGCTTACCCTCTCGCCGGGCGTTTTCCCATGATGATTCAGGTGCTTGCCCATATTGGCACCCTGCTATTTGCAGTCGGTATCAAGGTTTCGTATGTAGCGCGGCTGGTTTTTTTAAGCCGTCTTGGGAGACCTGTTCACTGATTAGCGGTAGAATGGACGAAAGAATGTACAGTGCTGAGGTGCCCCTTATGGCTGCGCAATCCAGTAAAATCGGCTTCAGGGTTCTTGCGTACATATCCATAGGACTCGCTGCAATTGGTGTGGTATTGCCTTTACTGCCTACCACGCCTTTTATTCTGTTAGCCGCATTTTTTGCCAGCAAGGGTTCTCCTGCGTTTGCCAGTTGGCTTGAAGGGCATCCCTCGTTCGGGCCTGCCATCAGAGACTGGCGCCGAAACCGGGTTATCCCTTTAAAGGCAAAGTTGCTGGCATGCTGCATGATGCTGCTGAGTTGGGGTCTTCTGTTTGTTATGGGAGCCGCGGGGATGGTGCTGGCCATATCGGGTATCTTTTTGGCGAGCGTGGCAAGCTACTTGCTCACCCGGCCTTCGTATTGACCGCTTTTACTGAACAACCGGAGTGTTGAATGCACATTACTCGCTACACTGATTACTCGCTGCGCGTGCTGATGTATCTAGCGGTACAAAGTGATCGCCTGGCGACGATTCAAGAAATTGCCGACAGTTACGATATCTCCAAAAACCACCTGATGAAGGTGGTGCACCAGCTCAACAAGAAAGGTTATATCGAAACCGTGCGTGGAAAAAAAGGCGGCATGAGACTGCACATGACTCCGGAAGAGATAAATGTCGGTATCCTGGTGCGCGAAACCGAGCATGATCTCAGTATTGTGGAATGCCATTCGTCCCAAACCGCGTGCAAAATCAGCCCGGTATGTGGTCTCCAGCCCGTCTTCAAGGAAGCATTGCAAGCATTTCTCTCGGTGCTCGACCAATACACCCTGAAAGACGTTATGAAAGATCAGTACAAGCCGCAATTATTAAGGCTGCTTCAAATCGCCTGACACTCCGTCTTCCTTACCGGCCTAATCAGGCCGGTAGACTCGTAAGTCTCATGCGCAGACGATCCGGCAGTGAATAACTCAGGATTCTTTTCACAACGGTTCCGTACTGGTGCGCGAAACTGCCTGTGTTGTAGTGTATGCCGTGTTTGTGGCACACCGCCTGAACCTTCTCGGAAATCTCCGGGTAACGGTGCGCTGGCAGGTTGGGGAAAACATGATGTTCAACCTGATAGCTCAAATGCCCGCTCAGCAGATGCATCCATTTTGGGCCGGTGAAGTTAGATGAACCCGTAAGTTGGCGCAAGTACCAGTGGCCCTTACTTTCATTCACACAATCCTTTTCGTTGAATGTTTCCGCATCCTGAGTGAAGTGTCCGCAGAAAATAACGGTGGATGACCACAGGTTGCGTATCAGGTTGGCGCCTACGTTTCCGCCGAGCACGATGGGTGCTACGGGGAAAGTAATGAGCGGGAAGAACACATAATCCTTAAAAGCCTGGCGGCCACCTTTACGCGCTAAGTCCCGCAGGAATGGAAGCTTGTCCCGCAGGCGAATCTCACCGCTGCGTATCCGCTCAAATTCCAGTTCATGCAGCGCCACGCCCCATTGGAAGAAAGCGCTGAGTGCAATGTAGTTTAAAAATTGCAGGCTGTGTGCTGGCCGCCATTTCTCATCATCACTCAGGCGCAGCAGGGCATAGCCGTAGTCGCGATCCTTGCCGATGATATTGGTGTATGTGTGGTGCTCATAGTTATGGGTGCGGCGCCAAGAATCTGATTCGCACGCCGTATCCCACTCATAGGTTTGTGAGTGCAGGGACGGGTCGTTCATCCAGTCATATTGGCCGTGCATCACATTATGGCCAATTTCCATATTCTCGATGATTTTTGATAGGCCCAGCGACAGGGTTGCTGCCGCAAAAACCGGTGGGATGAACCCGAACGGCATCATCACTCGGCCCCCCACTTCAAGAGCGCGGTGAAGCCGAACGACGCGGCGTATGTAGTTGGCGTCACGCTCCCCCAAATCCGCGGCTATCTCATCGCGAATGGCGTTTAGCTCTTGCTCCAGTTCCTGGAGCTGATTTTCTGTCATCGTCTTCATAATATTGCTCCTTAAACGTCGATGGCTACAGGGCCGTGGGGAATGGATATACAAAGCTGAATGCTTTCATCCCCAGGCCCAGAGGTGTTGCCAGTAAGTCGGTTCATCACGGTTCCGCTGGTTTTGCGGCAGCTGCATTGGTGGCAAATGCCCATACGGCAACCGTGGCGGGGCGTAAGGCCTGAGGCTTCAGCTATTTCCAGCAAGCTGGCATCGCCTTCGGAGCTGGCTTCCAAGCCGCTTTTTTCAAATTGCACTTTGCCGCCAAGGGTCTGGTTCGCCAGATCTGCGTTCAATGCCGGAGCCGCCGCAGAAAAAAAGGTACTGTGGATGTCCTTCTCGCGAACGCCGTGCTGGTGTAGTGCTCGTTAGCCAAATCCATCAGCCCCATTGGGCCGCACAGGAATATCTGCCGTGCTTTCAGGCCGGGCACGTTTTCCAGATCCTGGTTGCATAAATAGCGCGGGGTGGTGTCTTCATGGGTAGCGATGATATTCAGCGTAAGAGCGCTGTAGCTGTTCGCAAGCGCTTTGAGGCGTTCTGCAGCAATAATGTCCTGCTGTGTGCGCACGTAATAAAGCAAGCTGACCGGTGCCCGAAAATCCTGGGCGGCCATGGTTTCTAGCAGGCTTAATACAGGAGTAACGCCGCTGCCGCCTGCGATAAAGAGCACCGGCTGCGGAGGTTGTGGCAACAAGAAGTCGCCAAAGGCCTCGCCCAAGCCGATCACATCGCCGTAACTCAGGTTGTCATGCAGCCAGTTGGTCACCAGCCCGCCGGGCAGCCGTTTGATGGTCAGTGTCACCAGCCCCTGATTAGCCCAGAGTTCGGGCGAGCTGGAAAGGCTGAACGTGCGGGTGCGCCGAATACCACCAACGTCAACACAGATATTGACGTGCTGGCCAGCCTGAAAACCCAGCCATCGTGCAGCGGGCTTCAGTATAAAGGTGCGCGTATCACGGGTTTCCTGAATGACCTGCTCGACCCGTGCCGGGGTATGGGCCTTCACTAACATGGGGTCAAGCTTTTCCAGCAGTGGATCGAAGAAGGCAGCCGGATCATTCCGGTTGAAAAGCTGCCTTCCAAGCCAGTGCAGGGCTTTTGTCTGAGTATTCTTTGCCAGCATGACATCTTCTCCTTATGCTGCCTACTTAATGTGTACACTTGTGCACAAGTTGTGTACGACTGTACACAACACCTATTGCACGCGCAATGGGGAACGTTTCGTTGGCGTTAAATGACAAGTATCCAGTACTTTAAATCTCGCGGATGTGTACACTTGTTGTTTGGATTTAACGATAACCGCAGTATGGGCAGGCAATGTCGGAACGAAAAAAACGGAAACCCGGTGAAACCCGTGAAAAGCTGATGAGTGCGGCGTTGACACTGGTTGGGAAGGGCCGACATTTTACCAGCCTTGGCATCCGCGAAGTGACCCGCCAGGCAGGTATAGTGCCTACTTCTTTTTACCGACACTTCCGCAATATGGATGACCTGGGGCTCGAATTAGTCGACGAGCTTGGGCTGGTTCTGCGAAGAATGATGCGGGAGGCGCGCGCAAACGTTCTACAAGCTGACAAGCTTATGGAAGAGTCGGTGGGTATTTTTATCAGTCACGCCCAGGCCAACCGCAGTTTTTTTCAGTTTATGGCGCAGGGTCTGGCGGGCGAGAGCCGTGCCATACAGGAAGGTATCCGCAGTGAGATGCGGTATTTTGCCACTGAGCTGGCGAATGACTTGCGACGGCTAAAGCTGGTTGATCACCTTTCCGACGGGGACCTGGAAATGACCTGTGATCTGGTCGTGCGCAGCGTTGCGTTCAGCCTTACAGATTTGCTGGGTATTTCAGCGGAAGATGAGTACCAAGTAGAGCAAATCCGGAAGCGGACAACCCGCTTCCTTCAGCTCATTTTTGTGGGTGCGGCAAACTGGGAAAAAAGCCGCCCCTGAAAAGACCGGTGTCTGTCTTAGGCCTTCCCGTTTTTGCTTGCCTGCGTTTTCTTAGGCTTGGCTTTGGGCGGAAGAATCAGCGCTTCCAGCTCATCCAGAGCTTCTCCGGTATACACCGCCAATTTCTGCATGCTGGGCAAAGTGTCGCGGCAGCCAGTAAACCCGAAATTTAGTGATCCCGCATAACTCAGGCATGTAATGTTCAGGGCGCCGCCGTGTGCAATCAGCGAAACCGGATACATGGCTTCCAGTTTAGCTCCCTCGTAATACAGTGTTGCCTGAGGGCCCGGAACGTTTGATATGGTTACGTTGAATACGGGTCGCATGCGCCCCCCAAGCCCCGACATCAGCTGCAGGATATAAGGTGACATCAGCAACATAGTGTACTGGTTGAGGGCGCTCTTCGGCAGTTTCTGCAGGTGCTCTTTTGCTCGGCGAGTAGAAGACTTTATGCTCTGAAGTCGGCTAAGTGGATCGGCTTCGTTTGTGGCCAGGGAGGCGATCATGAAGCTGATCCGCGTGCCTGTGCCCTGATCATCTGCCGCGCGGATGTTGACCGGAATACCTGCCGTTAGGGACGAATCCGGAAGATCATCCTGCTCCAGCAAGAAGCGTCGCAGCGCCGTGCCGCACAGATAAAGCACTATGTCATTCAGGGAAGCGCCGGATACCCGGGTCAGCTCTTTCAGGCGATCGAGCTGATAATGTTGCGTGGCAAATCGCCGCTGGCCGGTTACCCGATGATTGATCTTGGAAATCGGCCCTGTGAACGGAGCCGTCAGGCCATCTTCAGGGTGGCGCACCGAGTGCACGAGTCGGTTACCTGCGCGCCAGAGCGTGGGCGCCATATCAGCCTGCCATTTAAGTGCGTCCAAGGCTTGGGAGACTGCCGCAGGAATGCTCGCTTCCGAATCGCCTTTGGCACCCCGTCGGCGCACGGGTCGGACGGCCCAGGGCGGCAACATGCCCCGTTCGTTTGGGTCTGTACTCAGAACCCGCTGCAGCAGGCGTACGCCGCTGATGCCATCAATCATTGAATGATGCATCTTGGTGTAGAGGGCAAAGCGGTTGTTTTCAAGCCCTTCAATCACGTGGCATTCCCAGAGTGGCCGGGCAAAGTCCAGAGGGTTGGAGTGCAAGCGCGAAACCAGAATGCCAAGCTCACGTTCACCGCCCGGATTGGGCAGGGCAGAGTGGCGCACGTGGTAGTCCAAGTCGAGATTCTTGTCGACTTTCCAAGACGGTGCCAACAGGCGGCCCAGCACGCCGGGCCATGCCAGTTTGGAACACCAGGGCTGGGCGACGTCTCCGGTTTCCTTCATGCTGATAACCATGTCGCGAAGGAAAGTATCGGGAGCGCCTTCCGGCAATGAAAAAATCTGCATGTTGCCAACATGCATCGGCGTATCTTCCGACTCTACGGCTAGCCATGATGCATCCAGTGTTCCCAGACGTTTCATTCCTTGTTCACCTCTGCCCGGATCGGGTGTAAATGTGGGTCTTTTAATTATTGATTGTAAGTATACGGGTTACTGTCTTTGCAGACGATCGCCGAAGCGAAAAAGTTTTAAAAAAAGCGGGTGTCAGCTATTTTTTCACGTTGTTTTTTTTAGACTCCCGAAGGCAAGCCGGTTGTGGTACTTTCATAGCATTAAATTAATAAAAACAAAGACGTTCGGAGGCACTGTGGAATCTAGCCCGCTTATCTCGGCAGGACTGCCAATCGCACTGTTTATTATCATGATTGGAATAGGCATGACCCTAAATATTCGTGATTTCCGCCAGGTGGCTGTTTATCCCAAAGGCATAATTGTCGGCACCGTCGCCCAGATTGTGCTGATGCCCTTGGTGGCTTTTGCCCTAGCGTCTTTGCTGGCGGTGCCGCCGGCTATTGCTGTTGGCTTGGTAATCATTGCCGCGTGCCCCGGGGGCACCACGTCCAACCTGTTTGTACTGCTTGCCCGGGGTAATATTGCGTTGTCTATTGTGCTGACAGTCAGCGCCAGCTTGATCACCATTCTCACGTTGCCGCTGATTGCCAATGTCGCTCTACAGTTCTATATGGGCACTGAACAGAACATCGTGCTGCCGGTATGGAAAACCATCGGAATGCTGACTGGCATTGTGCTGTTGCCAGTGGCGATAGGCATGCTTGTGCGTGCTCGAAAACCTGACGTGGCGCGTAAAGCTGAGAGTATTGTTAGCGTGTTTGGTGGTGTTGTACTGGCCTTGTTAATCGTTGCGCTTGTTTACGGTGTGCGGGATCAAATCTGGGAGCTGCTTAAGCAGGCGGGGCCGGCAACCATTTTGCTGAACGCAGCGGGCATCATTATCGGTTTGCTTGCCGGCCGCGCCGCCGGGCTGACCCAGAGAGAATCCCTGGCCGTGGCGGTAGAGCTGGGAGTAAAGAATGGCACAATCGCCCTGATGGTGACGCTTACACTGTTGGAATCCAGCGCCATGTCCATACCGGCGGCCGTTTACGGCGTTCTTATGTTCCCTATCGGGTTTATGCTTGCTATGTACGGCCGGCGTATCATCGCCAAAACTACCCCAGGCATTGTCAAATAGCGCCAGGTTCCTGGTGCGGGCAATGGAATTCCTCCACTACCGTGTCTTCTTCCACGCTTTCCAAGTGCACATCAAAGCCCCAAAGCCTATGGGCATGGCGTAGAACTTCTTCCGTATCTTTGCCTAGTGGCACCCGGTCTACCGGTACATGCCTAAGCATCAGCGAACGGTCACCGCGTACATCCACGTTCCACACCTGAATGTTCGGCTCCCGGTAGCTAAGGTTGTACTGGCGAGCCAGTTTCTCTCGTAGATCCCTGTAACCTGGCTCGTCGTGAATGGCGGATACTTTGTAGCTGTCTTCCTGATCATCATCTTCGATGGCAAATAGCTTCAAATCCCGCATCACCTTTGGCGATAGGAACTGCTGGATAAAGCTCTCATCCTTGAAGTTGGCCATGGCAAAATGCAGAGATTTTACCCAGTCTGTGCCGGCAATGTCTGGGAACCACTCGTAATCCTCTTCGGTGGGCGCCTCACAAATTCGCCGCAGGTCGATGAACATGCAGAACCCTAAAGTGTAAGGATTGATGCCGGAATACCAAGGGCTGCTGAACGGGGGTTGATACACCACTGCCGTGTGGCTTTGCAGGAACTCCAGCATGAAGCCGTCGGTCACCAAGCCTTTATCGTACATTCGGTGCAACAGGGTGTAATGCCAGAAGGTGGCCCAGCCTTCATTCATTACTTGGGTTTGGCGCTGCGGATAGAAGTACTGCGCCAGTTTACGCACAACCCGGATGATCTCCCGCTGCCAGGTGTCCAGCAGGGGCGCGTTTTTCTCAATAAAGTACAAAAGGTTTTCTTGGGGCTCTTCCGGGTAGCGTTTATTGCGTTTTACCGGGTCGTCATCCTCGTCCATTTTTGGAATGGTGCGCCACAAATCATTAACCCGGCGCTGCAGGTAGTCCTCTCGCTCCTCCTGTTGCAGGGCTTCTTTTGCCGCCGAAATGGGCGCCGGCCGTTTGTAGCGATCAACGCCGTAGTTCATCAGTGCGTGACAGGAGTCGAGTATTTCCTCAACCGCATCCACGCCGTAGCGCTCTTCGCACTCGGAAACATAGTTTCTGGCGAAGACCAAGTAATCGACAATCGCGCTGGCGTCGGTCCAGGTTTGGAACAGGTAATTGCCTTTGAAGAACGAGTTATGGCCGTAGCAAGCATGGGCGATGACCAGTGCCTGCATAGGAAGCGTGTTTTCTTCCATCAGATAGGCAATACAGGGGTCGGAGTTGATCACGATTTCGTAGGCCAGGCCCATCTGCCCGCGTTCATAGCCTTTGGATGTACTAAGAAACTGCTTGCCGAACGACCAGTGATTGTAGCCAACCGGCATGCCAACGGAGCTGTAAGCATCCATCATCTGCTCGGCGCTGATTACTTCAACCTGATTGGGGTAGGTATCCAGGCCAAACTCCGCCGCACACTTTGCGATTTCCTCATCGTATTTGCGGATAAGCTCGAAGGTCCACTCCGACCCGGTGGATACGGGTTCGCGAGTTGCGGGGCTCTCGCTAATCGGTAAATTGGGGCGGTCGAGGGCATCACTCATGCGGCCTTCCTCCCAAACAGTAGCCGGAATACCGGGTAAATTTCGCCGGGATCAGCAATCTGTTGCTGCGCAAAGCTCTCGGGAAATTGTTTCTGTACCCGTTCGTATTCGTGCCAAAGCATCTGATGATCTTGTGGCGTAATCTCTACATAGGCGAAGTACTGCACCAGAGGCAGAATGCTGTCGGTCAGCAACTTGCCGCACACAGGCGAGTCATCGTTCCAGTTGTCGCCATCGGATGCTTGGGCAGCATAGATATTCCACTCGGCAGGGGAATAACGGGAATCAATTATTTTGTGCATCAGCTTCAGGGCACTGGAAACAATGGTCCCACCGGTTTCCCGCGAATAGAAAAACTCTTCTTCATCCACCTCTTTGGCGCTGGTGTGGTGACGTATGAAAACTACATCGATCTTTTTGTAGTTCTTTTTCAGGAACAGATACAGCAGGATAAAAAAGCGTTTGGCGGTGTCCTTGTGCATCTGTGTCATTGACCCAGACACATCCATCAGGCAAAACATCACCGCGCTGGTGGCTGGTTTGTGCTGCTTCAGGTGCTGGCGGTAGCGCAGATCAATCTCATCAATGAAGGGAATCCGTTTCACATTGGCTTTCAGTTGGGCAATTTCGGCCTCAAGTACTTTGATCTGATCCTCATGGCTAAACGCCGCATCCAGTTCGTTGGGTGCCATTTTCAGGTCGGCGAGTTGTGCCTCAAGCTCCCGAATTTTCTTTTTACGTGCACCGCCTAGGCCCAGCCGACGGGCATGGGCGCCGCGCAGTGAACGCACAACATCCAGCTTGGCAGGTACACCCTGGGTGCTGAACCCCGAGCGCACGTAGTTAAAGCTTTCAGTATCCTTGAGTTTTTTCCGGACAAGATTTGGGAGTTCGAGATCATCGAACAGAAAATTCAAAAATTCTTCCTGGGTGATCTGAAAGGCAAATTCATCCATGCCTTCGCCATCGGGGCTGGCCTTACCTTGTCCCTGGCCTTGGCCATCTCCGCCCTCGGGCTTGGGCAGCCTGTCGCCGGCTACATACTCACGGTTACCCGGGTGCACCATTTCACGGCGTCCGCCCTGGCCGTGATGGAAAACAGGCTCATCGATATCCCGCGAGGGAATGCTCACCTTCTCTCCACGCTCTATGTCGGTTATCGAGCGCTGGTGCACCGCATCAGAAACGGCCTTCTTGATGTGGTGTCGGTAGCGGCGTAAAAACCGCTCTCGGTTCACCGCGCTCTTATTTTTGCCGTTCAACCGTCGGTCGACGATGTGGGTCATGCCCATAATTCATACTCCTGCGGATCCGGGTTCTGCTAGTGAGACTTGCGAACGCGCAGGTACCACTCTGCCAGCAGGCGCACCTGTTTCTCCGTGTAACCCCGATCGACCATCCGTTCGACGAACTGTTTGTGCTTGCTCTGATCTTCCTGGCTGGCTTTGGGGTTGAACGAAATAACCGGCAGCAGATCTTCTGTATTCGAGAACATCTTCTTCTCGATCACACTGCGCAGCTTTTCATAGCTGAGCCAGGATGGATTCTGGCCTTGGTTATTGGCTCTGGCGCGCAGCACAAAGTTGACTACCTCGTTGCGGAAATCCTTGGGATTGCTTATACTGGCAGGCTTTTCGATTTTCTCCATCTCTTCGTTGATAGAGGGGCGATCGAGAATCTCACCGGTTTCCGGATCCCGGAATTCCTGATCCTGAATCCACAGGTCGGCATAGGTTACGTAACGGTCAAACAGGTTCTGGCCATACTCACTGTAGCTTTCCAGATAGGCGGTCTGGATCTCTTTACCGATAAACTGAACATAGTGCGGAGCCAGAAACTCCTTGATAGAGCGCAGGTAACGCTCGTGAATTTCAGGCGCGAACTGCTCCTGCTCAATCTGCTTTTCAATCACATACAGCAAGTGCACCGGGTTGGCGGCCACTTCAGTGGTGTCGAAGTTAAACACCTTGGAGAGAATTTTGAACGCAAACCGGGTAGACAGCCCATCCATGCCTTCGTTAACCCCCGCCGCATCTCGGTACTCCTGAATGGACTTGGCTTTCGGGTCAGTGTCCTTGATGTTCTGGCCATCGTAGACCCGCATCTTAGAGAAAATACTGGAGTTTTCCGGATCCTTAATCCGTGAAAGCACCGAAAACTGGGCCAGCATGTCCAGTGTATCTGGTGCGCAGGGAGAACCCGCCAGAGAGCTGTTTTGCAAAAGCTTTTTATAGATCTCGATTTCTTCTGTCACACGCACGCAATAAGGCACCTTGACGATATAAACCCGGTCTAGGAATGCCTCGTTGTGCTTGTTGTTGCGGAACGTTTGCCATTCAGATTCGTTAGAGTGGGCAAGGATAACGCCGTCAAAGGGCACAGAGCCCATGCCTTCGGTGGTGTTGTAATTGCCTTCCTGGGTAGCGGTCAGTAACGGGTGCAGCACCTTGATCGGCGCCTTGAACATCTCCACAAATTCCATAAGGCCTTGGTTGGCTTTGCACAGGCCGCCACTGAAACTGTAGGCATCCGGATCATCCTGGGAGAAGTCCTCCAGCATGCGAATGTTCACCTTACCCACCAGCGCGGAAATATCCTGGTTGTTGTCGTCCCCCGGCTCGGTTTTGGATACAGCTATCTGATCGAGAACAGAGGGGTATTTCTTCACAACGCGGAACTTGCTGATGTCGCCGCCATACTCATGCAAGCGCTTTACCGCCCAAGGCGACATGATGGATTTGAGATAGCGCGAGGGAATACCGAACTCTTCTTCCAGAATGGCGGCATCTTCTGCGGGATCAAAAAGCCCGAGTGGCGATTCGTTAACCGGAGAGCCTTGGATCGCATAAAAGGGTACTTTCTGCATCAGGTACTTGAGCTTTTCTGCCAGCGAGGATTTACCGCCGCCAACCGGGCCCAGCAGGTAAAGGATCTGCTTCTTTTCTTCCAAGCCCTGGGCCGCGTGCCTGTAGAAAGACACGATATTCTCCACCGCTTCTTCCATACCATAGAATTCGGCGAACTCTGGGTACCGTTTGATCATTTTATTGGAAAAAATGCGTGACAGGCGGATGTCACGGGAGGTATCGACAAATTCGGGTTCGCCGATGGCAATCAGTAATCGTTCTGCTGCCGTGGAATAGGCCGTTGGATCTTTCTTGCAGATCTTTAGGTATTCCTCAAGGCTGTACTCTTCTTCTTGGGTGCTCTCATACCGGTTTTTGAATTGCTGCAGTATGTTCATGGGTAGCCCCTCGCTCGCGGTTCATAAGCTTTCAGTGCACTCAGTATCCCCGTTTTAATTACGGCCGCCATGCCGGCGATTCGTTTTGGTTATGGGTGGATGGGATCAATAGTTTCGACCGGCCGCGATCTGTGTCGGGTTTCGGCTTGTTCATTTTGAGCTTAGTTCACGGTCACGAGGTTGGACAGGCCGTTAACCGTTAAGGTTCATTAAATTATGTTACCGGTGCGGCTGTGGCACTATCGTTTAGTGAGCCAGAATACACTCTCTGTTGCGCCGACTAAGCCTTTGCGTTTGGTGAACGGATGGTCGCTGGGCAGAGTGTTGGTAAGGATGTGCTCAATTTCATAATCGGCAGAATACAGTTCCCGAACCTCATCATCGCTTACGTTAAACGGCGGCGCGGAAATTTTGGTGTTGTAGTCCAGAGTAATGAGCAGAATTCGGGTATTTTCGGGAATAACGGCCGTGAGGTGTTCCACGTAGTTCTTGCGCATAGACGAAGGTAGGGCGATAAGAGCTGCGCGGTCGTACACTAAGCGGATGTGCTTCAAGTCATCCGGCACCAGTTGGAAAAAGTCGCCACACCAGAGTTGCAGATTATCATGCCGGAACCTTGTGAACGGCTCGCTTGGGTGTACCTGTGCTTTTTCGTCGGCCTCTTCAAAAAAATCTTTACAGGCGATTTCGCTCAGTTCCACGCCAATAACGGAGTGCCCGCGATCATGCAACCACCACATGTCATGGGCTTTGCCGCATAGTGGGACAAAAACGCCCTCAGTGCCGTCGCCTGAAAGATCAGACCAGTGGTCATAAAGGAACTTGTTAACGGAGCCTTCGTGGAAGCCGATTTGTTTTTTGCTCCAACGTTCGTGCCAGAATTCGTGTTCCATGATTCTCGCTCCCGTGCTTGTTTCCGTGATTGGATGTTTGATTCAGTCTACCCTAATCTCGGCACTTGTTGACGAAGGAGAAACCTATGAAAGCCGTGTTTCTGGATGCCACGACCCTTGGCAATGATTTGGATTTCACTGCTCTTGAACAGGCCACAGGTGGCATGGTGAAACATGACGCCACATCTCAGGATGAAGTGGCGGAACGGATTCGAGGCTTTGATACAGTGCTGGTCAACAAAGTTGTGCTTACGCGTGAGCATTTCGAAAACTGCCCGGAGCTGAAAACCATTGCCGTTGTAGCCACCGGGCTGAACAATATTGATCAGGATGCTGCCCGAGATCGCGGCATTCAGGTGCTGAACGTGACGAATTACGGGCGCTCTACAGTCGCTCAGCACACCATGGCGTTAATGCTGGCATTGGCAACGCGCCTGTTAGATTACGACCGAGATGTGCGGGCAGGGCGCTGGGCGCAAAGCGACATGTTCTGTTTGATGAACCACCCGATTATGGAGTTGGAAGGCCGAACCCTAGGTATTGTGGGTTATGGCGATCTTGGGCAGGGCGTTGCCGAACGGGCCAAAGCCTTCGGTATGGAGATTCTGCTGGGCGCGCGGCCGGGGCAGGCGGCAGGGGAGGTAGATGGCTACCCCCGGCTTCCTCTGGACGAACTTTTGCCACAGGTGGATGTGCTCTCGCTGCACTGCCTTCTCACCGATGAAACCCGCAACCTGATTGGCGCACGGGAATTGCAGATGATGAAACCGGGCGCCTTACTGATTAACACCAGCCGCGGTGGTCTTGTGCATGAAGCGGCCTTGGCAGATGCTTTGCGAACCGGCGTTATTGGTGGCGCCGGGTTTGATGTGCTGACCGAAGAGCCGCCACGCAATGGCAACCCGCTACTGGCAGGTGATATTCCAAACTTGATCATTACACCCCACTCAGCTTGGGCCAGCCAAGAAGCGCGACAGAGGATTGTAGATATCACAGCGCAGAATCTGAAGTCGACTGCCCGGCGTACTTAGAGGTAGACAGTTTTTGGGGTAACTATTTGAGGGGTAACTATTTGACGGGTAACTGTTTGAGAGCATTTTTGTATGCCGTTATGGCTATTGTCGCGGCGGCTTTTGTTTCTGGGTGCTCATCTTTCCAGCACCGCGATCAGTTAGCCTCGTTCAATGCCGCCTATGCCGCTGGGAACTATGATACTGCCCTGAAGGCCGTCAGCTTCGACGTGGATAAAGGCAAACCCGTTGATTCCGAAGCCCACTTGCTTGAACTGTTACATCAGGGCGAAATGTACCGCCTGACCGGTCGTTATGATGAGTCTACAGAGGCATACGACCTGGCAGAAGAAGGTATGAAATACCTAGACACCGAAGGGTTTTTAAAGAAAGCCTCGGAAGGGTTTATGGCGGTAATGGTGAACGACTCGCAGCGTGATTATGAGGCGTTGATGTCTGAAGCCGTTTTGGTTAACACCTACAAGGGGCTGGCGTTCTTGGCTGCGGGCAACAGTGCCTATGCTCGCATTGAGTTTAATAGGGCCAATGAGCGTACCCGACGTGCTGTTGATTACTTCCAGAAAGAGATCGCAGAACAGCAGGCCGCGTTAAAGAAAGAAGCGCAAACTAAGGGAGGTAACGCTTCCATTGTGCGCAACAGCCTTAAAAGTGAGGGCTTTCAGGCGGCGGTTAACAATCACTATGGTGATACATCTCGCTGGTCGGTTTACCCTGACTTTATTGTTCCCTCAAGCACCTATCTGCATGGTCTCTACTTTCTGGCAAACGCCACAGGTGGCGGCGACTATGAGCGGGCAGCTACGTCACTCAAGCGGGTGGCACAGATGAGGCCCGAAAGTGCAGTGCTGAAAGCCGATGCAAGTTTGGCAACAAGCCTCGCGTCCGGCGAGCAGAGCCTGGCCGAGTTGCCCCCGCAAGTTTGGGTGGTGTATGAGAATGGATTGG
This sequence comes from Marinobacter sp. LV10R510-11A, assembly GCF_900215155.1. Classification (NCBI taxonomy): domain Bacteria; kingdom Pseudomonadati; phylum Pseudomonadota; class Gammaproteobacteria; order Pseudomonadales; family Marinobacteraceae; genus Marinobacter; species Marinobacter sp. LV10R510-11A. Next base: position 3,955,401 of record NZ_LT907980.1, read on the forward strand.
GGCCGGCGCTTCAAGAGTCCCGGTTTGCGGTTCCCTTGATACTTGCGCGGGAGGGAGGGCCGTCGTTCGTGTATTTTGGTATCGCACTGCCGAAATACACTGAACGAGCCGCCGTGCCAGGCAATATCGGAATGATGAGTGATACCGGAGAGGTCATTCGTACTGAGCACATTTCTGATATGGGCACGGTGATTCGCACCGAAATGAAAGAGCGCTTTGCCGGTGTGCTTACCAGGGCCGTATCGTCAGCCGTTATTAAGGCCGTTTTGCAGAGAGAGGTTGCAGAGCAGTTTGGCGCGATAGGGCAGTTGGGTGCCTTTGTGTTCACCGCGGCAACCACTCGCGCAGATTTACGGGGCTGGCAAGCAATGCCCAATCACTGGCAAGCGGCGCGTATGGATCGCCCGGAGAGCGGAAAATTGACACTTCTAGATAATCGCGGCGGCGTCTTGGGCGATGTGGACATCCCACAACAACCCTTCACCCTTGTGTATGTTAAACGGCCAACGATGCAGGCCCCAGCAACGGTGATCACGATGGATCTGCAAGGTGGCAGCAGAGCCACTTTTGTGCGCTTACCTCAGAGCCCTAAAGCGCAGGGCCAAGTTTCGAGTATTCAGTAATCAACGCAACACACCAAAACCACGGGACGTACATTATGAAAACGCTATTGTTCGCCAGCCTGCTGGTACTTAGTTCGCTGGTACTTAGCTTGGCGGGCTGCGCCACGCCGCCCGAAACGAGCAGTTCTTTGATCGATAGACAAGAACTGAAGGTAGATCCGGACATTATCTATGCGTTGGATGTCACAGAACTCTTCCAAGAGCGTATGGAGCAGCCAGGTGACGGTAGTCTCCTGCAAGTACAGTTTGCGGTGGAGGCTAGGTCGGACGCCGATATGGCATGGAAAGTGACCTGGTTTGATGCCAATGGCATGGTTGTTAAAGGTGTTGGTAAAGGTTACCGCAAAGCCACACTACTGACCGGCCAGACCCGCTATTTTTCTGCCACGGCGCCCCATGAACGCGTTGAAAGTTTTCAGTTACATCTTCGTGAACCCAAATAAAAGGAAAGCCCTATGTTGATTCGCGCTGTTACGATTTCTGTAACCCTTGCCGTTCTTGCCGGCTGTGCCGCACCGCCTACCCGTTACATTGACCCAGCTGCAGACGATGGCCCGGTAGCCATGACCATGGATTACAGGGATTTCGAAAAAGCCGCCACCGAAGCCGTTGAAGACATGCTCGCCAGCGGTGCCGTGAATAACCCGAATGGTGGTCGTTCCATTATGGTGGTCAGCCGTATTACCAACGACACCATGCAGCGTATTGATACCGACCAGCTCACCAAGAAAATCCGCGTTTCATTGCTGCGCTCAGGAAAGGTAGTGACCACAACAGCGGTAGGTCTCAACGGTGTGGAAGACGAAATGACGATGAAAGCCCGTGAATTGCGGGATTCCGAGGAGTTTGATCAGTCAGGTGTGCAGAAAAAAGGAACGCTTCAGGCGCCAGACCTAAGCCTCTCCGGCAAAATTCTGCAGCGTAACCATAAAGTGGGCAAGGAACAGCAGGTAGAGTATTACGTTCAGCTGTCACTGACCGAACTAGCCTCAGGGCTGGCCATTTGGGAAGGTGAAACCCCTATCATCAAGCGCGGCTCTAATAAGTCCGTTCCTTGGTAAGCACGGTACGGAATTTAAGCCATACTGAAAGCAATCGAACCTGAGTTATGGACAACGCCGTAGCTCCCGCACAACAGGATGTTAAGTGGCTTCTTTTCAAGTTAAAGAACGGCTCCAAGCGGTTGAAACCTGGATACTGGCAAACCCTAGCCCGCCCAGTCGCTGGCCCTGGACTTGGCTATACAAGGTAGCGCGCTCGCTTTATGCGCTGATACGCGATGTCATCAGTGGGCAGCTTACCCTGCATGCCATGAGCCTGGTGTACACCACGCTGCTTAGTATTGTGCCATTGTTGGCCCTAAGCTTTTCGGTGCTCAAAGCACTGGGTGTGCATGAGCGCATGGAGCCCTTTTTGTTCCAGTTTTTCCAGCCTATGGGGCCCCAAGGCGTTGAAATGGCTGAGCGTATACTCGGCTTTGTGGACAACATAAAAGTGGGGGTTCTTGGGTCTGTTGGGCTGGCGTTGCTGGTTTATACCGTGGTGTCGTTGGTGCAAAAAATAGAGCGCTCGTTCAACATGATCTGGCGGGTGCCAGAAATGCGCTCTATAGCCCAGAGATTCAGTAATTATCTGAGCGTTATCATGGTGGGGCCACTGCTGATGGTATCCGCGATTGGTGTCAGCGCAGCCATCTTTTCGTCATCGGTTGTGCAAACAATGATTTCTATCGAGCCGTTTGGCTCGGTGATACTGCTGGTCAGTCGCTTGATGCCGTTCTTCCTTGTGGTGGGCGCCTTCACGTTTGTATACGTGTTCATGCCCAATACACGGGTAAAACTGCGTTACGGGTTTATTGCTGGCCTGGTTGCAGGGGTTACTTGGCAGGCTGCAGGAATACTGTTTGCCTCCTTTGTGGCAGGCTCAGCCAGATACGCGGCTATTTACTCCAGTTTTGCGATTGGCATTATCATGCTGATTTGGATGTACCTGAACTGGATGATTCTGCTGTTGGGAGCAAGTTTGGCGTTCTACCTGCAAAACCCGGGCTCTGTAGCCAAGCGTACTCACGTGCAGCTTGCGCCGGAACTGCAGGAGAAAATCGCGCTGGCCATGATGTGGCTGGTGGCTCGCCCGTTCAGTGAGGGTGGTAAAGCACCACAACAGGAGGCCTTAGAGCGGCAACTGCGGGTGCCGGGAGAAGTGACGCGAGGTGTCAGCGACAAGCTGATTCGTGCGGGCGTACTTTCGCTGGCCGGCCCGCAGGGCGATCAATTGGTGCCCGGGCGGGCACTGGATTTGATTACCGTGGGGGATGTGCTGAAAATTGTGCGCCACGATGACGATCGTGTGGTAGATCGGCTGCCGTCTGTGTTTCCGCCCGAGCTGCTCAAGGGCGAGCATGAGTATGAATCTACGACCTTTGCGGCCCTGCTTAAAAAGGAGCCAGGCTCCGAGATCAGCCCTTAGCGCCTTCGCTGAGAACGGCTTTCAGGGCGGCTCGCACGCGGCCTACCTGTTCCTTGGTAAGGCGTACGATTTTCTCCAGATCTTCCTCTGGCAGGTTTCGCTGGTGGGCGTGTCGCAATACTTCGCGACTGCCTATCACCATGCCGTCGATCAGCCCTGTCTGTTCCTGATCCGGCACTGGCCGCTCCGCAGCCATAAGATACGCGTGATATTTGGGCGGCAGGCTCCACTCCTTGGCAATCAGTTGGCAGGCTACCCACTGGTAGCGCGCCAGTGCGTTGCGAATCAACACAACATCAGGCTCGCCACCACCACGCTGTGCCCGGCATATCTGCTGAAGCTCCCGGCGAATGGTGATATAAGCAAGTGCCGGTAGCAGCCCAACGGTGAAGTGCGCGCTGGCATCTTCATTTTGAAGTTTGGCAATAAACTCTGCGGCGCGGGCGCAGGTCAGTCCCCAGCGCCAAGCTCTCTGGGCAAACAGGGCTTCCCGGCTGTTGCGGGCCGCCATCATCGGGCGCATAACCGCCGCCGCAATAACATTCCGAATGCCATCCATACCAAGAATGAAAACGGCCTGATCCACCGACTCTATGGTGTGATCTCCGGTACGGAAATAGGGGCTGTTGGCAACCTGCAGGATTTGATCCGTTAAAGCGGGATCCCCCAGGATAATCTGGCTCAGTTTGTGACGATCGCCCGATTCATCTGAGAGAGCTTTCATCAGCATGGGAATGGTCATGGGCTGCCTGGGCAGCTCTTCCATTTTGTTGTTCGTGAGGCGGTAATCGAGTTCCTGAAGCACACTATCGGATGAGGATTGTTCAGCACGCAGGTTGGACGGGCCAGTGTCCAGAAGCCAGCAAAACAAATTTTCTTCAAGATGTAGGGTTAGGCCGTGCACGTCATCTGCTGCTGCGCCAGGTTCCTTAGTCTTTGCAGAATTAAAGAGCCTCGCCTCAGACACCGGAGGAGGTGATGGTTTTTCTGTGGTAAAAAAGCCTGCAATCCAGGAAAAGAAGCCTGGCATCCGTTGCCTCCTGGTCAACCAGTCGCGAAAGAGTACGCACCTGCATTCTCGCAGTATAGAGATCCCCTACAGGCTTGCACAGGCTAAATCCGTTGCGGTCAGCAAACTATCTACACCAGCGTCCCGCCGAATACAAAGACCAGCTGGCAGATACCCGCTACCAGGCCGAGGGTTGCGCCAACTAAGATCAACTTAACTTCATCCTCTTGGAAACAGGGACGAAGCAACTCCTGAAACTCCTCCGAAGAAAGGGCAATCATCCGCTCCACCATAATGGACTCAACGGCGCGAGCCCTGTCGGCCTCAAATACTGGGTTGGTGAAGGAAGTTTTGGATATCTCGATGGCCTTTTCGCCCACTTGGCTTTTAAGGGTGGCGAAGCCGGTTGGGCCGAACGCTACCTGAGTCAGAGCTTTGCCCATACCAGCGGTTTCATCCACCAACGGCTTAATATGCTTTTTCACCATGTTACGGGCGCGATCACTTTTGGGGCCTTCCATTATGGCGTTGATGATATTGCCGACCGTGAGTATTTCATGGGTCACTATATGGCAAAAGGATGCGGCCACCTCGGGCTGGCGTTTTAGAAACAGGCCCTGAAATGAAAATGGGCCGATTTTCTTCGGGTGCAGCGGGCGGAAAATAACGTTCAGTGCAATCCAATTGGTCGCCCAACCTACTAACAGTCCGAAGAAAGGCAGTACCCACCAGCTTTGGTAGTTGTACCAAACAGCCATCTGAACCAGGCCGAACAGAAAGCCGAAATAGAGACCGGAGTTCACGATAAACTTGAACTCCGCATCGCCACATTCCAAAAAGATGCGGTTCAGTAGTTGTTTGTCAGCAGACAGTCTATCAATGACCATACCTTTGATATCGAGCAGGTCTTCTATGTTGTTAGAAATGTCGTCTACTAAATTGTCGACCAATTGCGGTGTGGATTTGCGAACCCTATCGTAAACCATCTTTCGGGCGGAAGAGGGAAGGTTCTCCCAGAATGTTGGGTACTCTCTGAGCATCATCTCGTCCACGTACTCTTCGATGCGGGGATCTACAGAGTGGATGATGTGGGCAGCGAGTACTTTGGGGTCAATCTGCTGAAAGATTTCCGGCACAGTACCGATTTTGGAGATGGTGGCGTCTACGCTGATAGCAGCCATTTTACGGGCTTTTGAGGGAATAATACCCTGCCAGCCTAGCAAAGGTGGCTTGCCAATGAACTCCAGCGGGAAGAAGGTCATCTTGATGGCTAGCCAGTTGGTGGTCCAGCCAATAAGTGCAGCAATAACGGGAATACTGAGGTATTGCCAGAACTCTGGGTTAGTAAGCAAACTTGTCATCCGGGGCTCGCACTCGCTTTTTTGTTTATATCTGCGGATTGGATAATGTTTGGATGGCCGGTGCCTGTCAATGACTCATAAGACCCTGCAAGGTGGCAATATGGTTTAGTGGCCGATATCTCCCCATAACCACTGGCAAAGTGCCATGGCCGAAACTGGAGCGGTTTCTGTTCTCAGAACCCGTGGGCCGAGGGCAACGGGTAGGAAGCCTTCCTTCTGTGCTTGTGCAATTTCTTCTGACGTTAGGCCGCCTTCTGGGCCGATCATCAGGGCTACATGGCCAGGCTTGGCCATGGATTCCAGTGACTGCTCGGTGCGGTGGTGTAGTACCAAACGCAGATCGCAATTGCGGCTGTGTTCCAGCCATTGTTCCACAGTCATAACCGGCATAATCTCGGGCACCCGGGCACGGCCACACTGCTCTGCAGCGCTCACAGCAACCGATTGCCAGTGGCGCAGACGTTTGTCTTCCCGGTCGCCTTTCAACTTTACTTCACAGCGTTCAGTGGTCAGGGGCACTATACAGGTTGCGCCCATTTCCACGGCCTTCTGAACGGCGTAGTCCATGCGGTCGCCCTTGGACAGGGCTTGGCCAAGAGTAATCTGCAACGGCGATTCGGTGTGGTTGATCTCAGGCACTCCTACGAGCACCTCTACCCGCTTCTTTCCCGCTTCGGTAATCGTGGCCGGGTAGTCTTGTCCATCACCATTGAACAGTCTCAACTCCTGCCCTGGCTGCATGCGCAATACGCGGCCCACGTGCTGGGCCGCGTATTCATCCAGATCCGCGTGGTTTCCTTCACTTAATGGCGAATCGGTATAAATTCTGGGGATGCGCATGCGTGTTTACCTTGATCAGTCCCGAACGGCTATGTCGATGCCTTCGGTCGCAACCTGAGCCAGATGGTGAATCTGATCTTCGTTGATAACGTAGGGTGGCATGAAGTAAACCACATTACCCAGGGGTCGAAGCAAGGCCTGGCGGGTGAGAGAGTGCTGATAAACACGTAAACCCCGGCGTTCTTGCCAAGGGAAGGGGGTTTTTGAAGCTTTGTCCTTCACCATTTCCACCGCTAGGGTCATGCCATGCTGGCGCACGTCACCCACGTTCGGGTGGTCCGCCAGGTGAGCAACCGAATCTGCCATGCACGCCGAGAGCCGGCGGTTGTTCTCAATAACATTGTCATCCCGGAAGATATCGAGGGTCGCCAGTGCAACCGCGCAGCCGATGGCGTTGCCCGTATAGCTGTGGCTGTGCAAGAAGGCCTTTAGGGTGTTGTAGTCGTCGTAAAAGGCGTTGTAAACGGTGTCTGTGGTCAGCACCACGGAGAGCGGAAGGTAACCGGCGGTAAGGCCCTTGGAAAGGCACATAAAATCTGGAGTGATCCCGGATTGTTCACAGGCGAACAGGGTTCCGGTGCGGCCAAAGCCCACGGCAATTTCGTCGGCGATTAAATGCACGCCGTAACGGTCGCAGGCCTCACGCAGTAGAGTGTGGTAAATCGGGTGATGCATGCGCATGCCTCCCGCGCACTGAATCATGGGTTCCACCACCACGGCACAGATTTCGTCATGCTTTTCGGCCAGCAGAGCATCCATGGCTACAAACTGGCGCCGCGCATAGTCTTCGTCGGTTTCGCCCGGCTCTTTGTTGTACGCGTCCGGCGACGGAGCAGTGAGTACTTCCATCAGCAGTGGCTGGTAGGTGTCTTTGTAGAGCGCAACGTCACCCAGCGCCAGAGCACCCAAAGTTTCACCGTGATAACTGTTGCTCAAATTCACAAAGTTTTTCTTGCTGGGTTTGCTCAGGTTTTTCCAGTAGTGATAACTCATCTTCAGCGCGGCTTCGATGGCGGAAGAGCCGTTGTCTGCGTAGAAGCATTTGTTCAGTCCCGGAGGGGTTACTTCGATTAAACGCTCCGACAGGTTGACCACCGGTTCGTGGGTGAAACCCGCCAGCATAGCGTGCTCCAGTGTGCCGATCTGTTCCTGAATCGCTGCGTTGATTCTAGGGTTGGCATGGCCGAACAGGTTCACCCACCAAGAGCTGACAGCATCTATGTAACGGTTCTTCTCAAAATCTTCGAGCCAGACGCCTTTGCCACTTTTTATCGGAATGAGCGGCAGAGTTTCGTGGTCCTTCATCTGGGTGCAAGGGTGCCACACAGACTTGAGATCGCGGGCGACAAGGTCGGCATTGCGCATATTGGCTCTCCGATAAGATGATGGTTTGAAGTAATTATTTGGCGGCTGTTAACCTTAGGATATAATACAGTTAACAGCGGCGGCTGACTACGGTGCCACCGTGGACTGACCGGCTGGCCAATGCGCACGCCTTTCTCTGCCTCGACAATCGCAGCATCACTAAACAAAGGCTTTTTCTATGGAACTTCAGCTGACACATCCTTACCAGGCTGGCATCGGGCGAGTGCTTGGAGCTTTCTTTGACAAGAATCACATCCTTGAGAAAAACGCCCTTCTAGGCGCCCGCAATGTGAATGTAGCCGAGCTAAAAAAGGACGAGGCCTCCGCAAAACTGGTCGTTGAGCGGCAAATGACCACTTCTGCAGAAGTGCCTGGCATGCTGGCCAGCTTCCACCGGGAATGGAATCAAGTAAGGCAAGAAGAACACTGGTTTCGCAAAAGTGACGGCGAGTGGCACTGTGAGTTTCGCGTACACATTGAAGGCGTACCGGCGAAGATCAAAGGCATGATGAGGTTAGAGGGCTCAGAAGAGTCTTGCATCAATCACGTGACTTTGAACGTGCGTTGCGATGTGCCGCTGATGGGCAAAAAGATTGCGGCGTTTTTAGCAGATGATTCCCGCGCTAAAATTGACCGTGAGTACGAAACCATACAGCAGATGTTATGATGCGGTAACAAGGATGAAAACGACGCAAAGGATGCGACATGAGTAAAGCGATTGTGCTTCTCGGAGACCTAGGCTCCGATCACGAAGGTTACCCGCCCACACCGGTATTGGCCGGCTCCCCCGATGTTTTGGTTGATGGCAAGCCCGTAGCCCGGCTGGGCGACCCGCTGGCGATTCACTCCAAGCCCCTGCATCCCCCGCATCCTCGTGCAATTGCTGGCGGTTCTGGCACTGTATTGATTAACGGACAGCCTGCGGCGATAACCGGCAGTGCGATTACCTGTGGGGGAGTGACGATGGGTTCTGGTTCGGTGATTATTGGCAATTGATGTTTCGCTTATCCAAGCTGTCTGTAAGGTTTGGATATTCCGCTATGACTGGTGGAGGAAGTAGAAGTCCATTTACAAAGCGGTTTGCTCGAAGGTTGTCATAAGACAACCAGGCGAGTATTATTTGATCAGCGTAGCAGGATGCTATGAGAAGGAAACGTCACACAGATAAGGATATCGAAGCCGCTATCGCCTACGCGGAAATAAAAGGCTGGCGAATTGAGATGCGAAACGGCCATGCCTGGGGGCGAATGTATTGCCCTTTTAACGATTCGCAGTGCAGATGTGGCGATTTTTGTGTTGCCAGCATCTGGAGCACACCGAGGAGTGCTGGCAATCATGCCCGGCAAATCTGTCGCATTGTGGATAACTGCTCCGGGGGTCGAGACGATGCAGGAGAGGATGGTCATGAATCCTGATTTTTATTTCACACTGACGTTTGCGATGCCAGAAACCATTGAAGTGGAGGAAATCGAAGGGCGGCTATTCGAGGCCGGCTGCGATGACGCCATCATTGGTCTTGGTCAAAAAGGCAGGCTGGCTTTGAACTTCACTCGCGAGGCGACATCGGCGGAAACGGCGATATTGAGTGCTCTGCGAGACGTTCAGCAGGCATTGCCGCAAACGCGGCTTGTGGAAGCCGGGCCTGACCTTGTTGGCATTTCCGACATGGCGAAACTCCTAGAATTTTCCCGCCAGAATATGCGCAAACTTATCCAGGCTCATCTGGTCAGCTTTCCTCTGCCATTGCACGAGGGAGCCTCTGCAATTTGGCATTTGGCGGATGTGCTCGAGTGGTTTTCTGATAAGCAGAATCGACCCATTTCGCCCGATCTTCTAGACGTGGCGCGGGTTAGCATGGGTGTAAATATTGCGCGGGAAACGGAACGAGTGGATCGTAGGCTGCAGGCGCAGCTAAAGGAAATCGCCTAGCGTTTGATGCCAGCACAACGACAAAGCCCCCGCCCTTTAAGGGGGGGGTAATCAGGACGGTCAGTGCGCCAGCACCCTCGAGAGGAACGCCTGAGTGCGTTCGTTCTGAGGGTTGTCGAACACGTCTTCTGGTTTGCCTTCCTCCACAATCTGGCCTTCGTGGATGTAGATCACACGATCTGCCACTTCCCGGGCGAAGCTCATTTCATGGGTGACCACCATCATGGTCATGCCTTCTTTGGCTAGTTCCCGCATTACGTCCAGCACTTCACCGATCATTTCCGGGTCCAGCGCCGAGGTGGGCTCATCGAACAGCATCAGGCGTGGTTCCATGGCCAGGGCGCGGGCGATGGCAACACGTTGCTGCTGGCCCCCGGAGAGATGGCTTGGGTACTTGTCGGCCTGGCTGCCAATGCCTACCCTTTCCAGCAGGCGGTCCGCAGTGGCGTTTGCGACGGTTTTCGGCGCGTTTCTGACTTTCTGGGGCGCCAGCATGATGTTCTTTTTCACCGTAAGGTGAGGGAACAGGTTGAACTGCTGGAACACCATGCCAACTTCTTTGCGGATTTCCGCGAGGACTTGCTGGTTGCCGCCTTTGGGGGCAAGGGTCTGGCCCTCTACCTCCAGGTGGCCGGATTCGTACTCTTCCAAGCCGTTTACGCAGCGAATGAGCGTGGATTTACCGGAGCCACTGGCGCCAATAATCACCACCACTTCGCCTTGTTCTACGGATAAATCGATATCTTTAAGGACATGCAGTTTGCCGAAGTACTTGTTCATGCCCTTCATTTTCACAATCTGAGTCATGGGTCAGGTTCCTTCAGACAGAGGCCAGTCCGCGCCGTTCAACCAGGCGAAGAATCAGGGACAGGGAGAGGGTAATGGCCAGATACATAATAGCGACCACGAAATACACCTCAAAAGCGGTGAAGGTGCTGGCAATGTAAACCTGGCCCTGACGAACGAGTTCGCCCACACCAATAACTGAGAACAGGGACGTGTCCTTGATGCTCACAATGGCCTGGTTGCCAAGTGGCGGAATCATGCGCCGGAAGGCCTGCGGCCAAGTGATGGACCAAAATGTCTGGGTGCGGGAAAGGCCCAGAGATAGACCGGCTTCACCTTGGCCCTTGTCGATGGACTGAACGCCACCACGTACCACTTCAGAAATGTAAGCGCCCGAGTTCAGCGCAATTGCGGCGATACCCGCAGTAAGAGGATCGATGGGGCCACCGATAAGATCCGGCAGGCCGTAAAAAATAAACAGAACCTGAACCAGAATGGGGGTACCACGAAAGATCTCGATATAGGCCGTTGCAGGCCATTTCAGAAACCATTTTTTGTTGATGCTTAGCAGGCCAAAAAAGATGCCCAAGGCAAAGCCGATAATCAGGCCGCCAAATGAAATCATCAGGGTGTAGGGTATCCCCTTAAGAAGGAAGGGAATAGAGTCGATGGCTGCTTGCCAGTCAAATTGGAACTGGGATTCCACAGTGTGCGTCTCCGCAGGGGTTGGAGTCAGAAGTCGCCGGGGCTAATAGCCCCGGCACTACAAAAGGAACGAGCCTTTACTTGTCTTCTGGCAGGGCGCCGAACCACTTTTCGTAGATGTTTTTGTAGGTTCCGTCTTCTTTCATTGAGGCAATGGCTTCATTAACTTCGTCAACCCATTCACTGCCGTTTTTCAGTGCGATGCCGTACTGCTGGCCTTCGTACATTTTACCAATGGTTTTGACTTTACCTTCACCCTTGGTACGGGCGAAGTAGCCGACGTTCGGGGCATCGTAGAACACGGCATCTACGGCGCCGGACATCAGTGCCATGTACATGTCTGCGCTGCCTGGATACGGGGTTACACCGTCGTTCTCATCCAAGTTTTTCTTCAGGAAGTCGTAGCTTGTGCTACCGATTTTGGAGCCGATCTTTAGGCCTTCAAGGTCGGCTATTTCGGTTACGTCGTTGTTGTCCTGGCGAACCAGAATTCTCAGACCGGAATCATAGTACGGGTCAGAGAAATCGACGATTTTTTCACGCTCTTCGGTAATGGTAATGCCTGCAATAGCGATATCCACGTTGCCTGTTTGCAGGGCCGGAATAATGCCGTTGAAGTCCATGGTATTGAGCTTGTAATCAAAGCCGGCGCGTTGAGCGACTTCGGCGATGATTTCCATATCGAAACCGATCATCTCACCGGTTTCCTGATCCAACATCTCGAACGGAACAAAGCTGGGGTCGGTAGCCACTCGCAGAGTTTCAGCGCTTACGGTTCCGGCAGCTACGGTGAGTGCCAGGCCAGTACCCAGTGTTTTCAGCCATTTTGTGCTCATGCTTTCTCCTTTATCTTTCTTATGAGGCTCCGTTTGCCCGATAAGGCAGGCCGGAAGATTCACTGTTGATGACTGTGACCCGCCGGGGAGCATTAGTGGAACTGCATCACGTACACTTTAGACTATTACTCAGGTGGGCGCATGAAATCAACTGCTTGGAGTGGGGAGTAACCTTCCCCCTCTCCCCAGCCCTCTCCCGCAAGGGGAGAGGGGGTCTACTCCCCAATCTCAAGCTCTTGTGCCCCCTCTCCCGCAAGGGGAGAGGGGAGGTCTACTCCCCAATCTCAAGCTCTTGTGCTCCCTCTCCCCTTGCGGGAGAGGGCTGGGGAGAGGGGTTAGGCGTTAACTCAGAAAGCGATCTTCTCTCGCTCCCCAATTCCAAGGTTTTTCCAAATGCTGATGCTGGGCTCAGCTTGGTTCAACGTATAAAAGTGCAACCCCGGCGCCCCGGCTTTCAGAAGCTTTTCACACATATTGGTGACCACTTCCTCACCGAACTTGCGAATGCTCTCTTTGTCATCGCCATAGGCTTCAAGCTGCTTGCGAATCCAGCGTGGTATTTCCGCACCACACATGTCAGAGAACCGCACCAAGTTTGAAAAGTTCACAATGGGCATAATGCCCGGCACCACCGGAATGGTTACCCCGAGCTTTTCCAAACGGTCGATAAAATAGAAGTAGCTGTCTGCATTAAAGAAGTACTGGGTAATGGCGCTGTTGGCGCCAGCCTCCACCTTACGGGCGAAGTTTTTCAGGTCTTCTTCAGCATTGCGGGCCTGGGGATGGAACTCCGGGTAGGCCGCTACTTCCAGATTAAAGTGATCGCCGCTGTGCTCGCGAATGAATTCAACCAGCTCGTTGGCGTACCGCATTTCGCCGGACGCCCCCATGCCAGAAGGCGTGTCACCCCGAAGGGCGACAATTCGGTTGATGCCGTTCTCTTTATACACGTCCAACAGTTCCGATATCTCTTCCCGCGTACCACCGACGCAGGAGAGATGTGGCGCTGTAGAAATGCCCTGCTTGTGCAGGTTGAGCACGGTTTCAATGGTGCGGTCCCGTGTGGAACCGCCCGCACCGAAGGTGACCGAGAAAAAATCCGGATTCACCCCGGCAAGCTGATCACGAACCACTTGGAGTTTTTCTTTGCCCTGGTCTGTCTTGGGCGGGAAAAACTCAAAGCTGAAGCGGCGTTTGAACTGTTTCTGGGATTGCATCTTATTATCCGATCAGTACTTGTAGCTTTCCGGCTTGTACGGGCCTTCGACCGGTACACCGATGTATTGCGCCTGCTCTGGGGTCATTTTGGTGATTACGCCACCAAAACCTTCCACCATGGCGCGGGCCACTTCTTCGTCCAAGTGCTTGGGCAGAACCTGCACATAAACACCCTTAGCGCGGGCGTCTTCCGGCAGATCTGCGAACTTGCGCTCGAACAGGTACATCTGTGCCAAAACCTGGTTGGCGAAGGAGCCGTCCATAATCCGTGAAGGGTGACCAGTGGCGTTGCCCAGGTTCACCAGGCGACCTTCGGAGAGCAGGATTAGGTGGTCGTTAACGGCTTTGTCGCGGTAGATCACGTGAACCTGCGGCTTAACCTCGTCCCATTCCCAGTTCTTACGCATGTAGGCGGTATCGATTTCATTATCGAAGTGCCCAATGTTGCACACAACAGCGCCGTTCTTCAGGGCTTTAAGCATGTTCGCATCGCACACGTTCATGTTGCCGGTGGTGGTCACTAGAATGTCCGTGTTCTGCAGCAAGGCACGGTCTACGCCTGCTTCAGTGCCGGTGTTTACGCCGTTGAGGTAAGGCGAAACCACTTCAAAGCCGTCCATGCAGGCCTGCATGGCACAGATCGGGTCCGCTTCAGTGATTTTCACGATCATGCCTTCCTGGCGTAGGGATGCAGCGGAGCCTTTGCCCACATCACCGTAACCGATAACCAGTGCTTTTTTGCCGGCCATCAGGTGGTCGGTACCACGCTTGATGGCGTCATTAAGGCTGTGGCGACAACCGTATTTGTTGTCGTTCTTGGATTTGGTAACGGCATCGTTCACGTTGATGGCCGGTACTTTCAGGGTACCGTCGCGCAGCATTTCCTGCAGGCGGTGTACGCCGGTGGTGGTTTCTTCCGTCACACCGTGGCAGTTAGCCAGAATTTCTGGGTACTTTTCATGGAGCAGGGCAGTCAAATCGCCGCCGTCGTCCAGGATCATGTTGGGTTCCCAGCCTTCGATGTCTGCACCGATGGTGCGCTCGAGGCACCAGTCGTATTCCTCGTCGGTTTCGCCTTTCCAGGCAAACACAGGGATGTTCTGCGCAGCGATAGCGGCGGCCGCCTGATCCTGAGTAGAGAAGATGTTGCAGGATGACCAGCGTACACCCGCGCCAAGTTCGATCAGTGTTTCGATCAGCACGGCTGTCTGGATGGTCATGTGAATGCAGCCCATAACGTTGGCGCCTTTCAGCGGCTGCTCTGCTTTGTACCTATTACGCAATGCCATCAAGGCCGGCATTTCGCCTTCGGCGATGTTAATTTCCTTGCGGCCCCAGTCTGCTAGGGAAATATCACGGACTTTGAAGTCTTCGAAGTTGCTCATTTAATGTTCTCCGGTTGGTTCTGTTTTGGCGCTTGGAATTATCAATACGCCTGAAAATTAGTTAGATACCAGCTGCGTCTTTAAGAGAGGCCGCGCGATCGATTTTCTCCCACGGGAACGTCGTGAAGGTTTTGCCGCCAACGGTTATCTCTTGTGGCTCGCGACCAAAGTGGCCGTAAGCTGCTGTGGCTCGGTACATGGGGTGCAGCAGGTCGAGCATATTGGTGATCGCATACGGGCGCAGGTCAAAGTGCTGGCGTACCAGGTCGACGATTTTGTCGTCGCCGATTTTGCCGGTGCCGAAGGTGTTTACGGAGATAGATGTGGGTTGTGCCACACCGATGGCGTAGGAAACCTGAATCTCGCATTTTTCGGCCAGCCCAGCGGCAACGATGTTTTTCGCAACATAGCGGCCAGCGTAAGCGGCAGAGCGGTCAACCTTTGAGGGGTCTTTGCCCGAAAAAGCGCCGCCGCCGTGGCGGGCCATGCCGCCGTATGTGTCTACGATGATCTTCCGGCCGGTAAGGCCACAATCGCCAACCGGGCCGCCGATTACGAATTTGCCGGTGGGGTTTATGTGGAACTCGGTGCCTTTGTGCAGAAGCTCTGCCGGCAGCACGTTCTTTACAACCAACTCCATCAGGGCTTCTTTTAGATCTGCCTGGGTAACGTCTGAGTCGTGCTGAGTGGAAAGCACAACGGCGTCGATGCCCACAACCTTGCCGTTTTCATAGCGGCAGGTTACTTGGCTTTTTGCATCCGGGCGCAGCCACGGCAGTATCCCGTTTTTGCGCGCCTCGGCTTGGCGCTCCACCAAGCGATGGGCGAAAGTGATTGGCGCAGGCATCAGTACTTCGGTTTCGTTGCTGGCGTAACCGAACATTAGGCCTTGGTCGCCTGCGCCCTGGTCTTCCGGCTTCTGGCGATCAACGCCCTGGGCAATATCCACGGACTGTTTGCCGATGATATTGATAATGCCGCAGGTGTCGGCGTCGAATCCGACCTCTGAGGAGGTATAACCAACGTCTCTGATCACACCGCGAACCAGGTCTTCAAGATCCACCCAGGCGCTTGTTGTGATTTCACCACCCACAATGGCAACGCCGGTTTTCACCATGGTTTCGCAAGCCACGCGGGCGTGCGGGTCGGCCGCCAGGATGCAATCCAGAACGGCGTCGGAGATTTGGTCAGCCAGTTTATCCGGGTGGCCCTCGGAGACCGATTCGGAGGTAAAGACGCTGTAGTCAGACATAGGTTTGCTCCTCTGTGAGCGTTTTGAAATCTTGCCGGCGGCCGCGTGGTATTGCAGGCACCGGCTACATTTGTTTGTTTTGGTTCAAAGGGCCTAGGTACTACTACCTACGCGAATATCAAAGTTTTTTGATATGGCCTTGTGGGGCTCTATCTATCAGGGTTCGATTATCGCAGTGGCAGATGGGTTTTCCAGAACTCCCTTACCTGAATTTGAAACCCGTTACGCAAACCGATAAACAGCTGCTCACCGGCCTTCAGGCCTGCTGCCGCGGCCCAGGCGGTGAGCTCTTCGGGCTCGAAGCCAAGCCAGAGGTCGCCGCAATTTTCTTTGGCCCAGTTCTGGTCGTGGCTGCACAGGTCGCTAACAACCAAGCAGCCGCCGTTGTTCATCAGTGCCGCAGCATCCAAAAAAATGTCTGCCGGGCTGGGTACGTGGTGCAGCACCATATTGGCCACTACAAGATCAAACGCATCGCCGCGGGCCAGCAGTGTGTCGGTGACACCTTCAATCAAATCAATGTTGTTCAGGCGCGCATCAATGCATGTGCGCGTTGCTTTGGCGAGCATGTCTCGGCTGTTATCCAGCGCAACAACGTGCTCGCAAAGCTCAGAAAGCACGGGCAAAAAGCCACCTTCGCCGGGGCCGATTTCCAAAGCCGTTTGCCACCGTGTTTTCCGTGTTCGCTTGCGAATCATGTCCGCTACGGGCGCCGCGTAAAGATTAAAGGCGGCTATCAATTCCTGCTGCTCCCGGAATTGTTCTGAGTGCCGGGAAAAAAACGCCTGCGACTGATCCGCTCGCTGGTTACGGATGGATTCAATCTTTTCTTGCAGGTGCGCGGGTAAGGGCGCGCGATCCACTGCATCAAAAATCTGACGAATAGTTTGGTCTGTCGGCTTTTCGTTATCCAAGTGCAGCGGGCGGCGATAAAAAATCGCGTTGCCTTCACGCTGTGGCTCTAGCAGCCCCGCCTTGTGCATGACTTTCAGATGGTGGCTCATGCCAGACTGGCGCATATCGAATAGCTGGCTCAGTTCCAACACGCCAAACGTATCGCGACGCAGCACACGCAAAATTTCCAAGCGCAATGGGTCGCCGCTCGCCTTGAAGATAGGGGCGAGCACGTCCACGGAGGAGATTTGATTAGCGTGTGCACTTGAACTTGTCATGGTTGCGGAGTGTAAGTGGGTTGGGGTGCTCAATCAATAGGCATATCAAAGTTTTTTGATATAGATTTATCATTCTTTGAAATCAATCTCTTTCGGCAATCCCCGACAGGATATTTACATAGAAGCGGCACGTCGATTTGCCCCGGCACACCGTAATCGGCGAAAATACGCGCCTTATTTTAAAGCAGCTTTTTATTGCCCGTTAAAAACGCTGGGTTACCCCCTATTTCCCTGAAAAACACTGGAGAAACGTCAATGCCCTCTCGTACAGATCTCGCCAACGCCATTCGCGCGCTGAGCATGGATGCGGTTCAGAAAGCCAAATCCGGCCATCCGGGTGCGCCCATGGGGATGGCGGATATCGCCGAGGTGCTGTGGAACGATTACCTAAGCCACAATCCGGCTAATCCGCAGTGGGCCAACCGCGACCGGTTCATGCTATCTAATGGCCACGGCTCCATGCTGCAGTATTCACTACTGCACCTGAGCGGGTACGACGTTTCCATTGATGACATCAAGAACTTCCGGCAGCTGCACTCTAAAACCCCGGGCCACCCGGAATACGGTTACACCCCAGGTGTAGAAACCACCACCGGCCCACTGGGGCAGGGCATGGCCAACGCGGTTGGGTTCGCGCTGGCAGAGAAAACATTGGCGGCGCAGTTCAACCGTCCGGGCCATAACGTTGTTGATCACTACACCTACGCATTCCTGGGCGACGGCTGCCTGATGGAAGGCATATCCCACGAAGTGTCTTCGCTGGCGGGCACTCTGGGCCTGGGCAAGCTGATCATGTTCTACGACGACAACGGCATCTCCATCGATGGCAAAGTCGACGGCTGGTTTACCGACAACACCCCCCAGCGTTTTGAATCTTACGGCTGGCAGGTGATTGCTAAAGTAGACGGCCATAACTCAGACGCCGTTCGTGCGGCGATTGAAGCAGGCCGTGCGAACACCAGTCAGCCCACACTGATCTGCTGCAAAACGATTATCGGCTTTGGTTCACCCAACAAGCAGGGCAGCGAAGCCGCGCACGGCGCAGCACTGGGCGAAGACGAAATCGTGCTGACCCGCGAAGCGCTGGGTTGGGATCACGGCTCATTCGAAATCCCGTCTGATATTTACCAAGCCTGGAACGCCAAAGACAAAGGCACCAAAGCCGAGAACGCGTGGAACGACACCTTTGCCGCGTATGAAAAAGCCGAGCCAGAACTGGCGGCCGAGCTGAAGCGCCGCATGGCCGGTGATCTGCCTGCCGATTTCTCCGAGAAAGCCCAGGCTTATATTCAGGAATGTCAGGATAAGAGCGAGACCATTGCCAGCCGTAAGGCTTCTCTGAACGCCCTGAACGCCTACGGCCCGTTGTTGCCGGAACTGCTCGGAGGCTCTGCCGATCTGGCGGGCTCCAACCTCACCATCTGGAACGGCTCAAAAGGCGTAACCAAAGAAGACGCCAGCGGCAACTACATCTATTACGGTGTGCGTGAGTTCGGCATGGCCGCCATCATGAACGGCATCGCCTTGCACGGTGGTTTCGTACCCTACGGCGCAACCTTCCTGATCTTCATGGAATACTGCCGTAACGCGGTGCGCATGGCCGCACTGATGAAGCAGCGCACTATCTTCGTGTTCACCCACGATTCGATTGGTCTGGGCGAAGACGGCCCGACTCACCAGCCAGTCGAGCAGCTCGCCAGCCTGCGTACCACGCCGAACATGAGCACCTGGCGCCCGGCCGACGCAGTAGAATCTGCCGTGGCTTGGAAATCTGCCCTCGAGCGCACAGACGGCCCGACTGCCTTGGTTTTCTCCCGTCAGAACTTGCCCGCCCAGGCGCGTGACGCGCAACAGTTGGCTGACGTGGCCAAAGGCGCTTACATTCTGTCTGACAGCGAAGGCTCACCCGATTTAATTATGATTGCCACCGGCTCCGAAGTTGGCCTAGCGCAGGACAGCGCAGCCAAGTTGCGAGAGCAGGGCAGCAACGTGCGTGTGGTCTCCATGCCATCTACCGATGTATTCGATGCCCAGAGCGCTGAATATAAGCAACAGGTGCTACCCATTGAGATCACCAACCGCATGGCTATCGAAGCCGCCATTGCCGATTACTGGTACAAGTACGTTGGGCTGGATGGCCGTGTTGTAGGCATGACCACCTTCGGTGAATCTGCGCCCGCCGGCGAACTGTTCAAAGAGTTCGGCTTTACCGTGGATAACGTCTTAGAAGTTGCTGCGGAGCTGCTGAGCGCCTGATGACAGCCTCCGCGCCCTTTCGTATTGCCATCAACGGGTATGGTCGTATTGGCCAGTGCGTGTTGCGTGCTCTGTACGAAAACGGTTTTCGCGACCGCTTGCAGGTGGTCGCGATTAACGAGCTTTCTGATATCGACACGATTGCACACCTGACTCGGTACGATTCCACTCATGGTCGGTTCACCGGAAGCATTGCAGTGCAAGGGCAGGACCTCATCATCAACGGTGATTCTATCCGCGTGCTGCGCCATTCCGACCCGGCAGAACTGCCGTGGAAAGAGCTGGATATCGACTTGGTGCTGGAATGCTCCGGATCCTTTTCAGACCGGGCGACTGCCGAGTTGCACCTTCAGGCGGGCGCGAAACGGCTGCTGTTCTCCCAGCCCGCTGAATCGGATGTCGACCGCACAGTGGTTTATGGCATCAACCAAGCAGAACTCACAGAAGCAGACCGGATAGTGGCAGCAGGCTCTTGCACCACTAACTGCCTGGTGCCGGTGATTACTGTGCTCGATAAAGCTTTTGGCGTGGAGCAGGGCAGTACCACCACCATCCACGCCGCCATGAACGACCAGCCGGTTATAGACGCCTACCATCAACAGGATCTGCGCCTTACCCGCAGCGCCCTGCACAACATAGTGCCCGTGGATACAGGGCTGGCGCGCGGCGTTGAACGGCTGCTTCCGCACATGGAAGGCCGGTTCAGCTCGGTCGCTTTGCGCGTACCCACCATGAACGTGTCCGCCATCGACATGGTGTTCAACGTGCGCCAAGCCACCGATGTGATAACCGTAAATCAGGTGCTTAAAGAAGCCGCAAGCGGCCCATTAAAAGGCATACTCGACTATACCGACGAACTACTGGCAAGCTCCGACTTCAACCACGACGCCCACTCCGGCGTAGTAGATGGCGGCCAAACCCGCGTAACCCGGGGTACCATGGTGAAAGTGCTGTGCTGGTTTGATAACGAATGGGGATTTGCCAGCCGCATGCTGGATGTAAGCCAAAGCTGGTTGCAGAAGGTGGGCTAACCTAAACCCCCTCTCCCCGGCCCTCTCCCGCAAGGGGAGAGGGAGTAAGCGCTTTAAAAAGCCCCTCTCCCCTTGCGGGAGAGGGGTTGGGGAGAGGGGGCGATCCTTCCTCCCAAACTATTTGCCAACAACCTGAACAACGGAACCCAGATCATGGCCATCAAAAAAATGACCGACCTGAACCTTGCTGGCAAGCGGGTTCTCATTCGCGAAGACCTAAACGTGCCGGTCAAGAACGGCAAGATCTCCAGCGATGCCCGCATCCGCGCTTCCTTGCCGACCATCAAGGCAGCTAAAGATGCAGGCGCCAAAATCATGTTGATGTCCCACCTGGGCCGCCCAGAAGAAGGCGTGTACGACGAAGCCGCCTCCTTAAAGCCAGTTGCTGAGCACCTCACCAAAGCGCTAGGCCAGGAAGTGCGCCTGATTAAAGATTACCTCGATGGCGTTGAAGTGGCCGACGGCGAAGTGGTGCTGTTCGAGAACGTACGCTTCAACAAAGGCGAGAAGAAAGACGACGAAACACTGGCCAAGCAATACGCAGCCCTGTGCGACATCTACGTAATGGACGCCTTCGGCACCGCACACCGCGCCCAGGCCTCCACCCACGGTGTTGCGCGCTTTGCACCAGAAGCCTGCGCCGGCCCATTGCTGGCGGCGGAACTGGATGCCCTCGGCAAAGCCCTGGATAACCCAGCCAAGCCGGTTGTCGCCATTGTTGGTGGCGCCAAAGTTTCCACCAAGCTCGACGTGCTCAACGCCCTCGAGAAAGTGTGCGACCAGATTATCGTAGGCGGCGGCATCGCCAATACCTTCCTTGCCGCAGCCGGCCACCCGGTGGGCAAGTCTCTGTGTGAGCACGAACTGCTGGATACCGCCAGAGACATCGCCTCTCGCGTTAACATCCCGCTGCCAGTAGACGTAGTGGTTGCCAGCGAGTTCGCCGAAAACGCAACGGCCACCATCCGGAACATTTCCGACGTAACCGCAGACGACATGATCCTCGACGTAGGCCCAGAAACCGCTGGCCAATTCGCTGAACTGCTCAAGAACGCCAAAACCATTCTGTGGAACGGTCCGGTAGGCGTGTTTGAATTTGACCAGTTTGCCAACGGCACCAAAACCCTGGCCGAAGCCATCGCCAATAGCGGTGCCTTCTCGCTGGCCGGCGGCGGTGACACAGTCGCTGCCGTTGACAAATACGGCATAGCTGACAAGATCTCGTATATTTCCACCGGCGGTGGAGCCTTCCTGGAGTTTGTGGAAGGTAAAGTGCTGCCAGCCGTTGCCGTACTGGAAGAGCGCGGCGCGAAGTAAACTTTTTTCGATTTACGATTTACCAAGCTGTTTTGAAATCATTTTCGTAACTATTTTTGCAACTATCTTTGTAACTATCTTTGTAACTAAGGAGACAACCAAATGGCCCTGATTTCGATGCGGCAAATGCTGGACCACGCCGCCGAGCATGGTTACGGTGTGCCAGCCTTTAACGTAAACAACCTAGAACAAATGCGCGCCATCATGGAAGCCGCCGACAAAACCGACTCCCCGGTTATTGTTCAGGCCTCCGCCGGTGCTCGCAAATACGCTGGCGCCCCCTTTCTGCGCCACCTAATTCTCGCAGCTATTGAAGAATGGCCGCACATCCCGGTGGTTATGCACCAGGACCACGGCACCAGCCCGGCCATTTGCCAGCGCTCCATTCAGCTGGGCTTCAGCTCTGTAATGATGGACGGCTCCTTGGGCGAAGACGGCAAAACGCCTATGGACTACGAATACAACGTAGACGTAACCCGCCGTACCGTAGACATGGCCCACGCCTGTGGCGTATCCGTAGAAGGCGAGCTGGGTTGCTTGGGTTCTCTAGAAACCGGCCAAGCCGGTGAAGAAGACGGCATTGGCGCCGAAGGTACTCTGGACATGAGCCAGATGCTGACCGACCCAGAAGAAGCCGCAGACTTCGTGAAGAGAACCCACGTAGACGCCCTAGCCATCGCCATCGGCACCAGCCACGGCGCCTACAAGTTCACCCGCCCGCCCACAGGCGACATTCTGGCCATCGAGCAGATCAAAGCCATTCACAAACGCATTCCAGACACCCACCTGGTTATGCACGGCTCTAGCTCCGTACCCCAGGAATGGCTGAAAATCATCAACGAATACGGCGGTGAGATGCCCGAAACCTACGGTGTACCGGTTGAGGAAATCGTGGAAGGCATCAAGCACGGTGTGCGTAAAATAAACATCGACACCGACCTGCGCCTAGCCAGCACCGGCGCTGTGCGTCGCTTCCTGGCCGAGAACCCAGCCGAATTCGACCCGCGCAAATTCCTGCAAGCAACCATGGTAGCCATGACCGACATCTGCGTGGCACGCTACGAAGCCTTTGGTTGTGCTGGTAATGCGAGCAAGATCAAGCCGATCAACCTTGAGCGCATGTTTGAGCGTTATGAGGCTGGTGAGTTGGATCCTAAGGTTAAGTAAGGCAGTTGTTATGCAGCCCCGGGTGCCTTGCCCGGGGCTGTGATTTTCCCTCCCTCAAACCCTCCTCTCGATATTCGCCGTTGGTGCATATATCCCAAAAAAACGGCTGCTAGTCGTAATTTCCGTTAAAATTAACGAAGTTTTGCAAAAGGCAAAGGTAAGTAGTCCAGACATGGTCTAGTGTGGGTAGCTATACGCTATGAACACCGATTGTTAGGGATAACGGCCGATGACCTCTTCAGTACTGATACAGCCTCTTTTTTTCAACCTCGGGTGTTTCACCTATTGGGTGGAGCTCGGCCTGTGGGTGATGCGGCGCTGTTCGAAAGAAAACTCAGAGCGACTACCCGAAACGGCAGGGCGCCGACGAGTCTTCGTTATTGCAATAATGACGCGTTCTGTCTAATACGCTGTTGGGGCCTTTTTCGTACGTTAACAAATACGGAACTATGTAATGAAGATAGAAGTTGCACTAAATAAGTCTGCCTCAACTAAAGAGAGAGGCGATCTTCTGGAAGCGCTAACTGAAAAACTCTTAACAGCGCAGTCGTATGAAGTTATCAAGGAAATAAGATTTACTGCTGTAGAGTTAGACTTGTTATGTCGTCACAAGATCAGTGGCAAAGAAATATATGTAGAGTGCAAGGCATACCGGGATAAAAACATTGATGCAAATATTCTCAAGAACCTAGCTGGTACACTTATCTTTAAGGACTATTCAGAAGCGTGGCTTATCGGTACTGGCGACTATGGAAAAGAAGCAAAAGGTTTCGTTAAGGAATGGCAAGATAAACCTAAAGAGCAAGCAACAAAGTTAAGTTTTTATGATCCTGCGAAAGTTATTGAGTCACTTATTAGTGCGGGCGTAATAAAAAATCGTCCAGAGGATAAAGCGGAAGAATATGCTGGTAGTGAAAACCTGATAGGTGAGTGGGTTTTATTGGTTACAAAATATGGAATGTTTTGGGCTGCTGCAACATTGTCAGGTGGTATTCCTTCTGGAGTTATATGCTATTACGCAAATAACAATGAATTACTAATCGACCCCAAACTGCTGGAAAACCTTTCTGAAACAGATACTAGCTTAAATAAGCTCGACTTTACTCTGATGAAAAGCCAGGCCACTAGAACTACTGAAATAGAAACAACTAAAGTAGTAGACGTTGTTCAAGTACAAACTGGCGAGGCATGGACTGATTATAGACCCGCTAGACCTCGAGATTTTGTCGGTAGAACGAAAGATATAAATTACATCTTTGATTTTTTAAAAAACATTAAAGAGAAGAAAACAAGCACTCGGATTTTTGCCATAACAGGGAATTCCGGGATGGGGAAAAGTTCATTTATTGCCAAACTAAAAAGTAAGGCAGACAATTATCAGAATAAGAATAAATTTTTTGTTTTCCCCGTTGATGTTCGTGCAGCTACAGGCCCCGAGTATATTTATTCCTCATTATTGAATGCATTGAAAAGCGCACAAAACTCTGGTTTTGGAGATGGAAATATTAATCTGATTCTATCTGATGTTGGTAGTCCGCTTAACTCTGAAACTATTAGGAAATTTTTAGAGTCATTAGAACCAAAAAACCAGATTGTAACATTGGTTTTTGATCAGTTTGAAGAGCTGTATTCTAAGCCAGAGCTATTTGAAGTGTTTGAAAAAGCCAAGTCATTGTTACTAAATGCAGCATCTATAAAGCTTAATTTTTGCTTAGGCTTTGCTTGGAAAACCGATAGTACAACTCATAGTGAACACCCAGCATATTTCTTTTGGCATCAACTTTCAGATTATCGTGTCACTAGAAAATTAGTGCCTTTTTCTGATGGTGAGTCCGGCGCTGCAATAAGTATATTTGAGAAAGAAATTAATCAGAAGTTACACACTGACTTGAAGCACAACTTGATCGCAAGTAGTCAAGGTTATCCATGGCTCCTGAAAAAGCTGTGCATTCACCTTTATGGGAAAATAGAAAATGGATTTGATCAGAACGACTTGCTAGAGAATAAGCTAGATATTGCAAGTTTGTTTGAAGAAGATATTGACGAGCTTGAGCCAGGTGAGGCAGCTTGTTTAAAGCTAATAGCGCAACGAGCACCAGTTGACTGGTTTGAAATAATCGAAACATCTGGCCCCGATACTTTAAAGTCACTTATTAACAGACGTTTGGTTATTAGGAGTGGTGATCGACTAAATGTCTACTGGGATATTTTCAAAGAGTACATTTTAACAGGAAATGTTCCAGTTATACCTTTGAGGTATCTCCCATCTACTGACTTTTCATCATTATATAAAGTGGTTAGATATCTTGACCATGAGATAAAACTTTCAGTACATGATTTAGCCGGCAAAGCAACACTGTCTGAAGGAACGATTCAAAATATCGGTTCTGATATGGTTATGTTTGGTGTTGCTAATAGGGAGGGTGGTCTTTATTCGCTTAGTGAAGATATCATAGATAGCAATGAAGCCAATATTCTAAAAGCCATACGAGAGAAGTTCAAAAAGCATGCTTTTACCCATGCTTTTAAAGGAAAAGCTTCCCGCTCTGCTGTGACGGTTAATGCTCTAATTGAAACTCTGAAACAATTATTTCCAGACAACAAATATGCTGAAAAAACATGGCATAGCTATACAGTTAGGCTTTGTCGGTGGTTAGAGTTATGCGGATTTATCGAGGTTTCAGGCAATGGCTGGGTATACCGTGATCAGGGGGATGTCGTTACTGAAAGGCTAAAGTTAGAACGGAGACGTAGAAAGAGTAATATATTTACTGCCCCAGCATCACCAGCCTTAGTCTTAGAAACATTAAATTGGCTGAAAGAAAAGGGAGAAGTCGATAAAGAAGAAGAGAAGCCGAAAGGCTATCGGAATGCACTTGCAGTTCTAAAGCGATTTGAACTTGTTGTCATTGAAAAAAATAATTACATGTTAGCGCTAGATAGAATTAATAAGTTCTCAAACTATAGTGAGGCTATTTGGATAAGTGCAAATTCTGAAAGTATTCTTCTAGAGGTTGTAAAATTGATTGAATCAAATAAAGCTGTTTCAGGAAAAGATATTGGAAATGTCTTAGCTGATAAGTATGACCTTTCTTGGGCTGAGGCTTCCAGAATAAGAAATGGCGGTTCGATTAGGCAGTGGGCCCTTTGGTTGTACGAAGGAAAAGTTAATTCTGAAATACCTAAATGTCCTGGACGAACGTGATAGCCTTAAAAAAGCGCAGCTGTCGGACAAGTTTTTCCGCTACGCTCCAAGCTTGCCGCAGAGCTCGGCATTAGGCATACGATCAAGGAGACTGAGTGAAAGTTTTTCATTTTATGAAAAAGCAACATGCGGTGAGAAATCTTGAGACGTCGCGCCTTAAAGTTGCGACTTTAGATAGCATGAATGACCCGTATGAGTTCTTTCTTAACTTTGACGGCGCCTCCCAGGGCAATCTTGAAAACTTTAAAGAACATTTCACTAAGAAGGCTGGTTTTTTGTGTTTCTCGAGAAATCTAAATGATCCTGTTCAGTGGGCCCATTATGCAGAAAACCATCGAGGAATTTGTTGGGAATTTGATATTCCAGAGCATATCTTACAAAAGATTGAATATCTTAAGGTACCGATTAGCTTGAAAGAAGAAGGCGAAGGTTGGCGCGATAATTTGGTGAAGGCTACGCTTTGCAAATACGAAGGATGGTCTTACGAAAAAGAATACAGAATTCTGGTGGACTTAGAATCTGAAGAAGTTACTCGCGAATCTGGACTTCACTTTGTCAAACTTGAGAAGGTGGTAGCGCCAACCCGAGTTTATACTGGCATTCGCTGTAAGCTATCTGCCGACGAGAAAGAACTTTTTAAGCGCAAAGGCCTTGAAGTGGTTCGAATGGTTCAAGACCAGAGGTCTTTTTCCATCATACAAGCCTAACCAGTGCATAAAGTTTGTTACGACTCTTTGGGCTTCCATCGGGCGGCCTTGTCAGGCCTCCACTTATGCAGGCATTAGTCGCCGCATATGGATATTTTATGTGTTCATCAGAAATAGACGCGGCTGCAATTGCTGCTAATTCAGCGATAGTCTCTGCTGTCGTAGCTGGATGTGTTGCTTTTGTCGTAGGTATTTTCACGGTTTACTATGCAAATCGGCGAAATCGCGAAAACATCTATGCTTCATCGGTAATACAAGAGCGCGCTAAGTGGCGTGATGAGATGAGGGAGCACGTTTCAAATTTTATAAAATTATCTCATCAGCTAATTATTTTAGAAATACCTTTTGTAAGTCCTGAATTGCGAAGCACTAAGTCTCAAATAGCACTTAGGTTGAATCCTAGCTTGGATGATAAGCATAAAATAGACCAAACCCTGCTCAGGTCGCTCGGTTTTTCGCTCAAGTATCTCGCCGATAGTGATATAAATAGACTATCAGAAATGCTTATCCTAATCGAGCAAGGCACACAGCTGCTCATAAAACAAGAATGGGAAAAATCAAAGGACGAAGCTGGTTACCACAAAAAACTGGAAGAAAACTTCAAAAGTGAGAGTGAAGTCAAGCTAGCAATCGAATCTATCACTGCCAAAGTAACGAATCTCGAAAATGCAGCCTAATTACTGTTGAACTAAACCGCTTCGCGGTAGCGAGTAAGCTTGGAAGTTTCCTGCGAGATCAGGTGTCTTGACCGATACTTTTGATTAGCCCGAGTGGGCTTTCAAAAGAGGAGAGTTCGTCATGACACCTTTACGTCAGACCATGATCCAAGCCATGTGCCAACATGGCTTTTCCCCCCGAACCCAGCAAAGCTACCTTTATGTGGTCACCGCGCTGGCTCGTTATTATCGGCGCTCGCCTGATCAACTGAAGGTTGAAGACTTACAGGTCTATTTCAACTATCTGGTTCAGGAGCGTTCCCTGTCACCGGCCAGTTGTCGTGTTTACCTCCATGGCATCCGGTTTCTGTATTTGAAGGTGCTGCACTGGGCGCACTTCGATGTCACTCTGGTGCTGCCGAAGCGACCTCAACGTATTCCCGAATTACTGACACGTCAGGAAGTTGCGCGCCTTTTGGCCGCTGTTCTTAACCCCAAGCATCAAGCTCTGTTATCCGTCACCTATGGATGCGGCTTGCGCGTCAGCGAAGCGGTCGCGTTGAAGGTGAAAGACATTGATGGTGAACGCCACCTGCTTCGAATTGAGCAGGGCAAGGGCGCCAAAGACCGGATGGTGCCTCTGGCTCCCGGGTTACTCCGGGTGCTTCGTCGCTATTGGCAGATTCGCCATCCGATGCTCTGGTTATTTCCCAGCGATTTACTCCCAGACAGACACCTTCACATCACCACGCCTCAGAAGGTCTACCACACAGCCAAGACAACCAGTGGCATTGAAAAATGCGGTGGCATTCATGCCTTGCGCCATGCCTACGCCACACACCAGCTGGAGCGGGGTTTGCCCATTCATGAGCTGCAACGGCTCTTGGGGCACAGCGATTTGCGCAGCACTCAACGGTATCTGCACTGGTTGCCAGGCGTTACACCTCAAAACGGGGGTCCGGCTGACCTGATCGCACATCTCGGAGGTGCATGATGGCCGGTGCACTAACTGTCCAGACGATTCTAAACCGATTCCTTCCGGGTCAGACACTGGACAGCCACCGGCGCAAGGTCTGCGCCCGGTTAACGGGGTGCCGAACCGCCCGCATGGGCGGTATGGAAATGCGCTGTGATCATTGCGAGGCCCGCTCCATCTGTTATTACGGCTGCCGGGATCGGCATTGTCCGCAATGTCAGGGGCGAGCGAGTCAGCAATGGAGCGAACGTCAGCGATCCCTGTTGTTGCCGGTGCCTTACTTTCATCTGGTGTTTACGCTGCCCCATACCTTGAACGGCTGGGTTCAGCTCCATCCCGACGTGGTCTATCGCTGTCTGTTCGCCGCAGTCTGGGACACGCTTAACCAGTTTGGGCGCAACACCCGGCACCTTGGCGGCGAGTTGGGCATGACGGCGGTGCTCCACACATGGGGACAGAACCTGAGCCGTCATGTTCACGTGCATTGCCTGATCCCCGGCGGAGTGTTGACCGGCAATGGTGATTGGCACAAAGCTAAAAGCCACTACCTGTTCCCGGTACGGGCTCTATCCCGGCGTTTTCGAGGGCGCATGGTGTCGTTGCTAAGAGCGTCGGTGAACGCAGGTGAGCTACACCGGGTGACCCGCAACGGTGAGATTGATGGTGTGCTCGACGGCCTGATGCAGCAGGAATGGGTTGTCTACACTCGACACTGCCTGAACCAGGCCGAGAGCGTAGTGGATTATCTGGCTCGCTACACGCACCGAATCGCCATCAGCAATGGGCGCTTGTTGACGATGGAGGATGACCGGATCGCCTTCCGCTATAAGGATTATCGAGATCATTCACGATTGAAGACCCAGTGGCTGGATGGCCAGGAGTTCGTACGGCGGTTCCTAATGCACATTCTGCCAAAAGGCTTCATGCGAATTCGCCATTTTGGCTACCTGAGCAATCGAACCCGGCGACGAAAATTGGCTGTTATCCGGCACTGCTTATCGCAGCCGCCCAAACCAGAAGCGACACCGGAAAGCCCAGTATCTCAGCGGTGCTGGCCCTGTCTCCTCTGTGACAACGGTCTGGTTCGCATGGTTCGCCAGATTCCACGGTTCAGAATAACGGCTGTGCCGACGGGTTAGCTTCACGGCCTTCTTGATCCGCCGGGGGAAACCTACAGTTCTTAGTGAGCTGGATCTCTCTGCGGCCGAAGGCTGGAAAAACGGGTACCTGAGAGGTAATCTGAGGGGAATCACAACAAGGAACCGCCGCATGAAGGATCGAATGAGACCAAACCCCGCCGGCATTGCTCCGCGCCCGGCCCCAGATGTACCGTTCAGGCTTCGCCTCCAAATTACTTTATCCTTAGGCACCGTTCGATAGCTGCGGCGTTGGCGGCTTAGTCCAACAGACATTTAATGGTCATGCTGCGCACGACCATTAAATGCTTAAGTGTTAGCTGGGTAGTGCGTTGTGCCTTTTGGGTGGCTGGGATGAATTGGCCTTGGCCGAAAACTGGCAGTCGAACCGGCAATTCCCGTGTTTTGCCAAGGCCGTCAGAATCCGCGTCGAGTGGGTGGCCAAAATCAGCCAGCGGTGTTGGTATAAAGGTCGATGTTCGTCGTGACCAGGTGTCCGCCGAAACCTGGTTCCTGACTTACCTGCTACTCTGAAGTTCAGGTTCGTCCACCGCTTTATTGGCGTTGGGTTCAATCACAGTGCATCGGCGGTTTCCGGTGCAAGGGCAGCGGAGTAGGCCGTCGTGTTGGTAGCCAAGGATCGGGTTTCACAGTTACCCACAGCTAACAATGCCATCAAATTCGCTCCCTACGGTCGCCGGACGCTCGTAAACTCGCGCCGTTTATGGCGGCGTTAGCTGGGTTGGTATGGTTCCTTTTTGGTGGCTCGGTGCCAGTGGCCTTGGCTCAGATTTGGTAGCACAACCGCCATGTTTCGGTGATTGCCAAGGCCGTCGGAATCCGTGGTCTGTTTGGCAGCTTTATCGTTCATTGGCGCAGGCATAAAATTCGGTGCTCGTCGCGTGGGGCAGTCCACGCAAACTTGGGCCTGTGTCTGGTAATCTGGCGTTCAGGTTCGTTCACCGCATCATTTGCGGTGTTTTTGAACGTTGTGCATCGGCAGATTTTGGTGCAAGGGCAGCAGGCGGAATAGGCTATCATTTTGAGTGCCAAGGGCTGGGCTGTCAGTCTTGGATTCATAGAATAAGTGCAGCACTTTGGATGAACAGGTAGAGGTAGGAGGGCCGTTGCCGGTACCCTCATTCGCTTTACCTACCAAAGTGAAGAGAATCATGGGATACCGACAACTGACCCAGGCACAACGATACCAGATTTCGGCCTTCTTGAGAGTAGGCTGGAGCCAGCGGAAAATAGCCCGGGAGATCAACTGCCACAGCTCGACCATCAGTCGGGAGCTACGTCGTAATCGAAGCCTGACTGAATACGAGCCGATGGAAGCCAGTCGTTTGTCCATACATCGGCGCAAAGGAGCTCGCAAATCTCATAAACGAGCGCCCTCATTGATAGATTGGGTGGCCAAGCAGATTCAGAGTGAATGGAGTCCTGATCAGATAGCCGGTTTTATGAGGCGAGTTGGCAGTATCCAAGTCAGCCATCAGTGGATTTACAATCTGATTTACCGGGACAAAATAGCAGGTGGCGACCTCTGGAGGTATTGTCGCTTGCCTTACCAGAGACGTTATCAGCGCCATCTTGCCAAGCGAGCCGGGTTAGGCAAGATCCCGAATCGCGTAGGCATTGAGTGCCGCCCTAAAGCCGTCGATGATCGCCTGCATATAGGCCACTGGGAAGGAGATACAATCCTTCACGGGCATAAGAATTCAGGCGCGGTCACTCTGGTTGAAAGACGGTCCGGCTACCTGCTCGCAGGCTGTGTGCCGAAGCTGAAAGCCCACTTAGTTACAGATGTCATCATCCGTGAGTTAAGGCCGATCAGAGGGGCCGTACAGACGATGACACTGGACAACGGTTCTGAATTTTCGGACCACCAAACATTTAGCAAAGCGTTGTCGCTGACGTCGTATTTCTGTGACCCTTACCGGTCCAGTCAGCGTGGCTCCAACGAGAATACGAATGGCCTATTGAGGCAATACTTTCCGAAAGGCACTGACTTCGCCAAGGTGTCCAGAAAGGCAACCAGGCAAGCGGTGAACAGACTGAATAACCGACCACGAAAACGGCTGGGTTATCGCACACCGGCAGAAGTTTTCTGGGGCGAATACTCAGGAGGCTTGGATACGAGCGGTGCTGCACTTATTACTTGAATCCAGGAGTTACACCCAGCTAATTACTGTTAACTACTGCGGAGTCAGTATGAAGTTGGTAAGCACTGAGATAAAGCAGATGAATGAGGACTATTATTCAAAGTTGGATGGCATTTTTAAAAATGTTAATGAATGGCTGAAATTTGCTGAACAAAAAAACGCAGCATTGCTCTTACTGAATGGTGGGATGATTTGGGGGGTTACACGAGTTTTCAGTGCCGTAGATCTCGTTCCAAAGATATCGTATTGGTTTAATCTAATAGGTTATTCACTTATTTCTGTCTCTACTTTAATTTGTATCATTTCCTTTCTACCCATTCTGCAACAACGATGGTTTAAACCCGAAAAAACCTGCCCATCTGACAACTGTTTATACTTCGCACATTCGGCGAAATATGATGCTCGGGATTATCTTAAATTTCTCGCTAAGAAATTGGGTTATGAAAAAGAAAAAACTATATTTACCGAGTTTGAAATTGACTTAAGTAAGCAAATAGTCACAAACTCAGAAATAGCATTTGATAAATATAAGCGATTTAAGTTAGCAGCTGTCTTTACTATATTGACGGTTGTCTTATTTTTGTTGTCTATTGGAATGATAAATTTCATGGAGTAAAAAATGATAGGTAAAGATCAATTACCTGAAAACATAAAAAAAATAATTAACAAACAAGTAGAAAAGTTTAATATACGCGTCTTTACTGAAGAAGTTGATGAAATACCTAATGTGGATGATATTCCTGGCGAGGGTTCTGCAAAATGGTTAAAAATAAAGGATGTAATATGTGTTTTCGTAGATATGAAAAATTCAACAAAACTCAGTGCATCGCATCATGCGGGAACTACTGGTAGAGCCTATACCCTTTTCACAGGTACAGCTGTTCGATTATTTAAAGAGTTTGGGGCCTCTTATATAGACATCAAAGGCGATGGTGTTTTTGCTTTGTTTAACTCAAATAGAGTACATGCGGCTTTTGCATCAGCCGTTACTTTCAAGACTTTTATAAAAGAAGAATTTACGACAAAAATAGCTAACAAAACTGATGTTGATACGGGTGTTCATATAGGTATCCATCAAGCCACATTGTTGGTAAGTAAAATAGGTCTTCGTAAAAGTGCTTCGAGAGGGGATATGCATAATGAGGTATGGGCGGGTAAAACAGTTAATATGGCTTCTAAGTTAGCTAGCCTGTCCGATAGCAATGAAATCCATGTTTCAGATAAATACCATTCAAAATTAAGGTCAAGAAAAGCATTATACTCATGCGAATGTGACGATTCTGTGTTTTTATGGGAAGAAGTAGATATTACGAATGACGATAAATTCTCGTTTAATAAGGCAATGGTTTTAAAGAGCGTTTGGTGTAAAAAGCATGGGGCAACTTATTTGACAGAAATTTTAGATACTGATTAAGTTTTAAATTTAGTGCATACAAGTCGCATCAGTACGCGGCCTTCGGCTGTCGCTGTGCTTCGGCGTTATGCTAAATGTGCAGGTACAACAGGGAGTTGGGATATGCTCAATTTGGGTTGGAAGCGGCTACTAATTGTGCTTTCGGTACTTTGGTTGATTGGTTCGATCACAGTAATTGTGTATGAAAGGCAGACGATAAATCCATTTGATCAATTTGATGAAACTCTTCCAACATACGGTTTTTGGGAATGGTCACCCGCGCACATTTCTGCCGAAAAGTTCCTAGATGCCGACCCAGGGGAGCAATTGCGACACTTAACTATTCAAGTCGTACCTGCCGCAGTCACCGTTATTTTGCCTATTTTTTGTCTGTGGGTAGGAGTATTCGCATTCGCTTGGGTGCGCGAGGGCTTTGGTGCTGAACGCGAATCTGGATCACAATAGTAGGCCGAGTATCAGGCCTAACAAGTGCAGGCACGGCGACGCCCTTTACATTGCGCCTACGGCTCCATTCCAAGGGAGCGCATGCTGCAAGCGTTGAGGCTGTAGAAAAACCTCAAATCAGACTGATTTTGGTAGAATCGAGAAAACAGACAAGGAGCTGTCGGAATGCCTCGTTTCAAGCACTACAATTACGACCAAGATGCGATGGTGGTCATCAACTACCAGGAACAGCTCCAGCCCGGCACCTTTGAGCACGCGGTTCACTACCTGATCGAACACAAGCTGGATCTGACGGTTTTTCACCCGAAATATCGAAACGACGACACCGGACGGCTGGCTTATGATCCGGCCATTCTTCTGAAGATCATCCTGTTCGCCTACTCCAAAGGCATCACGTCCAGCCGCGAGATCCAGTGGTGCTGCGAGACCAACATCATCTTTAAAGCGCTGTCCTGCGATACCGTTTCGCACTTCACCACTCTAGCCAAGTTCGTCAGCCAGCACGCCGATGAGATCGAAGAGCTGTTCGAGCAAATACTGCTGGTGTGCCATGAACAGGGCCTTCTGGGCAACGAACTGTTTGCCATCGACGGCTGCAAAATGTCGTCAGACGCCGCGAAGGAATGGTCTGGCACCTTTAAAGAGCTGGGCGAAAAACGGGACAAGCTGAAACGGTTGATTCGCTACCATTTGCATGAGCATCATGAACGGGATAAGGCTGAAACCGAAGCGGAACTGGATCGAGATATTCGCCGCGCCAAAACCGTCCTTTCTCTGGATGAGTCCATGAAAAAAGTGGATCGCTTCCTAAAGACGAACAGCCCAAGGATGGGCCAGGGGAAACGACCCAAGGAAGTGAAGAGCAACATCACCGATAACGAAAGCGGCAAGATGACCACCAGTAAGGGCACGATCCAAGGCCATAACGGCGTGGCCACGGTGGATAAGAAAGATCAGGTCATTATCGATGCTCAAGCCTTCGGTGAAGGCCAGGAATACCACACGTTAAAGCCAGTGCTGGAAACGGTTCAGCGCCGCTATAAAAAGCTGGGTATCGCCGACAACATCTATCAAACCGGCGCGATAGTGACCGCCGACACAGGCTTCGCCAACGAAGCCAATATGCAGTACCTGCATGAGCAACAGATCAACGGTTACATCCCGGACAATCGCTTCCGCAGCCGTGATCCGAAGTTCGCCGAGCAGAAAGACAAGTACGGTAAGCGGCATCAGAACCTCCCGGACAAGGGTTGGAAAGACACCATTGCAGCGAGTGAATTCCAGTTCGATCCTGTGAAGCTGACCTGTATTTGCCCATCCGGCAAGGCACTTACTTATCGAGGGCAGCGGGAAGCTCTGAACGGCAAAATTCGAGTGCACTTCGAAGGTCGCTTGCTGCAATGTCGCCACTGTCCTAAGAAGCACGAATGTATGCAGAATCCGGCTTCGGCGAACCACCGCAACGGCTCCGGCCGACAGGTCTCCTTCACCGTTGAAAACAAACGCGCACCAAATTACACCGACTGGATGAAGCACCGAGTAGATAGCCAGCAAGGCAAAACTATTTACGGTCATCGCATGTCAGTAGTTGAGCCCGTGTTCGGCAACATCGGCAGCAACAAGCGCCTGAATCGCTTCAGCCTGCGGAGCAAAAAGAAGGTGCAGGGTCAGTGGCAATTGTATTGCCTGGTGCACAACATTGAGAAGCTGGCGAATTACGGGCAGTTAGCGGCATGACTACTAAACTTCGATGAAGCACGAAACAGCCTGCAGAGGGCTATATGGAGAGCGTTTAGCGCCGGATCTCGATAACGCTGCGGTGTTGCCACCAAAGGATCAAACTTGCGACAGTTGATCGCAGGATGTGAAAAAACAATAAAGCGGCTGCGGGCTGGGCTCTGAGAAGGGTTTTTCTACAGCCACGTTAGCGTCGCAAAGGGATTCCAGATGAGAAAACTATTCACAGAAAATGAAATCGTCCTCTGCACCTACATAGTCAGATTTGGCCGGAGCTATTTCAATGAAAAGAGAATTACCCGCTTGGAAAATCGCTCTGAAGCGTCGGTCAAAATGAAAGTGCAAAATATCGCGGCAATGTTGAAGGAAGAAGGATTCGAACACAGCTCCGATGTGTCAGCCCTGAGTGGTGTGCCCCCGGGCGAAGAAGGCAGAAGAACAAACTGGAATATCGTGGCTCCAATCGCCGATATCAGCAAAGAAGACCTCAAGCAAAAATGCAAAGAAATTTTCGGCTTGTGAGGAGTACGCTAACAAGGCGTTCCAGCGGACCCCGAACACTCCGCGGCTGTTTGCGCATACTACGGCATTGTTGCGCAAACACCCACTCCGCATTCGGGCCCGCTGAACTGGGCGTTATGCAAGAAGCCACTAGTCTTCACCATGACCAATATGGATATTAAATTTTGAAACCAGACGTTAGAACTCTTAAAAGCTGGAAATGGAAACCGTCCAAAAATGCTGTAAAAGCTTCCGAAGACGACACGTTGCGATCCGTTTTTGTAAGCGAACTTCTACAGAGTGTAGACACTTCCGGCTTTAGCACCCTAAAAATAACAAACCAGATTCCGACGATTATTGTTCAGTTCTGGGATGAGTATGATATACCAAAAGACGTTCAAGGATGTATTGATTCATGGCGAGTCCTTGAATATAAAGGTTTTGAGCATCGCCTATTTAATAATAGTACTGCTAGACAGTTTATTAAAGATAACCTGCACAAAGAAAACGTTAAGGCATTCGATCGCTGCTACCATCCTGCAATGAAAAGCGACTACTTCCGTCTCTGTTTTATCTACTGCAACGGAGGGTTTTATGTTGATGTAGATGACGTCTATTCCGGATCGGATATTAGCGGTCTCTTCTTTGATCAAAGGATGAAGCTACAGCCCCTTTGCTTTGACGTTGATGCAAATTCTATGATTTCTCCTGACAAACTCAATATTAGTAGCGAATTTACAAATAACCGGATTTTCTATTTTAATAATAATCCTATTATAGCGCCTCCTCGCAACCCCATAATTGAATACGCGCTTGCGAGATCAACTTACCTTCTTCTCGAACGCGATGAAAATATTTTTCCTGAAATTCAGTCAACTACGGGCCCTGGAAACATGTCCGCTAGTGTTGTGGCGTACTTAGCTGATTATCCAAATAATGAGCGAGAAAAACACCTAAACATTCTCACTGAATGGGAGGATTGCGCCCAAACTATTTGGAAACTTAGTTATCGTGATGATGATAGAAATTGGCGTTTATCAAATAGAAAAAAATATACTAGAACAAAATCAGAAACTTAAATGGCCTGAATATATATGAACAAAATAAATATCCCAGGGCCTGTCTTAAGGTTTATGTATCGTTTCGCTTTGCGAACTAAAAAGCTTCTGCCCAAGAAGAGGTGCATCGCGTTTAATAAGATCGATAACGAATCAATACACGGCTGTATTGAATATATCTATGTTATAAATCTTGATCGGCAGCCCCAACGATGGAGGCAAGTCTTAAGCGAATTTTCAAATTCCCTAGACGCTAAAGGAAGAGCACTGTCAGAGTATGTCAGGCGAGTTTCTGCTGTAGATGCTTTAGAGTTTGAAAGTGTGGTGGAGTCAGAGGCTGTTGACAAAACCTATACATTAGGTGAGCAACTTCATGTCGATCCACGAAGGGTGTTACCCAGTAAGCTGAACCTGGGTGAAGAAATCCAAATGAGCAGGCAAGAAATAGCTGTAGCTCTTTCACATATAGAAATATGGAAGAAAATAGCCACTGGAAAAGAGCAATATGTTTTAGTTATAGAAGATGATATTTGTCTTAGTCATAGATTTTCAAATTATGTTGGGAAAGTTTGGAATGAGCTACTCAAAATCCGAGGTGAGTCGGTGTTATTTGACATCCTTTATCTTTCATATAACGAGGTTGATCAGGGAGCAGAAAAGACTCCTGTTACTGAGAATACATTTAAAGTTTTCAGAGGCGTATGGTTTTTATCCGGATACGTTCTTTCGAAGAGAGGAGCAGAGAGACTGTTAAGCCAACTTCCAGTGCGTGGTCCTGTAGATCTCTGGGTAAATCACAAGTTTAGTACTATTGATGCTTTGCTTGCCTCTAGCTCCGTGATTAAACAACGTATAGATGAAAAATCTCAAAATTCATATTCAATCTTGCCAGTACTTTCAAAAATAGGCGTTATTAATTCGGAAACACCCGGAACTTATGAATCTATCCCACTTGTTAGGCCAATATTTGTTGTAGGTGAGGATAATGAAAGTCTTACTTCGTTAGCTATGGCTCTCTCAATGCTTGGATATCGTTGCTGCAGCGATCTTGATAAGTTACCGGACGGAGAGAGGGGATTGCTTGCCGAAGAAGACGGAGGATCTAATTTTGATGCCTTTGTCAATGTTGGTTGTATTTATATGAGTGTTGACCAGTTAGCTCCAATACATCCGAATGGTCGTTTGATTGTTGTAGGCCAGAGCTTATCAAAGGATGAGATTGCCTCCTTAACAGAAGGTTGGTCCGATCGCAGTTTAGTTTTAACTTCAAATACTGTTTATGAATGGATAACGCTATGTGAGTTTCTAGGGCTTGTTCCTCCCGCTAGCCCTTATCCAAAGCTACGAGGACTCGGACAGCGTAAACTAGATCAGAAAAATAATGCCTTGAAAAATAAAAATCAATTAAGTCATGTATGGCTAAAAACTGATACATCTCCATGGATCCTCCCTGTTAAAAATAACTTACATGGATTTTCTTTAATATCGAATAATTTAAATAATTCAGAATGGACGTGCGTTGCGTCGGATAGCTTCAATTCCTTTAATGATGTTTTTTGGTTAAAGAGAGATGATACATTCACAGGAAATATGGCTTTGTTCAGTCCATTAAATTTATCTATAAGCAATGGCTCTCTTGCTGAAATTACTGTATTGCATGAAGACTTAGGAGTAAGGCAGTTCGGTGCAGGTGCTTTAACTTCTAGACGGGATTTTTTGTTTGGCCGTTTTGAAGCTGTTATTAAACCACCAAAAATAAGTGGTATTATAACAGGTATGTTTCTACACCGGGATTCACCGCGCCAGGAAATTGATATTGAATTTTTAGGTAAAGATCCCAGGAAATTGCTTATTAATGTTTATTACAATCCCGGTTGTGAAGGTGCTCGTTTTGACTATGGATATAGAGGTACGCCCGTAGTAATAGATCTTGGGTTTGATGCGACGACTGACTTTCATTCATATGCTATCGAATGGGATGAAAATGAACTCAGATGGTACGTGGACGGAATAATCGTTCATAAAAGATCCAGTTGGCAACCCACTCCAATACCTCACTTGCCAATGAAGTTCCACCTAAATTGCTGGCCATCAGCGTCACGCGAACTAGCAGGAAAAATAGATGTAAAATTACTGCCAGCGAAATCTTTAATCAAATCGGTTCTCATTTCTACCTCTGAGCATGACCATTTAAAAGTTATGAACAATATGCGCGAGTCCGAAGGTGAAGAGTTGTTGGAATTCGAAAAGACATAATCCTTTGCAATCGGGCTTTGTTTATACCCATAGATTGCATAACAAGAAAGTGCGGCCGACACAGTAAACTCTGCGGCTGACGTTGGCGCTATAGAGTGGTGAAAAATCATCAGCTGAGAAGGAGCTGCGGCTGTGAAGAGAGTTGTCTTGAGGCGACGTCAGGCCTGATTGCGAGCTTAGGCGCGGATGCTAAAATGCCCGCCAGCATTGATGACCATCACTGGAGAAAAAGCGATATGAACACGGCTCCCACATTCTATCCAATCGGTAAACCCGGCACTCCCTGGGGCGACGAGGAACGCGCCGAGTGGTTGTCACGACAGCCCCGCCAACGCAGCTACGAGTCCGAGGTGTTGAGTGTGATCGAGCGCCTGCGCCCGCACTTCGACGCGGAACAGTATGGCCGTCTGGACTATGGCCCCGATAGCTATCCGCTGATGGCGATCCGGAGCCGCGACTGGCGTGACGATCTGCCGGTCGTGTTGATAACGGGCGGGGTACACGGCTATGAAACCAGCGGTGTACACGGCGCGCTGCAGTTCGTCGATCAGCATGCGGCGGATTACACAGGCCGCGTTAACTTGCTGGTTGCGCCCTGTGTCAGCCCTTGGGCTTATGAGCGCATCCATCGCTGGAACCCGAACGCGGTCGACCCCAACCGCTCGTTCCGCCATGGCAGTCCGGCTGAGGAGTCGGCGGCACTCATGCAACTGGTGGCGCCCGTTCGCGATCGAGCACTGATGCATATCGACCTGCATGAAACCACCGATACCGACGAAACCGAATTTCGCCCTGCGCTGGCAGCCCGTGACGGCAAGCCGTTCGAGCCGGGTGGGATTCCCGACGGCTTCTATCTGGTCGCTGACAGCGAGAACCCGCAGCCTGAATTTCAACAGGCGGTGATCGAGGCGGTGGAGCAGGTCACTCATATCGCCCCGGCCGATGACAACGGCGAGCTCATCGGCTCACCGGTGGTCACTCGGGGTGTTATCCAGTACCCGCTCAAGCAGCTGGGCCTGTGCGCCAGTATCACCAGCGCCCCCTACAAGACCACCACCGAGGTCTATCCCGACAGCCCCCGTTCGACTCCCGAGCAATGCAATGCCGCGCAGGCTGCAGCAGTGTGTGCGGCGATCGACTACGCGCTGCTGGCTTCGTCCATGTCAAAGATCAAGCAAGTAAAGGCGCTCTAACCGAAACAGATCGCGATTGCCTTCACGCCCTTCGTCGAACGCTTTGCGTTCGTGGCGGTTGGTCAGATGCTCAGCTAAACTTTTGTTTTATGGATCTTATAGCCTAGAGCTTTCTGCGAGACTGAGCGGCGAGCCACAATATAACAACTATAGCAGCCGGTCCCGGACCGCGGACTGTGAAACAAGGAGAAAGCGATGCAATCGGCAGACGCATTCAAGGCGGCTCGTCAGCAACTGTTGGACCTGCGCGAAGACTACGACAGCGCTTACGAGACCTTCAAATGGCCCGAGCTGAACGAGTTCAATTGGGCGCTCGACTGGTTTGATGATTACGCCAAAGACAATGGGAAGATCGCGCTCTGGCTGGTAGATGCCGACGGCAGCGAATACCGTTACAGCTTCGAGCAAATGCGACAGAGCTCCAACCAGGTCGCGAATTTTCTGCGCGACCAAGGGCTCAGGCGGGGCGATACCCTGCTGATCATGCTCGATAATGTCAGTGAACTCTGGGAAACTATGCTGGCTGCGATCAAGCTGGGTGCCCTCGTAATTCCAGCCAGCACGCTGCTATCGAAGAACGATCTCGGCGACCGGCTTGGGCGTGGTGGTGTCACTCATGTGCTCACCACCAATGAACATGTTCCCAAATTTGAAGGCGTGGCAGAGGGGCTGGATCGCATCGTCGTAGGTGAACCCTGCGAGCCGTGGATTAATTACGAAGATGCCTACGACTACTCGAAGACTTTCGAGCCGGAGGGCGTAACCCTCACCACCGACCCGATGCTGCTGTATTTCACGTCGGGCACCACCTCCCTGCCGAAGCTTGTACTGCATACGCATCAAAGCTATCCGGTCGGTTCTCTGTCGACCATGTACTGGCTCGGTCTGCAGCCCGATGATATCCATTTCAATATCAGTTCGCCGGGCTGGGCCAAGCACGCCTGGTCCAACCTGTTCGCCCCCTGGGATGCCGGTTGCACGGTGTTCATCTACCGCCAGCCGCGCTTCGACGCGCTTGCCACGCTAAAAGTGATCGCCGACAAGGGCGTAACCTCCCTGTGCGCGCCGCCCACTGTATGGCGCATGCTTATCCAAGAGGACCTGGCGGCTTATGATGTGAAGCTCAAGAGCCTGGTCGGCGCGGGCGAACCGCTTAATCCGGAAGTGATCTCACGCGTAGAAAAAATCTGGGGCCTCACAATTCGCGACGGCTACGGCCAGACTGAAACCACGGCCCAGATCGGCAATCCGCCCGCACAGAAAATGAAGTCTGGCTCGATGGGTCGGCCGTTGCCCGGCTACAAGATCACACTGCTCGACCCGCTCGATAAGGAAGTCACTGAAGGCGAGATCGCCATCGATGTGCGTAACCAGCGTCCGCTCGGTCTAATGCAGGAATATCGTGACGATCCCGAACGCATGGCGAAGGCGCTGCACGACGGCTTTTATCGCACCGGCGACGTGGCCAGCCGTGATGACGATGGCTATTACTGGTACGTCGGCCGCGCAGACGACGTGTTCAAGAGCTCGGACTATCGCGTTAGCCCATTTGAGCTGGAATCTATTCTCATCGAGCACGAATCCGTGGCCGAGGCCGCAGTTGTGCCGGCACCTGACGAGATGCGGCTGAGCGTACCCAAGGCCTATATCGTGCTACGCCGTGAATACGAGCCTGGCCCGGAGGCGGCAAAGGCCCTGTTTGCTTTCATTCGCGAGCGCATGGCGCCGTACATGCGGATTCGCCAGATAGAATTTGCCGAGTTGCCCAAAACCATCTCCGGCAAGATTCGTCGTGTTGAACTACGTACCCATGCTGCCAGCAGCGAACAGGGCGAGTATGCCTATACCGAAACGGATTTTCCCGAGTTGAAGGGCTGATAAAAAAGAACGGAAAAAAAGGGGAGCGCCACTTGGCCACTCCCCTTTTTGGTCTGCACCGGTTTCAGAGGAGGCCTGAAAGGATCAGCCAAGGCCCTGCCGGCTATTATACTTGGGCAAAATTTCGGGACTGTCCGCTTATGAATAACTTGCAAGGAGCGCAACATGAAAAATGAAATGATTCATGCCCTGACAGAGAGCTTTGAGGGGCATGCCCAACAGACAGAGAACGGCGTAGAATTCTGGCTGGCCAGGGATCTCCGGCAACTGCTGGGTTATAGCGAATGGCGTAATTTTTTGTCCGCCATTACTAAGGCAAAAACAGCCTGCGAAATATCAGGGCATGATATCGGCAACCATTTTGTTGATGTCAACAAAATGGTTGAACTGGGCTCCGGCAGCCAGCGTGAGATAAGTGACATCATGTTGACCCGCTACGCGTGTTATCGAATCGCCCAGAACGGCGATTCGAGAAAGCAGGAAATCGCCTTTGCCCAAACCTACTTCGCCATGCAAACCCGCAAGGCCGAGCAGATTGAGCAACGCCCACTGGCAGATTTTGCGCCCACCATTATCCTAAAGGCCAAGGACTTCGCCACCGAGATCACCATTCATAACGCCCGCGAAAAGGCCATGAGTCGCGAACAGCAGATTTCTCAAGAGCACGTTACCAACAATGAGGCTGTGCGCCAGACCCTGCTGAACCGAGGCATTCGTCCGAAAAGAAAGCAATTAAAAACCCCGATGGGTTGGAGGAGCAATGAGCCGACTTTTGAGTGTCAGTTGTAGGTCACATGCCCTCCCGCATTAGCCATCACTGGAGAAAAAGCGATATGAACACGGCTCCCGCATTCTAACCAATCGGTACGCCAGGCACTCCCTGGGGCGACGTGGAACGAGCCGGGTGAGATTCCCGATGGTTTTTATCTGATTGATGACAGCGAGAACCCTCATTCTGAATTTCAGCAGGCGGTGATTGAGGCGGTGGAGCAGGCCACTCATATCGCTCCGGCTGACGACAATGGGGAAATCCTTGGCGCACCGGTAGGGAGAATCAGTTGTTGTCTAGGTAGAATCAAACAGAGTGTAAGCATTTAAAAACAGCGCTTTGTAGGGGTTTTCCAAGGAGATAAGATTGTGCGCTTGCGAATACTGTCGGATTTGCACGTTGAGTGTTTTCAGGAAGGTCGCGATGTGCCTGATGTGGCCGCGGATGTGGTTATCCTTGCCGGGGACATTCATCGTAAAACGGATGGCCTTGTCTGGGCGGCGGAACGGTTTTCCGGGCAGGAGATCATCTACGTTGCGGGCAATCATGAGTTCTACGGAACAAGCATGCCCGACACGCGTGAAGCATTGCGTGCCGATGCCAAGCGCCTGGGAATTCACCTGCTTGATAACGACACGGTGAACATTGGCGGCGTGCGCTTTCATGGCACCACATTATGGACAGATTTTGATCTGTATACCGGCCAGCCTGGCTATGATCCGTTGCAAACTGAACGACGCGCGCTGGCGTTTATGCCTGATTTCCGCATTATCGAGCAGCCGGCGGGCGGGGTGTTCTCAATTGTAGAAAGTCAGAGGTTGCATGCAGAAGCCATTGCCTGGCTTGAGTCGGTGCTAAGCGAACCCTGTTCGGGGCCGCGAGTGGTAATCAGCCACCATGCGCCGTTACCAGAGTGTATTCCGCCAAAATATCAGGGGGACTCGGTGTCGCCGGCCTTTGCTTCGGACTTGCGGGCACTGATGGGCAAGATGGATTTGTGGGTTCACGGCCACGTTCACGAACCTGTTGATCTGCAGGTGGCTGGCACCCGGATATTCGCCAACCCGGGAGCCTATCCGAAAGAATATGACCCACCACTGTTTGTCGCAGACAGAACTATCGAGGTCTGAGCAGCGCAACCGCTACCCTTTGGGACCGAATAGATACCAGATGATTAAACCGACCAAGGGGAAAATAATCAGCACAATAATCCAGAACACTTTGGCCAGAGTGCTTACCCCGCTTGCCTGATCGTCCTCGCGGACAAATCAGCTACCGATGTGTACCCATTCGTCACGAAATGCGGGGGGCGACTAATTGTGCCTTTGGCATCAACATAGGGCGAGAACTGGCCACCGGTCGGCTGGCACCTACGAGATCTGCCAACTCCTGCCGGATTCGGGTATAGCTGTTATAAGCCGGTGGTAACTCTGCCCGGTGTTCCATGACCTGCAAGAAGATCCAAGCCTTGGAGACCCCAAGGGGCAGGCACAGCATAGCCTACGTTTTTTTTGGCGGCTGTTTTTCATTTATGAATCAACCGAGAAGGAAGGTACAACCAGTGAAAACAGGGAGCCCAACACAATCGGTCCAAACTGTTGAATCGTGTCGCTGTCAATAACGCATCATTCAGGCTGAAAGCCCCCACCTTTAAGATACTGGCTTCTTTCGATAGTGCCCGTGCCATAT
This sequence comes from Marinobacter sp. LV10R510-11A, assembly GCF_900215155.1. Taxonomy (NCBI): domain Bacteria; kingdom Pseudomonadati; phylum Pseudomonadota; class Gammaproteobacteria; order Pseudomonadales; family Marinobacteraceae; genus Marinobacter; species Marinobacter sp. LV10R510-11A. Next base: position 3,999,906 of record NZ_LT907980.1, read on the forward strand.
ACTGTGTTCATGTTCGAGGAGATGAGTTACGCCGCCCTGGCGGGCCAGATTGTCAGCCTGATTGCGCTGGGCTTTTGCATTGTCGGCTTTGCCAGCAGGCGCGATGACCGGCTGATGGTGTTGTTGATTGCGGCGAACGTGGCCTTTGCGCTGCAGTTTGCCCTGTTCGGCAGTTGGACGGCGGCGGTTCTGAGCTTGCTGGTGATCGGCCGCATCATGCTGGCGCGGCGCTATGCGGGCAACTGGCAGGTGATGCTCGCGGTACTGGCAGTAAATCTGGTGGCCGCGCTACTGACTTGGCGCAGCCCGGTAGATTTTTTCGCCATTGCGGCGGCTATTTTCGGCACCCTGGGCATGTTCATGCTCAGGGGCATTCCGATGCGCCTGATGCTGGCCGCCGCGGCTGTCGCCTGGATGCTGAACAATATCGCCATTGGCTCGGTGGGCGGCACGTTGGCGGAGGCCATGGTGTTGGTCACCAGCTTCATCACCATATACCGGCTGACGAAAATGAAACGGCGTTATCCCGAGGCTTTTGAGAAAGCAAAAGAGTGATTTAATGGGCGATATTTTCCCGGTGGTGCAGGGTGCCGTCTTTGATCCACCCGCCTATTTTCGGCTTTCCTGATACCGCTTGTGCAGTTCACGAATGGCTTCTGCAGTCAGCGTCTTGTTGCCGTCAAGCTAGAAGGTGGCTTGCACGCTCGAAGTCCGCAGGGTCGTACCTATCCTCGCTACTAAGGAAGTTATGTCAGATCTTTCCCTGATTCAGTATGGCCTGATCGCGCTGATTTTCATCTGGAGTGGTTTTGTGCGCTCCGGGCTGGGCTTTGGCGGGGCAGTGCTGTCGCTGCCCTTTTTGCTGCTGGTGAAAGACGACCCGCTGGTATTTCTGCCCATCATTGCGGTGCACCTGCTGGTGTTTTCATCGCTGACCATCTGGATGAACAATCGCCGCAGTCACAACAGCAAAGGTAGCAAAAGCGGCCAGAAATTAACCGGATTCGGGCCGGATGCTGCCACAAATGCGCCGGAAAGCACGGTTGACTGGCCCTATCTGAGGCGAATGCTGGGCATTATGTTGGTGCCCAAGCTGATTGGCGTATTTGGTTTGTTTACGCTGCCAGCAAATGTGCTGAGTACGATTATTTTTGTGATTGTCGCGATTTACTCGGTGTCGTACATCATTAACCGGCCGTTTCACAGCAATAGTAAAACCGTGGATGTGGCCCTGTTGATGGCCGGTGGTTACATTAGCGGTACCTCGCTGATAGGAGCACCGCTGATTATTGCGGTTGCGGCGCAGCACGTGGCACGGGAGAAACTGCGCGATACGCTGTTTGGCCTTTGGTTCATTCTGGTGTTGATCAAGCTGGCAGCGTTCATCTGGGTCGGACTTGACCTGCAGCTGATTCACCACCTGTGGTTGCTGCCCTGCGCCGCCATAGGACATGTGATCGGGCTACGCTTTCACGAGCGCATTCTGAAAGCGGAAACACCGGTGTTTTTCCGCCTGCTGGGAATGGTGCTGTTGGTGGTCAGCTGTGCGGGCATGGTCAGCGTGTTGCTTTAACGGTACTGTTTGTCGCAGGCAGAATTATTGAGGTCTGAGCTATTGGGATTTGAGACCTCGCTGCGTATACGGACTATGTACGCAGCGACGGTAGCGGCTTCATGATATCAGTGGGTTGTAGGCAGTTCGGTTGTAGGCCCGAACACTTCGTAGTGCAACTGATCGTCGGTGAATCCGATGCTGTTCGACTTTCTTCAACGTGAAGTGTTTGAAGACGAAGTCAGCTTCATCCGCACTGCGGTCGCGAACGACTAATACCGATACCCAGTGAGTATCACTTTTGTTGTCGCCGCCACGCTTGCGAGTAGGCCGTGCCGTGATCTTACGTTGGCCTTTAAATGATTCACGGAACATCGTCTGATCAGCCTCCACAATGCCAGTGAACTCGTGGGCATTGAGCTGATCCGCCAACTTTAAAAAACGGTGGCGCCAACGGAACGCGGTGCTTAGATGGATACCACAGCGGGCGGCCGCTTTACGTAGGTCTCGGAATCCAGCATAGACTGGGCGTACTCCATCCACCGATCGCGATTACGCAGCCACGTTAGCGGAGTACCGGTCAGGGCGGTGAAAGTTTTACGACAGCCACAACAGCGGTATCGCTGCATGCCTTTGAATGTCCCCCAGCGATGGATTGCTTTGTGGGAACATTTTGGGCATTGGAGGTGGGATTGCAGATTTTGTTCAAGGTGTTCGAGGATATCGGGTATAGCTTCCGGGTGCTGCAGCCTATCGAGCAGCTGATGTCGTTGACTGGGACTGAGAGAATCGATAACGGTACTGAGCTGGGTAAATTGCTCCTGGTTCATCGGAAACCTCCGGAGGTTTGGCTACGGTTCTGTAATCCTAGTACACGTTCAACATTTTACGAGAACATAGCCGATAGAGGAGGCATGTATGAAGTACATCTTCGAAGTGCATATCAGGGAGGGCTATACCGCCGAGGATTATGCGGATGCCTGGGTGCGTGCAAGTGAGTTGATTCAGCGTGCGCCGGGCGCGCAGGGAACGGAGTTGCACCGCAAGATCGGTGATCCGGATACACTTATCGCCATTGCGCACTGGGACAGCAAGGCCAGCCGAGATGCGATGGAATCGCAACACAATTCCGACGTGGCTGAGATTATCCGCAGTGCGGCGCCTTTTTGTGAAATTCGGCCACTTGGTGAGTTTGAAGATCCCGAATGGGTTGTTAATCCGCCAACCGGGGTTGGCAGTCAGTGAAAGGTGTTAGTGTCGGTTTTCCAAGGAGATAAGATTGTGCGCTTGCGAATACTGTCGGATTTGCACGTTGAGTGTTTTCAGGAAGGTCACGATGTGCCTGATGTGGCCGCGGATGTGGTTATTCTCGCCGGGGACATTCATCGTAAAACGGAAGGCCTCTCCTGGGCGGCGGAACGATTTGCCGGGCAGGAGATCATCTACGTTCCAGGCAATCATGAGTTCTACGGAACAAGCATGCCCGACACGCGTAAAGCACTGCGTGCCGATGCCAAGCGCCTGGGAATTCACCTGCTTGATAACGACACGGTGAACATTGGCGGCGTGCGCTTTCATGGCACAACACTATGGACAGATTTTGGTCTGTATACCGGCCAACCGGACTATGATCCGTTGCAAACCGAACCCTGTTCGGGGCCGCGAGTGGTAATCAGCCACCATGCGCCGTTGCCAGAGTGTATTCCGCCAAAATATCAGGGGGACTCTTTGTCGCCGGCCTTTGCTTCGGACTTGCGGGCACTGATGGGAAAAATGAATCTGTGGGTTCACGGCCACGTTCACGAGCCCGTTGATCTGCAGGTTGCTGGCACCCGAATACTCGCCAACCCGGGTGCCTATCCGAAAGAATATGACCCACCATTGTTTGTTGCAGACAGAATTGTTGAGGTCTGAGTTATAGCGATCTGGAGCTTCGCTGCATATACGGCCTATGTATGCAGAGACGGCAGCGGCTTTCTGAAATCCTGACATCGGTACCCAGAGGCATGAAAAACCCCGGAGTTCTGAAAAGCCCCCTTCAAGTTGGTCAATGTCCAACTTTCGGGAGTCAGTTCACCTTGCCTAGGGCTGTGATTTTATTTATGGAAGGTCTGAAAATAGATCTAACCCGATTTTCCATCACAGATTCTGAAAAAAATAAAATATTTGCTCGGAATAAAAGTTGAAAATCATCAATGTGCTCTTGGCCAATTTTTTATATTTTTGGAATGAAGCTCCATGGCAAAACACCAATTAAATCCATATATTTGGATATATGTCATTCATCGACAGCTCTCTTTGAAAAATAATGAATAGAAATTAATTCAGATTCATAACTATCAATATGCTTGAAACCTACATTGGTGCAGCTTTCAATAATAAATCTTTTAGTATAAGATTTGGATTCAAAATCTAGGCCTCTAAACACATCGCCTTCGTCAGTTTTATTTAAAAAAATATTTGAGATTTCACATTTTTTGTAATAATCAAGTCTGATTTCTTTTGCCTTATCTGTCGTGTTGAATTGGGAAATAACAACATCGAAACCATGGGTGTAGTAATTGTGTATCTGAGACTTGCATTCATTTAAATTCCCAATTAGATTAAATGGAAATACACACAAAATAGGAGCTGATTCAATATTTATTAGCTTATAAAAATCAGATAAGCAGGAGTTAATGAATTTACCTTCGACATGACTATTTTTTGAAAGATATTCATCGATGCATGGCTTAAGGCTGCGAATATCTACGCCAATATAGTTAACCCTGTTCATGGCGCTGCAACCATAAAGTCTAACCTCGTCACAGCCAAGCTCAATTAAAGTTCCATATATTTTTTAGATAAAATTTTTGATATGTATGCTTGCTCATAATTTAAATATCTAACAATTTCTTTACTGAAATTATTAGTATTCATTATCTGGCTTCCGTCTTTTCCGGCGTAATAAGTATTATTTTTCATAGTCTAACTCCATGTATTAAAAGCACACAAGCCGAGCTAAACAGAATGTATTGCTTAGCTGTTTTTATACGATTATTTTCGAAGCAAATGCACAAAAATAGCGTAACTTTGTGTGTGCGACTGAGGCCTTCCCTCTTGGCACTTCCACTCTATGGTAATTGTAGAAATCTCAGTATCTAGCTTGAGCCAAAAAAATTGGGTAACAAGTAAGTGTCAGCCATCACACCGTACTAATGATGGTCGGATCTCAAAGAGAGAAGCATATACGGCCAATCTATTTGCGAACGCTAGCCAGCAATGGTGTTGTCCCATGTTTCAGACTGACAATAATCAGAAGAGCCTCTTGCCATTTGCGACCGGGAAATCCGGAGTTACCAATGCTACTGCACCCACATCTGTTTGCACTCCGGTAACAAGACATTCAGACACGAACGGACCGATCTGTTTGGGAGGAAAGTTGGTGACGGCGAGCACCTGCTTGCCGTTAAGCGTTTCCTTGTCATATAGCTCAGTGAGCTGTGCGCTGGATTTAAGAACACCGACCTCAGGACCGAAATCCACCTTCAACTTGTAGGCATGTTTTCGTGCTTCAGGAAAATCCTCTACCTCGATGACAGTACCAACCCTTAGTTCTACCTTTTCAAAGTCATCCCAACTAATCATATTCAGCTCCTCCAGAACAAAGATTGATCACTAAACGGTTTCAGATTCGGGCAGCGGATGACGCTTTGCACTACCGGCGATCAGGGAACCCAGCACAATCAGAACACTGGCGGCGATGACAGCACTGGTGGCTTCTCCATAACCCGCGACGATCAACAACACCACCGAAATGAGCGGAGCGCTGTAAGCCAGAGTACCAAGCAACTGGATGTTGCCGTGCTTAACTCCATAATCCCAAGTAAAAAAGGCGATACCGACCGGTCCCAGACCAAGACCCAACACGCCAGCCCATTGCACCCATCCCGTTGGCCATACCGTTGTTTCCCAAACCAGATGACACAGCAGGGCCAGAACAGCGGTCACACCACAAAACCAGCCTACTGCATCTGTCGGTACGCTTTTTACCAATCGGGACAGAACAGAGTATGACGACCAGATCAACGCACAACTAAAGGCAACCAGATAACCGTCGAAATTCGCCATAGCAAAACCACCGCTATTGCTTCCGATCAACAACCAGCATCCCAGGAGGGCGAACATGGCACCCATGATGTGCTGTTTTCGCAAGGACTCGCCGGGTAAGAATGAGGACATTAGAACGATAAACAACGGCCAGAGATAGGCAAGCAGGCTCACTTCTACCGCCGGCGCCAGCGTCATGGCCTTGAAATAAGCAAAGTGGTAACCGAACAGGCCACCAACTCCGATACACCAGGCCAAAAGTGGCTGACGCAAATACCGGGTTCCACCATGGCCAGCGCGGAACCAGCGAACACACATCAACAGAAATGCGATGCCAAAGGTCATCGCCATCAGCTGAAATTCCGGAATGTCCCCACCGGAAAGCTTGGTCAACAGCGCAAGCGTTCCCCACAAAAATACAGAGATCGAGCCTATCCACGTCGCCGCGATAATGGTTGCCATGACTTCCCCTTAAAACAATCAGTTCATAACCTACAGGGGACGAAGTTTATGATCAGTGGTGGGTCGTCTGCTTTTCGATTACGGCAGCGTTATTTCGATTTGCGGCGAAATTGACTTGGTGATTTTCCGAAGTGGCGGGAAAAGCGATCACTGAAAGACGACAGTGAGCCGTACCCTACAGAGTCAGCAATTCGCTGAATATTGAGATCCGACTGTTCCAGTAATCGCCAGGACTCCTGCATGCGTAGCTCGGTCAGGTAATGGTGAGGTGTCATGCCAATCTGTTTACGAAACAACTCGTTAAGCTGCCGGATGCTCAGGTGAGAAACAGTCGCCAGCTCGGCGGCGGCAATTTTTTTGTGAAAGTTATCGTCGATGAATTGCTTCGCCGCAGAGACTCTCCGATCCAGGTTTAGTACGTCGCCATGGCGCTCCTGCATAAGCTGAATCAACAACAGCAACATCTGATGCTGTGTGTGAGATGACCCTGTTCCGTTTACCAATTGAGAGCGCAGAAACTGGATGTAGTGAAGCAATGCGGAATCCAGCTCAACAAAGAAGGGGAGCCGCTCCAATGCAGGGGCATGAACCTCTGGTACATCAGCTACCAAAAATCGATTTTCTTCAGAAGCGGAATACCCGTGGTCACTTCCGGACGGAATAATAGCGGCTCGGTTCCGTTCTACGTCACCCTCGGTTTTGTCTACAGACAGCGAAAGTTTACCCAGCAGGGGTAATACCAGTTGGTGGTGTCCATGGGAATGTTGTTTACCTTCATTGCCATAGCTTCGTAGGTGGAGACTAACGTCGGATGTAGCCATATAAGGAGTATATTCGAATGACGTCGCATAGAGGAGCACCTGGGCGCCGACGATCAATTACATGTGCGCAACGTGAGCCTGCCTCTTGTCGGGTCAAACTAACATCACAGAAAAACGCTGAGAAGGTCATCGCCGCAGCCGCACGCTGGCAACTTCTGAGTGAGCCCGCGATCTGCCTGACGTGCGTGCAGATGCTAAGCGCCTGGGAATTTACCTGCTTGACAATGACATGGTGGACATTGGCGGCGTGCGATTTTATGGCACCACGTTCACGAACCTGTTGATCTGCAGGTTGGGTTGCTGGCACCCGAATATTCGCTAACCCGGGTGCCTATCCGAAAGAATATGACCTACCATTGTTTGTTGCAGACAGAATTGTTGAGGTCTAACGAAGAGAGCGGCAACAGCCGGTGATGGCGTTGTATAGTAAACAATGAAAGCACACCGGATGGAGTCGCAGTGATCGCCGACCAAAAACAACTTCTCATGATCCTTGCCGTTGGCTGGATTTCGATCGCCTATGATCGTTACATTCCCAAAATGCTGGCCATTGGCCTTGGCGCAAATACCATGAGCTTCACAGCGTTTCACAACGCTTTTTACACCTTGGAAAGCGGCGGCGTGGATTTTTCCAAGCGCATGGAGCAGACCTACGAGCTGCTCAAACAGGATCGAAAAACTCTGGGATTGAAAACCCGCTACCACGATGAGCTGCCAGAAAACCTGTCTCTGTGTGAAGCCATCGATCGCGACATCATCGTGTGCGACAACGTCGGGACCAACTGGGTCTTTGTTCGGGTTAATTAATAATCCCAGCACAGCCTTGAAAAAATAGTTCAGGCTGTGTCGACCGGCCGGTCATATATCCCAGAAAACGTCTGGCCGCGCTACCCTTTGGGACCGAATAGATACCAGATGATTAAGCCGACCAAGGGGAAAATAATCAGCACAATAATCCAGATCACTTTGACGAGAGTGCTTGCCCCGCTCTTCGCTACTTTAACGATGGCCAAGATAACGATGATCAGCCAGATTAAACTCAGCAGGCCACCGAAGACATTACCCATGCTACCGAACAAACTATCCATGTATTTCTCCTAATGAAAATCGGGACTTCCACAGGCTGACCGAGGCCGGCCCTCGGTAAACCGAAAGGTGGTTTACACCTCGGCCGCCGTAGGCCTGAGGCGCAGATTAACTTGGCTAAGCGATCATCGCGTGGCCATCAAGGCTTCGAGTTCATCGGCGCCACCAATCAGTTGGCCGTCGATAAATATTTGCGGGGTTGTGCCACGGCCCGTTACTGCCTGCAACGTACTGTATGACAGGCCAGCGGCGCCCAGCATTATCTCTTCATACTTGTAGCCCTTGCTCTGTAGTAGCGTTTTGGCGCGAGTACAGTGCGGGCATCCTGGCTTTGAGAAAAGGCTTACCCGTGCCGGTAATGTCACATCTGGCTTAATATAATGAAGCATTGTGTCCGCATCGGACACTCCAAATGGGTCGCCTGGCTTGTCCGGCTCGATAAACATTTTCTCGATTGTGCCGTTTTTGACCAGCATCGAATATCGCCAGCTGCGGTCGCCAAACCCGTGGTAGCGAATGTGGTCATCAAAAAGCATGGCTCGGGACTGGGTAAATCGCCCCTCATCGCCGGGTTCACCAAAAGGTGTTTGCATTGCAGAGTTGTGATGCGTTAACACGGCAACAACACCCGTACTGTTCTCGGCAGCACGGGTGTCGAGGTGTTTGATGCGACCGGCGGGAATCGTCGCTTCAACAATCCAGCCCACAAGTGGCGGCTGATCGAAGGCGTGTTCAGCCGCGTAGGTTGCACGGCCCGATACTTTTAAAGGGCCATCGACCCGATCCAGTGGCTGTCCGATAGATGCCGGATTGGTCATGCCGAGACCTCCTCTTCCGAATGGGCTGCATCCCTGAGCGTGGCTACCAGCGTGCGTCGGGCCAGGGGTATCTTGAAATCATTGTTGTCGTAGCCCTTGGCATCGGCCAGTTCGGCCTCCGCCGCGAGCCGGAAGTTGGCCTCGGTCGCGGCCTTGTGAGCGCGCCAGGGCTTATGGGCTACACCGCCAAACGCGATCCGGATACTGTCCACCTTGCCCTCTACCACGTGGAGAATGACACCCACGGAGACCAGGGCAAAGGCGTAAGAACTGCGGTCCCGAACCTTGCGGTACATTTGCCGGCCCGGTGGCGGCGCTGGCAGAGTTACGCCGAGAATCAACTCCTCCGGCTCCAGAACCGTATCCTGCTCTGGATGGTCTCCCGGCAGGCGGTGCAGTGCCTCGACAGGAAGTTCGCGTTCACTCCCATCGGCGGCCCGCAGCGTTAGCCTCGCATCCAGTGCCACCATCGCTACGGCCATATCCGAGGGATGGGTGGCGATGCACTGGTCGCTGGCGCCCAGGATAGCGTGAATGCGATTCTGTTCTTCGCGTGCACTGCAACCCTCGCCAGGGTTGCGCTTGTTGCAGGGGCGCGCGGTGTCATAGAAATAGAAACAGCGGGTGCGCTGTAGCAGGTTGCCACCGGTGGTTGCACGGTTACGCAGCTGGGCGGTTGCGCCTGACAGCAAGGCGGCCGACAACAGCGGCCAGGTTTTTCGCACCCGGGGGTCACTGGCCAGTGCCGTATTGGTCACCAGTGTGCCGACTCGCAAGCCACCGTTTTCACCGTCTTCGATGGAGGCAAGCTTGAGGCGGGAGATATCCAGCAGGCGATCTGGCACCTCAATCTCGTGCTTCATCAGATCAATCAGGTTGGTGCCACCGGCCAAAAAACGCGCCTGGCCGGGCTCATCACGCCCGATTTCTTCCACTGACTGGATACGTCGATAGTCAAAGGGTTTCATGTTGCGGGTCCCCCGTTCTTCAGGGCGTGTGAGTCGGCCGTGTCGAGGATCGCCTCGACGATGTTGACGTAGGCACCACAGCGGCAGAGATTGCCGCTCATGCGCTCCTGGATTTCCGCGCGGCTCAGGGTAACGTCTCCCCGCCCGGTGACATCGCTGGGCTCGCCATTTCCCACTTCCTCAAGCATACCGACCGCGGAACAGATCTGGCCGGGCGTGCAATAGCCGCACTGAAAGCCGTCGTGTTTCACGAACGCCCGCTGCATCGGATGCAACTGCTCTCTCTGGCCCAGACCCTCGATCGTGGTCACTTCACTACCTTCACACTGGATCGCGAGAATCAGGCAGGAATTAACTCGTCGACCATCGAGTAGCAATGTGCAAGCGCCGCATTGGCCGTGATCGCACCCTTTCTTGGTGCCGGTCAGATTTGGGCGTTCCCTCAGGGTGTCAAGAAGAGTGGTACGGGGATCGTCGTTGAGCGTGACCTGTTTTCCGTTAACATTGAGCACCGCCATGCCGGGCCCTCCTAAGCAGTTGCGCGTCTAATGAGCTTAGTCAACATGCCGATGGTAAGAGATTACCAAGTGTCCACACACTGGTCGCGACAACCACAAGCACCTATACGACGGGCCCACTCCACGGCAGTACGCAGCGACAGTATCTGCCGATCTCTATAGTGAGTGCTTATGATGCTGTGAGTTTTGTGTTGTTCGTGATGTACTGGATTGATCAACGAGCTGCGCAGCGGAACCCGTTGGTCAGCACCAGGCTTCTGAGACTTTTTCAGGATATTTTATGGCAAAACCCACCGAAGCCCGGCAGCGGGCGATACTTGCGCGCCTGGATAAGTTCAGTTGCTTTACCGACAGCAGCATCGGTATTCCCTTCACCCGGTTCCAAAGTAAGCGCCAATAAATCAGCACCTACATTTCGGCTCGCCGATTGCACACACTGACTTCCTCACCCATTCCATGAGGAATCAGCATGACCCCAACCGAACGAGCACACGTCTGGCAGCAGCATATTACTGACTGGGAAGTCTCCGGCGTGTCCGGCAGCGCTTACTGCAAGCAGCAGTCATTGGTTTATCATCAATTCGTTTACTGGCGCCGGAAGCTGGTCTTGACTGAAGACTCCCTGGAGCAAGAGCAAGCGGCCACCGGGTTCGCTCGGGTCGTTTCTGTTCCTGGCGCTACCATCGGCGGAGCCGACGGCTTGACGGTGTCACTTCCCGGTGGTGTTTCCATCACCGGTTTACACGCCGGCAACATCGAGTTGCTAGGCGCTGTTTTGAGACAGCTGTGATGCGCCACCGATATTTACGCCCGTCCTTGTCGTTGCCAGAGATTTATTTGTACCGGGCACCCGTGGATTTCCGCAAGCAGGCCCAGGGTCTGGCAGTATTGGTTGAACAGGAGCTGGGCCACAATCCGTTTACCGGTGCGCTCTACGCCTTCACCAACAAGCATCGGAACAAGATCAAATGCCTGATGTGGGAAGACAACGGTTTTGTGCTCTATTACAAGGCGCTGGCCGAGGAGAAATTCAAATGGCCTAAGGCCTCGGATGAGCTGATGTCACTGACGGGCGAGCAAATCAACTGGTTGCTGGACGGCTACGATATTGCCTTGTTAAAAGGGCACAAAACACTGCATTATGAGGCTGTTAATTAGCTCTTTTTTCGTGCTTTAGGGCGTTGTTTTTGCTATACTTTGTTCATGAGATTAAAGCCTGAAGCACCTTCAAAAACACCCGATGTCAGCGGCCTTTCAGCTGCTGAATTACTGTCGGCTGTCGAAGGTCTTCAGCAGGAACTGGCCGCCAAGAGCGCTGAAATCCAACAGCGCAATCAAGAGGTCAAACAACGCGATCACTATATCCAGATTCTTGAAGAACTGCTGCGCTGGAAACGGATTCAGCAGTTCGGCGCCAGCAGTGAGAAGTCCGCACACCAGATTCATCTGTTTGACGAAGCCGAGCTGGAAGTTGAGATTGATGCCCTGCGCGATCAGTTACCAGACGATGTCAAAGAAGAAGAGGCACCACCGGCTTCCCGTAAACGTCGGCAGCGTGGATTCTCGGAGACACTGCTGCGCGAGCGCATCGAGCTGACCCTCAGCGACGAAGAAAAAGTCGGCGCCAGTAAGACCTTCTTCACCAAGGTCAAAGAAGAGCTTCAGTTCATCCCCGCTCAGCTGAAGGTTTTGGAATACTGGCAGGAAAAAGCCGTGTTCGAACAGGATGGCGAAGAGCGCATCCTTGCAGCCATCCGCCCCGTCCACCCTTTAGGTAAGTGCACAGCCACTACCTCGCTGCTGGCGTACATCATCACCTCGAAATACGCCGATGGCCTGCCTCTGTATCGTTTGGAGCACATGCTCAAGCGCCTGGGGCATGAGATCAGCCGCACCAGCATGGCACACTGGGTTATCCGCCTGGATGACGTGTTCAAACCGCTCATCAATCTGATGCGCGAAGTGCAGAACAGCAGTGATTACTTGCAAGCCGACGAATCTCGAATGAACGTTCTGAAAGAGGACGGTAAAACGGCGCAGTCTGATAAGTGGATGTGGCTGACCCGCGGTGGCCCGCCAGGGCAACCGTCGGTTCTGTTTGAATACGATCCCTCACGGGCGGGCAGGGTACCGGTACGTCTGCTTGACGACTTTAAGGGCATTCTGCAAGCCGATGGCTATTCGGGTTACGGCAAGGTATGTCGGAATAACGGCATCACCCGGATCGGCTGTTGGGATCACGCCCGACGTAAGTTCGTGGAGGCCACCAAAGCGGCCAAGCCTCAAGGTAAAGGCAAACCCACGAACGTGTCCAAAGCCGATGTGGCCCTGAGTCACATCAACAAACTTTACGCCATCGAACGCAAGATCAAAGCGTTGAGTGTGGCCGAGCGTTACGGCATTCGTCAGGAACTGAGTGTACCCAGACTGAAAACACTGAAGACCTGGCTGGAGGCCAACGCTGGCAAAGTCGCAAAGGGCACCCTGACACGAACCGCGATGGATTATACGTTGAACCAGTGGCCCACCTTGGTGGGTTACTGCGAACGGGGCGACCTACAGATCAGCAACGTGCTGGCCGAAAACGCCATCCGTCCATTTGCAGTTGGCCGAAAAGCATGGCTTTTTGCAGATACCTCCCAGGGCGCCCGTGCCAGTGCCACGTGTTATTCCCTAGTCGAAACCGCTAAAGCGAACAAACTGGAACCGTCGGTTTATATCCAGCATGTTCTGGAGCGCATTGCCGACGCTGACACGTTGGAGAAGCTGGAAGCACTGCTGCCATGGAACGTCAAACTAGAGCGGGTCTCAAAAAAAGTGCCGCAGTTCGACTGAGGGCAAGTGGGTCGGTTTAAGGGCGCTTACGTTCCAAATAGGGGCTGAGGCCATTATCGGCCTGGTGCCGGTGCTGGGCGACGCCGCCGGCCTGGTGTTGTCGAGCTATGTGTTGATCGAGGCTCAGCGAGCGGGAGCCAACAAAGCTGTGAAGCTGCTTATCCTGCGCAACATGGGTATCGATTTTGTCGGTGGCTTGGTGCCAGTGGTGGGAGATGCCTTTGATGCCATCTACAAGGCTAATACCCGTAATACTCGATTGCTGAGAAACTATCTGGAAGAGCAGCTATCTGTGGAGCCGTCTGCGCCGCCCTTTCCTTGGAAGATATTGATCGGGCTGTCCATCCTGTTTGGGGCTGTTACCGCTGGACTGATGCTCATTTTTTGACAAGCGGATGTCCGGACAAACCCGAGGGGCCGCTCCCGGATTTATTCCTCAATTTATAGTGGTGTATTAAAAGTATGAGTAATGAACAACCGAATTATCCATTGCACGGGATTACGCTTGAGAGCGTTGTGACAAGGCTACAAGAACACTACGGCTGGGATGGGTTGGCTCAAAGAGTCAACATAAACTGTTTTAAAAGCGATCCATCAATCAAGTCATCACTGAAGTTTTTACGTAAAACCCAGTGGGCCAGGGATAAGGTTGAGAGGTTGTATATATCAACATTTACATAAAAAAGCCTGGCCGGCCCCGATGAAATCCAAGAAACGTCTCGTTCGACCTTGGCTACTTTTTGCCATGTTAATTCTGCTGGTCGTTCTTCTTGCTGTTCGCGATGACCTGCGACAGAGCGCGGCTGAAAGTAGCGAAAATGCATTACGTTACGTCGCGTTCGATATGTTGGGCTGGTCACCGAGGGATGTCTTTATCTGGCGTTTGCGATTGGCAGGGCTGGTCGACAGCCCTCTGGGGCAGCAATGGGCCGGCGCGGTTGCGCGGGCGAGTGAGCAGCCTTTACAAGTTGGCGATCAGTACCGCACCGCTGAAGCCTTTGCAGGTGATCAGGTTGAGGCGCATGTCTATCAGGTGGCGCTTGAGCGGGGAGAAAAGCTGATGTGGCAACTCTCTCGTTTGGATAGCTCCGGCAGTCAGTTATACGCCAGCCTAGAAGGGCGCAAAAGTGACAGCCAAGGGTGGTTAACTGTCGCGGAACTGGACGCAGATGGCTCAAACAATAGCCGGGTTGTGTCTCAATCTGGCGACTACCGCATTGTGCTCCAACCGGAGTTGTTTGCCAGCGTGAAGTATTCGTTGGCTACCGCCGTTGGCGGCTCACTGCCGTTTCCCGTAGTAGACGCGTCGCAGCGCGATATAGGTAGCAGGTCCGGCGCATCGCGCGACGGCGGCGCCCGAGAGCATCACGGCGTGGATATCTTTGCTAAAAGGGGAGCGCCGGTCAGGGCAGTAATCGATGGCAATGTCCGAATCGGCACAAGTGGCATTGGCGGCAACCACGTGTGGCTATCGGGCGGTATGCTGGGACTCGACGGTGCCCGATATTACTACGCCCACCTGGATTCATTCGCGATCGAAACCGGCGCCACGGTTAAAAGAGGCGAGATACTCGGATACGTGGGCAACACCGGTAACGCCAGAACCACGCCACCCCATCTCCACTTTGGGATTTACTCAGGCGGCCCGGTCGATCCGGCACCGTTTCTGAAACCGGAGCCGGTGTTGCTTGATCGCTGATCAAGCTCATGTGTCAAACCCTAACCGTTAGGCGTTTGTTGTAAAGTTGGCTATCTTAGGCCGGTGAACCGATAGAGTTGACGAATTCATCCCGGGTAAGGAAAGGAAGTATGCCATGTCAGGTATAAACTACCCTCACAAAGTTGCAGCCCTGGACTTGCACGGAATGTGCAGACGTATCGCCAGCCATATCGGCTGGGTGATCATCGCCATCGGCGCCGTTGTGTTGGTGTCATGGGTCTTCGATATCGAGGCTGGCAAACGCATACTGCCCACTTTCCAGTCAATGAAGTTCAACACGGCACTTTGCTTCATCGCTTGCGGCTTCATTCTGAAGCGTAAGGCGCCTGCTGCGGCTTCGGCCAGTGATCCGGTTGCGGCGCTTCTGGCTTTGTTCATACTCGTGGTGTCGGGTCTCACGCTTTTCGAATATGGGTCAGGTTGGCAGCTGGGCATCGATAATTTGGTGATTTTGGACACGGCGACGGCTCCAGAGGACTGGCCCGGGCGGATGTCGGGGGCTGCGGCGTTGTGTTTCACCATGATCGGTGCCGCGTGGCTGGCCATCGCGACGCCGTTACACCGCTCAACAATGATACTGCAAATCCTCGCCCTGGCAGTGATCATGATTAGCGGCGCGGCGCTGATCGGTTATGTGTTCGGCGTGCAGCAGTTTAGGCTGTCGGTTTTTTCCACCATGGCTCTGCACACGGCGGTGCTGTTCGTGCTCTGTGGTGCAGGCATGCTTTTCGTTCGGCCTGGCGACGGCTTGATGTACTCCGCCGCGAGTTCTTACATTGGTGGTCGCTCCCTGCGGCGCCTGTTGCCGTTCATTATTGTGACGCCGGTACTGGCGGGCTGGCTCAGCCCGGCAGGTCAGTTGGTAGGCAGGTCGGTAGAACATCTGATGCCTGATCGGTTTCGCAAGGGGCACACCGGCTTTCGCAGCGAGTACCAGCGCAGCCCAGAGCAGCGGATGATAGGGTAAGGTCGAGATTTGTTCGCCTTGCGTGAGGACGGCACGGAGTTCCGCGCCGAGATCGCTCTGAATCCCGTGCAGACAGCCGATGGTCGCTATGTCATGGCGGCGATCGTGGACATCACGGAGCGCGCGGAAGCCGAGTTGAAAATTCTGCGTCTCAACCGCATTCACAAAGTACTAAGCGGTATCAACACGCTGATCGTGCGTGCACAGACCCGTGACGCGCTTTGCGAGGAGGCGACGCGAATTACGGTGGAGGAAGGTGATCTGCCCGCCGCACTGGTCGTGGAGCGCGACAGGAAGTCAGGTCAGTGCAAGATCCTGCACGCGCACGCTGCCGACAAACGGCTTGAAGCTCGGCGATTGTCCGACTACGAGACGGATACCATCCGCGATTGCCTGAACAGCCATCACGTTGTCGTGCGCAACGATCTGGCGGAGCACCATGGCAACGTTGATTTGAGGGGCCTAGTCGATCTTGGGATACGGGCGCTGGTGGCTTTCCCATTGACGTCGCAGGACGAATCCCTGGAAGTGGCGTTGGTACTCTATCGGCGCGAGCCGTTTTCTTTTGATCAGGCCGAAATGAAGCTTCTGCATGAGGTTGCCGGCGATATCTCGTTTGCAATCGCTAATCTGGATAAGAGCCAGCGGCTGAAGTTCCTGACGCATTTCGACAGTGTCACGGATCTGCCAAATCGCCTGCTGCTGACGGATCGGCTGCAGCAGGCGATGTTCCTGGCCGACAGCTATCAGGGCATCGTCAGCATTGTGTATATGGACATCGACCGCTTCAAACAGGTTAACAACAGCCTTGGGCACAGCGGCGGTGATGACGTGCTCCGACAGGTGGCGAAGCGGATCAGCTCATGTGTGGGCAAGGCCGATACGGTATCCCGCTGGGGGGGCGACGAATTCATTGTGCTGCGTCCTGGCCAGAGTGCAGCGAACGCTGCCGAAATCGCTAACTGTATAGCCGGCGAACTGCACTCGTTGATTGTGTTGGACGACGGCCAGGAGCTGTTCGTCTCGTGCAGCATGGGCATCGCAGAGTACCCGCGCAACGGCAGGGACATGGATGTAATGATCAACAGCGCCAGAAGCGCTATGGCCGCCATTAAGGAACATGGGGGCAATGATTACCGGCATTTCGTTTCGCGAATCGACGGGGATGCTGATGATGGACTGGCTCTGGAAACATCATTGAGACATGCGCTGGGGCAGGGGCAGCTCCAGTTGTATTATCAGCACCAGGTCGACATCGCGACTCGTCAGGTTGTAGGGCTGGAGGCCCTCCTGCGCTGGCATCATCCCACGCAGGACATGATTGCTCCGGATCGTTTCATTCCCTTGGCCGAAAAGACCGGATTAATTATACCTATCGGCGAATGGGTGCTGCGCGAGGCCGGCCGACCTGGAACTGGAGATCACTGAAAGCGCCCTGATTTACGACGTTGAATCGGCCATTGTCACGATGGTGGAGCTGAACGATTTGGGCGTGAATATTTCACTGGACGACTTTGGCACCGGCTATTCCAGCTTGAGCTACCTGAAGCGCTTCCCGATAGACACGCTCAAAATCGACAAATCCTTCATCGCAGAAGTGACCACAGACCCGGGCAGTAAGGCGATCGTTAACACCATCATCGCCATGGCTCATAGCCTGGGGCTTAAGGTTATCGCTGAAGGCGTGGAAACCGAAGAGCAACTAACCATGCTGCACGAGCGCGGCTGCGACCAGGCCCAAGGCTTTCTGCTTGCCCGGCCGTTGCCTTATCAAGAGGCTATGGATGCGGCGCGGCTTTGATCGCCTCGCATCCTCTCTCCTTCCCTCCAGCCAGACTGCACCATAACTGAGAGCCCCGCTTTCGGCTGCCCGCACACCGACATCGCTTCTTCATGACTGAATACGGTAAGCCAAGTGGCGGCTGCCCACCGGACACGCTAGTCGGGCGCCAATAAGTGGTGCATTGATTCGGTGCAAGTAAATGGTATGATATTGTCATACTTTATCTGTGTTAGGAGCACCAGCTATGAGCATGCACCGGAAAACTATTACGCTGACTGAGCAACAGGACGGTTGGGTGAAAGGTCAGATTGAAAGCGGTCAGTTCGGCAATGATAGTGAGTATATCCGCCATCTCATCCGGCGAGACCAGCAAGCCCAAGTACGTCTTGCCACGCTTAGGCAAGCCCTTTCTGAGGGTGAATCAAGCGGAACACCTAAGCCGTTTGATATATCGGCTATCAAGACTTCCATCTAGGCCCCGTTCCGTTGTCGCCCAATAAATAGCTCCAGTTCGTTCCGGGCCTGGTGGGCCCTCCACCGGGCAGCCTTCTCGCCGCTTCGCTCTGCCAAGGCTGCCGCTGAACAAAAGGTTAAAGGCCTTACTCCGGTGTTCATTGGTTTGGTGTTTAGCCGGGGCTTCAGTGTGTGGCCGCAGCCTGAAAACACCTTCCAGCCATATTGCACCATAACTGAGCGCACCGCTTTCGGTTGCACGTTTTTGGCCCCGATGCTGTGCGGCATAAGTCGCGCAGTGCTTCCCTTTTCGAAAGTAACTGCCTGAAATATAAAGGAGTTTTTTGAGTCTGGAACGGCTCATGCAGTAGAGGTTTGCGTTACTGACGAACTGCGCAATCCACTAGAATGCAAAGGATGACGAAATGAGCATCAAAAAACACCTTAAGCTGAGCCTCTCCGCCCTGGCACTTTCCATCTCTTTTAACGCCGTTGCCGCTGAAGATCCTATCAAGGTCGGTATCCTGCACTCCCTCTCCGGCACCATGGCGATCAGTGAATCCACCCTGAAAGACACCATGCTGATGCTGATCGAAAAGCAGAACAAAGCCGGCGGTGTGCTGGGTCGTCAGCTTGAACCGGTGGTTGTGGACCCCGCCTCCAACTGGCCGCTGTTCGCCGAAAAAGCCCGTGAGCTGCTGGCTAAAGAAAAAGTGGACGTGATCTTCGGTAACTGGACCTCGGTTTCCCGTAAATCCGTACTGCCGGTGATAGAAGAGCTGAATGGCCTTTTGTTTTACCCGGTTCAGTACGAGGGTGAGGAATCCTCCGAGAACGTGTTCTACACCGGTGCAGCGCCCAACCAGCAGGCCATTCCGGCGGTTGACTACCTGATGAACGACATCGGCGTTGAGCGCTGGGTTCTGGCAGGTACCGACTACGTTTACCCGCGCACCACCAACAAGATCCTCGAGACCTATCTCAAGGATAAGGGCGTGGCCGCTGAAGACATCATGATCAACTACACGCCGTTTGGTCATTCCAACTGGCAGGCCATCGTTTCCGATATCAAGGCATTTGGAAGCGCCGGTAAAAAGACCGCCGTGGTTTCAACCATCAACGGCGATGCCAACGTTCCGTTTTACCGCGAACTGGGCAACCAAGGTGTCGACGCCGCCGACATTCCGGTGGTCGCCTTCTCCGTGGGCGAGCAGGAATTGTCTGGCATAGACACGGGCCCTCTGGTGGGACATCTGGCGGCCTGGAACTACTTCATGAGCGTGGAAAGTGACGCCAACTACGATTTCATCGATGCCTGGGCTGCCTATTCCGGTAACGAAGACGCCGTCACCAACGACCCCATGGAAGCACACTACATCGGCTTCAATATGTACATTGAAGCGGTTAAGAAAGCTGGAACGGCTGACGTAGACGCCGTGAAAGACGCCATCATCGGCGTATCCGTTCCCAACCTCACCGGTGGTTACGCCACCATGATGCCGAACCACCACATCACAAAGCCCGTGCTGATTGGCGAGATTCAGGACAACGGTCAGTTTTCCGTAGTCTGGGAAACGCCGTCTACCGTGGCGGGTGACGCCTGGTCTGACTTCCTGCCGGGTTCCAAAGACCTGATCAGTGACTGGCGCAAGCCGCTGTTCTGCGGAAACTTCAACGTGGTTTCCGGCACCTGCGGTGGT
The DNA here is from genome assembly GCF_900215155.1 of Marinobacter sp. LV10R510-11A. Classification (NCBI taxonomy): domain Bacteria; kingdom Pseudomonadati; phylum Pseudomonadota; class Gammaproteobacteria; order Pseudomonadales; family Marinobacteraceae; genus Marinobacter; species Marinobacter sp. LV10R510-11A. The sequence continues at coordinate 4,019,678 of NZ_LT907980.1, forward strand.
AAGGCGAAAGTCGCTGCTGAGTAACGTTTCAAACGGTTAGCACCGTTTTGCGGGCGGGGGCTTTTTCCTCGTCCGCTTTTTTAACACAGCATTTCTCGTTTAACCGCTTATTCACCAGGACAGGACGCAACCATGGGCATCTCTCGACTGCTCAGCCATCTGCTGTTCGCCTTCATTATACTTTGTCCCGGCCTTTCGCAGGCACAGGTAGAAGATTCGGAAGCGCAGCAACTGCTTACCGCACTGGCGGAATCCTCATTCGCGGAAACGAAAGAGGTGGTCAACCAGATCGCCGGCAGCGGCGATGAGCGCGCCCGAGGCTGGCTCGAATCCTACGCCAGCAACAAGCTGGGCCGCATTGAATCCAGCGGCCAATTCATCATAGTGCTGGAAAACCGGGGCCGGGACTGGACCGTTGAAAGCGCACTTACCGGCGAAAACCTCGGTGAAATGTCCCGCCGCGATATCGATACCCTTCGCGTCAACAACGCTCTGCGTAATGAGCTGGAAAGCATCCTATCGGTGATTGATCTGAAGAGTCCTGATGAGGACAACCGTTTATCCGCCGCCCGTGCCCTCAAAGGCAGCGTGGACGGCACTCTGGCTGAGCGCATCCCTGAGCTGATTGAAACCGAAGAGAGTACGTCGGTTCAGGCGGCACTCACCGAAGCCCTGGCCATCTATAAAGTGGAAGAGCAGGGCAATGTCGCTGCCGTGGCAACCCTCTCCGGCAGCCTCAACTCACAAGCCCGCGCTGCCCTGCAACAAGCTATGCGCAGCGACGATGCTGCGCTGGTAGCTGCAGCCACCGAGGCCATGGCCAGTATCGAACAGAAACTGACACTGAACCGTGCCGCCGAGACCCTGTATTTTGGATTGTCTCTTGGGTCGGTACTGGTGCTGGCCGCCATTGGCCTTGCCATCACCTTCGGCGTGATGGGCGTCATCAACATGGCCCACGGCGAACTTATGATGCTGGGTGCCTACACCACCTGGGGCATGCAGCAATTGCTCCCGGGCCAGCCCGGCCTGGCGCTGATCCTGTCCATCCCTGCCGGTTTTCTGGTGGCGGCACTGGCGGGTATCGCGATAGAGCGCACTGTGATCCAGCACCTGAAGGGCCGCCCGCTGGAAACCCTGCTGGCGACCTTTGGTGTCAGCCTGATCCTGCAGCAATTTGTGCGCACGGTTATTTCACCGCTCAATCGCACCGTGATAACGCCGGACTGGATGAGCGGCTCGGTGATGATCAACGAAGCGCTGTCGTTAACACTTAACCGCCTGTACGTGATCGGCTTTGCGCTGGTGGTGTTCGCGGGCCTGATGCTGATCATGCGCAAGACTCGTCTAGGCCTGGAAGTACGCGCAGTCACCCAGAACCGGGCCATGGCCCGCTCCATGGGTATCAAGGCTACGAGAGTGGACATCCTCACCTTCGCTCTTGGTTCCGGCGTGGCCGGCCTGGCCGGTGTTGCACTCTCCCAGATCACCAACGTTGGCCCCAATCTGGGCCAGAGCTACATCATCGACTCCTTCATGGTGGTGGTGTTCGGCGGCGTGGGTAACCTCTGGGGCACCCTGCTGGCGGGTATGACGCTGGGCACTATCAACCAGCTTCTGGAACCCTGGGTCGGCGCAGTACTCGCCAAAATCATGGTGCTGGTTTTCATCATCCTGTTCATTCAGAAACGCCCCCGGGGACTCTTTCCCCAGAAGGGCCGTGCGGCGGAGGGTTAAGGTATGTGGTTAACAAGACCCTTGCAGGAACGTTCCACTCGAATTTTCCTGGGTGTGCTCTTCGCCTCCCTGGTGATTGTCAGTGTGCTACATGTGTTCATGCCGCAGGACAGCGCCCTGTATGTAAGCTCCTACACCATCACGCTGCTGGGCAAGTACCTGTGTTACGCGCTGCTGGCGGTGGCGGTGGATCTGGTGTGGGGCTACCTCGGTATCCTCAGCCTGGGCCACGGCGCCTTCTTCGCTTTGGGTGGCTACGCCATGGGCATGTACCTGATGCGCCAGATTGGTGATCGCGGCATTTACGGCGACCCGATGCTGCCGGACTTCATGGTGTTCCTGAACTGGCAGGAGCTGCCCTGGTACTGGCTCGGCTTCGACATGGCCTGGTTTGCCTTCATCATGGTGCTGCTGGCGCCAGGCATCCTGGCTCTGGTGTTTGGCTTCCTGGCCTTTCGCTCACGGGTGACCGGGGTCTACCTCTCCATCATCACTCAGGCGCTGACCTTCGCACTGATGCTGGCCTTCTTCCGCAACGAGATGGGTTTTGGCGGCAATAACGGACTGACCGACTTCAAGGACATCCTCGGCTTTGATCTGCGCACCGATGCCACCCGGCTTGGCCTGTTCATCGCCACCGGCATTGCCTTGGCCATTGGCTACCTGATCTGCCGCGGCATTGTTACCAGCAAGCTCGGCCGTGTGAGTATTGCCTGCCGGGATGCCGAGGCGCGCACACGGTTCCTCGGTTACCGGGTAGAGCGGGTGCAGCTCTTTGTGTTTGTGGTCTCCGCCATGCTGGCCGGTGTGGCGGGTGCGCTCTATGTGCCTCAAGTAGGCATCATCAACCCCAGCGAATTCTCGCCGCTGTTCTCCATCGAGGTGGTGGTTTGGGTGGCACTCGGTGGCCGCGCTACGCTATACGGCGCCGTCATTGGTGCAATATTGGTGAATTATGGCAAAACAGTGTTCACCGGCATCATGCCGGACGCCTGGTTGTTTGCGCTCGGCGGGTTGTTTGTTCTGGTGACCGTGTTTCTGCCCAAAGGCATCGCCGGCCTGCTGTTCAAGCCGAAGAAAGCCAAGGACGCCGGTAACACCCTTCCAGAACAGGAGGCTACCGCATGAGCCTTCTTCAGGAACTGACCAATCGGGATAAGGTATTTGAATTTCTCGCGCCGGCACAGTCCCCCGTGGATGTGCGGCACGGCCCCATTCTTTACCTGGAAGACGTGAACGTCAGTTTTGACGGCTTCAGGGCCATCAACAATCTCAACCTCACCATCGACGACGGCGAACTGCGCTGCATCATCGGCCCTAACGGTGCAGGCAAAACCACCATGATGGACATAATCACCGGAAAAACCCGACCGGATACCGGCTCGGTGTGGTTTGGCAGCCGTCACAACCTGCTCACCCTGAGCGAGCCAGACATCGCTTCTCTCGGTATTGGTCGCAAGTTCCAGAAGCCCACGGTATTTGAAGCGCTGACGGTATTTGAAAATCTCGAGCTGGCCATGGCCACAGACAAGCGGGTGTTTCCCACGCTCACCGCCCAGATGAAACCCGAATACCGGGATCGCATCGATGAAGTGCTGGAAATGATCGGCCTCAAGCAGCTGCGCCAAGCCCTGGCCGGCATCCTCTCCCACGGCCAGAAGCAGTGGCTGGAGATCGGCATGCTGTTGATGCAGAAGCCGCGCCTGCTGCTGGTGGATGAGCCGGTCGCCGGCATGACCGAACAGGAAATGGAACGCACCGCCGAACTGCTCACCAGCCTGGCCGGCAAACAATCGGTGGTGGTGGTGGAGCACGACATGGGTTTTGTGCGCTCCATCGCCCGCAAAGTCACCGTTCTGCACCAGGGCAGTGTGCTGGCGGAAGGCTCCATGGACCAGGTCTCCAACGACCCGGAAGTGATCAAGGTGTATCTCGGGGAGGAAGCCTGATGCCAATGGAAAGCCTGATGCTCAAGATCAACAAGCTCAACCAGTATTACGGCGAAAGCCACACCCTCTGGGATCTGGAGCTGGACGTACCCCAGGGCCAGTGCACCTGCGTGATGGGGCGAAACGGCGTGGGCAAGACCACTCTGATGAAATGCATTATGGGCGAGGAAAGCGTGAAAAGCGGCTCCCTCGCGTTCGCCAAGGGCGTGGAGCTCACCAAAAAGAAAATAGAAGACCGCGCACGCCTCGGCATAGGTTACGTGCCCCAGGGTCGGCAGATCTTCCCGCTGCTGACCGTGGAAGAAAACCTCCGCACCGGCCTGGCCGTGCGCAAAGACGGCAGCAAGGTAATCCCCGCACGGGTGTACGAATTGTTCCCGGTGCTGAAAGAAATGCGCCACCGCCGGGGCGGCGACCTTTCCGGCGGCCAGCAACAGCAGCTCACCATTGGCCGGGCGCTGGTGATTGAACCCCGCCTGCTGATTCTGGATGAGCCGGGTGAGGGCATTCAGCCCAACATCGTCGCCCAGATTGGTGAGGTTATCCGCAAGCTGATTGAGGAAGACGGCCTTACCGTGTTGCTGGTCGAGCAAAAGCTGCCGTTTGCCCGAAAATACGCCGACCGCTTCGCCATTCTGGATCGGGGCCGTCGCGTGGCCGAAGGCGAAATCGCCGGCCTGACCGATGAACTGATCAAGAAGCACCTGACGGTATGACGGTTTTCCATCAGCCAAGCCAGGATTCTGGCCACCGCTTCGATTCGGAGCGGCGCTGGGCGGCCAGCTTGTCTCTGCGCTTTGAAGCAAGAGATGAAGCAAGACTCGAAGGCAAGGAGAAGCCTGTTTCCCGCCTGGTGCGCCGAAAACACCATGGCCCGTTAAGGGTTCAGCGGCCGTTCTACCCGGAAGGGCGACATGGCTGCTGCCACGTTTACCTGTTGCATCCGCCCGGTGGGCTGGTCAGCGGTGACGAGCTTCGCATCGAGGCCAGCGTCGGTGAGGGTGCCCACGTGCTGCTAACCACGCCGGCGGCTGCCAAGCTCTATAAAGCCGACAGCCACGGCGTTGCCTGGGGGCAGCACACCCGTTTGCAGGTGGCAAAAAACGGCATCCTTGAATACCTGCCCCAGGAAACCCTCGCGTTTGACGGCTCCCGAGGCGAGCAGACCACCACCATCGAACTGGAAACCGGTGCCAAATGCATCGGCTGGGAAATCCTCGCCCTCGGCCGCCCGGCCAGCAAGCTGCCGTTCGTCTCCGGCCACCTGGAACAGCGCTTTCGATTGCTGATGGATGGTCGCCCGTTATGGCTCGAACGCCAGCTGATGGACCCCACACATCCCCGATTCAAAGGCCACTGGGGGCAGGGCGGCGCCACCGTGCAGGCCACCCTGTGGGTTGTTGGGCTGGAAGACGAAGCCGCCGCCATCGAAGAGCTCAGGGAAACCCTGCCCGCCAACCACCGCTGGGCCGTTACCCGTCGCCGTGGCGTGGTGCTGCTGCGTTATTTGGGGCAGGAAAGAAACGAAGCCTGGGCGTTATGCCAGCAAGCCTGGGAACTGCTCAGGCCAAGACTCACCGGCCAGCAGGCCAGCGTTCCCCGAATCTGGCTGACCTGAGCACGCTTACCCGAACACCCTTACCCGCAAACTGCGCGAATAGCAGATTGATAAACGGAGTGACAGACCATGGAATTGACGCCCAGAGACAAAGACAAACTGATGCTGTTCACCGCCGGTCTGCTGGCCGAACGCCGCAAAGCCCGTGGTCTGAAACTGAACTACCCCGAAGCCATCGCCCTGATCAGCGCTGAAATCATGGAAGGCGCCAGAGCCGGCCAATCCGTCGCGGAGCTGATGAGCAGCGGAGCAGAGATTCTGACCCGGGCCGACGTGATGGACGGCATCGCCAACATGATCCCGGAAGTGCAGGTAGAAGCCACCTTCCCGGACGGCACCAAACTCGTCACCGTTCACAACCCGATTGTATGAGGACCTCGCCATGATTCCCGGAGAGTACAAGCTCAAAGACGGCGACATCGAACTCTGCGAAGGCCGCGAACGCATCACCATCGACGTCGCTAACACTGGCGATCGCCCGGTTCAGATCGGCTCCCACTATCACTTCGCCGAGGCGAATCCCGTTCTGATTTTCGATCGGGTTAAAGTAAAAGGCTACCGGCTGGACGTAGCCGCTGGCACGGCCATTCGTTTCGAGCCGGGCCAGTCGCGGCAGGTCACCCTGATTCCCTTTGCCGGCCACCGCGAGATCTACGGTTTCCGGGGCGACGTTATGGGCAAACTCGACGTGGTGGGCAAACGGGAGGGCCAGAAATGAAAATCACAAGGCAGGCTTACGCCGACATGTACGGCCCCACCGTGGGTGATCGCGTGCGGCTGGGCGATACCGAACTCTGGATTGAGGTCGAAAAAGACCACACCCACTACGGCGACGAAGTAAAATTCGGCGGCGGCAAAGTCATCCGCGATGGCATGGGCCAAAGCCAGCGCGCCGACGACACCGTGATGGACACCGTTATCACCAACGCCCTGATTCTCGATTGGTGGGGCATCGTAAAAGCCGACGTTGGCCTCCAGAACGGCCGCATCGCCGCCATCGGCAAAGCTGGCAACCCCGACACCCAGCCAGATGTAACCATCGTTATCGGCCCCGGCACCGAAATCATCGCCGGCGAAGGCAAAATCCTTACCGCCGGTGGCATCGACTCCCACATCCACTTCATCTGCCCGCAGCAGATTGAAGAAGCCCTCATGAGCGGCATTACCACCATGCTCGGCGGCGGCACCGGCCCGGCCACCGGCACCAACGCCACCACCTGCACACCCGGTGCCTGGCACATGGGCAAAATGCTCCAGGCCGTCGACAGCCAGCCCATGAACATCGGCTTTCTGGGCAAAGGCAACGCCAGCCTGCCCGAAGCCCTGGAACTGCAAATAAAAGCCGGCGCCATCGGCCTGAAACTGCACGAAGACTGGGGCACCACCCCGGCCAGCATCGACAACTGCCTGACGGTGGCGGACAAATACGACGTACAGGTGGCCATCCACACCGACACCCTGAACGAATCCGGGTTTGTGGAAGATACCCTGGCCGCGTTCAAAGAACGCTGCATCCACACCTACCACACCGAAGGTGCCGGAGGCGGCCACGCGCCGGACATCATCACCGCCTGCTCCAAACCCTACGTGCTGCCGTCGTCTACCAACCCCACGCGGCCCTACACCGTGAACACCATCGACGAACACCTCGACATGCTGATGGTGTGCCACCACCTGGACCCGAATATCCCCGAAGACGTCGCCTTCGCCGATTCACGCATTCGTCGCGAGACCATCGCCGCGGAAGACATCCTGCACGACATGGGCGTTATCTCGATGATCGTCTCTGATTCCCAGGCCATGGGCCGGGTGGGCGAAGTGGTGTGCCGCACCTGGCAAACCGCCCACAAGATGAAAGTTCAGCGCGGCCTGCTGCCGGAAGACGAAAGCCTGGGCGCCGACAACTTCCGCGCCAAACGCTACATCGCCAAGTACACCATCAACCCCGCCATCACCCACGGCATTGGCCACGAAGTGGGCTCGGTAGAAGTGGGCAAGCTGGCGGACCTGGTGCTTTGGAACCCAGCGTTTTTCGGCGTAAAGCCGGCCCTTATCGTGAAAGGCGGCATGATTGCAGCCGCGCCCATGGGTGACCCTAACGCTTCTATCCCCACGCCCCAGCCCGTGCACTACCGCCTGATGTTTGGCGCTTTCGGCAAAGCGGCCAGCGCCACGCGCCTGACGTTCGTCAGCCAGGCTGCGTTAGATGCCGGCGTTGGCAAAGCACTGGGCCTGGACAGCCCGCTGGCGGCCTGCAAAAACGTGCGGCAGGTGCGTAAAGCCGACATGAAACTGAACGACGCCTGCCCGCACATCACCGTAGACCCGCAAACCTACGAAGTGTACGCAGACGGCGAACTGCTCACCTGCGAGCCGGCCTCTGAATTGCCGCTGGCTCAGCGCTACCACCTGTTCTGAGCCGAAACCCGGAGAATTTTATGTTGGAACTAACTAAACGCATCGCCAACGCGGAAGCCGCCGAAATCTACGATAACCTCACCCTGCCTTACGAGCTGCGCATGCGAGGCCGGTTGCGAACCACCACAGAAACCAGCCAGGACGTTGGGCTGTTTCTGGATCGTGGCCCGGTACTGCGTGATGGCGACCTGCTGCAAGCTCGATCCGGCGAAGTTATTCGCATTCGCGCCGCCGAGGAGCCGGTGGTTACCGCACGCCTTGCCGCTGGCCTGCCGCTGGCTCGCCTGTGCTACCACCTGGGCAATCGCCACGTGTCCCTCGCCATTGGCGAGGACGATCAGGGCGGCTGGATTCGCTTTCCACCAGACCATGTACTGGAAGAGCTGGCAGAACGCCTGGGTGCCACTCTTGTGCACCACAGCGCCAAGTTCGACCCCGAGCCAGGCGCTTACTCCAAGGCCGGGCAGCCCGATAACCACCATGGGCACAACCATGATCATGCTCACAGCCACTGACAGCCAACTAAGCGCAGCCAACGACCTGGCATTGCTGGGCCTGATGCAATTGGTGAGCCCGGCGCTGCCCATCGGCGCCTTTGCCTGGTCCCAAGGGCTGGAAAGCGCCTTTGAGCTCGGTTGGGTAGATAGCGAAACGGACTTGCAGCAATGGCTGGAGGGCGTTCTGGAAGATGGCCTGAGCCGTTGCGAACTGCCCCTGCTGATGCGCTTGCAAACGGCCTGGGCCGCCGATGATGCGGAGGCGATTGCACAGTGGAACAACTGGCTGCACGCCACCCGGGAAACCGCCGAACTGAGCGACGAAGACACCCGCCTTGGCGCTGCTCTGGTAACCCTGCTGCGCAACCTGGGCCTGCTGCCGGATGCCAGCCTGATCCCGCACGAACCCGGTTACATCACCATGTTCGCCTGGGTGGCGCACCACCGGAAGGTGCCCGAGCGCCAGACCTTACTCGGCTTCGCCTGGGCCTGGCTGGAAAACCAGCTGGCGGCTGCCTGCAAGGCGCTGCCTCTTGGCCATACCGCCGCCCAACGCATCACCGAACACATGCGCCCGTTATTGGTAACCGCTGTAGAGACAGCTCTTCAGCGGGACGACGAGGAACTTGGCCCGATCCTGCCCGGCCTGGCCCTCGGCAGCGCCTTACACGAAACCCAGTATTCACGGCTTTTCAGAAGCTGAAGAACAAACGCTGATTACAAGAGAAACGGAGAACACGCCATGAAACATTGTTTGAGAGTTGGAGTGGGTGGCCCGGTTGGCTCCGGCAAAACCGCCCTGTTGCGCCAGCTGTGCAGTGCCCTGAAAGACCACTACGACATCGCCGTGGTCACCAACGACATCTACACAAGAGAGGACGCCGACTTCCTGCTGAAGCACGACGCCCTGCCGGCCGACCGCATCCTCGGCGTGGAAACCGGCGGCTGCCCGCACACCGCCATCCGGGAAGATGCCTCCATGAACCTGGCAGCCATCGACGACCTGCAAAGCCGACACCCCAACCTGGAACTGGTGATGGTGGAATCCGGCGGCGACAACCTATCGGCCACCTTCAGCCCGGAACTGTCTGACCTCACCCTGTACGTGATCGACGTATCCGCAGGCGACAAAATTCCCCGCAAAGGCGGCCCCGGCATCACCAAATCCGACCTGCTGATCATCAACAAGATCGACATCGCCGAATACGTCCACGCCTCGCTGGGCGTGATGGAGCGGGACTCCAAAATGATGCGGGGCGAACGGCCGTTTGTGTTTGCCAACCTTTACGACGGGGTAGGGCTGGAGACCATTATCAGCTTTATTTTGGAAAGGGGCATGTTGCCCGAAAGACGCCCGAACAAAGTCGCCGAAATCGCTTGAGACAAACTTAAGACAAAGGAGAACGACCATGACAAAACTCACACGACTACTGATGGCCACCGGCCTGATGGTTACCGCCACAGCCGCCTCCGCCCACGCAGGCCACGACGCAGGCCACGACGCAGGCACCGGCTTCACCAGCGGCCTGTTACACCCCATGCTGGGCCTAGACCATTTACTGGCCATGGTTGCCATCGGCTTCTGGAGCGTGCGCCAGAGCGCCACCCTGAAAAACAGCACACCGCTGTTCGTCATCGGCGGCATGATCCTCGGTGCCGGTATCGCCTGGGGTGGCCTGAGCCTGCCCGGCGTGGAAACCGGTATTGCACTCTCGGTGCTGCTGGCGGGTATTCTGATTGCCACCATGGCCAAGCTGCCGACCGCAGTGGGTGGCTCACTGGTTGCGGCGTTTATGGTGTTTCATGGTTTTGCCCATGGGGCTGAGATGCCGGCAGGAGCGACGTTGGTGGCTTACTTTGCTGGGTTCTCCGTTGCGACGCTGGCGCTTACCTTTGCTGGATGTGGGTTTGGGGCATTGTTGCTGAAATCCGACAGCCGGATCACCCGCGCCATTGGCGCTGTGTTGGTAGGCGCGGGCGTAATGTTCGCTGGGTAAACCGGGCGGTTTGTGACCGTGAGATGGTTACAATCGTTGCTTTTAACTTCTTCCCTGGATGGGGGCTTGGTTGTTGTGTTCATATCAAGCCTTCTCTCCCAGCCCTGCCAAAACCTCCCGAAAACTATTCAGCCCGGCCTCCAGATTCTCAATGATTTCTTCAGCCAGTTCGTCCGGCTCTGGCAGGTTGTCCAGGTCGGTCAGGCTTTTGTCTTTTAGCCAGAACACATCCAGGCTGGTTTTGTCGCGGGCAACCAGTTCCTCGTAACTGTACTTGCGCCAACGGCCATCAGGGTTGGTGTCTGGATGCCAGGTTTCAGCGCGTTTCTGCCGGTTCGCCGGATTGTAACAGGCGATAAAGTCGACCATATCCTCGTAGCGCAGGGGCTTTTTCTTCAGCGTGTGATGCACATTGGTGCGGTAATCGTAAAACCAGACCTCTTTCGTCCAAGGGCTTGGGCTGGCCGTCTGGTTATCAAAAAACAGAATGTTTGCCTTCACGCCTTGGGCGTAAAAGATTCCGGTGGGCAGGCGTAAAATGGTGTGCAGGTCAGTATTCTCCAGCAGCTTCCTGCGGATGGTTTCACCGGCACCGCCTTCAAACAGCACGTTATCCGGTACTACCACTGCGGCCTTGCCGGTGGTTTTCAGCATGCTCCGGATATGCTGTACAAAGTTGAGCTGCTTGTTCGAAGTAGTGGCCCAGAAATCCTGGCGGTTGTAGGTCAGGTCATCGGTTTCCTGTTCGCCTTCCTCATTGGTAAAGCTCATGGAGCTTTTCTTGCCGAAGGGCGGGTTGGCCAGCACATAGTCGAAACTTCGAGGGCTAGCGGCCACCAGGGCGTCGTTAGGCGACACCAGGCTATCACCGTCAATCTCTCCAATGTTGTGCAGGAACATGTTCATCAGGCACATGCGGCGAGTGTTGGCGACAATCTCGTTGCCGAAGAAGGTGTCATGCTTGATAAAGCTCTTCTGCGCCTTGTCCAGCTGGTAATTCTGTGGGTCGGTCAGAAAATCGTATGCTGCAAGAAAAAATCCACCCGTGCCACAGGCCGGGTCGGCGATAGTCTTGCTTGGCTCTGGGCGTAAACAGTCCACCATCGCCCGGATCAAAGCGCGCGGGGTGAAGTATTGGCCAGCACCCGACTTGGTATCTTCGGCATTTTTTTCCAGCAGACCCTCGTAGATATCGCCCTTGACGTCCGCACCCATGACCACCCACTGGGTGCTGTCGACCATATCAATCAGGCGATAGAGTTTGGCTGGGTCCTGGATCTTGTTCTGCGCCTTGGTAAAAATTTGGCCGAGCATTCCCTTTTGGGTACCCAGTGCCCGTAGCAGCTCCACGTAGAGCACTTCAAGCTCCGCACCCTTTTTGGTTTTCAGCGTATGCCAGCGGTACTGTTCCGGAATGCCGACATCACGGTTGTAAGGTGGCTTGGCGTACTCATCTGCCATCTTCAGGAAGATCAGGTAAGTCAGCTGTTCCAGATAATCTCCATAGCCAACGCCGTCGTCACGCAGAGTGGTGCAGAAACTCCATACTTTGGAAATAATCGGGGCACTTGCCGGGCTCATTCAGCTGAATCCTTATCGGTTAAGTCGTTATCTGCCGTGTTATCGCTGTTTTTGATCAGCTTATCGAAGTCGCTCTCGAACAAGCGGTCCTGGATGATACGGTACTTTTCGAATTCACTTTCGGCGTATTGGCGGGCCAACGCGGCGCTGATGCTGCCGTTGTCCTGCAGAATATCGCGTTCATCAAACTGTAAAAAGGCATCCATGCGTTTCGCCCAATCTTCCATCGTCATCGGAATTTTACGCTTGGCGCGGTCTTCCGCCAGCTCAAGGTAGGCGTTCACGATTCTGCCCAGGGAATCTAGCTCATCCTTGCTCAGATAATTTTTCGCCGTACTCACATCGGTCTTGAGAATCTTGCCCTCAGGCGCCTTGGTCCAACTGGTCAGCCCCATATTCGGCTTGCTGCTGTCGGCACGCAGCTTTACCAGTTCGGCCGCGGTATGGCCATGGATGGCGTAATGCAGTTTGTTCTGCACCTTGGCAAAGAAGGTCTTAGTGGTTGGCGCCTCACCGTTGTAATCCAAACTGGTGGCATAGATGTCGGTGATTTTCTGATAGAAGCGCCGCTCCGAAAGCCGGATTTCACGGATTTCTTCCAGCAAACGCTCAAAGTAATCCTCACCCAGAAAGCTGCCGTTTTCCATGCGCTCACGGTCAATCACATAGCCCTTGATCGAAAATTCATGCAGCACCCTAGTGGCCCATTGGCGGAACTGGGTGGCTCGTAGGGAGTTGACGCGGTAGCCGACAGAGATGATGGCATCGAGGCTGTAGTGTTGGGTGTTGTAGTTTTTCCCATCTGCGGCAGTTGTCCGGAATTTCCGGATAACTGAACGCTCATCCAATTCATTGGATTTAAATATGTTTCTTAGGTGCTCATTGATAGTGCGGACATCAACGCCAAACAATTCAGCAATCAGCTTCTGTGTCAGCCAGATGGACTCATCTTCATACCGTGCCTCAATGCTTTGCTCACCAGCCTGGCCGGTGAAGATTAAAAACTCGGCGGTGCTGTTGCGGATGAGTTTGTTGCTCATGGGTGTCTCCTTGCGGCGCGCCACTTGGCATAACGGTTAGCCGAAGAATAACAAAACACTGTATATGTGAACAGCATTAAGCTGACTTGTTCAGGGGGATCTCCCTCAAGTATTGGTCAAGCACTGGTCAAGCAAATCCAGATTAGGCTCACCAGGGCACATAGCACATGACTTTGTTGAATGGCGCTTCCCTAGACGGCTTCTGTCCATCCCTTCGTTTCTAATACCCGGGCAGCCAAATCAATCTGACGCTCTGAGAACTGATGTTTGCGATCGTTCCAGTCATACACCTGGCGGATGGCCTGTTCCCGAGTAGAAGCTGACTCCTTGTTGATGACCCAGTGCACAGTGGATAGCAGCCCCAGACCAAAGGGCGATTCAAAGCCCTCAACCAGCTGCGCCACTTTATCAAACCGCGACAGGGTGTCCGGGTGTTGCAGGAGAAAACGGCTGGCATTGTTCTCCGCATACGGGCCATAGCCCGCTTTTTGATATTTTAGCCGCAGTGGCTCGCCTGCCTCTTGCATGAAGTACATCAGCTTATGCACCATCTTTTATGCAGGCGGTGCGCCCTTGGGCTCATAGACAATCACCTGCACATCGCGGAGTGGTTGCAGTGCCGACTCAATGCGCGGTTTCACCTCTGCCCAGTTCAGACCCCCAAGGCCGCTGCCCAAAGGCGGAATAGCAATAGATTGAATCTGATACTGGTGGATCGTGTCGACCAGAGCCTTGAGTCCGGCATCGATGTCTTCCATACGGCTGGCACCCCGCCAGTGGCTCTTGGTAGGGAAGTTGACGATGTAGCGCGGCGCCGTCAGTTGCCCGGTCTCAAAGACAAACATACGTCCCGGCTCAACCTGTCGATTTTTACACGCGGCGGCGTAGGCCTTGAAATTATCTGGGAAGGCTTTTTTGAATTGCAGCGCAATCCCACGGCCCATGACACCGACACAATTTACGGTATTGATAATGGCGTCGGCGTCCTCACGCAGGATGTCGCCGGTTTTGTATTCGATCATCTTGGCCTCCTCCATTATCAGTAGTACCAGTCTGGTTTGATTTGCTGCGCTTCAAGGCTGCGCTCAGCTGGGTGCGGGGCGTCATCAGGACATGGCCGGTCCAGTTGAAAACTTCGGCAGTTAGCATGCCGTCCGGTTTACCATCTATGAAAAAGAGTTCGAGCGATTGGGGTTTGGTCGGGTTCATGCCACTTCCAGCTCTGAATTTTCACCCATCATCATCTGGTAATGAGCACTATGGCCAGACTCATAAAATATTTTTTTAAATATAGCCAGATAGGTTTCTACAGTCGTGTCACCATTCGAGACATAAATATCATCATGTACTGAGTGAGAACCGTCATTAACCCATGCAAAAAGAGATTTGCAGACAAACTTATTGTGTCCTTCGAATTTTGCACAGATGTCATCTGGGTTAATACCGCCGAGAATCTTGAAATAGTTTTCAAGGATACGGCGTAGCGTGTTCTGAATGGTCAGGCTGGATTTAGGCGGAGCTTTCACGTCCGCCCACAATAACTCATAGGATGTTTTGACCGGATTTGATCGATGATTGATTAGTTTAGACAGCAGCCCCTCTTTCCGTACAATCCAGAATGTTTCTTCAGTTAAAGCTCGATCACTGGCGCGCTTTAAACTAAAACTAACTTCTTTGTGGAAGTAGACATTATGGGTGAGTAAAAAAATTTGCTTGATATAACCGTTTCCGCACTTAACATCATCAAACAGCCCCCTTATCAAAGTGCTGACAATGAAAAGAATATCGCTATCAAGGCTGGATACCGGATCATCGAAAACCACTACACGGTTATCGGTAATACCGCTTTCGGAGTTGCTCCCTTTCAGCAAATGGTAAAAGTATAGGAATGTTACAAAGGTGCGCTCGCCTTCGCTCAACGTGTTCTTTGCATCTGAACCATCCGCCCGAACCAGCTTGTAGTAACGATCACCACTCGTGCTAGCAAGAGAAAACCCATGAAATCCGAATGACTTTAATAATGCGTTGATCTCGTCAACTGTCGGCTGAATACTGGTGATTTGCTTCTCCAGCTCCCGGATCTTCTGTTCCTTCTTATTTATCTTCTTGTCTTTAGTTGCAATTTGCCCATTCAGCGACCCAATTGCGGAATCGAGCCCACTTTTCCTTTTGTTATAGTCCGCCAGATCAGATTTCATTTCCGCCAGAATAAATTGCCAAGACTGTGCCGTTAAAGTCCGATGCTCTTGAGTAATATTATCAACTGTGGCGTTATGCTCAGAAATTGCAGCATTAGCTTGATCAATTAACGACTTAATCGCTATGAGTACATTGGCAGTAGTTTTCATCTCCACAACCTGACTTGGCTCCTTCTTTTTACTCGCAAGTATTTGGAGGTTGCCGGCAATCACGGAATCTAATAACTGTTTTTCTAACTTCAATTTATCGATATCGAGGAAACGAGAAGGGCTGGAAATAATTGATGCAACAGATTCCTGGAGTCGAACAGAATCGGTTTTGTAACTGACTTCCAAGGCACTGATTACCTGACTGTCCGCCTCAAAGGTTTCGTCAAAGTACTCGGCCAAACTCTTCGCAAAATCATCTTCTGTATCTTGCTGGCAGAAGGGACAGACACCTTCAGTCACATCATAAAATCTGCGGCCTTGGCGCACCCAGTCGCTATTACCCAATTTATTAATCATGCCCGCAATATCGACATCTGCCTTGCCAAGAATTCGCCTTCCGAGCACAGAGTCAGTTTCGGGTGCTATCAAGCTGTTCACATTGATGGATATGACCAAGGCCTCCCTGCTTGGAGTCTTGTCGAATACCGTCTCAGCGCGTCTTTCCAGAGCAGCTAGCGGAACTAATGCTGCAGTATTAGTGACCGATTCCTGAAGCACTCTACTTTTGAATTTGTCAGCACTATTACGACAGCCTTCAAATGCGCCTTTCAGATTGGCATCGTATCGTTGCTTTTGCTCCCAGCATTTGTGTTTAAACGAATCATCAAGCGTCTTCAGATCCCCATTCTTACCGCTTGATTCATTGCCACCATTCAAGGTCTTTCGCAAGCCTTGTCTCTGATCTTCCAGCGCTTCCAGCTCTGATTTTGACGCTGTAATTTTCTCTAGAGTTTCAACCTGTTCCTCACCCAGAGTAAACACCCCCTTGATGTCCCCCGACTGATTGAAGTTGGCGTCAACGAAGTCACTGTTGTAAACCATCGCTTGCAGCTTTGTGCCATCCTTCCAGAGTATCCGGCAATGCTGATGCCCATCAGCTTCTGCGATCACCCGGCTGATCGTGGTTTTCCCCGAACCATTTGAACCAAATATAAAGTTTAACTTCGATAGCCCATTCAGCACCTCCGATTGGTTACCGTAGGTTGCCACTTGGGAAATAGACAGGGATTCAATCATCTCTAACTTCCTTGTTTCGAGGTTTTGCCAGCTTTTTATTGGTCGTCTTGTTAGCGCTAACGGCATGTGTGGCATTTTCTGACTGAATACGGGCCAGCAGGGCGCTGGCGGGTTCGTCGTTGGCGTCTTGCGGGACGAGTTGGCCGGAGAAGGCTTTTTTCAGGATGGATTGGCGGAGAGTTTCGGCACGACGAACTCCAGCTTCAACTTCTTCGACCATTTTATCAATTTCTGAAGTTTGTTCAGACAAATAAATCGCTATTTGCTCCTGCTCTTCAGTGCCGCACACCGGAATCGGTATCGATTTTATATCACCGCCAGATATACCCGATTGACCAGCGGTAGTCCTGATCCTAGACTCAATGAACCGCCTAGAATCACCGCAATTTATCGCACCTTCCAAAAATTTAGAGCTCAGGGACGGCACGCCAATGCGAGTTTGTATAAGCTTATCAGGGTAAAGATGAGTCCCATCTCCTTTATATTCAGCGCAAACTCCAACATAGTTCCTCGATCCGTTATACCGGGTAAAAACTAGGTCCCCTTGCGCGAGAAGGTATTGATCGTAAATGCCACCTATGTTCTGGATGTATCTGACATCATCAAGAGCAAATTCCATTGCTCTTACCGCGCTAATTCTGAAAATCTTAGTACCTGAATCTCCTTCTGGCTTTGCAGAAATTCCATTTCGAATCTGCTCACAAAGCCCTGCGTATTCAACCCAGCACCAGCCGCCCGGCAAATCCGTCAGCTCCAATTCTGCAGGATAACGAATGCCTGAAGGAGTCATGGGCTTAGCTGGTTTTTTTCCTTCTTTATCATTTTCTTCCCACACCTTGACGGTGGTCTGCCAGTTTTTTAGTTGCCGCTGGTAGCGAGCCTGGCGTTCCTGCTGGATGCGGGCGAGGAGTTGTTGGGATGTTTCTAGTTTGTCCTTGTTTTGTTCGCGCCATTGGGCGGTGAGCTTGCCTTCGAAGGCGTGTTTGAGCACGGTCTGGCGGTAGATTTTGAGTTGCTCGCGGGCGGTTTTCAGGGATTCGGTGCCATTGTCCAATTCGGAGAACAGGGTCTCGATTTTTGCGACGATGCGGTGTTGTTCGTTGAGAGGGGGTAACGGAAATTTACTTTTCCTCAGAAAAGAAAAATGTCGGGAATAACCACGGTCAGGCAGCCGCAATGATTTGCTCGCATAAAAAGCATACTTTTCCGAGACAACATCTCTAGGCATAAGAACTTTCACACCATCTGCGCCGGGGGCAAATGGAAACGATATGTACTTGAAGCATTTGGTATGGTCTCCAAATACTATGACAGGGCGCGAGATGCTTAACACCTTGTTCGAATCGTTGGTATAACCACCGATCAAATCAGCGCCCTGATCAACCACGGCGTGCTCACCTGATTTCTGATACTCCTTCTGCGGAATCTTCAAACCGGTTAGCGGAATGTTTTCAAATACTTGTTCAAAATCTGCATATACCCAGTGATTAGGGATAGGGAATGATTCTGGCGTCCAACTTTCTGTTGTAGCTTCTCCATTTGTAGAGTCTGTAATGATCACGCCACCAACTCCCGATTCAATTCTGTAATCACTTCATCCATCCCGTCGCCAAACAACTGATACATCCTTCCCATACCCCCTTTGCTGTCAAACGGTGCCATTTCCAGATCATCGCGCTCGATATGGAAGGAGCTGATGATGTGGTCGCGGACCATTTGTAGCCAAGCCATTTGTTCCTCATTGAATTTTTCACCGGCGCCGCTGTGGTGTTGCATGATCCAGCTTTGGAAGTTGCGCCGCACGGTGGCGGCGTAGGTCGAAAGGGTGTTGTCCAGCCCGGTGACGCGGCGGAGTAGAGCGACGAGCGCAGTCAGGTCGCCGATGGGGCTGTCGCCCTTGTAGTTGTCCAGATGAGCGTAGGCTTGCCAGACGCGCAGTGGCGCCAGCTTGGGACGGTCGCTGCGCAGGCGTTCGAGCAGTTCACGGATCATCTGATAGGTGATGTCGCTGCGACGGGCCGGGGTCTGGAAGTAGATGCTCAGGGCTTCTATGTCGTCGCGGTGCTCTTGCAGGTAGTCTGCAAATTCCTGGGTGAGGGCTTTGGCGTTGTCTTCGGTGTCGCCTGCCCACTCTGCGGTGATAACACTGTCTAGGTCGTCGTGGACGAGGGTTTGTTCTTTATCGCGGCGGATACTGTCGATCAGTTCCACCAGTTCGCCGTTGAATACGTTGGCGGCCTGGCCGACCAGTTGTTCGCGGGCCTGATCGCGGGCGCTGTCGCCGGGATTGGTGCCTTGCAATTGGCCAGTAATGGTCAGGGCTGTTTGCTCGATGGTGTCCGGGTTGATGGCGCTGAAGAGTTCGCCAACAATCAGCAGCAGCGGTTTGCCTTCCGCCTTTTCACTGATGCGGGCGCGCTCGTTGTCGTCCAGTTGCTTGTCGAGCCTCGCCAGACGGGCGGCCAGCGAGCTGACGGTGTCTTCGTCGTGCTGGCCCATCATTACGCCCATGGCGAGATTCTTCAGGGAGACGCCGGGTTTGGTGATCAGTGGCTGGCTGGCGGTTTTCAGGGATTTGGTCACACCGATGGCGTCGACAATCACGTAATGGGTTTTGGCGCTGGTGGCGGAGGGCGTGACCTTTTTCAGGCTGTCGGCATCCAGGGTGCGGGTGCCTCGGCCTTTCATCTGTTCAAAGTAGTTGCGGCTTTTGACGTCGCGCATGAACAGCAAGCATTCCAGTGGTTTGACGTCGGTGCCAGTGGCAATCATGTCTACGGTGACGGCGATGCGCGGGTAGTAATCGTTGCGGAACTGGGCGAGCAAAGATTTCGGGTCTTCCTTGATCTTGTAGGTGATCTTTTTACAGAACTGATTGCCCTCGCCAAACTCCTCGCGCACGGAGTGGATGATGTCGTCGGCGTGGCTGTCCGTTTTGGCGAAGATGAGGGTTTTCGGTATTTCTTTCCGTCCGGGGAAAATGTCCGGCAGTTTTTCCTTGAAGGTGCGGATCACGGTGCGGATCTGGTCCGGGTTGACGATATCCCGGTCGAGCTGCTTGCCGGTGTAGGCTTCGTCTTCATCCTGAATCTCCCACCGTTTTTTGCGGGTCAGGCGCTCGCGCTTTTCTATCTGCTGCTTGGCGGTCAGCACGCCACCCTGTTTAGTCTTTTCAGTTTCGATGACATAGATTTCATTACCCACGTTGACGCCATCGGCTACGGCTTTTTCGTGGTCGTATTCGCTGACGACGTTCTTGTTGAAGAAGCCGTAGGTGCGGTTGTCCGGTGTGGCGGTGAGGCCAATCAGGTAGGCATCAAAGTATTCGATCACCTGGCGCCACAGGTTGTAGATCGAGCGGTGGCATTCGTCTATGACGATAAAATCGAAGAACTCCGGGGGAATCTTGTGGTTATACACCACCGGCAATGGGGTTTTGCTCAAAAGGTTGGCGCCGGTCGGCGGACTTTCCTCTGTGGCTTCATCCAGCTCTTCACCCTTGAGCAGAGAGTACATGCGCTGGATGGTGCTGATGCTGACCTGGGTGTCGGTGGCCATAAAAGATGATTTGAGCCGCTGCAAGCTGTATAGCTCGGTGAACTTGCGGTTGTCGTCATTGGGCAGGAAGGCCATGAATTCCTGCTCGGCCTGTTCGCCCAGGTTTCTGGTGTCCACCAGAAACAGGATGCGTTTGGCGCCTGCGTGTTTCAGCAGCCGGTAGGTCGCGGTGATGGCGGTAAAGGTTTTGCCGGAACCGGTGGCCATTTGTACCAGGGCGCGGGGCTTGTCCTGCTTGAAGGATTTTTCCAGATTGGTGATGGCGGTAATCTGACAGTCGCGCAGGCCGTCATGAACCAGTGGCGGAAGCTGTTGCACGCTGGCGCGCAAGGTTGCTGGCTGGCTCAACCATTCGGCCAGGGTGTCTGGTCGGTGGAAGTTGAAGACTTCGCGTGAGCGAGGGGCAGGATCTCCGCCGTCGGTGAACCGGGTAATCACACCGGTGCTTTCGTATACAAAACGCAGGGCTGTTGGGTTGTTGACCCATTTCAGGGTCGCATTAGCATAACCCTGCGACTGATCCTCCACCATCGTAATCTTATGGCCCCAGTCTTCCGGCTTGGCCTCGATCACGCCAGCGGCTTGTTTAGCCACAAACAATACATAGTCCGCTGGGCCAACGTCGGTCTGGTATTCACGAACGGCTATTCCGGGGCCAGCGTTCAGGTTGATCGATGTCTTATCCTGTACCAGCCAGCCAACTGCAATAAGCTGCTTGTCTATCCGGTCACGAGCCTTTTGTTCCGGGTTCTGATTTGCCGAAGGCTTGTTCATACGGACTCCATGTTTTTATCCTGTGTTTCCATTTCCCTGCCAGGCGCAGCCCCTCTGGAATTGTGCCAACGTGTAGGATTTGTCGCCAGTGTAGCAGCGATCGCGATAACGTATGCCCCGGTTTTAAAGGAAAAAGCCAAACCGCCGCACGCAGACGTCGACATCGAACGCCGTGCCAATGGCGACCACGGCAACGCTTCTGATATCCGCAGGTTGTAGCTCAGCGTCGGTACGGTGGGCGCGAAGTTGCTCGAAGGGCACAATGAATCGAGTCCATTGCGGCTTCACCGGCAAGGTGCAGCGAAAGGATTGCCAGGGCCTGTCCAGCTGATTCGTTTTTACGTGCAGATTATAGTCGTGCGCCGCGCCGCACAGCTCGATGAATAGGCCCCTGTAGTCAGCGCGCAACCAACCCGGCCCGATCTCAAGCTTCATCTGCACGAACCCGCCGTTGTTCTCGAGACGGGTGCGGCCAGTCAAACAGGTGCAGGTCGAGTTATGACGGTCGTCCTGTTGCAGTGCAGCACTGGAAACGCCACCCATGACCTGATCGCTGATCACGGTCCAGGGCGAAGGTACATCCAGGCGGGCATGATAAACATCGATCAGTTGTTCCGCACGGACGGCGGGGCCTCGGGTTTTGAGGTTTTCATTCATAAGCTTGAAGCACTCCTGGTAATCATGCAGAAACTCCGGTAACTAAAGTAAACAGTAAACGCCGATGAAAGAACCGGGACAGATTTATTTTTGAGTTATGAGGAATAAAGCCATGCGCAGAATATTCTTCGGACTGGAGATTCCCGCTCAGATCAAAGGTCGCCTGTTGAAGGTGAGGGCAGAGGTGTCAGGTGCCAAATGGCAAAGTGTTGAGCAGATGCACATCACCTTGCTGTTCCTTGGCGACGTGGAAGAAGAACGTCTATTGGCGGCGTGCGAGGCTGCCCGCCATATTCCCCTGGCGGCTTTTGAGCTGAATGTTGCGGGTATGGGGTGTTTCGGTCAGCCTCGTGCCCCCCGAAATCTCTGGGCGGGAGTCCAGCCGGCGGCTCCCGTTGCCAGCCTACATAGCGCGATTAAAGGCCAAATGGAGAACCTCGGATTAACAACTGAAAGTCGGGCATTTCGTCCCCATATCACCCTGGCCAGATTCAAGCGCCAGCCCGGTTCGGTTCAGAGCTTGCTGGCCGAGTATGGGGAAACGGCTTTCGGGTCGTTTCAGGTGGACCAGTTTGTACTCTTTGAGAGCAAACAAGGCTCCGGTGGTTCGGTATACACAGTGATTGAACGCTTTCCGTCAATTGGCATCTGAAACCTGCTCCATAACCGGGGCTTTGCGCCACGTCGAGCGATCCATCCAGGGGTCGCGCAGGCCAATGTGCCCGATCCCGGGCAATTTGACGGCCAAGGCCAGAGGGTCAATACCGATGTTGAGGCCGAGGATGTTCAGTTCAACACCTTCCCGGATACTCGCCATGAGGCCAAAATAACCATTGAGGGAGAACTGGTAGCCCGAACCGCTGGGAGCTTTCGCAAATACTCCGTCAGCGAGATAGTCTTTTCCGATGGCAATGTTGGGCAGCGCAACATTCAGTTCGGGTACCTGCCGGATTACCCAGGCTACAAAGGTATTGCTGTTGGGCCCGGGCCAGGCTTTGTATTCATTCGCGAAGGGGTAGGCGTCGATAGCGGTCCGGATATTGATGATGGCGGCATCCGCTTTCTCGCCACGGAGATCTGCCAGCAACATCGGCGGGTTGCCATACCAAGCGGTATCCGGCTCACCGGGGCGTGACCGCACCGCCTTATAACCCCAGCCAATAACATCGTGAACCTCGTAGGTGGGTGCCCCGCGCACCTTGGTCGCAATCCAGGTATGGACCGCAAAATTGCCGCGCCAGTTATAAGCTCGGGCACCATAAACCTGCACAATGGCTTCTTCCGTCTGGCCGGGTAGCGGCGCAATGCCTGCGCTGGAGCGATCGGCGTTACGCCAGCTCTGGCCAGACTGACTACTGCAGGCCGCAATCAGTGCGGGGCCTGCCAGCAGAACCAACAAAAATACTGTGGTTCTGATGAGCCATCGAAGGGGTTTAATCATTCCAGGGGTACCTCGGACTGCATGCATTGGTTGGTGATTAAAACCCAATCAGTATACGTCTCGTATAATCTCAGGTATCAATGCGAAGCATTACCGACAGCTATTATTATGGCTTCCGGCGGCTCAAACAGGAACCAGCTCCCAGACCGTATTTGTTTATGGCTATCCCTGTTCCCGGTAAGGTAGTGCCGCTTGCGCTGCTTGCCGGTAAGCTTCTACTTCGCGGGCTTCTTCCCGGGTGAACTGGGCAATGGCATCGGCAAAAGCAGGGTTGGCGATCCAATGCCAGGAGTGCGTCAACACCGGCTCGAACCCCCTTGCCAGTTTGTGTTCGCCCTGGGCGCCGGCGTCAAAACTTTGGAGACCCTGCGCAATGGCCAGCTCGATACCCTGGTAGTAACAGGTCTCGAAGTGCAGGTGATTATACTCTTCCTGACACCCCCAGTAGCGTCCATAGAGTGTGCTTGCGCCGGTCAGGAACAGCGCTCCGGCGATCATCTCGTTGTCCTTAATAGCCATAATGATGTGGAGTTGGTCTGGCTGGTTCTTTCGCAGTGCCTGAAAGAACTCGAGGTTCAGGTAAGGGCGTTGTCCGCGCTTTAGGTAGGTGGCCTGATAGAACATATAACACGCAGACAGTACGTGGTTGGGGAGGCTGGCGCCGGGGAATTGTCGGAATTCGATGCTCTGGGCAGCTACATCGCGTCGCTCCTTGCGTGTGGATTTGCGTTTACGAGAGGGCAGCGTCGCCAGAAAGGCCTCGAAATCCTCATAATCACGATTGAACCAATGGAACAGACAGCCCAGCCGATCCGGCGCGTCGAGCAGGTGTTGATCCGAAGGGTCGGGGAACAAAAGATGCCAGCTGCCAGCGCCGTTGGCTGCTGCCACTCCATCCAATGCTTCATTGAGCTCATTCGGGGTGATGCGGTCGCGCTCACGTTTATCGAAAAACAGTCGGGCACCGGCTGACTTGGGAGTAAGGCAGCCAGTGATAAAGCCCGGATACTAGCGCAGCTCTAGCCGAAAGGCTTAACGCCGATCAGCACGCTGTGCAACCACATGGCAAAAATCAGCCACCCTAGCAATCCAGCACCCACTGCTGCTGCATCCATAGCGACACGACCTGTCGGGTAAGTAACACCGGCGAGCCGATCACGGCGCCGCGATACCGCATACAGCGCAATAGCCCAGGCCAGGAAGCTGCCAAATAGCAACAGATCCGCCAAGGTGCCATTGGCGAACAAGTGGGCGATAGCCCAGAATTTGACTGCCAACAACATCGGGTGGCCAACACTGGCCTTGATGTGCGTGCCGGGGATATAGGTAGCGGCCAGAAGAATAAAAGCGGGCACCGTCAACAACGCCGCCAAATGGCGAGTCCAGACGGGTGACATCCACAGCCAGGTAGGGTCAAGCCGTGTCTGAACATAACCCCAGATAATCAACAGCAACCCCAGTAGCGAAATAAGCGCGTAGACGCCTTTATAGGGCAGCAGACCCAGCTTAGCGATCCGCTTCAAGCGCCACTCAGGGGCAAACAGTCGGGTGGAATGCACCCCAAGAAATAATAACAGACCGATTATCAAAGCCAGCATGGATACGTCCTTTTCGTTATGGTTATAGGCACTTGCGTTTATCATGACACGCGAGTGGTCAGGATCTGACCAGCAGCCGCGCACAGTATCAGGGCACCGTCTTCAGTGAAATAATAGTGCTGTCGTGAAGCATAGTAATCAGCTCAAAGTGTCGGGTTTCAACTCTAGTCTAGCCCTGAATTCAAGCAATAAGTGCAGCCCAACCTGTTGCCACGTAGCTCGTTCTGGTTTCAGACCTTTTGGTGCGTGCGAAGCTAGTCAAGTGGAGCAGCCAGAACCAGCGTCCAGTAAGGTGTGCCGCTGGTGTTCCGATCGATACCTGCGCCGAACTCTGTGTAATCCGCGAACATGATATTGGCGCAGTGGCCCGGGCTGTCGAGCCAGGCGGCGACCACGGTGGTGGCGTCCTGTTGGCCGGCGGCTACGTTCTCGGCCCAGGCGGACGCCTCATATCCCGTGGCGCCGAGGCGGTCAGCGAGGACTTCACCCTCGCTTCCCTCATGGCTCAACTGGCTCATGTGCGCCATGTCCTCACTGTGTGCTTGCGCCGCAGCGCCCAGGCGAGCGTTCCAAGTGAGCGGTGAGCCCTTGGCGTATGTGTCGCCGCCGCACCGCCGTGCCTGCGCTCTGGCCTCGGTCAGGAGTGTTTCCCAGGTGTCGGCAAATGGGGTCCCAGCGTGGGTGTCACCTGAAACCATCGCCGGGGCTCCGCTAAAGCCGATCAGTCCCGTAAGGGCGATCCTCATGAGGTAGCCCGTAACTGCGGTCTGCGGCGTGTCGTTGCGCCATTGCAAGTGTTTTAAAATATCAACCTCCGGCCAATGCTTCAAAAATCCTGCACCCCGGCAGCACCACCAGGGCAGTTCATCACCCTTAATCGAACATACTCATGCGCTTCATGACGTTATCGCGTTTGATTTTCCGATGGAACATTGCACCAGTCAAGTGCGGAAAAACCGGGGCAGATCTATTTTCTGAGCGTCTTCCGGGTTGAATCTGACTGAGGCAGAGTTGCCGGTGTAAAGTGCCCAACCATTCGGCTAAGATTGTCGGCGAAAGCACAGAACGGATTCTGTGTTCCTCAAGCAAGGAGACGCTAATGCCCAGACAGGCCCGGGTAATTGTGCCCGGTTTTCCCCATAACATTGTCCAGCGCGGTCAAAATAGCCAGCCGGTTTTCCGGCTGCCAAGATGTACCGATATAAGTACGCTCGGGCATGCCTCTGGTCAGGGGGTTTTCTGGCAAAGCCAACTCTGGTTTTTGGGAGAGAATACTCAGAAAACACCAGATCACGAGTTGGCGAAGGCGAGAGATCGAAAGAAGAATCTTGTCTGAATGGGAGCAAGGAAATGACACAGCATAAACACGTTGGCAGCTCTCTCGATGATCTGCTTGAATCCGACGGCACACTTGAGCAGGCAGAAGCTGAGGCGCTGAAGCGGGTAATCGTCTGGCAGATTCAGCAGGCAATGGGACACACCGGTGTAACCATCACAACGCTTGTCAAAGCGGGGCGTGCTTTGGGTATGACTTGGACTTTGCAGGCTGGTGAGGATAACGGATCTCCTCGCGCGGCTTGAAGGAAAACCGGGACAGATCTATTTTTTGCATGGCGCTCAACTCCTGAACGCGAACATAACGGCGTCACCCAAAAGGAATAAGCATGAACATCAAGGATGACTGGCAGAAAGCTGAGTCAGTTCTGGAACAGGGCCGCTTCGTTGCGCCGCCGGGGGTGATGGATGGAATGTGGCCAGAACATGGATAACTGCAACGAAACCACCTCAAATCTGGGAACCGGAAAATACGCCTGGGAAGACCTGGATTTTGGACGAGATTATCGGATCGAAATCACCGATACTGGCTTTGCGATCTTCCGCCTCGATGAGCCCGTTTTTATCCCCTTCGCCGAAGTCGCAAAGGTCTATCTGAAGGTCATTCACGCTGCCACGGCTTCGGAGCGGGTCCAGGTTGAAATAATCAACACGAACGGGGAAGGGTTTGCCTTTCACGCATTGAGCCGATCCTATCACCCTAAACCAGTGAGCCAATGCCGGTTGGCAGCCTCGGCGCTGTTGCAGCAACTGGTGATTAAGCAGCCGAAGGCTAAGATATTTGAAGGTTGCCGCACGGGCACACCGTTGAGAATAATGGCTGCTGGTTTCATTGCTTTTGGTGTGGTTCAGTTTGTCCGGGCTTTCGATGGTTTCGTACTCGGCAACCCGGAGAGAGCCGAGAATCTTGCCTGGACTTTATCGATATTCGTCGTATTCGGAGTATTCTGGGCACTTTTGTTCAACAGGAAAACTAGGGAGGTTCCAGTAGCCAAGTTGCTCAGAAAACTGGAGGCCGAATAGCCAGACCAGGATGATGTCTTCCATAAAAGCGGGACAGATCTATTTCCTGATTACAGGCAACACGCTTTATATTTCTTCCCACTGCCACAGGGGCAGGGCTCGTTGCGGCCGGGCTTGAACTGACCCTCGCTGGTCTCGCCTTGCAGGTAATACCAACGGTCGTCCTCCTTCAAGAAATCCGAACGTTCTTCGAGAAACCTGAAACCCTGGGCAAGACGATACACGGCTCGGAAGTGGACGGTGCCCTGTGCCTGGTTTTCGGTACTGTCCAGAATCTGCAATGCCGTCCAGTCCGGAGAGTCTTCCAGGCTAAGTGAGCCCGGCCGGGTGCTGGGGTGCCAGGTTGCCCGAAGGTAGTCCGGCAGATTCTCAATAAATGCGGCGTACCGCGAACGCATCAGAGCCTCAGGCGTTGAGGCGGCTTCGCCATGATGCAGAGGCTGGCAGCATTCTGCATAGGGGGCATTGCTGCCACAGGGGCAGGGTGTGTTCATACAACGCGTTGGGGATAATTCATGGCTGCATTATACCGCTGTACTCCGGATTCCCAAACAGGGCGGGAATCCGGGATAGATTTATTTTTTTGATCCTGGGCCTGATCGTAGTGGTGATCGGTTCTGCCGGGCGGTGACTGAGACTCAGGTAACAAGCCGGGCATAAATATCCCCCGAGGCGATCCCGTCAGCTCCCGCATCAAGCCATTGCCGGAGTGACTCAGGACCCTGCCATGAAGGCCAGATAAAACGGCGTTGCTCACCGGCAACAACATTGAATTCGTGCAGGCCCAGCCGCTCCAGCTCCTGCAGGCATAGCAATGCCTGATCCAGGGTGCCGTTCACGAATTCAAAGGACAGTGCCGGCAGCGGCTGGCTCAGCCCCGCCAGCACTTCCACCTCAAAGCCTTCCACATCAATCTTGCAGAAGCTGGGCTGGCCATACTGTCGTATCAGCTCGTCCAGCGTGGTGACCGTCACGGTGACCGAGTCTTCCCAGCGCACATGCCGGAAACCGGGACTGGTTGTGCGCAGGTGTTCGCGCCAGCGGCTGTCCAGTGAGGCCACCGTCGGATTACGCAAGCTCAGCGCCAGTTCGGCTTTGCCCGGGGCCCGCCCCACCGCCAGTGGCAGGCACACTATCTCGGGCTGATGCCGGGTCAGGCGCTGCAGCCAGCGCAGCAGTCGTGGCTGCGGCTCCAACGCCACCACCCGTGCCCCCAGCGCGGCAAACGCGGAGCTGCGGTCCCCCAGATGGGCGCCGATGTCGAATACCAGATTGCCGGGGCGGATGAATTCACTGTAGAGCCGGCGTAAAGCTCTCTGGCGCCCGGGACGTCGATAGATGACAAAGGACCGTAGCAGTCCCAGGCCGCATTTAAGTTGATCGGTAATGGCAACCCGCAAGGTCACCTCCTTTTGCTTTCAGCCCCAAGGGTGACATGGTCAAGGCCTTTCATCCGACGGCAAACCCTCTTCACATTTCCTGCAATCGAGCTCAAACCCCACCATCGACTCCCGGCCCTCCGCCGTAGTGACCCAAGGGCGGTTCACCCACGGCGGCGTATGACGCACGTGTTGATTGTGACCACATGCCAGCTGAGCGACCCAATGGTTTTCTTGGTCTTTATGGTAGCCGGCGATGGGCTGTTTCATAAGCCCCAGTCTAGCAGCCTGTCGGACTTAACCAAACAGTATCGAAGTGAGACAATCGGGACAGATTTATTTTCTGAGGGTCCTTCAGGATGAATCAGTCCCGATTTTAAAGGAAAAACCCGAATCGCCGCACGCAGAAACTCCGGTGACGGCATCGGTATTTGCTAGTATGACCGCCCTTTCATCCTGATAACGATCAAGCACTGCAAAATGAATGCTCCTTTTAAGCTGCGGCCTTACCAACAGGAAGCCGTTGACGCCACTTTGAAACATTTTCGCAAATCGGATGATTCTGCCGTTATTGTGCTGCCGACCGGTGCGGGGAAAAGTCTGGTCATTGCCGAGTTGGCCCGCCTTGCTCGGCGTAAAATTCTGGTGCTGACTCACGTAAAAGAGCTTGTTGAGCAGAATCACGCCAAATACCAGAGCTATGGGTTAACGGCCGGCGTCTTCTCTGCCGGGTTAAAACGTAAGGAACATCGGTATCAGGTAACCTTCGCCAGTGTGCAGTCTGTATCGGCTAATCTGGATCAGTTCAGGGATGAATACTCATTGATCATCATCGATGAGTGCCATCGGGTGAGTGGTGATGACAGCAGTCAGTATCAAACAATCATCGAGCTGCTGCGGCAACAGAATGCCTCCCTTAAAGTGCTGGGGCTAACCGCCACACCCTATCGCCTGGCCATGGGCTGGATCTATCGCTATCACTACCGGGGCTTTGTCCGCAGCGAACAGGATAGGCCTTTTCAGCACTGCATTTATGAACTGCCGTTGAGCTATATGATTAATCGGGGGTATCTCACCAGGCCTGAGTTGGTTAACGCGGCGGTGGCGCAATACGATTTCTCCGCGCTGTCTCAGAACCGCTTTGGCGAATATGCCGAAAAAGACGTTAACCAGCTGCTGGGCAAACATCAGCGTGTGACCCGGGCCATTATTGAGCAGGTGATGGAGCTGGCCGTTAAGCGCAAGGCGGTGATGATTTTTGCTGCAACGGTGGACCATGCGCGGGAGATCACCGGCTATCTGCCGGAAAACCAAACAGCCCTAATTACCGGCGCGACCGATCAGAATGAACGGGATTCACTGATTCAGCGCTTTAAACAGCGGCAGTTAAAGTATCTGGTGAATGTGTCCGTACTCACCACGGGCTTTGATGCGCCCCATGTGGACTTTATCGCCATTCTTCGCCCTACCCAATCGGTCAGTTTGTATCAGCAGATCGTGGGTCGTGGTCTTCGTTTGGACGAAGGTAAAGAGAATTGTCTGGTGATTGATTACGCGGGCAACCGTATCAATCTGTATCACCCGGAAGTCGGGGAGAAGAAGCCAAACCCCGATAGTGAGCCGGTGCAGGTATTCTGCCCGGGCTGTGGTTTCGCCAATATATTCTGGGGCAAGACAGACGACGACGGGCGTGTGATCGAGCACTACGGCCGCCGCTGCCAGGGCCTGCTGGAGGCCGCTGAAGAGGGTGAGCCGGAGGTGCGGCGCGCACGCCCTGAGCAGTGCGATTACCGTTTTCGTTTCAAGGAGTGCCCACACTGCGGTGGCGAGAATGATATCGCGGCTCGTAACTGTCACCAGTGTAAAAAAGCGATCATCGACCCGGATGATCAGCTAAAAGATGCTCTGAAACTTAAAGATACCATGGTGATCCGTTGTGCCGGGGTCACCTTGAACGGCAATGACAACAAACTGAGAATTACCTATCACGCTGAAGATGGGGAAGAACTCAGAGAGTCTTTTGATTTCAGCAAGCCGGCACAGCGCAACGTCTTTAACAAATTGTTCGGGCGTCGTTTGGCGAATGGCCAGGCCCCGAAAGCGTTCAGCAGGGTTGAAGAGGTGCTTGAGATGCAAGCCTTGTTGCCGGCACCGGATTTTGTCATTGCCCGCAAACAAAAGCACTACTGGCAGGTGCAGGAACGGATCTTTGATTATCAGGGTAGCTATCGTAAGGCGTATTGAAGAGTAGTAGGCCCTTATGTGGTCAGGGCCCAACCCGGTCGGCCACATCCTGGGTGTAGGTGGCTTCGTGAATCAGCACATGGCTGCCTTTGCAGGCACCGGCCAGCAGAGTAGGGTCGTCATTGTCACCGGCAACGATCAGGCGGCGGGCAACGCGCGGAATTTGTGTGTAATCGTGGCTCCTTAGTAAGCGGCCATCCTCCAGCGTCACGTTAATGCCTTTCTGCAACTCGCCCCAATCAGGCCCGGGTTCGATGCCATCTTCCTTCAGTTTGTCCTGCAACAGTTGATGCTGGGTGCCTTCGCCACAGTCCACCAAGTACCAGGGTTTGTGGCCAGAGTGCGACAGAGCCAGCGCGGTTACGTTACGTGAACGTGTCGGTGTCCCGGCAGACGTGCCCAAGAAGGTGAATTCCATAGTTCCTCGTTTCGCGGTAATGGGAAAACCGGGACAGATTCAGCGAAAAAAGCCGAATCGCCGCACGCAGGCGTCGACATCGAATGCCGTGCCAATGGCCACCACGGCAACGCTTCTGATTTCCGCAGGTTGCAGCTCAGCGTCGGTACGGTGGGCGTGCAGTTGCGCATAGGGCACGATGAAACGGGTCCATTGCGGCTCCACCGGCAAGGTGCAGCGAAAGGATTGCCAAGGCTTGTTCAGCTGATTCGTTTTTACGTGCAGATTATAGTCGTGCGCCGCGCCGCACAGCTCGATGAATAGGCCCTTATAGTCAGCACGCGATTGGCTCGGTTCGATCTCAAGCTTCATCTGCACGAACCCACCGTTGTTCTCGAGACGGGTGCGGCCAGCCAAACAGGTGCAGGGCGAGCTATGACGGTCGTCCTGTCGCAGTTCGGCACTGGAAACGCCACCCATCACCTGATCGCTGATCACGGTCCAGGGCGAATGTACATCCTGACTGGCCTGATACACATCGATCAAATGTTCCGCACGGACCGCGGGGCCTTGGGTTTTGAGGTTTTCATTCATAAGCTTGAAGCACTCCTCGTAATCATGCGGAAACTCCGGTAACTAAAGTAAACCGTAAGCGCCTGAGAGCGAACAGCGCCCCGGTTTTCCTCCTTTGGAGTCAGCGCCGCCGCTGGTTATAATGGCGTACCTCGAACCATCGCAGAGAACCTTATCTATGCCAATCGAAAAGAATCAAGTGGTCTTGTTTCACTACAGCGTCAGTGATGACCAAGGCAACGTCGTTGAAAACTCCCGTGGCGGCGAACCGAACGCCTACCTGCATGGCCACGGCGGCATTGTCCGAGGCCTAGAAGATGCCCTGGAAGGTCGCGACGCTGGCGAAAGCTTCAGCGTCACCATCACTCCGGGAAAAGCCTACGGCCCGCGCAAGGCCGATGCCATGCAGCGTGTGCCGATCAAAAATTTGATTGGCGCCAAACGCTGGAAGCCGGGCATGATCGCGCAGGTGAAAACCGAGCAGGGCCCGCGCCATGTAATCGTCGCGAAGGTCGGCCTCAAGTTTGCCGATGTCGACACCAACCATCCGATGGCGGGTAAAACCCTGACCTTCGATATCGAAATCCTTGAAGTACGCGCCGCGAATCTGGAAGAGATAGCGCACGCCCATGCGCATGGGCCGGGTAGGCATCACTGACGGATTGAAAGGCTCGGACTTGTCCTTCACGCCGGTGACGTCGGGCGCGATGAGGTTCTGGAAGCGCTGGAGGTGAACGAAGGCTGTGTGGCTGGTGAAATCATTCGTTTCACCAGGGTCTGCGGTTTCATGATACCCATTGTGGGTATATAATTACCCAAAATGGGTTTCGAAAGGCACTGGTAATATGTCCGCAGTCACAACGTCAAATCGCACTGGGTTGGCGGATGCTCTATTCTCAGCAACCCGCCAGAAGGTCTTGCGCCTGTTCTTCGCACGGCCGGGTAGGGACTTTTCGATGAAAGAACTCATTGAGCAGGCGGAAGCAGGTTCGGGTGCTGTGCAACGGGAACTCGCCCGCCTGGTTGATAGTGGGCTAGTGCAGGTTAACCTGCAGGGGCGCCAGAAACGCTATAAAGCCAACCTGGGTTCGCCCGTTTATCCGGAATTGTCTTCTCTTGCCTCCAAGCTGCTCGGTCCGGAACAACAAGTTGAAGATGCTCTCAAGCCGATTAGCGATAGAATCGATCTGGCCCTGATTTATGGTTCGGTGGCCAAAAGGACCGATCATGCCAATAGTGATATCGACCTCATGTTGGTATCAGATACCCTTACCCTGGAAGAAGTCTTTGAAGCATTGGAGCCGGCAGAGATCAATCTTTCCCGGACCATTAACCCAACCCTCTACAAGCACGAAGAGTTTAAAAAACGTCGAGCTAAGAAAAGCCCTTTTTTGAGGAAAGTCCTGGAAGGACAGTACATATTGTTGAAAGGAAGCGTTAATGAATGAAGAAGCACTGGAGAATCTGGTCCGGATACGCAAACTCCACCATGAGGCGGCGGACGCCAACGAGGTCCAGGGACTCGTACAATGCCCGCTCGGATGGCGTGCTCTATTTCTACGTCGAAGATGTTTTGCCTGGGCGGTGGGGCCAAATGAATTTTTTAATGGTTATCCCCAAAACGCCGGTGCAACTGGCGCACTGTTGCTTCGTCGAGATGGCCGTAGTGATTGTGGGAAATCAGTACCAGGTGAATCGGCGGCGTTTCCGCCACGGTCAGGGCTGGTGGCGTGAACCGCCTCGGCCCGACCAAGCGGAAGGGGCTGGCACGGTCCGATAACACGGGGTCGGTAAGTACGTTCAGGCCCCGATACTGGAACAGGAATGACGCATGCCCCAGCCAGACCTATTTCTCGGGGCTTTTGATGTAAAAAACGTTCTTATCCCGAACGCTCATCTCGAATAATTCACTGGCTCGGATGGCGAGATTGAATGTTAACACGCCTTATCTGCGGCGGTGGTTTCCGGGGATAATAGAAAACCGGGACAGATTTATTTTTGAGTTATGGGGAATAAAGCCATGCGCAGAATATTCTTCGGACTGGGGATTCCCGCTTAGATCAAAGGCCACCTAGTGAGGGCAGGTGTCAGGTGCCAAATGGCAAAGTGTTGAGCAGATGCACATCATCTTACTGTTCCTTGGCGACGTGGAAGAAGAGCGTCTATTGGCGCTATGCCTTTCTTCCAATCAGCTTCCCCACATAGTAACGCTTGACGTTATTAATGTGTTGCGTCACTATTGACCCATGATCATATCGTTCAAGCGTAAGGACACCGAGAAGCTGGCAAGCGGTCGCCGCGTCAGGCGCTTTGCTAATTTCGAGCGCGTTGCTTTGAGGAAAATTCGGCAACTCCAGGCTGCAAGCCATCTGGACGATCTTAAAGTTCCGCCCGGCAATATGTTGGAGCCGTTGCATGGTGACCGCCAAGGTCAGCACAGCATTCGAATCAACAGGCAGTTCCGGGTTTGCTTCCGCTGGACCAGGGCCGGTGCGGAAGAGGTCGAAATTGTTGATTACCATTAGGAGGTGATTCATGCGCAACATTGATCCCGTAACGCCAGGCGAGTTACTGAAAGAAGAGTTTCTTGGGCCGATGGGCATTTCTCAATATCGCCTCGCTAAAGAAATTGGCGTGCCTGCCCAGAGAATAGGCCAGATTATTGCGGGTAAGCGTTCGATAACCGCAGACACTGACCTGCGACTGTGCCGCTTCTTTGGTTTGTCTAATGGGTATTGGCTGCGGGCTCAGGCAGCCTACGACACAGAGATTGCGGAAGAGGCTCTTGAGGACCAGTTGAAAAATATTCGTCCGTGGAACTCTGTGTCAGAAATTGGGCACAGGGCATAAACGTATGACTGACTTTTCATCCTGATAACGGTCAAACACTGCAAAATGAATGCTCCTTTTAAGCTGCGGCCTTACCAACAGGAAGCCGTTGACGCCACTTTGAAACATTTTCGCAAATCGGATGATTCTGCCGTTATTGTGCTGCCGACCGGTGCGGGGAAAAGTCTGGTCATTGCCGAGTTGGCCCGCCTTGCTCGGCGTAAAATTCTGGTGCTGACCCACGTAAAAGAGCTTGTTGAGCAGAATCACGCCAAATACCAGAGCTATGGGTTAACGGCCGGCGTCTTCTCTGCCGGGTTAAAACGTAAGGAACATCGGTATCAGGTAACCTTCGCCAGTGTGCAGTCTGTATCGGCTAATCTGGATCAGTTCAGGGATGAATACTCATTGATCATCATCGATGAGTGCCATCGGGTGAGTGGTGATGACAGCAGTCAGTATCAAACAATCATCGAGCTGCTGCGGCAACAGAATGCCTCCCTTAAAGTGCTGGGGCTAACCGCCACACCCTATCGCCTGGGCATGGGCTGGATCTATCGCTATCACTACCGGGGCTTTGTCCGTAGCTGTAGTGATGAGAGTGACGAGCAGAATAAGCCCTTTGGGCATTGCATTTATGAACTGCCGTTGAGCTATATGATTAATCGGGGGTATCTCACCAAGCCGGAGTTGGTTAACGCGGCGGTGGCGCAATACGATTTCTCCGCGCTGTCTCAGAACCGCTTTGGCGAATACACCGAAAAAGATGTTAACCAGCTGCTGAGCAAACATCAGCGTGTAACCCGTGCCATTATTGAACAGGTGATGGAGCTGGCCGTTGAGCGTAAGGCGGTGATGATCTTTGCTGCAACGGTGGATCATGCGCGGGAGATCACCGGCTATCTGCCGGAACACCAAACAGCCTTGATTACCGGCGCTACCGATCAGAATGAAAGGGACTCACTGATTCAGCGCTTTAAACAGCGGCAGTTAAAGTATCTGGTGAATGTATCCGTACTCACCACGGGCTTTGATGCGCCCCATGTGGACTTTATCGCCATTCTTCGCCCGACCCAGTCGGTCAGCCTGTATCAGCAGATCGTGGGTCGCGGTCTTCGCCTGGACGAAGGTAAGCAGGATTGTCTGGTGATTGATTACGCGGGCAACAGAGTCAATCTTTACCACCCGGAAGTGGGGGAGAAGAAACCGAACCCCGACAGTGAGCCGGTGCAGGTATTCTGCCCAGGCTGTGGTTTTGCCAATATCTTTTGGGGCAAAACAGATAGTGAAGGCCATGTTATCGAGCACTACGGACGCCGTTGTCACGGGCTGTTAGGGCTTGCTGAAGAGGATGAGCCTGCAGCGCAGAACGGGCGCCCTGAACAGTGCGATTTCCGCTTTCGTTTCAAGGAGTGCCCACACTGCGGTGGCGAGAATGATATCGCGGCTCGTAACTGTCACCAGTGTAAAAAAGCGATCATCGACCCGGATGATCAGCTAAAAGATGCTCTGAAACTTAAAGATGCCATGGTGATCCGTTGCGCTGGGATCACGTTAAGCGCCCATAAAGGCAAAACCGACAGCAAAAACGAGAGCAAACTGAAAATTACCTATCACGGTGAAGATGGGGAAGAACTCAGCGAGTCTTTTGATTTCAGCAAGCCGGCACAGCGCAACGTCTTTAATAGACTGTTTGGACGGCGTTTAGCGAATAGCCAGGCCCCGCAAGCGTTCAGCAGGATTGAGGAGGTGCTTGAGATACAAGCCTTGTTGCCTGCACCGGATTTTGTCATTGCCCGCAAACAAAAGCACTACTGGCAGGTGCAGGAACGGATCTTTGATTATCAGGGTAACTATCGTAAGGCATTTTGAAGAGTAGTAGGCCCTTATGTGGTCAGGGCCCAACCCGGTCGGCCACATCCTGGGTGTAGGTGGCTTCGTGAATCAGCACATGGCTGCCCCAATTAGGCCCGGGTTCGATGCCATCTTCCTTTAGTTTGTCCTGCAACAGTTGTCGCTCGATGTTGTGTTCAGTAAACACGTAGGCACGGCAGGGTACTCGATGAGACAGCGCCACGTTGGTCACCTCGAAGTTTTGATCCTGCCAGCAAAAGTCCGGTGCTTCGGAATCGATGAAGTTCAGGGTATAGCCGGGGCTGGAGTCGCTGTTTTCGAGCGTCGCGGTGATGAAACGCTGAGTCTGGACGGGGGCGATAACGTCCAGAGGTTCTGTGCGGCCCAGCATGGAGGCACTGGCGAGCAGCCCCGGCAGACGTGCCCAGAAAGGTGAATTCCATAGTTCCTCGTTTTCGTTCAGCTTTGGGTCAACGCAAAACTGATTAGCCAGCGGTTGCCGCGCTCAATCTTCGAAACCTGGTGTTGGTGAAGATCCGGCCGGAAGAGTATGACTCTCCCAAACAGATTGAATATGTTTTTTTCGCAGATGAACTCGCCGCCGGCTTTGGGCCTAACCAGTACGCAGTTGAGCTTGTACAGCCGGCCTTCGGATACCATGTCCACGTGGGGAACCACTTTGTGGCCCTCTGGATAACGCACCAGGTAAATGCTCAGGCGTTTGGAGTAGAAGAGAATCCGGGTTTTTACGTTTAATGACATCGTGTACGTGTTCGCTTGGAAGTAAGTTGCCCTTCAATTGTGCGCGCGGAGGGCGAGAATTTAAAGAGGCCTATGTCCCCAGCACTGATAACGCCGGAAAAGGCTCCGGTGGAAACCAGCTGTAGTACCACCCCGAGCCCAATGCCACCCGGGGTGAACTTTTGGAACGCGAACGCGCCCGACACCGTGCAAGAAATACTGTTGGTGATATCGGCAGTCGTCAAAGTAGTGCTCGATGCCTGAGCGGATTGCTTGCTCTATCTCAACTTCGGAGACGCTGTGCTCGTGCGATGTGACAATGGGCATAGTGACAGGCGTATCTGCGGGCATAGGCGTTCAGTCTCTCAGGTTCAATCCCATGTCCCAGAAGTCGATTTCCAGACGGGTTGCGTCCCGGAAAATTCGGGTCAGTTGTTCGAACCGCGCAGGGGACACGTCAGCCAGTCGTTCATCCAGCCAGCGAATCTCCGCCTGCATGGCGTCCTGGAACTCGTCGCTTTCATACATGGCGATCCAGGCATCGTAGGGGTTGGCACCACCCCGGATGGTTTCCGCGCGGTCCAGCCAGTTGGCAATCTCGCCATAGCCCACCATACAGGGGGATAGGGCTACGTGCAGATCCAGAAGATCGCCGCGGTTGCCGGTGTCGAGTACATAGCGGGTATAGGCGAGGGTGGCACGGGCTTCCGGCAGGTTCGCCAGTTCGTCCTCTGAAATCCCCCACTCGTTACAGTAACGGATGTGCAGGTCCAGTTCAGTATCCAGGATGGCCTGCAACCCGTCTTTGGCTTGCCGAAGGTCAGATAGGGTCGGGCTTTTGTAGGCGGCCAGGGCAAAGGCGCGAGCAAACTGAATCAGGAACAGATAGTCCTGTTTGAGGTAATGCTGGAACGCCTCCGGGGCCAGTGAGGCATTACCCAGTTGCCGAACAAAGCTGTGCTCGATGTAGTCACGCCATTCGGTTGGGCAGTTCTTTTTGAGGTCTTCAAACTGGTAGGGCATGGAGTTGCTCTTCTGAAGGGTTTCACTGCATTATTTCAGAAATCGGGGGCTTTGTTCGAGGGGTAAAACCAAGACAGATTTATTTTCTATGGCTTCCGGATCGGTACAATCTCAAATCGCGGCTAGCCGCGAGCTCCAGTCTTTAATTTCCGTGAAAGCTTCCCTTTATAGCCCTCTGTAGTTTAAAAATAGGGATGAGTTGATGCCCATTTATCTTCAGGACGATATTTTCTATGTTAGGCACTTTTAGCTTGGTAACCCCGGCCGAGATCGTTTTCGGGCGGGGCCAGATAGCCCAACTGAATGATCGGGCGACAAAGCTGGGGTCGCGAGCACTGATTGTGCACGGTAGAAGTCCGGGCAGGCTCGCGGATGTCTTCGAATCCTTGAAAACCGTCGATATCGTCCAAACCCTGTCAGTTGGAAAAGAACCAGACCTGAACACACTGACCGTTGCTATTGAGGAGGGTAAAGCAC
This sequence comes from Marinobacter sp. LV10R510-11A, assembly GCF_900215155.1. Lineage (NCBI taxonomy): Bacteria > Pseudomonadati > Pseudomonadota > Gammaproteobacteria > Pseudomonadales > Marinobacteraceae > Marinobacter > Marinobacter sp. LV10R510-11A. The sequence goes on from NZ_LT907980.1 coordinate 4,057,843, forward strand.
TGGGTATCGATCTGGTACTCGGGATCGGCGGTGGCTCTGTTATGGATTCAGCGAAAGTACTTGCGGCTATGCTGCCCAGCCAGACAAGTTTGTTGAGCCATCTGGAGGTAGTAGGAAGCGGGTTGCCATTATCAGCCAAGCGGCTGCCGTTGATCCTGGTTCCCACCACGTCCGGCACAGGTGCAGAAGTGACTCGAAACGCCGTTATCGATATTCCGGAGGCCCAGCGCAAGGTGAGCCTTCGGGATAACCAGTTGCTCCCCGACCTTGCCCTGGTAGACCCGGCAATGACTGATAACTGTCCCAGGCGGGTCAGCTTACACTCTGGGCTGGATGCGATAACCCAGGTTATCGAACCCTACCTGTCGTCGCGCGCCAATCTATTCACGGATATGTTGTGTAAAGAGGCGATTCCCAAGGGGCTCCTGGCGCTAAAGCAACTGATGGACGCGGAGTCTAAAGAGGCGCGTGATGCTCTGGCTCAGGTGAGCCTCTTCGGCGGGCTTGCGCTTGCCAACTCGGGGTTGGGTGTGGTGCACGGCCTTGCGGGCCCTTTAGGTGGATTATGCGGTGCGCCCCACGGCGCTATTTGCGGCGCCTTGTTACCAGCGGGCATTGCCGCTAACCGTGATAGCGTGGTCGACGCTGACCAGAAGGCTCGTATCGATCATGTGATTGGCTGGATTGCTGAGGTATTTGAGACGTCCGCCGACCTGGCGCTGCCCCGTTTTCGTGAATGGATCATTCAGAGTGGATTGCCCGGGCTCGCCTCAATCGGTGTGACTGATGAACACATGAGTGCGGCCTCCCAGGCAGCGGTTAGCTCTTCCTCCATGAAGGCCAACCCCGTTGTTTTGCCAGCGGCAACCATTGAGCAGATTATGCGCCAGTCATTGTGATCAAACCCAGCTGTTACAGCTGCCGGAAAAAGTTTGAGCCCTCTGCGCTCAGGTTTTCATTCATCAGCCCGGGTGGAAGGCTCGCTTTCGCTGCGCCGTTGAACATCTTTCTTGGCATCCTCCAGAAAGGATTCGACGGTTTCGCCCGGATAAAGCAGCTGCTGCTCAATCATTGAGTCACGCCATGCGGACGCCTCGAAAATGCAGCGATAGTGGTTCGGGAATTCAATATACAGTCGCTCGAAATATTCGCGCGCCCGGGGTTTGTTCGGCTCTAGCTTTCGCGAGTTCAGAACGGCCATATTGTAAAGCGCCGCCGCACGGACACTATCTTCCTGGGCTGGATCCTGATAGATCACCTCAAGCCGTGCCATGACCTCTTCATAGCCACTAAGGTGATGACGCTTCAGAACGTCGACCGCTGACTCAAGAACTTTGTCCTCGTTATGGGCACAGGGCGATTCGGCATGGTCGGCGATGTAACGATCGACAGCCTTTCCAACCTCACGCTGATACTTGTGCTTCTGCTCCTGGCTGTAAACCGTACCTGTACCAACTACCGTGGTGATGGTTCCTGGCAGCGGCGCACAGCCTGCAAACATCAGGAATGTAATTAACCCAAGGGATAACATCATTGCGGGCGCAGGTGACCTGAAACTCATCATTGTATCTTTCCCTGAAATTTGCATTTATTCAAAGCCATAGCTTAGGAATAATCCCTTCGGTACAGGCTCAACCCAGACCTCAGACTCTACCTGTGTCCGTGCATAAAAACAGAGGCCGTTGTCACCTTTTAACCGGGTAACCGACAAAAGCAGGTCGCCTGGAAATGACTGAAGCGTATATTCGGTCAGCGCAAATACGTTATAACTCAGCATGGTGCGCTATCGGCTATGCCGCGCCTGGAGCACGCCATGGCGCAGCTGGCGCCAGAGTATGAGTTCATTGTTGAATAGCATGCGTTTGAGCTGGCCCCGGATCACAGCGGGGCGGGTGAGCCGATTCTGCCGGCATTGGCCCGAACGTTAAATCATTTTAAGTACGCAGGCGTTAGACAAATCGCTATGTTTTATAGGCTAGTCCAATGTACATAGAGCAAAGAGGTTACTATGAAAGACGCAAACACGGATAAAGCAGAAGGCACGAAGGATAAAGCGGTAGGCAAAGTAAAAGAGACCGTTGGCAAAGTCACAGGCAATGAAAAGACAGAAGCTGAGGGTAAGGGCCAGAACACCAAGGGCCACGCCGAAGAGACTAAAGGTAAAATCAAGAAAACGATTGATAAAGCAACTGACTGATTCAAGTTGCTTAACACTAGAAGCAGCCGGAAGGCTGCTTTTTTGTGCTGGTGTTTTTCGCGGGTCTAGCGGGCTTGTTCTATTGAGTTTATCTGCCGCATCTTACTTTGGTAAGGTCGATTCAGGAAGAGCGGAACTCGTTACACCTACCTTTTCGATTGATTCGAAGTTAGTCCCCTTAATATTTAGAACTAGGGTTAAAAAATGGCAGAGTCATCACTCAAGAAACAACTCGGTTAGGCGGTTTTTGTTCGCCATTGATTAATATTTATTAATGTCGCGCAGGATTTTATCCGTGCCGAACGGCCCGTCTAGCATGGTTGGCTAGATGTCTCTATTTTTGGGTTAATGCCGTAAAGATATAAAATTGTGGTGGTATAAATGCCAAAAAAGTTGAGTAAATATAATAAAGTATAAAAAATAGTAAATAAGTAGATACATATTTTATCACATATAACTTGAAGTTTTGATAGCGAATTCGTCTATACTGCTTCGTTTGATCGAACCTGTTTGCTGTACTTAATTCACGGAATTTGATTTCGACGCCAGACCGCTGAAATATTACAAATTTTCGTTAGCCTTCTGCAAATCAATTATGTGGCTTATGCTTTTTGTAACGCAGTCGCAATGCTCTCCCCGGCACTGATTCGGCATTTAGTGCCATTTGGTACCGGGAGTGTGAGAGCAAACGCCAGTAGTCGCTCGCAAACCAGTAGCATTTTGAATAAAAACGGGAATATATGAGGAAAAACCCATGAAACTTATGCACTCTGCGGCAATCATTTGTTTGGCACTTTCACCCGCACTGGTTACGGCTGAACCCGAGTCCGGTGACGGCCTCTTTGCTCCTGGATTCAAGTGATAAAGGGTTCGACAGCAACACCGCTGCCGTCAGCTTTGACGTGGGCAAGTTCTTCACCGACCGCCTAGCCGCTGGCTTACGCCTTGGATTCATAGAATAAGTGCAGCACTTTGGATGAACAGGTAGAGGTAGGAGGGCCCTTGCCGGTACCCTCATTCGCTTTACCTACCAAAGTGAAGAGAATCATGGGATACCGACAACTGACCCAGGCACAACGATACCAGATTTCGGCCTTCTTGAGAGTAGGCTGGAGCCAGCGGAAAATAGCCCGGGAGATCAACTGCCACAGCTCGACCATCAGTCGGGAGCTACGTCGTAATCGAAGCCTGACTGAATACGAGCCGATGGAAGCCAGTCGTTTGTCCATACATCGGCGCAAAGGAGCTCGCAAATCTCATAAACGAGCGCCCTCATTGATAGATTGGGTGGCCAAGCAGATTCAGAGTGAATGGAGTCCTGATCAGATAGCCGGTTTTATGAGGCGAGTTGGCAGTATCCAAGTCAGCCATCAGTGGATTTACAATCTGATTTACCGGGACAAAATAGCAGGTGGCGACCTCTGGAGGTATTGTCGCTTGCCTTACCAGAGACGTTATCAGCGCCATCTTGCCAAGCGAGCGGGGTTAGGCAAGATCCCGGATCGCGTAGGCATTGAGTGCCGCCCTAAAGCCGTCGATGATCGCCTGCATATAGGCCACTGGGAAGGAGATACAATCCTTCACGGGCATAAGAATTCAGGCGCGGTCACTCTGGTTGAAAGACGGTCCGGCTACCTGCTCGCAGGCTGTGTGCCGAAGCTGAAAGCCCACTTAGTTACAGATGTCATCATCCGTGAGTTAAGGCCGATCAGAGGGGCCGTACAGACGATGACACTGGACAACGGTTCTGAATTTTCGGACCACCAAACATTTAGCAAAGCGTTGTCGCTGACGTCGTATTTCTGTGACCCTTACCGGTCCAGTCAGCGTGGCTCCAACGAGAATACGAATGGCCTATTGAGGCAATACTTTCCGAAAGGCACTGACTTCGCCAAGGTGTCCAGAAAGGCAACCAGGCAAGCGGTGAACAGACTGAATAACCGACCACGAAAACGGCTGGGTTATCGCACACCGGCAGAAGTTTTCTGGGGCGAATACTCAGGAGGCTTGGATACGAGCGGTGCTGCACTTATTACTTGAATCCAGGGCCAAAGCTTTGGTTTTGCGGATTCGGAAAATAATTCGAGTTGGTCCGGCGCCTCACGAGCCTTTGTCGATTACCACTTTGACGCAGGTAGTTGGCAGCCCTTTGTCGGTGCCAACCTCGGTGGTATCTATGGCGATGAAGTGGATGAAACTTTCTTCGCAGGCCCTGAGGCCGGCGTAAAGTATTATGTTAGGGACAAAACCTACATCACCGTTCAGATGGAATATCAGGTTTTCTTTGATAGCGCCAGCAGCGCCGACGACAACTTTGATGATGGCGCCTTCGCATACAGCGCAGGTATCGGTTACAACTTCTGATCGATAACCATACCCGCTCTCCTGAAATTTTGGGGAGCAGCATGAGAAATCGGGGCCCTAGTGTCCCGATTTCTCCAATTAATATGAGCCTGAATTCAACGAAATCATTGCAGCCGCTTATCTGGTAATGGCACATACGCTATAGCTCAACTGGCAGGCGCCCATAGACCTTGCAGCTGACCTAGTAATGAAGAGCCAACCCCCGGTCTCCCAAGAAACCCATTACAATCGGCACAAATTGCTGGATCATGGTGCTATCCATGCCAAGCGCTGCAGCCTTTTAATTTGGAGACCACTATGAAAACGATACAGATTGATATCGTTTCCGACATCGCCTGCCCATGGTGCGCTATCGGCTATGCGCGCCTGGAGCTCGCCATGGCGCGGTTGGCGCCAGTGTATGAGTTCATTGTTGAATGGCATGCGTTTGAGCTGAACCCGGATCACAGCGGGGCAGGTGAGCCGATTCTGCCAGCATTGGCCAGAAAGTATGGACGGAGCGAGGAGGAGATGCGATCGAGTCAGAGCGAGATGATGACGATCGCCAAGGAGCTCGGCGTCAACTTCGAAAAATTACAGGAGCGATTAACCTGCAATACCTTCGATGCCCATCGGTTGGTCAAATGGGCTGGCGAGCAAGGCCGCCAAACCCAGATGAAGCAAACACTGTTCGAAGCCTATTTTGGCAGAGCAGAGGATGTATCTGACCACGATGTTCTCGTCAGATGCGCTGAAGTCCTGGGGCTGGACCCAGCAAAAGCCAAAGGTGTGCTGGAATCGGATCAGTACGCTCGTGTGGTGCGGGAAGACGAGGCCACTTATCAGCAAGCGGGTGTCACGGCTGTGCCGGCGTTCATTATTAACAGCAAGTACCTTATCTCCGGTGCCCAGGAGCCCGACACCTTGGTGCAGGCGCTGCAAGAGGCTGGTACAGATTGAACAATATTTAATTTTTAATGAAAAAAGGTAACGAGTAATGATTAATACCAAAATATATAAGTCTGTCTATAGCTTGGCTGAACAGCTCATGGAGGCGGACAAAAAAGAGGATCAAGAGGCATTTGATTCGCGCTATGCAGAGTTGAAAGCCATTTGCACTGACAACGAGAACACCGATAAAGACCATCCAGAGCAATGGGAAACACTTGCTGATTTTACAGAAGATTCAGAAGAGGCTTTGGCGGGCTACGAAAAAGCCCTAGAGAAGGCCATCGCCATCAATGCGAAAGATCATATGTCATCGATCGCATTCTCCATGGCGACATTGCAAGTTGAGTTAGGCCGAACTGATGCGGCTATAAAGAATCTTCAAGATGCAAAAGTTAACGCGAATAAAATTGACGATAAGGAATTTAAAACGGAAATAGATGAACTGCTTGAAAGCCTATTGGCAGGCTAGCTTTTCGTTTCGGGCATGTAGTGGGTTTACTTAAAACTAGGGACTAAATTTTGACCAATAATGATGTTTTGCGCCGTATACGTTATGCCTTTGATCTAAAAGACCCAACCATGGTTGAGGTCTTCTCTTTGGCAGATTTTAGCGCAACCGAAGAGCAAGTTTCGGCTTGGTTGAAAAAGGAAGAGGATGATGCTTTTCTCAAACTAAATGACACAGAGCTAGCAGCGTTTCTTAATGGTTTTATCAATTTTAAGCGTGGAAAACGCGACGGCCAGCTGCCAAAAACGGAAGAAAGTTTGAATAATAACATGGTGTTCCAGAAGCTTCGGATTGCTCTAGATTTAAAAGCTGATGACATTTTAGATATTTTTAAACTGATAGACTTTCGTTTGAGTAAGCATGAATTAAGTGCGTTTTTCCGTAAGCCAGGAAGCAATAATTATCGCGAGTGTAAAGATCAAATTCTTCGGAATTTTTTATTAGGCCTCCAATGCAAATTGCGACCAAACCACAACGCTTCAGATTTCAATAAACCGGGGGATTAGCATTAGCACAATGCCAACAGCAACCATGGCGAGGGTGCTGGTCACCAGATACGGGTACAGTATCAGGGCGATACCGCAGTAACGTGCGACTAGATTCGTTGTTGTTACAAATCATCAAAAACGTAAATGATACCGTGTTCCGCTTGGTTACATTTGGTAATATCTTGATTTGTGTGAGCGCCGAACCTGGCCCGCCCGCAGAATTTAGAAGGAAATGGGGATCGGTGTTTTGAATACAACGACGAATGAGCTCACACCTATAGTGACTCGGATACCATGAAGCAGCACCCTTCATTCGCGGTGATTCTGTTAGCGCTGATTGGTTTGGTGTTTAGTGCCGCTCTCAGCCGTAGCTTGTACCTCGAGGAAAGCGAAACCATCACCGGAGAGTTTCGTGCGGATGTCACCCTGCTTGCGACCGCCTTTGAACGTGAAGTACTGCTGAACCTTGAAATCCTGTTCGCCTTAAAGACCTCTGTGGGCATGATGCCGGAGATGGATGCAGAGCTTTTTGGCAAGCTGACCGGGCCGGTACTTGAGCGCTCTCCGGCCATCAAGGCGTTTGCCTGGGCTCCAGTTGTGAGACAGGAAGATCGGCACTGGCTCGTTCCTGTGCAGTTCATCGAGCCTATAGCGGATAATCGGCCTGCTATTGGTTTTGACTTGTCGAGCGAGGAAAAGCGGCGGGCGGCACTGTTAACTGCGGGAGAAACCGGGCGAATGGTCGCGACGGCTGCCATCGAGCTGGTACAGGAACAGCACAACCGGAACGGCTTGCTGGTTTTTGCGCCTTTGTACAGTGGGGCGTCCGATACCACAGCGGAAGACCGGGCGGTGCGCCATTATGGCTTTCTGAACGGTGTATTTCGGATAGGTGAGTTGGTGAGCAAGTCGATTCCGACGGCGGTCGACAGCAACATCCTGATTCAGGTTGTGGATCGCACCGAGGGAGGGCGGGATGTGATATACAGCACTGGCCGCTCCAGCGACGCGCGTTGGCTGAGAAACATGGTTCATGAAGTACCCCTTGCGCCCGTAGCAGGCCGAAATTGGGTGGTTCAGGCCATGCCTGGGAAGACATTTGTGAGTGCCAGGCGGGGCTATCTTCCTTGGCTTGTCATCGGGTTCGGTTTTTCCTTCATCGCATTGCTGGTGTTCTTTGCGGTGCGAAGCCTGCGGCAGAATGCCGAACTGAACACAACCAAGCGCGAGCTGGAGAAAATTTCCCTAACCGATGCTTTGACAGGGCTTGCCAATCGCCGGCATTTTGATCTTTATTTTGATCAGGAGTGGTCGAGGGCTTTACGCCAGAGTCATCCGATTTCGATGGTTATGGTGGATATCGATTACTTTAAAGCATTTAATGATGCTTATGGTCACCCGTGGGGTGATCAGTGTCTGAAACAGGTTGCGCAAGCATTAGAAAAGGTGGTGCAACGGCCCACCGATCTGGTCGCTCGTTATGGCGGTGAGGAGTTCGCTCTGGTGCTGCCAGACACCCAGGATGCTGCCGCGGTTGTTGAGGCCTGCCGGGTCGCCATTCAAGCGCTTGGCATTGTGCATGAATTCTCAGATGTGGCGACGGTCGTTACCATCAGCGCAGGCGTTTGTAGCTTGGTTCCAACCAAGAAAATGTCATCTGAACTACTGATACAACAAGCAGATAATGCACTTTACGAAGCCAAGGAAACCGGGCGCAATAAAGTATTTCAGGCCGCGCGTCCTAAAAACCGCTTTACCGTCAGGCCCTGCGGGTAGCTCCAATGCCAACGAAACGGAGATGCCGCCCGGTTCGTGAGGGCGGGTAGTGTTTGACGGCTGTGTATACAGGTCTCACTGGCATCAACAGTTGACAATCCAGACGGCAAGATCGAGAGAACGCTATGGACGGGGAAATTGATGGCCAGAAGTACGATTCAAACCGGAGAACGAGTCCAGCGGCGTTCTTCCGTGAATTCTTGCGGAAACCGTGTCAGGTGGGCTCGGTCATCCCCAGTTCGCGATTCCTGGAGCAGCGGATCGTCGACGCGTCGGACCTGTCCGCCGCCAGGCGGGTAGTGGAGCTGGGCCCCGGTACTGGCGGCACCACGCGAGCGTTTCTGCGGCACCTGAGTCAGGATGCACAACTGCTTTCAATCGAGTTGAGTCCCTTTTTTCATGAGTTTCTCGACGAGATCGCAGACCCGCGCTACACCAATCACCTGGGCAGCGCTGAGGATCTCGCAGAGATTCTGGCGTTGTACCATATGGGCAAACCGGATGTGATTATCTCCGGCATCCCCTTCTCGAAAATGCCGAAAGCCGTTGCTTCCCGGGTGGCGCATGCGGTGAAGGACAACCTAACGGAGGGTGGGCGCTTCGTTGCCTATCAGTTCCGCCGGGATGTAGCCCGGATTACCAACCCGATCATGGGAACACCTGCCAGCTGTGCGCTGGAAATGCGGAATATCCCGCCGATGTGGGTTTTTCGTTGGTGTAAGGCTGCTGAAATCGATCATGATGATAGCGCCTTGTGAGCAATCTATGGCGAAACACGCGGTATAGCACTTGCGCCGAACTCTGGGATCTATCGTCAACATGGCCTCCACTCGCGCACTGAGGGTCTCTTCCACCGCGCTATCATTCAAAGCGGTCCATCTTCGAACCAGGAGACGCTCTAGCAAGCAGAGACGCGAGGGGCAACTTTATGTCCGGCGTCTGTCTCAATGACGCCAGTGAACAGGCGGCTAACTGCCTGCGAAATCTTACGCTTCCGGAATTGCTCAGCGCCCAGGTTGGGACGCCCGATTTCAACGCCTCGATCATTCAGCGCCCCGGCGTGCTAGAACAGACAGTCGCAACAGCTCTGGCGAGCGGTCAATTTACCGCCGATCAAGTGCTTGAGGGCTGCGGCGCTGCATGTTCCAGTCTATGCGTATGAGTTTGCGGATCGAAATGCACCGCTACCGTCCCCTCTTTTTGCAAGCGTGGAACCGGCACTCGGTGCTGCCCACGCAACCGAGATTCCTTATATTTTGGCCTCAGCGGAGTCAGTGACGGAAGATTTTTCTGCGGATTCAGCAAGTCTCGCTGGCGCCATGTTACGTCACTGGGCTTCGTTTGCTCGTAACGGTGATCCTAATCCCAGTGATGGCACTCTGCCGTTGTGGGCTTCATTCAATGATCAGGGCTATCTGTCCTTGCAAGCCCCTGCTGAAAACAGCGCAAGATTCAGCTCATTGAATGGCGGGGCGAGTTTTGACGAAGATCATAACTGTGCTGTCTGGTCCGGGGGTTAACCTACTTAGTAACACGCATCGTCTTGAGCAGATCGTTAATAGCCCGGGCAAAGGGCACTGGCGAATCTTCCTGGAGAAAGTGGCCGCCTTTAAGGGTTACATGGGGCTGTGCCTTCGCACCTGGAATCCGTTTTTGCATATAAGCGGCACCGCCACGGGTAATCGGGTCGCCATTGCTGAAGGTGGTGAGAAACGGTTTCTCCCAGCGCTCTAGAATGGTCCACGCTTTGCGGTTAGCCTCGCTCGCCGGGTCGTTCGGGCGAACCGGCACCAGGCGCGGAAAAGCACGGGCGCCGGCTTTGTGGTTTTTGCTCGGGAACGGAGCGTCGTATGCCCGCAGTTCGTCCGGGCCCAGTTTGCGGAATGAGCCCGCGTTGATGATTCGGCCAATAGGGAACCAGGGGCTGTAAAGCGCAAAGTTCTTCCAGAGGTTGAATGCCGGCGGCGTTTTCTGGTCTCCGGTGGGCAGCATGCCGTTACCGATCACAATGGCTCGGAAGCGATCCGGATTTTCGGCGGCGAGCCGCAGGCCCAGTAGTGAGCCCCAATCCTGGCATACCAGGGTGATGTTGTTCAGATCGAGCTTATCAATAAACCGCTGCATCCATTCCATGTGCTGTTGGTAGCTGTAATCCTCGATGGCGGTAGGTTTATCGGACTTGCCAAAGCCAATAAGGTCCGGCGCAATCACCCGATGGCCAGCCGCCGCGCATACGGGAATCATGTGGCGATAGAGGTAGGACCAAGAGGGTTCCCCGTGCAGCATGAGAATCGGGCTGGCATCAGCTGGCCCCTCATCTACGTAATGCACCTGCAGGCCGGCCACATCCACGTAATGCGGCTCAAAGGGGTAGTCGAGCAGCCGTTCAAAGCGTGCATCTGGGGTTCTGACGAAATCCATAACCGTTGCCTTGTTGTTCGTTATTGTGTGAGTTGTTCGTTAATGTGTGAAGAGTACAGGGAATAGAGTGAGCACCGGCAGCCCGTTATTCTGCCGCCGCACGTCCCAAAAACCGCTTTACCGTCAGGCCCTGAAACAGGATGGAAAATACCACCACTACGTAGGCCATCGGCAGTATCAGATCCCGCTCTGGCCCTGCGGGTAGCGCCAATGCCAACGCAACGGAGATGCCGCCTTTGAGTCCACCCCACGTTAACGCGAGAATCGAATGAGAGGTATCTTCTTGGAACGGTTTTAACGCCATCACCGGCATGCCCACCGCCACCAGCCGCGCCAAAAGCACCAGCGGAATTGCGGCAAGCCCGGCCAACAGTACCGGCAACTCAAAGGTTACGATCAGAACTTCAAGACCAATCAGCAAAAACAGGACCGCGTTCAGCACCTCGTCGATCAGCTCCCAGAACGTATCCAGGTTGCGCTCGGTTTTTTCCGACATCGCATACCGTCGGCCATGGTTTCCGATCATCAGCCCCGCGACCACCACCGCCAACGGGCCAGACATATGCAACCGGCTGGCGAGCGCGTAGCCGCCCGCCACCAACGCAAGGGTAACCAGAATTTCGACCTGGTAATTGTCGAGCCCTCGCAGCAGTTTATAGCCCACCCACCCCAGTACAAAGCCCAACACCAATCCACCCACCACTTCTTCCAGAAACAGCAGGCCGATGCTCTGAAACGTAGCCTCTCTATCGCCCTGTGCAACGCCCAGAATAGCGATAAACATGACCACCGCGACGCCATCATTAAACAGGGACTCACCCGCAATTTTGGTAGACAACGCTTTCGGTGTGTCCACCGATTTAAGAATGGCCAACACCGCCACCGGGTCGGTGGGCGCCACCACGGCGCCGAAGAGCAAGCAGTAGATAAACGGCAGCGGAATAGTGAGCCAGCCCAGCACCAGCCACATGGCCCATCCCACTAAAAATGTGGTGACCACAACACCCAGGGTAGCTAGCAGCGCCACCAGCCATTTCTGGTCGGCCAAATCGTCGAGATTTACGTGCAGGGCACCGGCAAATAACAAAAAGCACAATAAGCCGTTCAGTAATGTTTCACTCAGATCAACCTGCGCGATCAGCTGCTCTGCCCAGCGGGTCAGATCCTGCCCGCCTAGGTGGTTAATTCCGACCAAAACCAGCGAGAACGCTAGCGAAAACGCCATCACGGCGATACTCGTTGGTAGGCCGATAAACCTAGCATTGATATAACTGAACAACGCGGAGAGGCTCAGTAGGATGGCGATAATTTCAAAAAGTGTCATGTGTTCCTTCGCTTAGCAGACATCTCTGCTTCCGGTTTTCAGTCCTAGTCCAGCGACGTTCTTTCGTGGATTCATGTGGAAGGTGGGCTCGATCATACCCAGTTCACGATTGGTAGAACCGCCGAATGGCGTCTAGCAACTGGTCCACATCCACCCGGTTCACATCCAGATGAGTCACGAAGCGGATGGGGTTTCCTGCTGTGATAAGGATGCCCTGGTCAGCCAGGTAGTCGCGCAGTTGCGGGGCCTTACCGGATCGGCAGCGGGCATAGACGATGTTGGTCTGGGTGCTGGCGGGGTTGATTTCCAGTTGCGGAATCACGGCCAAGCCAGCACTCAGGTAGTCGGCGTTATCATGATCCTCAAACAGCCGGAGCGGCCCCTGCTCCAAGGCGATTCGCCCGGCTGCGGCTAGTATGCCAGCTTGGCGCATACCGCCACCCACCATTTTGCGCAGGCGTGTTGCTCGATGGATAAAGGCTTTTGAGCCCAACAGCAGAGACCCGACCGGCGCGCCCAGTCCTTTCGAGAGGCAGACGCTGACCGAATCGTAATGTTTGGTTATCTCGGTCACGTCACAGTTGGATTTTACTGCTGCATTGAATATCCGGGCGCCATCAAGATGCAGCAGCAGCCCGTGGTCGTCGCAAAAGGCGCGGGCCTGGTGCTGGTAGTCCAGTGAGAGCACTTTGCCACCGATGGTGTTTTCCAGCGAGAGCATGCGGGTGATTGCGAAATGGAGGTCATCGGCCTTAATGGCCGCCTGAGCTTTTTCGAGGTTGATGCTGCCCTCAGGCTCATTCTCAATCGGTTGCGGTTGCACGCTTCCCAGGACGGCAGCGCCACCGGCTTCATAACGATAGTTGTGTGCTGACTGGCCGCAGAGGTATTCATCGCCTCGACCGCAGTGGCTCATGATCGCTAGGAGGTTGGCTTGGGTGCCGGTAGCGGTGAACAGGGCCGATTCGAAGCCTAGCCGTTCGGCGGCATAGGCTTGCAGGCTGTTAACGGTTGGGTCGTCACCGTAAACGTCGTCTCCCACATCGGCGCTGGCCATAGCCTCGCGCATGTCCTCGGTAGGGCGGGTAACGGTATCGCTGCGAAAATCGATCATGATGATAGCGCCTTGTGAGTAATCTGAATTATTGCATTCTACAGGGCATTATGCAGGAGGGAATCAAGTGTCAGGTTAGCTTCGATTGCGGACGGCAAAGGCATGGCGTTTAAGGTCTTTGAGAATTTCGGGCACCTTGAGGGGCAACAACTTACCGGCCGCTTTAAAAAGGTTAACAAAGACATTCATCCGCTTGTACCAGAGCACACTTTGAATCTTTTTCTTCATGGGGTGGTAGCCTTCCATGTAGAGCTCTTCCAGACATTTTGCGTTGTTGGTGAGACTGTAGCGGCTTAAATCCAGCGACACCACTATGTCCGCCTTTTTCAGCTGCTCGCCCGTTTCTATATCCGTTGCGCAAATGGCCAACGGAATGTTGGCATCTTCGATTAGGCAATCCCCCAGATCCCGATGGATCATCTCCCGAATGGCATCCGTACTGAACAGGCCGCCGCGCTCCAGCGTAAAGTTAAGAATCTTGGACAAGTTCAGGGCTGAGCCAATGGTAAGTATAGACTCCACCGGGCGGCCGAAGGCGTAATAACTGGCCACCAGTGCCCCCACACTGGTGCCCGAAATACAATGAACCCGGATTTGCTCTTCCTCGAACGCCTTCAAAACGCCAATGTGGGCAATGCCCTTGGCCGCCCCGCCCCCACCCCGGCTATCTATTCACGCAAAATCATATTCCCCGCCCTTTTCTAGGGCGTTCTGGTAAGCCGGCCTGGCGTGCATACGCTCCACCCAGGCTGTTATATGAGGCCTACCCGTGCCTACGATACCCCGGGCTACCGAGGCTTCTAACGGAAAGCTCATCTGAATATCCGCCGCGCTGAGGTTATCCCCGAGAAACCAGGTGTTTTTCGCCAGGTGGGATTCAACAAAATCCATGTGCGTCTTGATCATCGGACCGATGAAAATCTGATTGGTTTTGTCTGCAATGCCTTTTGCTACTGGCTTGATAAAAAACGGCATCGGGCTGGATTTTACTTTTTCAAACACTAGACGCATAACCAGCGGAGGCATCAACGAGCCTTCGGCGTAATGCAGCCAGTAAGTGTAATCAAGCCACGCCTGGCCACCGCCCTCCGGTAGCATGGTGTCTTTGCCGTAGGTGTGTGCAAGGTATTCAATAATGGCGCCAGATTCCGCCACCACCAGATCGCCGTCGGTGATTACCGGCGATTTACCCAGCGGATGTACTTTTTTGAGGCTTGCAGGCGCCAGCATGGTTTTGGGATCACGCTCGTAGCGCTGGATCTCGTAAGGCACTCCCAACTCTTCCAACATCCAGAGAACGCGTTGTGAGCGAGAATTATTAAGGTGATGAACTGTAATCATGCAGAAACTCCGTTCGCATCAAAAGAATAGGCAGGTTAGTAGAGTAGGCTGGAAACGCCTTTTTGGTTCACCACCCCCGTGCTTAAAGTTGCTTTTTATCGGCTGACCTCCGGCTTCAGTCCGGGGAAATATACCAGGGCAGGCCCAGCCGCTCGCTACGTTCCAGCTCCGCGATCACCTGGGCCCCGAGCAACAGGATAATGGATGCAATTTCCAGGCTGATCAGTATCACAATGATGGTGGCCAGGGAGCCATAAATCACATTGACGAAGGATATATTGAGAAAGTAATACATCAACAGTAAGCGGGTAGCTTCCCAGAGAATGGCTGCAACCAGACCGCCCACGATGGCTCTTCGAGGAGAGACACGCACAATGGGAAGAACCTTATAGATGGCGCTGAACAGAATAAACACACCAACGAAGCTGATCAGGTACAGAATCAGCCCCGGGGATTCGTACAGTGCGTTGACCAAACTAAACACCAGGGTCAGGGCCAGTAGACCGGCGCCCAGTATTAGGATGAAAGCATAGGGCAGCACGGCAGACACCCAGAAGTTACGATGGGGGTTGTCCGGCCGGTGGAAGATGATTGCAATGGAATCTTCCAGCATACGAAAAGCGA
The DNA here is from genome assembly GCF_900215155.1 of Marinobacter sp. LV10R510-11A. Classification (NCBI taxonomy): domain Bacteria; kingdom Pseudomonadati; phylum Pseudomonadota; class Gammaproteobacteria; order Pseudomonadales; family Marinobacteraceae; genus Marinobacter; species Marinobacter sp. LV10R510-11A. Next base: position 4,072,930 of record NZ_LT907980.1, read on the forward strand.
ACGAGCTGAAGAACAGCATCACCGGCAGGCCAACAATACCGATTATGTCCCTCGATTCCATAAAGGCGCGAACTGCATCGAGCAACAGGCTGGCATGGGACGGGGCAAAATGCTGTGCCTGCACTACCATGACTTCCAGCAACTGCTCTTCGTTTACCACGCGGGTAAGCAATACCGCCAGCACGGCAAGCATCGGCACCGCTGAAAGCAGCACGTTATAGCCAACCCCACCCGCCAGCAATATCCCGTGATTGCGCATAAAATTGCGTAAAACCCGGTAGGCGAATTGCAGAAACCGCCGGGTGTGGCCTTCGGATGGCTGCTCGCCGTCGGTTGTGCTTGTCATTGGTTAATCCTGACCCAGATTATGAAAATTCCTTCACCTAAAGAAACCGGAATACCGCCCTCGGGCGCTATCTAATAGCGGTAGCTCGGCTATGCTTTTACTCTTGGATTCATAGAAGCGCGGAGAATGGTTTATGGGGTATTTCAACAAACATTACTACAGCTTAGTCACTGCACCCGAAATGCTAGTGTATTTCCGAAACTTCGCTGGCATTAAGGTTACCCGACAGCACGACAAATATGACGCCTTATGGTGCTGTTTTTCGGTTTAAGCTTTTTGTTACCTTGGATTATGTGAACGAATCACGGCCGTCCGCAGCCAATTGCGGAGCCGGTTCTTCACTACCCATTAATTGCACAAGGAGGAATTTACCGTGCATACGACGTTTAAGATATTGCTGATCAGTGTTTTGTTTACCACCGGCGTCCTGCTTCAGGGTTGCTCAGATAGCAGTGAGGAAGGAAAACCCATCACGCAGAATGAGGCGGCCACGGATGAAATAGAAGGAGCAACCGAAACCATTTCCACTGAGCGCAGGAGCACGCCGACAGACGCCAAAGTTAGCATACTAAGCCCAGAGGATGGGGCTTCTGTGACCAGCCCGGTCACTGTGGAATTTGGCTTGGAAGGTATGGAAGTGGCGAAGGCGGGCTCCGGCCAAGAGAATACCGGCCACCACCATTTGTTAGTCGATCTGAACGAACTGCCGCCCATGGATACGCCGCTGCCGTCTACGGATCAAGTTATTCATTTCGGTGGTGGCCAGACCAGTACCGAGCTAGAGCTGGAGCCTGGTGAGCATACACTGCAGCTATTATTGGGTGACTCCACGCATGTGCCGCACAAGCCCCCGTTAATGTCGGAAAAGATCACCATCACGGTGGAATGACCAATACATTTCGATTTAGTCTAGAAGGAGAGAAAAGATGTCGACACAGGAACATAAGGAGAAAGTCTGGAGGCTCATCACGAGTATCAAGGCGGGCATGTTGACTACGTTGCACGGCCGCGAGCTTCGCTCACGGCCCATGTATCTGGTTCAGGATGAGTACGACGGCACGCTGTGGTTTTTCAGTGACATGGATTCGGAAAAGGTATTTGAGCTTGAGGAGGACAACGACGTATGCGTGTCCTTCAGCGACCCTCATGATCACACCTATGTTTCGCTGACCGGGGTAGGGCACGTAACTCGCGACAGCGGCCTTATAAATAAGTTTTGGAGTCCGTTCGTGTCGTCTTGGTTTCCCGAGGGCAAAGATTCACCCAACGTAGGGCTGCTTGAAATCAAAGTCCAGAAAGGTGAGTTTTGGAACAGTGACACCAGAAAAATGGTGAAATTTTTCGAAATGGCAAAAGCCAAAGCGCAGGATGGAACCCCAAATCTGGGTGAGCACGAGAAGTTCGGTACCGACGATGATCAACGGCTATGATTGGATAATAAGAAACTAAGCGCTGTGATAAGGAAACATAGAATCAACCCAAAGCAAAGCAAAGCAAAGCAAAGCAAAGCAAAGCAAAGGAAGGGAGAGCACAATGCGCACTCAACTGATTCGGAAATTGGGCGTTCCCCTGTTGGCAGGGACTATGGCTTTAAGCTTTTCGGCGACCGCGACGGAGGGCTTGTATTCGGTCGACGCGCTCTTGGATGCCGATGTTTATGACGCTGATGGCAAGGAAATTGGTGAAGTAGAAGACATCCTGTTAAGCGACGATATGTCGATTCATTCGCTGATCATCGAAACGGGTTCACTCCTGGGATTGGGTGGCCGCGAGGTGGTAGCCGAGCGCGGTACCTTTACTGTCAGAGTTGAACAGGAGAAGGATCGTGAGTCCTTTGACGACATTGACTACGAAGTGCATATGGAAGCCACTCAGGATGCTGTGAAGGAGCTTCCGGAATACAACGAGGGTTGGTGGAATAAAACCAAGGATAGCCTCAGCCAGGCCTGGGAGAACACGAAAGACACCAGCGAAAGCGCTTGGGAAAGCACCAAGGAAGCAACTTCTTCGGCGTGGCACAACGTGCGTGAGGGCGCCAAAAACATGGGCGACAAGGCAAAAGAAGCAACCGACAACAACTAGGGTCGTCTGAACACTGTTTGTGCACGAGCCCTCCGGCCCATGCACAAACAGGCTTCCCTCCGTTCAGAAGTTATAGCCTATACTTCGATGTTCTGATCTTGGTGTTTACTATCATGAAACGGCGTCACCTGTTACTTCCCGTCGGTTTGACACTCACGCTTACTGCCTGCGGCAATACAGCTCAGTTCTCCGTTGCCGAGGGAACCGGCCCTGATCCGACATTACCCGGCCCGAGCGAATCCCTGATCCCCACCGTCAATATTGCCGAAGCCGCTGGCTGGCCCTCCGGCGGAAAACCCGACGCCGTCGCGGGAACCCGGGTGGTCGCCTTCGCGGACGACCTCAATCACCCTCGTTGGCTCTATGTGCTGCCCAATGGTGACGTGCTGGTTGCTGAAACCAACGCGCAGCCGAAGCCGGACAGTGGCGGGGGCATTCGTGCCTGGATCCAGGGGATGATCATGGAGGAGGCCGGTGCCACTGTTCCCAGTGCCGACCGGATTACCCTGCTGCGGGACAGTGATGGTGATGGCGTAGCCGACAAACGCTCGACGCTATTGAAAGACCTGCACTCCCCCTTTGGTATGGCGCTGATCGGGAACGACTTTTACGTTGCTAACACTGACGCCGTCATGCGCTTCCCCTACGAGATGGGTCAGACACGTATCACCGCCGAGGGCACCAAAGTCACCGACCTGCCAGCTGGAAAGATCAACCATCACTGGACCAAGAGCATGATTGCCAGCCCGGATGGCAGCAAGCTTTACGTCGGTGTGGGCTCCAACAGTAACGTCGGCGAAAACGGCCTTGAGCAGGAGAAAGGTCGCGCGTCCATTTGGGAAATTGATCCCGAAACCGGTAAGCATCGCGAATTTGCCACTGGCCTGCGCAATCCAGTGGGTATGACCTGGCAGCCTGAAAGCGGCGAGCTCTGGGTCGCGGTCAACGAACGCGACCTGCTCGGCAGTGACCTGGTGCCTGACTACATGACATCGGTGTCGGATGGTGGTTTCTACGGCTGGCCCTTCAGCTATTTCGGCCAGAATGTGGATGAGCGGGTAAAGCCGCAGCGTCCAGAAAAAGTGGCCCAGGCCATCAAACCCGATTACGCCCTAGGGCCGCACACCGCTTCACTGGGGCTAACGGCCGCCGAGGGCAATGCGTTGCCAGAGCAATTCCATAACGGTATGTTTGTGGGTCAGCACGGCTCTTGGAACCGCAAGCCCCGCAGTGGCTATAAAGTCATCTTTGTTCCTTTCGCAGAAGGGAAGCCTGATGGTCAGCCGGTCGATATACTCACCGGATTCATCAATGCCGACGACAAAGCCCAGGGTCGACCGGTTGGCGTTGCCATCGACAGACAGGGCGGGCTTTTAGTGGCGGATGATGTGGGCAATATCATCTGGCGGGTCAGTCGCGCTGAGCGGGGTCAGGTTGACATGTCCCGGGATTGATCGGAGGATCACGAAGTATGAGCAGAGCGACGTACAAACCCGAAAATCAGCATAACGGCGCGTCAGGAGAGCTCGTGGAGTCACTCGACGCTGCTATCAGCCGCCTTGCCGAAATCAATGCCACTGAAGGCGTCTCGCCCGTATTGGAGGTAATTGAAGCGGCACAGGCCCTAATGTTCAATGACGAAGGCCTGGAAGCCCTCTACGAGCGCGTGCCGGCGATTGAGGCGGCTGGGTTCTTTGGTGGCAGCGATTGGGACTACCCCCAAACGTTGGTGCCCTCACTGGCCGTGCGCACGATTCGCCAGGGCGAGTCGGTCTCGACCTTGGTCGAGAGCCTGAGCCAGATTCGTCTTCTGGCGGTGGCTAAAGGCGATTACATACACCCCTCTATCTCGGCAGAACACGCCCATCACTTTCTCGCCCAGGTATTGGCGATGAATCTAGACCTGGTGGTCAGTGATCTCCAGGAGAGCGATCGGCTGCGGCCGGATCGGCTCGGCTACGCCGTCCAGGGCCTGTATCACTTCCTGCTGCGGTACTTGGGCTACGAGAATCTTCTGGAACACCTGGTCGCTGAAGTCTGGCGGATTCTGGCGCAACGCCCGGTTCAGGTGGATGGTGTTAAACAAATGGTGACCCAGATCGCGGTCTGCCTGCAAAAACCGGATGCGCTTGGTGGCGAAGTCGGAGACGACGCGCTGCAACTGATCCATGCCGTGTTCAGCCCTACTGAAGGTTGCCGTGAAGATCCCGGCCTCGATGTCTACGCTGAACGACTGGCACAGATGGACGATGCCACCCTGCTGCGGGAGGCCATCGCCTTTGCCCAGGCCATGCACAGTACCGGCCTGGTTTCGCCCTACATGCCGGGGTTTATACGCTACCTGCGTAGCCGTTGGAACGACCTGATTCCCACGGCTTTGGGCCTGAGCCATACGGGTGCTGATGCTTTTCATTGCTACCCGGCGTTGATTCATACTCTGATTGACGAGGCCTTGTTTACCGAGACCAGTCAGTGTGCCTATGGCCTGGCCATGATGCTCGAGCGGGGCATTCTCTACGCGCCTCCGGTGGCGCCATCCCTGTGGCGACAAATACGACTGTCGCTGTGCGAGGCCGCGGCCGAGAAAGTAGTGGCCGTCTTTGGGCGCAGCCGTTCGCCGGAATGCTTTCTGCTTGCGGATGTGCTCAATGTGCTCGGGCGCCCGTTAGGCGTGGGGCAGGGGAACTATCCCACCTGCCAGTCGACACGTGCTCTGTCCATGTGGGCTTACAACATGCCGGCCGAGCTGCTTCGAATTCTTGCTTGGGCGGCGCGCGACGATGAAGTGGTGATGCGCTTTGAAGGCAACAGTATTTCTTCGCGGGATCTGGGCGCCGGGCTGGCCAGCGAGCCCCCGGTGGATGTGGATGCCGTCTCACTGCTGACTGTGCCGCACTTGGATCGTATCTACTTTGAAATGGGCCGTCGCAGTGCCGGGCGCGGAGAAGATCCGCACAAATGGGTCAACTCCGCATTCCACGGTGATCATGTGGGCCACGGATTTCGCATAGCCGTAGACGTATTCACCGGTGGCCTGAAAGACTTCGAAGGGTTTATTCGCGACTTTTATGCCGCTTATCACCCTTTTTACAACGGCAACATTCCGGTCATCAACCCACAACCTGCCGGTATCGCGGTGACCGACAGTGCGACACGCTTTCTCGGCTGGCACGCCATCACTATCCAGCGGCTTGCGCTGGATCCGGATGAGATCATGCGCGTCTATTTTTTCAACCCCAACAACGACAGCGGGCAAAACTGGGGCCAAGGGATTGTCACCTCAACCCAGGGCCACGGCGAGCTCTACGGTGAAGCCTCGTTGCCGGTGGCCGAGTTCGCCTCGCGGCTGTATGTGTTTCATTACGACCCGCTTGAGAAGGGTGAGCCGAGAGATATCCCAACCGATGAAGTCAATCAGGCCATGCATCTGGCTCAAGGCAGCTGGGCCTTGGGCCGCTAGCTAGCCCAAGGCAACACCCTCGCTCGCTTCGACATCCGTGGTAGCGGGTTGTCCGATCAAGATGTCTGCGAACAGGGCATGGAAGCGTGGGTTCGAGACCTTGAGGCAGTTGCCGACAGCCTGGGCTGGAAACGCTTCTCGCTTATAGGGCTCTGTCAGGGCGGCCCCATCGCTCTGCTGTACGCCTATCGTCATCCCGAACGGGTAGACCGGGTGGTGCTCTACAACGCATATACCAACGGGGCGTTTACTCGAGGAGCCAGTGAACGTAGTACCGAAGAGGCCGAGGCGTTGGCTAGCATGATAAAAATCGGCTGGGGGCGCAGCCTGGCATCGCAGCTACCCGATGCGCGCTAACCAGGGCCAGCAAGCCGGCATGAATCAGGCGCTGTTCGAAGCCTATTTCGGCAGGGCAGAAGACGTCTCTGACCACAATATTCTCATCAGGTGTGTTGAAGCTCTGGGGTTAGATCCCGCAAAAGCCAGAGAGGTGCTGGAATCGGATCAGTACGCTCGTATGGTGCGGGAAGACGAAGCCACTTATCAGAAGGCGGGTATCACATCCGTGCCGGCGTTCAAAACCAGACAGGTAGGTGCGTTCAGCGAGACACCTTATGCCGGGAGAGGCGTTGACTTGGACTTCTCTCTCAAATGACACGTCTATGATCACTCTCGACCACATCACAGCTCAGCGCATTGTAGATCGGGCGATGCAGGTTATTGGCCACTCGGTAAACGTGATGACCCCAGACGGAGTCATTATCGCGTCAGGAGACCCACTTCGAGTGGGTGAAGTTCACCAAGGCGCGCGTCATGTGGCGCTGCAGGGAGAGTCCTTGGCGGTTGATGCGTGCAATGCGGAGAAGTTTCCCGGAGTTCGCCACGGGGTGAACGTTCCCATCACTGTGGGCCATCAGATTGTAGCCGTTGTCGGTATTTCCGGTGAACCGGCCAAGGTCTTGCCGTTCGCCGATTTGGTGAAGGTTACAGCCGAGCTCATGCTCGAGCAGACCGCTCTTCTGGAACTGGGCCAGCATCGCCGCCGGCAAATAGAAGACACCCTGTTAGCGTTGATCATTGGCCGCACCGTTCCGGAGATCTGGCTGGACCGAATCGGCTTCGATCTGGCTCAATCGCGTCTTGCGTTGATCATCGAACCTGCGCAACTACCGGGTCCCGATGACTTTGTTATTTCGCTGATGCGGCAGTTGGAGCTCAGTGACAAAAGCCTGTTATTGGCACAGGTGGCACCACAGCGGCTTCTTGTACTTGCTCCGGTAAAACCATCCGGCACGGGAGGGCTGCGCTCGATAACAGAACAGGCGCTGTCGCGGCTGCAACGCGGCTTACCAGCAGCCACTTATATGGCCGTTGTGCTAGCCGCAGGACAGTTCGTTGAGGGGAATCTCCAGGGATGCTACGAATCCGCTCTTGCAACAATGGTCAACGGCAGGCGCGAGTCACCACAAAAACGAATTCATTACTATTCGGATGACCCAGTAACCATTCTATGGGAGAGCCTGCATCCTGGCTGGCAACAGCAGGAACTGTTGCGTCCCTTGCAAGCGCTGCATTCACATCCCCGTCACCTTTTATATGTGCGCACCCTAAAAGCGTTTCTTGACGCCAATGGTGATGTGCAACAGTGTGCGGTGTCCCTGCACTTACACCGGAATACCATTCGATATCGCCTGAAGAGCGTTGAGCAACTGACCGGGTTGTCGCCATTCCGGCTCCCGGAACTTCTCCATTTGTATCTGGCATTGAACTCTGACAGTCGCCCAAGTCGTCGTTGATTTGTCCATATGCACAAAAATAGGCAGCCGGCGGCTTTAATTTCAGGTCTTTCGCCTAAAGACGAATTGCCCTCCAGCTTCTAAGCTCAAGGCTTGAACCAAACTCCCTGACTGGGAGAAATAATAATTAAGGTGATGCCGGAGGTATCCTATGTCTATGGTTTTAATTTTAATCGCACTTATTGCGTTCATTGTGTTCGCAACGAGTAAATTGCGCCTCAATCCTTTTATCACGCTATTGCTGGCATCGTTCATCGCCGCTTTTGCATTTGGCCTGCCTTTTGACTCCATTGAATCAACGATTCGCGGTGGTTTTGGTAAAATTCTCGGCTACATCGGCCTTGTTATTGTTTTGGGTACCATCATTGGTGTCATTCTTGAGCGCACCGGCGCCGCTATTGTGATGGCTGAAACCATCATTAAATGTTTGGGCAAGAAATTCCCCACCATGACGATGTCCATCGTTGGGTTTATTGTGTCTATTCCGGTGTTTTGTGATTCCGGTTTCGTCATTCTAAACAGCCTGAAACGCTCAATGGCGAGAACCTTGAGTGTATCCCCCGTAGCGATGACGGTGGCGCTTTCCACTGGCCTGTTTGCAACCCATACCCTGGTGCCACCCACGCCAGGGCCGATTGCGGCAGCGGGCAACCTCGGGCTGGAAAACAACCTGGGGCTGGTTATCGGCGTTGGCCTTGGTTTTGCCATCATCGCGGCGATCGCGGGTCTGGTTTGGGCGTATTTTTCACGCAATCTGCCTAGTACAGAGCTTGAACTGACAGAGGAAGCATTTCAGGAAGGCAAAGAACATTACGGTCAGCTGCCCGGTCCATGGAAAGCGATTGCCCCTATTTTTGTGCCTATCGTTCTGATTTGCCTTGGTTCAGTCGCCAGTTACCCCGCCGCCCCACTGGGAGATGGCGCTCTGTATGAAGTGTTGAATTTTCTCGGTAAGCCACTGAATGCCCTGTTGATTGGCCTTGGGTTTGCGTTGTTTTTGATCCAAGGCGGCGAAAAACTCAAAGAGTTTGCGCGTCACACCGAAAAAGGCATGGCTGTCTCAGCGCCGATCATTCTGATTACCGGTGCGGGTGGTGCATTTGGTGCAGTTCTGGCAGCGACACCACTGGGCGATTTCCTTGGTCAGAACCTGTCTACACTGGGTTTGGGCGTTATCATGCCGTTTATCGTGGCCGCTGCACTGAAATCGGCACAAGGTTCTTCAACCGTCGCTCTGGTTACCGCGTCTGCACTGGTCGCCCCGTTGTTGCCACAGCTTGGACTGGACACAGATATGGGCCGCGTATTAACTGTGATGGCCGTTGGCGCCGGTGCCATGACTGTTTCCCACGCTAACGACAGCTATTTTTGGGTGGTATCCCAGTTCAGTAAAATGGATGTCGCAACGGCATATCGCTCACACACAGCGGCAACGCTGTTTATGGGGCTGGTAACGATTACTGCAGTTTGGCTGGTATCGCTGGTGGCGCTGTAAGCGTTGTCAACGATGCGCTGAACAACTTACCCGTAAGGACACAGCATGCGCGTACTCATTGCCCCTGATTCGTTCAAAGAGTGTCTGACCGCGGAAGCCGTCGCCAATGCCATTGCCGTCGGTTGGCTGCGAGGTGCTCCGGCGGATCAGGTGGTTCAAATCCCTCTGGCGGATGGCGGCGAGGGCACGACAGCTACTCTTGTGAGCGCGATGCGCGGCACACTGCACCAAACTTGGGTAAGTGACCCTTACGGTGCGCAGATCAGCGCCAGTTATGGGCTAATAGAGGAGGGGAGAACAGCCATTGTTGAAGTCGCTGAGGCAAGCGGCCTGCACTGGGTGGCGGAATCTGGCCGAAATGCGATGACAGCGTCCAGTTATGGTACCGGTGAGCTCATTATGGCTGCCCTGCAACACCAGCCAGAGACGCTCATCGTTTGCCTTGGTGGCAGTGCCACCACCGATGGTGGTGCGGGTATGCTGCAAGCGATGGGCGCGCAACTGCTGGACGACAACGGCCACCCCATACCACCCGGTGGTGAGGGGCTACAACACATCAGCCATTTTGACCTTGCAGAAGCGAAGGCCAACCTGGCAGGTGTACGGATTGTGGTGGCGTGCGATGTCACCAATCTTCTACTCGGTGATTTGGGTGCTGCAGCCGTATTCGGGCCGCAAAAAGGTGCCTCGCCAGACGAGGCCAGAGTACTCGATAACAACCTTGGCACATTCGCCCGGTGCTTAGAGAAAAGCGGTTACGACATAAGCAGCTTTGCGGGAAGTGGTGCAGCCGGCGGTATTGGCGGCGCTGTCGCCGGTATTCTCGGTGGGTTCCTGAAGCCCGGCATTGAGCTGGTTATGTCAGCTGTGGACATGGAAGCGCATATGCAAGCCACCGACCTGGTGATCACGGCTGAAGGTGCTATCGACGGGCAAAGCGCGTCCGGGAAAACGCCGACGGGTGTCGCCAAACTGGCTCAACGCTATCAGGTACCTGTTATTGGCCTTGCTGGCAAATTGGGAGGGGGTAATATGGCAGCCATTCATGACGCGGGCATTACAGCGGTTTTCTCGATTGCCCCGGGGCCAATCAGTAAAGACGACGCTATCGCTAACGCCGCGCACTATCTTGAGAATACTGCAGAGCAGCTGGCCAGGCTTATTTCGGGGCTGAAATAAAAAGGTTGATGGCCTGCCGATGGACTGTATGCAGCCACTCCCAATCAAATACCCAATTGCAGCCCGATTTCAATGACTCGGCCGGATGGGATCTGGTAAAGCGATGTCGCATGCAGGGTATTGCGAACCATGAGCGCGAACAGTTTGTCGCGCCACGCCATCATGCCGTCTTTCTTCCACCATAGGCAGCCGCCAAGTTGTCGGATGAGCGGAATGCCAGCACAAGGACAATCGCGGCACCTCCAATTAACGTGCGGCGGGATCGGCTGTCTTGGTCTTGGTCCGGCCAGGTTTCGATGCTTCGCGGGGTTTCGCAATGTCCCTTCATTCTTCTTGAACTCAGGTACTCCCTGTAGTTTAGTTTACTCGCAGGATGGTGGGCGCCGGGCGAGTCTTCATGCGCTTTGTGCCCTCTAAATGTATGCCATACTAGATAGATATCATGTGATGAGTTTAAAACGAGGTACGGTGATGAAGTTATTAAAAAATACATGTACTAAAACGCTGGCACTGGTGCTGGGTGTAATGGCTGTAACCGGTGTGGCTCAGGCCGGTACACTTGAGGATCGTATTGAGGACGGCGAGACAATTCGTCTCGGGTTCGCCGCAGCGCCGCCTTGGGCCTATGCGGGTAACGATGGTTCAGCCAAAGGTTTTGTTAATGGTATCGCCATCGATGTGCTTAAGCGCATGGGCCACACCAATATCGAACCTGTTCTGACCAGCTGGTCCAGCCTGATTCCCAGCTTGAAAGCACGCCGAGTGGATATCGTAACGGGTGGGATGTACATCGTTAAGGCGCGCTGTGAAAACATGGATTTCTCGGATCCCATTGGCGCTTTCGGTGATACGTTTGTAGTGCCTAAGGGCAACCCTAAAAACCTTGAAACCTATCAGGATCTGATTGACCAAGATCTGACGATGGTTGCGCCTTCTGGTTACAACACGCTGACAGATGCCAAAGATGCCGGCGTTCCTAACCGCAATATCAGGGAAGTACCAGGCACGACGGAAGCACTGGCTGCATTGCGCACGGGCCGTACCGATGCGGTTCCGATTAACGTACTGGAAGCCAAGCATGCTGCAGATTTGGATGAAAAATTCGATATCTCAGACCCCGAGGTTTTTGTGGGCCGTGATAAGCAGGTTGTCGGTGTTGGCTTTCGCTCAGAAGACAGCGCGTTTCGTGAGGCGTTCAACAAAGCCCTGAAGGATTACATGGGCTCTGATGAAATGATGGCGACCGTTACACCTGATGAGTACATCAAAGCGTTTTTGCCAGCAGGGCAGACCACAGAAGCGGCTTGCAAGTCTAACTAGGCTGTTGACCTAGTTGGCATCCAAAACAGCACTCAGGAACTGCTGAGTGCGTTCTTTCTGGGGATTGTCGAACAGCATTTCTGGTGCTCCCTGCTCTTCAATCTTGCCGTCGAAAAAGAGGCAGACCCGATCTGAAATTTCTCGGGCAAAGCCGATCTGGTGCGTCACCATCAGCATAGTCAGATTGTGTTGATCGACCAGGCTGCGGATTACGCTGGTTACTTCGCTGATAACTTCCGGGTCTAACGCGGAAGTGACTTCATCAAACAGCATCACCTTGGGGCGCATGGCAAGCGCGCGAGCGATTGCGACCCGTTGCTGCTGTCCACCAGACAGTCGCGAGGGATGCTGATCGCGTTTCTCTGCCATGCCCACCAAATCCAGCAGTTCCAAAGCCCGCTCCTCGGCCTCTTCTTTCGACAGCCCTAGAACGTGTACCGGCCCTTCCATGCAGTTGCCAAGCGCGGTCATGTGGGGGAACAGGTTGAAGTGTTGGAAGCACATGCCGATCTTGGAGCGTATTTTGCGCAGATGGGCCGCGTTGGCGGGAATAAGGCGGCCATTTTTCACCATGTGGGTTAGCGGTTCACCGTCTACATAAATCACGCCACTGTCGATTGTTTCCAGTGTCATCAGCATCCGCAGAACAGTGGTTTTGCCCGAGCCTGAGGGGCCGATGATGGTGACCATCTCGCCGGTTTCAACGTCTAGGTTCAGGCCGTCGAGCACGGTCAATTGACCATATTTTTTGGTCACGTTTTGAAACCGCACCATAGGCACAGTGTCGCCCTCGAGTTTCAGTGGATATTGGCTCACATCGTGTTTCATTTAGTCAGTCCCATTTTTTGGCGCAATGCCTTGTCGAGTCGCCGGATGAACCAAGCGGTTGGCAGCGATATGGCCAGAAAAATAAGGCCGACGAGTGTGTAGGGTTCTAAATAGCGGAAGTTATCAGCACCAATGGAGTTGGCGGTATGCATCAGTTCAGCCACCCCGATAACAGACAGCATCGGCGTATCCTTGAGGATGCCGACCAAATAATTGCCCATGCCCGCAAACGCCGGCGGAAGTGCTTGTGGAATGATGATGCGGCGATAGGTTTGGGCGGTCGATAGATTGATGGCCCGAGCGGCCTCCCACTGACCTTTGGGTACGTTTTCGATACCGCCCCGGTATACTTCTGAAAGATAGGCGGCGTAATGCAGGCCGATCGCGATGAGGCCTGCGGTCCAGGGCGACAGGCGAAGGCCGAACTGCGGGCCAACGTAGTAGATGAAGAAGATCTGCAACAGCAACGGTGTTGAGCGAACAAATTCCACCAGTTCGCGCACGATGAAAGTCAGTGTACGTGAGGGCGTGCGTTGTGCCAGCGTAAATACCAGCCCCAGTACCACCGCCAGAACATACCCACCACCTGCTGCCATCAGCGTATTGCCCGCTGCGGCTATCAGGCGGGGCAGGATCTCCCAGGTAAAATCCAGTTTCCAATCAAGCATGGTTTAAGTTCGTCCGATTTTGCGAGCCATGACCCGTTCCAGCCAGCGCATGACGGGCGTTACCATAAATCGCGCAATAATGTAGTAAACCACAAGCGCCGTACCGAACGCTTGGGCTGACAGATAGGTATTGTTATTGATCTGGCGAGTTTCAAACATCAGATCGGTGACCGAAATCAGGGCGACCAGCGCGGTACCTTTCAGGATCTCGACCATCAGGTTGCCCCAAGGTGGCAATATGGTGACCAGCGCTTGCGGCAAAATGATCCGTCGCATGCGCTTTGCGGGTGACATATTCAGTGCCAGCGCGGCTTCCCATTGACCTCTGGGAACGGACTGGATTGAGCCGCGGACCAGTTCGGCACCATAGGCGCCATAGCAGAGCCCGACGGTGATAAAGCCCGCGGCAAACTTTTCTAGGGTGAACCCAAGGAGCGGTAGGACAAAGTAAAACCAATAAAGCTGCACCAGAAGCGACGTACCGCGAAAAAGTTCAATATAAACGGTGGCGGCAGCACGCACGGTTTTCGAGTGTGCCATCTTCATCAGTCCCGAGACCAGCGCGGCTGCAATCGCAACGAGAGCGGCCAGCCCGAACTGCCCTAAGGTGATCAGCGTGCCTTCGAAGAAACGGCCGCTGTAGGTTACAAGGAAATCGAAATAGGACATCGTTATGTTTGGTCTCTGGCTCGTTTCGGTCCGCAATCACTGATGTCCGATCCACGAAATAGATGGTGTCCGGGATCATTGAACCCCTGCAGTTATTACCGCTGGCCTGGCGTTCATTTTTTGACCAGCTGGTTTAGCCTTAGCTCAGCGAAAGCTGTCCACGTTGTCCACGACTGCGGCGTAAAGATCTCGCGTTGAAGCCAGCGCACCGTCATGGACTTCTTGCGCGGAAAGCACCTTGCCATTTGCGGCTTCCAAGGAACGGGTGGCCGTTGTACTGGCGACAACGGTTGGTGAATATCCCAGGTTGAACCCACCGTGCGCAGTGGAGTTGATGCACATGTGAGTCATGAAGCCCGCGAGAATGATGTTTTTAACGCCCTTCGCTTTAAGCTGATCATCCAGATCGGTTTGTACAAACGAGTTTGGGAAGTTTTTGGTAATAACCGGCTCGCCGTCTTTCGGTGCAACGGCGTCAGCAATGGCGCCAATGTGAGCGTTAACGTCATAGGGGGAGCCCGGGCCGGCATCGTGGCGAATATGAAACACTGGAATGCCTTTGGTGCGAGCCAGCTCCAGAAGTTTTCGGCCCTCTTCCAGAGCTTCATCACAACCTTCAAGCTTCATGACGCCTTCAAGGTAGGTGTTCTGGTAGTCGATCATGATCAGAGCGGATTCGGAAAGGCTTGATGGCGCGAAGCTAAGGCCGTTCAGCTCTCTGAGCGTTGTTGAAGCTGTTGTCATGTTTGTTCTCCAGCGGTTGGTTTAAAGCATCAGCGTAATATGCGCTGCTTGCGCGGTACATACGACGAAAAGTCATTTCGATGGGCCGTTAGTAGTGTGCCCTTTTCGGGCGACTGCCTAGCACTTTGGGCTCAGCCAAAATAATCCTGCATCCAGCCAAAAAATGTACCCGTGTCTACTGCAGAAAGCGCCATTTGTTTAAAATCGTTCCCTACTTCATCCTCAATGGTTACAAACTGATAGAGCAACACACCTGGCTGTTCATCGTGCAGGATGAGCGTGATGCGCCGGCGGGTGCGCAGGCAGTCGATGGTCATCACGTCAGCGGGAATACCGGTATCACGCATACCCCGGCGTACTTCCACTATCGGGTTGATGTGCTGATGGGCCGCCTGAATGCGGGTATGGGCGTCGCTGGCCATGTCGGACAAGGCTTTGAGGGGATCTGCGGACATTTGAACCTAGTCGATCTGAGGGTGAATTATTGACGAACACCCGCCATGGTAGCCCAACTAATACTCGTCGCGAATCATAGTTCGTAACTCATGGCTACTTTCGGCTCTTGGCTGGAGTTGAGGGTGGCTTTGAGTTGTTGCAGGAGTTCCTCCAGAGCCCTACATTAATACTGTGAAGCGTATCTCAAATTTCCCCTTTTAGTTACCCTGAGGGAGGCCTGCAAAGTGATTTGCGCCCCAGCAGATCTTTTATGTACTGTTACGCGACTTGGCCACGAGAACCGTTTTTATGCCGACAGTAACGATCGACCCGAATTACTTTTCGCCTCGCGATATGCTCATGCTTCGGCTATCTATTCTGATTGGTGGCGTGTTGATTAGCCTGTTTATGATCGGCGATCTTCAGATGGTGCCCGAAGAGCTTGTGGATGCTTACGTCACAAACCGGGCGTTTGTTCAGCTTCCCATTGTTTTTGCTCTGCTCGCTTCCAGTTTCCATCGGCGTTTTCTACAGTTTTCTCAGGTAGCGTGCTTTCTCGCGATTCTTGGCCTTGTTTATACAAACTATTATTTCATCCACGTGTCATGGCAACTTGCTGCATTCAGTTTTCCCTATGAGGGAACCTTTCTGTATGCATTTTTTGGCTTTTTTGTATTCGGAATGACATTCCGTTATGCGCTATGCCTAATGCTATTGAGCACTGCGGGCTTTATATGCCTGATGCTGCTGGACTCGGTATACGGCGATCGTACATTTATGAACGTGGGGTTTGTGGCTGGCTCACTGTTTATAGGTGCTATCGGGAGGCACAGGTTGGATCAGTTACTTGGCGCGCTTAAAAGTGCGAATGAGCAGTTGATTACCCTAAGTACAACCGATGGGCTCACGGGGTTGTCGAATCGGCGTGCTTTTATGGGTGAGTCAGAGCGGTTGTTTGCTCTGTTACGACGGTCAGGTCAGCTGATGAGTGTTTTCATGATCGACTTGGATCACTTCAAAAAATTCAATGACTCATACGGGCATCAGGAAGGTGATCGCGCTATTCGTTGCCAGGCGGACATCTTGAGAGCTGTTTTTAAACGCGAGACGGATATTCTCGGTCGCTATGGTGGTGAGGAATTTATTGTTGTTGCACCGGGAGATGGCAAGAACGATTTTGAACGTCAGGCCGCCCAGATTCTTGCTCAATGGCAGGCGCTGGCAATGCCGAACGAAGACAGTCCGAGTGGACAGTCTCTCAGCTGTTCCATCGGTATCTGCCATGGGTTGCCTACCGATTATGGTTCTCTGGAGAATATGATTAAAGCGGCTGATGAGGCACTGTACAGCGCGAAAGAAAAAGGGCGGGGGACGTTTGTAGTGGCTGAGCCGGCGCGCCCAATATGAAAACGACTTTTCCCATCCGCGTGGCCGCATTGCAGGTTGATACCCGCATCGGTGACACGCAGCACGGTGTTGTTCTGGGATTGTGGTGGCTGAAATCAGTTTGCAGGGGGCAGAGCCACAGGCCCCAGTTCCTGATCGTTTCTGGCTTCGCAGGCGTGGCATCATTCCGGCCTTCTCTTGGCACCTTCATGGAATCTTGGGGCGGCGCTGGTATCGGAAACATATCCGCCGCTGAATGACTTAATCAAATAAAATGGCTGCTGTCATTGTATGAAGCCTTGCAACTCCTCGATTACAGAACTTTCTCCCTACGCAGCCTATCAACAGGCCCTGGCCTCCGGCTTTAAAGACGACCCGGCTCAGCATCAGGCAGCGCTGTGCTTGCAGCGTTGCTATGAGCAGTTGCAGGCGGGCGAGCTGGATACTCAAGGCGTGTATCTTTGGGGGCCGGTAGGGCGAGGAAAAACCTGGTTGATGGATCGTTTTTATCAGGCTTTAACGGTGCCTGCACGGAGGCAACACTTTCATCATTTTATGCGCTGGGTACACCGGCGCCTGTTTCAGTTAACCGGGCAGGAAGATCCGCTTGGCCTGCTCGCGCAGGAGCTGGTGGCCGAGGCGCGGGTGTTGTGCCTGGACGAGCTATTTGTCAGCGATATCGGCGATGCCGTGTTGTTAGGCGGTTTGTTTCAGCAGCTGTTTGCGCAGGGGCTGGTTGTGGTGGCCACATCTAACCAGCCTCCGGACGATTTGTATGAAGGTGGCTTTAATCGCGAACGCCTGCTGCCAGCCATTGCAGCCATCAAGCAGCACACGCAGGTGGTAAGTGTGGATGGTGGCCAAGATCATCGGCTGCACCCAGGGGACCGTCAGCAACGCTATTGGGTAAATGAACCGCAGGCTCTAGGAGCCGCATTTGCCGAATTGCTCAGTGATGGCGAGCAAGCCCACAGCGAACCTTTGCTGCTTGGACATCGTGAAATCAACGTAGTGCAGCTTAGCCAGAAAGCATTGTGGTGTCGTTACGATGACCTATGCGAGCAAAAACTGGCAGCACAGGATTTTATTGAGCTGTGTGATCGTTTTTCTCATGTGTTTTTAAGCGAGGTGCCCCGGCTAACGGGTGGCGGCCAGCAAGCTGCCATCGCTCGCGGCACGGAAGATGGCGTGACTCAGGTGGCAGCAGGAGATCGACAGTTGCAGGCGTTGTCTTATCAGGATGATGGGGTTCGCCGGTTTATTGCTTTGGTCGACGAGTGTTACGACCGTGGTATTCCACTGTACCTAGATGCAGTTGTGCCCCTGAACGAGCTATACAGCACGGGTGCTTTGGCGTTTCCGTTTCGCCGCACGCTTAGCCGGTTGCAGGAAATGCAGTTGCAACGTTTTGGTCAGTAGGCTGAGTTAGCGTGTCAGCGGCGGCCATTAACATCAATAATCTGCCAGATTGTGCTAAATTTATAGGTGAAACTTAGCACCTAGCCGCCGAAGACCCTTTTCGGAAACCTAATGCCTATGCCCAGCGATAACCCATGAACGAAAAAAAACACAAAGGGCAGAGCATTCATGCAGCCAGTATAGTGGGTGAGCAGTTCATAAAAACCATCATGGATAGTACGCCTAATATGATGGGCTATTGGAGCACAGATTTACGCTGCCGCTACGCGAATAATGCTTTTAGTGAGTGGTTTGGGATGCCGCCCGAAAAGATTATCGGGATTCGATTTCAGGATCTCGTAAGCGCGCAATTGTTTGCCCAGAATGAACCCCATATCCGCGGAGTCCTAGCTGGTGAACCGCAACGCTTTGAGCGCACTCTGAACAAAGCCGATGGCAGTGTGGGGCATATCATCGGGCACTACATTCCTGATTTTGGTGCCGATGGCACCGTCAGAGGGTTTTCGATTCAGGCCAGCGAAGTGACGGGTCTCAAGGAAATCGAGGCGAAGCTCAAACTGGCCGCGTGTGTCTTTGAGAACACACTTGATGGCGTTCTGATCACTGATGTTAATGGCACTATCTTGTCGGTTAACCCGGGATTTATTGAGATAACGGGCTACACAGCCGATGAGGCAGTCGGGCAAACCCCTCGTATTCTACAATCCAACCGACACGACCAGGCATTTTATGACTCCATGTGGGGTGAAATAGAAGCCAACGGTTGCTGGCATGGAAAGATATGGAACCGTCGTAAAGACGGGGAACTCTATCTGCAGCGCATGACCATCAGTATGGTGCCCGATGAGGACGGTAAACCTATGCGCTATGTGTCTGTATTCAGAGACATTACGGCTCTTTGGCGTAAAGATGAATACATCAAGCACTTGGCCTTTCACGATGCGCTGACTGACTTGCCTAACCGCACGTTGCTGATGGATAGGATTGATCAAAAGCTTCTCCACGCCGAACGTGAACGGAGCCAATTCGCACTAATGTTTCTCGACCTCGACGGATTCAAGCTCGTTAACGACCGGCTTGGTCATAACGTGGGGGACGACCTGTTAAAAGATGTGGCGAAAAGGCTGCTAGAACTGGTGCGGCGATCCGATACCGTGGCCCGTGTGGGTGGCGACGAGTTCATATTCATCCTCGATAATCCGCAAGGAAGAGACGAAGTTGCCGAGGTTGCGAGCCGCATTGTTAGCTCGATTAATGAACCAATAGACGTTCATGGAGAGGCGTTCCAGATAGGGGTGTCCATAGGTATTGCCGTGTTCCCTGTTGATGGAGATACATCCGCTAATTTGATCAAAAACGCTGACACTGCAATGTACGCCGCCAAAAGCGCCGGTAGGAATAATATCCGCTTTTTCTCGACCGTCGGTCGGGTGTCGTGACCACCTTATGACCGCCTACTTCATCCAAGCTTTTATTTATCTATTGGCTGCCGTAATCATCGTGCCATTGGCAAAGCGTTTTGGCCTGGGTTCCGTGCTGGGCTACCTGGTTGCCGGTGTGGTGATTGGGCCGGTTACGGGGCTGGTGGGGCAGGAAGCCAGCACCATTCAACACTTTGCCGAATTTGGTGTTGTGATGATGCTGTTCCTGGTCGGCATGGGGCTCGACCCCAAGTCTCTGTGGGCAAAGAAAGGTCGCTTGTTTGGGCTTGGTGGTCTTCAGGTGGTGTTGACGGCTGCTGCTGGGATGGCTTTGGCTTGGTGGCTCGGGCTTGAGTGGCGGGCCGCGCTTACGGCTGGTTTTATTTTCGCGTTGTCGTCCACCGCGATTGTGCTGCAAACCCTGAGTGAGAAGGGATTGTCGAAAACCGAAGGTGGGCGTAATTCGTTTTCTGTTTTGCTGTTTCAAGACATCGCCGTTATCCCCATGCTTGCTTTGATTCCGCTGTTGGCACTACCGGAGCTGAGGGATGGTTCCGGCTCTGTGCCCAGTGGGGGCTCTGGTCTTAGTCTGGTTGCTGGCCTGCCGGGTTGGGCCCATGCCTTGGTTGTTGTGGGTGCGGTCGCTGCGGTTATTGTGGGTGGCTATTACCTGAGCCGCCCGGTGTTTCGATATGTGGTGCAATCTGGGCTGCGTGAGATTTTCACCGCCACGGCGCTGATGTTGGTGATTGGTATTGCCGCACTCATGAGCCTGGTAAATCTCTCGCCGGCCCTGGGGGCCTTTTTGGCGGGCGTGGTGTTGGCCAACAGTGAATTCCGCCACGAGTTGAAAGCCAGCATCGAGCCGTTCAAGGGTCTGCTACTAGGTCTGTTTTTTATCACCGTGGGCGCGGGAATCAACTTCCAGATATTGGTGGCAGAGTGGGGCACGGTTGTCTCTCTGGTGGTGGCTATCATCGCGATTAAGGCGTTGATTCTTCTTGTTCTTGCACGGATGTTCGGGATTCGCGGTAGCAACGGCTGGTTGTTTACGCTTGGCTTGGCGCAGGTGGGTGAGTTTGGTTTTGTGCTGCTCACCTACAGTGTTCAAAACCGTGTGATTCAGACGGATGTTTCCGAGATTCTGTCGCTGGTTGTTGCACTGACCATGTTCCTCACTCCCGTGTTTTTTATCGTCTACGACCGCATTGTGCTGCCCCATTACCGGCGGCGCTCCCAGGGCGATGAACGGGAAGCGGATACCATTGATGAGCGGGCACCGGTTATCGTGGCCGGCGTAGGGCGGTTTGGGCAGGTTGTTTGCCGCTTACTGCGTGCTAACGACATTCCCATCGTGGCCCTAGACCACGAGTTCGAACAGATTGAAAATTTACGTAAGATCAATATCAAGAGCTTCTTTGGTGATGCCAGTCGGCCCGGTTTGCTGGAAACGGCGGGTATTGAACAGGCCAGCTTGTTGGTGGTGGCGATTGATGACCGGGAGCGCACCGTAGAGATCGTGAAGCATGTGAAGAAGTACTTCCCAAATGTTTGGGTGTTGGCACGAGCATTCGACCGTGGCCATGGCTATCAGCTTCGCGAAGCAGGTGCTGACAACGTGGTCAGTGAAACCTATCTCTCGGCTCTGGAACTTGGTAGCCACGCCCTCACTGCCGTGGGTGTGCATCCGATGCGGGCGCGGCAGATGACTTGGGCATTTGTCGACCATGAGCGGGCCCATGAAGACGAGTTGTTTGAGGCCTGGAAGGAAATAGAGGAAGGCATTAATTTCAGCCCCCGCTATGGCGAGCTGTTTATGAAGCTGGAAGAGGCGCTAAACAGCGCCATGCACCGGGAATGGGAAAAGCCAAAGTCTGAGGATGTCCCCGTTTGGACGCCGCCTCCGCACAAATGAATGCTGGTGTTGATCTATTCATCTTGGGTCAGTCGGTTCCGGATGATGGATCCACTCGGCGATAAAAAGCCTCCAACATACTGTATGCGCCGAAAGCGAACAGCCCGGCTGCGACGAAGACCATAAGCGACATGCCGAAGGGTTGCTTGCGAAACGCGTCGAATACCTCTGCGATGCCGCCGGCCTCATCAGGGTTCACGTTGTAACCCGCGATGATAAAAAAAGTGCCAACGACCATGAACACCAAGCCGCGAATCATCAACCCGAACCGGCAAATGGGATACGCCCAGCGCTGGGTTTGAGGAGGCATGTCAAAGTTGTCAGCAAATTGCGCTCTTGCGCCTTTGATGGCGTGGGCGACTCCGACGCCGATCATGACGAGGCCGACAGCCCCGACCAGCCACCGTCCAAAGGGCTGGCTCATAAGCCAGCCGGCAGCGCCCTCGGAGCCGCCACCTTTGGAACCGCTGCCGCTCAGAGTAACGATTAGTCGTACCGCAAATACCGCGAGAAGTATGTGTGTTACAGCACTCACCGCCAGACTTGCCCGAATAACTAAGCCCTTAGGGCCGTTCCCGTGGTGATCTGTGTCAGTGATGGCCTGGATGCAGCGCCACAATGCATAGCCCGTGAGGCCAAGCGCCAATGCACCCAGTAGAACTTCACCCATAGGCGCGCTCAGCAACCGTGTTAGAGCACCTTTGCTCCCTGTGGTCTGGCCGCCCTGACTAAATGCTGCCAGCGCGGCAAGCCCTCCGACTAACAGGTAAACAATGCCACGGGCTGCGTAACCAACGCGCGCAAAGAGGGCGAGTGCTTTTTCAGGTGTCATTGTCGTTAATCATGTCAATCGCTCCGCGGGGTTACCGAGATTCCTGCGCAATTCGTCTGATCCATTCTACGCCAAAGCGCACGCCGAATCCCTGTAGATCGGTGGGGATGTGCGCGAGCCCGCCCTTGTGGGTGCCGGATGAGGCCATGTCTACGTGAACCCAATCAACGTCCTTATCCACAAATTTCCCGAGAAAACGCGCCGCATAAAGGTGGTCGCCTGCTCCCGCTGTCCTGCACTGCAGAGTATCAGCGACGTCCGATTTTAGATCTTCGTCATAATCATCTTCGTAGGGGAAGGGCCAAACTCGTTCGCCACAGTGTTCCCCCGCCTGGATGATGGGTTCAACCCACTGCCGGCGGTTGGTGATTGCGCCGGCCATTCGCTGGCCCAAAGCCGAGACGACGGCGCCGGTGAGGGTGGCGTAATCGAGGATGGCTCTTGGCTTTTCCCGGCAAGCCAGGGCAAGGGTGTCCGCCAACACCATACGGCCTTCGGCATCGGTGTTGATCAATTCAATGGTGGTGCCATTCAGCGCGGTAACAACGTCATTGCACTTGACCGCATTTGGGCCGATGTGATTTTCCGCAAGCGCCATCCAGCAGTCCACAGGTTGGGTGAATTTGAGGCGCGTCAAAGCAAGCAGAGTTCCAAGTGCTACAGCGCTGCCCTGCATATCGCCGTGCATGCCCAGCATGCTGCCGCCCACTTTGAGGTTGGTGCCGCCGGTATCGAAACATATACCTTTACCAATGAGGGCAAACGGTTGTTCTTCAGAGCCCTTCGGCCGGTAACGCAGCCGCAGTATCCCGGCGTCCCGCACTGGGCTGGCCTCAACCACGGATAAAAAAGCGCCAGCCTTCAGTTTTTCCAGTTCGTCCAGGTCATAAAACTCAACTTCCCAGCCCTCGACCTTTGCCAGTGCTTCGGCGAAATTGCGATAAATTCCAGGTGTCAGATAGTTCCCGGGTAGCTGGGTCAGCCAGCGGGCTAGGTTGTTGCCCTCGGCGGTGGCCTTGGCGTAGCCAAAATCAGCTGCTTCGAACTCGCCAAAGAAGTTCATGGCTGCCAAGAGTGGCTTGTCAGTGGCTTTGCCAGACACTTTTGGCAGCTGGAATAGAGCAGCGTAGGCAGCGGAGACCAGTGCTTCGGCCATCACGCATGCCACATCCGCCTTGCTAAGGAGCGAGATTACATTGATCTTTTTCGAGCGCTCCTCCATTAGCGGTGCAATCAGTTTGCGTGCTTGGCTGAGGGCTTTGAATCCGCTGACATCGTCCTTCACAAAGGCAATGGCGGTGCGAGTCCCTCTGGGGCCGGAAATCAGTACCGGATTGGTGGCGGCTGGAAAATCAGCAAGGCGCAGCTTCAGGAAGTCGGCCCAGGGCGACTTGTTCAGGGCATTGTGCTTTTCTGCAGGCACCAGAAGTATAAGGCTCACTCCAAGGTCGAAATCCCAGGAGGCCGGTATGCGGTGATCTACATCCAGCTTCAGCGCCGGCAATTTCGGGAGTTCAGGTTTTATCATCTAGTGTGCTCCAAACAGTTTTAAATGTGGCTACGGGTAAGGATAGCTGTTATCCGTCTGGACAAGAGAGACTTGCGCCAATAAAGTTGAGTTTCGTTATGCAAACAGTTCACGAAAGCCAAAAACAACGAACGGCCCCGCTAATGTTTCTGAGCGATCCCAAGACACTGACCACACCTCGTGGCACGTTTACCTACCGCGACGCTGGCAGTGGGGCTCCACTTGTAATGATTCATGGCTGGCCCGAAAGTTCCTATTCATGGGAGCACATCGGCCGGCATTTGAAGATTGGCTTGCATGTAATCGCGCCGGATCTTCGTGGGCTGGGCGACAGTGAGCGAACGGTCGGCGAGGCGCATTACCACAAGGCGGAGCTGGCGCAAGATGTGATCAGCATGCTGGATGACCTTGGTATACAAAAGTTTCAGTTGGTGGGGCACGACTGGGGCGGCATTGTTGCACAGGAGGTTGCTCTGGCTATCCCTGAGCGGGTTACACGACTGGGTATCATGAACATTGCGGTGATCAACAATTTGAAAGGCAATATGGAAGTTGTTAATAAGGTACGTTCGAGCGGTGGGGCAATCTACTGGTATCAGCACTTCCAGCAGGTGCCTGGTATGGCAGAGGCGATGATTCCCGGAAATGAAAAGATCTGGCTTCGCTATTTCATGAGGGGTGCAGAACATCCTATTCCGGAGGACTCTTTGGCAGAATACGTGCGCATGTATTCTATCCCCGGTACACCGGGTGCCGCTGCCAACTACTATCGAACTTTCAACAACGACGCCAAACGCTGGGCCACCCTCACAGGTCACGTGTGGCCGATGCCGAGTATCTACATTTACGGCAACCGGGATAAGGTGATCATTCCCGAATACCTGAACCACATTGAAAGTTGCTTTGAAGATGTCCAGGTTGTTCAGGTGAAGGCCGGTCATTTTCTCCATGAAGAGAAACCAGAAGAGGTGGCTGGGCATATAAATGGCTTTTTTGAATCTACCCCGGCCGTGAAGTAACGCGTTAAAGGCTCCTATGAAATTTCCGATAGTTACCGTCACTCTTGTTTTAGCCGCGTTGGGGTTTGTTCTCTGGGATCAGACCCGCGAACAGCCACAGGCCGTTGATGCAAGCCGGTTCACCAACCTTTCGGCAAATCCCGCTAAGCTCAGTACAGCCGTGGATTGGATTGTTACTCAGGTGCCTTCTCTTTGCGAGAAAGCCACCGGCCAGGCCGAAGGCGCGGAGGCCTCTGCCAGCTGCGTTAAACAAGCTCAGTCGCGCACATCAACTTGTCGACGAGGGGTGTATGACCGCTTTCCGAGCGTTGTGGCTTCAAATGCTGTTTTTCGGGATCTTTCGATCACGTTGATAAATTGTCTTTTGCCGCCTTGGAAATAAGCATTCTCTCCCTGTTATCGCATGAACCTTCCATTGTTTTTTTAGGTGGTTGTTTCTACGAGTTCTTCTTCAGGGCCAACTCCTCTTTTCTCACTATCAGATTTCACTATCTTGGGAGGTTGCGGAGCCCAAGCTTTGAGCATTTGCCCTGCCTCTTGATAAAAATGCGGCACAGCCTTCTCCAGCTCCTCAACAAACACCTTGCGTCCACTAAACTTTCCGGCGACATCAACTTCGTAAACGATCTCAAGCGTCGTAGCCGCAGCGTTGGAGGTATCGGACTCTAGTAACTCTGGTGAGTCTCGCAAATCTATTAGCGGTTGATAGGTTGTCTCTGCTTTGCCGGGCCTTGTTGCGCGAATGTAAAAGCCTTTAGGGTCAGCCTTCTTCAATTGACGTAATAGCCAGTTAACCCTTGCTTTGGTGCTTTGCTTATCTTTAGGTGCTGTGAGACGCATTGAGCAGTAGATCATGCGTCTTTGTAGATCCGCTGTAACGTCAAGATCGGCTGCCGCATTAATAATGCCGAGAGAGCATTGTAAGGAAGGCGCTTTGCAGAAAGCGTCAGCATCGTCTTTCAGGCGTTTGGCGGGATCTAGTCGATGGTCATTTTTTAGTTTGAGCGATACGTCGCTGCTTGTGAGTCGGGACATGATTAGGCAAAGGTCACGCTGCTCCTGGTGCCAGGCAGCTATAGTGTTTTGAACCTCATCACTTGCTTTGGCAAGAGGTGCGTTGCTTTTAACTTTGTTTACAACATCTTTCCATTCGGAGTTCATTTGATCGAAATGACTGATGCCTGATTTGTCGCTTTCCAGATAGCGCAGTATCTCGCTGAGGATGAAGACTTGATCCTCGTCCTCAACGCCGTCGTTTTTGAGTAGCAGCTGACACTGGGTTCGAATAAATGCCCATGACCAGTGGTACAGGGCCACTGATTTAGTGGCATTCTTAGGCAGTTTTACCGGGTGATGAGTTGGAAGCGCAGCAAACTGGTTAGTAATCGTTATGACGGCATCCAGTTTGTGAGCTTTGGCTTGCTGTAGGTAGCGTGTCACTTGATCTTCACCGATCGTGTCGGTACCGATCTTCGCTTCTATCAAAGCTCGCCACTCGCGACGACCCGTGCGAAGGATCAGTAGTCCGTCCGGACGGTCTTTTTGTTTGATGGCCTTCTTGTCTTCGTTCTCAAAAACAACTTCAGTCCATGCCTCCATAGATGCGCTGGTTCCAACACGAACCCCGATAGATTTCAGCAGTGATTGGCGCAGTTCGAGCACTGAGCGTAGGCCTGCGAGCAAAACGGAAACCGATTTTTGTTCTCGGGCACTGTCTGCAGTAATCGGGATCAATCTGGCTGGCTCTCCGCCAGAAAGGAAGTCGGGGCGTTTGGTCACAGCTAGCTCCATGCTTTTATTAGATTTAGTTTCCTAACTAAGACTAGCAGTGATACTTGGTTGCGCCTGATTAAATGGTTAGGAATTGTAAAATGTTCTAAGGCGCTGGCTGTCCGTAAGCCGCAGTTCTGAAGCACTAGGTTAGCACCACCGGCACCCGGTGATATCCGCCCACCGGTGCTACTTCTCGCTCTGGCGGTTGGTCTGGCACCAACTCAATCGTTTGCACCGAGGCGAGCAAGGTCTGTAATGCGATCCTAAGCTCCCAGGTTGCTAACAGTCGGCCAGGGCACGCGTGCTTCCCGGCGCCGTAGATAAGGTTCGCTGCGGCATTGCCTTCAGGATCAAACTGATTGTTGCCGAACACGGCCTCGTCGCGGTTGGCGGATGTCCAGTTTAGTTTTACCATTGCACCGCTAGGTATATCCCTACCGCCGATGTGAACGGGGCAGGTGGTTACGCGCCGATTGGATACAAATGGATTGTCGAGACGCAGTATCTCGTTGATGATCGCCTCAACTTCGGCATCGGGCGCTGCTCTTAGCCGAACCACAAGTTCTGGGTGCTGGGCTATGTGTGCGATGAGTACGCCGACACACAGGGCAATGGAGCCCAAGTCGCCGCCTGTCCAGTTGCGTAGAATTGAGACCAATTCTGGCTCTGTTAGCAGCTGCCCGTTTACTGTCTCACGGCAGAGTTTTGTGGTTAGGTCGTCGGGCGCCTTGTCGCCGGCTGCACGGCGAGGCTGGATGACCGAGCGGATTATCTCATCAAACTGTTCAGCCACGCCTGCTGCCCAATCGCGGTCGCCGGAGCGTGTGGCGGCATGGTTCTCGCCCATCCAGGCTAAAAGCCGCGGCTCCAGCTCTGCAGGCCATCCCAGCCAGGCACACTGTGCGCGTACTGCAAACACTGCGCCGATGTCGTTCACGGCATCCAATACCTGGCCTCTGGGCAATACCGCCATCAGTTGGGAGGCGACGCGTTTGAACACGGGTATGAACGGCTCCAGCGCGTCACGGCTTAGGTGGCGCTCGATAACGTGCCGGTATCGCGTGTGTTCTTCTCCGTCTAGCCCGTTGGGTACTTGCAGGTAACGAGAGACCTGGCTAGAGAAGCGTTCGTGATCTTGTGCGGCGGCAAGAACGTCGGCGTGCCGGAGCAGCACCCATTCACCCTTACTGTTTCGCACCACAGGGTGTTTAGGGCGCAGCTCATCGGTGTAGGCACGCAAGTCGCGACCGGCGGCGGATAAATCATCTGGCATATGGTCGGTCATATTGAATCCTTCGCCGTTAAACTAAGTTGTCTACCTAGCATAACTGCAGTTGTTCAAATCGAAAATCCGGGAGAGCAATGTCTTCATGATTTGCATCACTCGCCGCAGATTTGGATGAATCAGTGTCCAAAGCATGCAATAGACAGGGTAGTTCTATCTTGAAGCTCGCCGAGATGTCGTACAGAATCAGATAAATCAGAATCACCCTGCTGAGGCACCTATGAGCAAAGACTTTTTCGCCCACAAGGCGCACATCTACGAACAGAGCCCGGATCGTGTTGATAATGTAACCAACATCGCCAACACAATCCTTGATAAAACGAAGCTGGAGCCATCCATGCACCTGCTGGATTTTGGCTCCGGGACGGGATTGCTGCTGGAACGCATTGCGCACCATGTAAGGAAGATCACGGCGGTGGATATATCGCCCTCCATGAACAAGCAGCTGGCGGAGAAGCAGGGCAAGCTGGCCTGTGAGCTTGAGGTTCGGGAACTGGATCTGGAAACGCAGACTATGGCGGATCGTTTTGATGGCATCATTTCCTCCATGACCATGCACCACGTGCGGGACATTGGCGCCATGTTCCGCCGCTTCCATGAGCTGGTGAAACCGGGTGGTTTTATTGCCATATCCGATCTGGACAAGGAAGACGGCTCCTTCCATACCGAAGATACCGGAGTGTTCCATTTCGGATTCGACCGGGAAGAGATTGCCTCTGCTGCCAGTCAGGCGGGCTTTGAAAACGTGGAAGTGGTGTCGGCCAGTATGATCGAGAGGGAAACCGGAGATTACGCTGTGTTTTTGCTGATCGCCTCCAAGCGTTAGCCAATGGTATTCTAGGCGCTAATTTCCTCCTCCCATATCCCGGGTTTTCAACATGTCAGACAAATTTTTCTTCAAAGGCCGGCAGGATGCGCGCCAGCACCATACTACCCATGGCGGCTTCCAGACCAATGCCAGTCAAAAAAGCGGCAGCAAAAAATTCCCGTTGAAGCTTGTGGTAACCAGTGGAGCCCGCAAGCGCGAGATTGAAGCTCTGGTGGCAAAGGCTAACTTGCACGCGGATATCGCGCTCGATACTAACGAGGTCGCCGTTGAGTCAGTCGCAGAGCTTACGGCCATTCTGAATAAAGGCAGTACGATCACACAGGCAAAAGCGCCTTCCCGTAATGATCCTTGCAGTTGCGGAAGTGGTCTCAAATTCAAGAAGTGCTGTGCCTGATACCCAGAGAGGAGTACCCATGCTTGTTTGTGGTGTTGAACTGAGCGGTAGCGATGCCGTGGTGTGTTTGTTGAATCTGGACACGGGGCAGTTCAGCCTGCCGGAGAGCAAGGTTCGCAAAATCACACTGAAGAAGAAACACACACGTGAAGACCTGCAGCAGTTTCAGGCGTCTTTTGCGGCGTTTTTAGCGGAACACAACGTAAAGAAAGTGGCAATTAAAGAGCGTATGCCCAAAGGCAAGTTTGCCGGTGGTGCCATCAGCTTCAAAATGGAAGCCGCTATTCAGTTGATGCCAGGGGTGGATGTTGAGGTTTGCCTACTCCCGCCTGCGACCATAAAATCCACGCTGTCTGCCAAGCCGCTGCCTATTCCGTTTGCGCAGACTGGCTTGAAGGTGTTTCAGGAAACAGCGTTTGTTGCGGCTTATGCGGGGCATCTGGCGAGATAGCTGCGGGTGC
Source organism: Marinobacter sp. LV10R510-11A (assembly GCF_900215155.1). NCBI lineage: Bacteria > Pseudomonadati > Pseudomonadota > Gammaproteobacteria > Pseudomonadales > Marinobacteraceae > Marinobacter > Marinobacter sp. LV10R510-11A. The sequence continues at coordinate 4,102,214 of NZ_LT907980.1, forward strand.
TGCTCTTCGCCAGATGATCCAGGTTTTTACTGTGCGGTTGTCACGTACTTCAAAATCTCAACCACTTGCTCAGGAGTCTGCGCCCACGCCATGGCGGATGCGTCTACTTCCTTTAATGGGTGAATAATGTCGTCGTTGTGCAAAGTGACATAGGGCGCACCCATAGCAGCACAGAAGCCGGCATCAAAGGCCGCGTTCCACTGCTTGTACTTGTCACCGAAGCGGATCACTGCCAGGTCGCACTGCTCCAGCAGCGTTTTGGTGCGAATGCTATTCACCTTGGATGACTGGTGGTCGCGCCAGAATCCCACGTCCGGCTTGCCCAGCATATCGCCTGCGGCATCGCTGGCGTCGTGATTGGTCACCGGTGCGTTGAATTCCACAGGCAACCCAGCCGCTTCTGCCCCAGCCTGAATCTGCTCGCGCCAGTCAGTATGGATTTCGCCAGAGAGATAGACAGTCCAAATCATGGAGTTCTCCTAAATAACGTTGGTAGGGGAGGTTTGAACCTGCGAGACCCTACCATAGCTGGCGGATTTACAGAATCTCAGCTCGGTTAAGTGCTTTCGTTTTCCGCTGCTTTCGCCAATTCCGCTCGTGTTTTCAATCGCCCCTCTCTGCGAATTTCGGCATTCTCAAAACGTCGCTTTTGTGAGCTTGTTTCGGGTATCACCGCAGGAACATCTACGGGCTTGTCGTTCTTGTCCAGGGCTACGAATGTGAAGAAGGCAGACAGAATATGGCGGGTTTCGCCGGTGTAGCTGTTCTCGGCTTCAACGCGAGCGCCGATTTCCATAGAGGACCCCCAGCTGCGATTTAGCGATAAGCTAAACAGCAAGGTGTCGTTGCCCTTAGCGGGGGCGCGAAAGTGAATGGAATCCACTGCTGCGGTCACGCATACGTGAGCGGAGTGACGTTCGGCAACCACCAGTGACAAGCGATCGCACTTTGCCATGATCATGCCGCCGAATACGGTGTCGTGGGCGTTCATGTCATTGGGGAAAACCTTGTAAACGTGCTTCTCAATGGCGGATGCGGATACGGGTTTCGAAGGCTTATCAGACATACAATCCTTTCTCTGCTTTGGTTTTAGGCTAAGGTTGCTTAAGGCTACTACATCTTTGAAAGCGCGGCGCTGAGCTTGTATTTCTAGCGTTCGCGCCAATCATATATAACCAGAGAACAATCTTTGACCAGATGCGAGGAGTTCAATGGACTTCAAAGATTATTACGCTGTACTCGGAGTGAGTGAAACTGCCTCTCCCGAGGAGATTAAAAAATCCTATAGGAAGCTGGCCCGAAAGTACCACCCGGATGTCAGTAAAGAGGATAACGCCGACGAGAAGTTCAAAGATCTTGGCGAGGCGTACGAGGTGCTGAAAGACCCGGAGAAGCGTGGCGAGTACGACCAACTGCGCAAACACGGCCCCGAGTCAGACGGCTCGTTCCAGCCGCCTCCCGGCTGGCAGAGCCAATCCGGGTTTGGTGGCGGCGGTTATACCGAGGCGGACTCCCGCCAATTCAGTGATTTTTTCGAACAAATGTTTGGCGGTGGTCGCGGCGCTGGTCATAGCGCCGGCGGTGGTTTTCGGCAGAATGTGCGCAGGCGTGGTGAAGATGTGCACGCCCGCTTGTCGCTGTTTTTGGAGGAAGTATTCCACGGCTCTGACAAGCAGGTTTCCTTTACCGTACATGAGGCAGACGGGCAGGGCCGCATCGTTGCACGCCTGAAAACTCTGAAAGTTAAAATCCCCGCAGGTATGCGCGAAGGGCAGCATCTGCGCCTGAAAGGCCAAGGGTCGCCTGGTATGGGTGGTGGTGAGTCGGGGGATTTGTTGATTGAAATTGAGCTGGCACCTCACCCGTTGTTCAGTGTTGAAGGCCGGGATGTTGTCGTTACTATTCCAATAACGCCTTGGGAGGCCGCATTGGGTGCGACTATCACTGTGCCCACAGTGGGCTCAAAGGTGAATGTGAAAGTGCCCAAGGGAACCTCTTCGGGCCGCAAGCTGCGTCTCAAGGGCAAAGGCTTGCCGGGCAAGCACCTGGGTGATCAGTTGGTTACCCTGCAAATAGCGGTGCCGGAGCAGCATTCCGAAGAGGCAGAAAAACTCTACGAACAGCTCGCCGAAGCCGAGAAAGCGTTCGATCCACGCAGCAAACTCCATCTGTGAAGGGGAGAGTAAAGGATGAGTGAGAAAGACAGTATTCTGACCGTTGAGGTGATGGACTCCGATGGCAGTACCTTCACCCTTCACGAGGTGTGTCTGCGCGGTGAGTGCCATGCAGAATTTGTAATCAAACTGGTGAGTTACGGTATTATTGCGCCTGTGGAGCCGGCAACCGAGGTTCGGCAGTGGATGTTCGATGTGGCCGCCCTTGCTCGGCTGAACAAGGCCTTGCGTTTGCAGCGAGACTTAAAGATGAACCTACCGGGGCTGGCCATGTCTTTGGAACTTCTGGACGAAGTGCAGGATATGCGAAAGGAAATGGAGCGAGTTAAACGCCAGTTACGGCAACTGACGGGGGAGTGGTAAGCCTTTTTTGCAAAGCCTATTTTACTGATTTTCGTCGAGTGCCCTGATCTCGACGTAAATCTTTTCCGCCTCTTCCATTAGGGTTCCGTGGCTCCTTAAATCCCCATTGCGCTGCGCATGCAGCGCTTTTTCCAGTTTGGCTTCGTACGCTTTCTGCAGCTTTTTTCTCGGATTACCCTTCAGAAATCCCAACATGTTTCCGCCTCGATTTACGTCTGTGTTCAGGATTTTACGCTTGTTCTGTCTGAAAGTTCACAAAACAAACGCACTCTTTGCGGGACAAAAACGGTAAATGGGTTTAACTTCCCTTGGCATGAGTCGTTCAGAACAAGTGTCAGTGTTTTCTATTTTGAGGAACCACCTTTTACAGAAGCACCCCAGCCCAGCTCTAAAAGAGAGATCATCGTGAACTCCAGCAGCCAGCCCAAATTTGTGTACCGTTGGGAACCTACCGAACTCACAAACACCATATTGTCTGCTCCCAGCCGTGAAGTCGTGAGCCATTGGATCAGTGCCATGGCATTTCTTGATGAGAATCTGCATCCGGTTCTACTAGCGGTAAGCCACCAGAGCGAGCCCACCTTCAACCAGCTTGTACAGGCTGTGAACCCGGGACTTACTCCCCCCGTGGTTCTCAATGAGCTGTTGCACAAAGGCATTGTAGAGCAGTTAGATAGCGGCCACGTACTGCTCAGGCGATGCTCCTATGTGCACGACGTTCCGAGTTTTGAGACTTCACCTAAGGTAAGGCGCCAAACGCATAGCCCTGGCCGAAGTGTAGGAAGGCGACAGAGCGATGAAACCTGAGATAACTATCGCTTTCTTTGAAGCGCTCACGGACTCGCATCAGCCCCGAGCAATAAAACCGTGGCACTCCACATCCTCTGTCTACCTTTAAAGATCCGCAACAAAACCCTACATAAAGAAGCTCCTCTTTCTCGCTTGTTTTGCTACAACTGTGGCTAGCCCCATCGTAGAGGGTAAATAAACAAATACCCTAAATGCTTGAGTAAACGTGATAGCGGAGTTCATATGGCCTCTCGTTTCCTAAAAAGTTTGATTTCCAGCAGGCTATTTCGACCTGTCTTTTTGGTTTTGATTGTCGCGGGGCTGGCACAGGTTGTGTTCAGCCAGTGGCTAATCTCCGAACAGGTTGATCGCTTGGTAAATACCGCCGGCTCAGCGCTTGAAGCGAGCAGTGCTAAGCTCAGCGACTCGTTTGAAACAACCCGGGACGATGTTCGTTTGCGGTTGGAAGCCATGCGGGAGGAAAGCACTGGCGAACTGGCTAATGAACTTACGCGCCAGCAAACCGATCAGCAGGAACGAATTGCAGAGAATGTGCGCAGCGCGGTTATGGCTGAAACACAGGGGTTGGCAGAGGTGCTGGCGGCGGTTGCGGCGCCGCTAATTTGGGACAGAGATATCCCGCGGTTGACCGGTTTGGTGGAGCTGGCAGACGCCAGAGATTCAGTGCTGTTTGCTGTGTATTTCGATCAGTATGGTGAGCGCATGACTCGGTACGTTGACCGCACTGATGAGCGCGTGGTCAAACTAATGGAGCAGGGTGAGGGCCGTGGTGCGGCCAACCGTGTGCTGGATGCGGCAAGCCGTGACCCGAATATTGTCATCATAACCGCAGACATAAAGCCAAAAGGCTCCGCTATCGGGCAGTTGAAACTTGGGTTGTCATTGGAAGGGATTAACCGCGATCTGGTTCAGTTGAAAGAAGAGTTCAGCGCGACTCTGGCGGGCACTATCGATGCGTCAGGGCAGAGGCTTGAAACTGAAACCGATCAAGTTAATCAGCGGCTTCAACAGCAGCTTTCGGCCATGGGGGCAGACACGCAATCGAGCATTAGCGACACGGTGGACGCCCTTCGGCAGGAGGCATCGGGCCTTTCGTCCAGCCTCACCGTGGTTGCTGTGAGTTCCATGGTTATTCTCTTAATTCTGATGGCTGCTGTGCTTGGGGGTGGGGTGTTGCCCCGTATTCTGCGCCTGAACTCGGCTATTCGTGGTATCGCGGATGGTGAGGCCGATCTAACCCGCCGCGTGAACCTGAAGGGCAACGACGAACTGACCGAAATGGCCCGAGGTGTTAACCAGTTTATCGCCCGCATTCAAGGGCTGGTATCTGATGTTAAAAGTTCTGCAGAATCTGCAGTCGGGCAGGCGCAGGCTCAGGGAGAGGTCAGCACGCTCAACACCCAAAGCACAGAGATTACATCCGTGCTGTCAGTGATTGGCGCCATTGCTCAGCAGACGAACCTTCTAGCCCTTAATGCGGCCATTGAGGCCGCGAGGGCGGGGGAGTCTGGTCGTGGCTTTGCGGTTGTTGCCGATGAGGTAAGAACCTTGGCGAGCCGAACCCAGCAATCCACCACAGAAATTGAAGCCATCATTGCGAAGTTGCAGCAGGGCAGCAAGCAGGCTGTATCGGTGATCGCTGAAGTGTCTGAGCAGGTTACGGAATCGTCTGCGGAGTTCCGCCGGGCGGATGAGCATTTCGATCAGATCAATCAGTTGCTCAATAGTTTGCAGGAGCAAGCCCTGAGTATTTCGTCTGTTGCGGAGCGCGAAGGCCAGCAGGCAGGCAAACTCAGCGTCAGCATTGAGCATATTGCCCGCTCATCTTCGACCACTGTTGAAGCGATTCAGCGCTCTGACTATGCCAGCTCGAAAATCAGCGAGCTGCTTGCGGCACTTCAAGCCAAGGCATCCCAATTCCGCGTGTGACGGGACGGGAGGCCTTGGTGTAGCGCGCTGTGTTTGTTTAACCGCAGATACGCCCCCGTGCGTCTGCATATTCCTGCTTGAGCCGCGACACCAGAGCCTGAACACTGACTACGTCGTTGATCTGGCTGACACCTTGGCCAGCTGACCATACCGTTTTCCAAGCTTTGGCTTCTTCATCCATCGGTTTGAGCTTTTCACCGTAATTGATCTCACCGGCTTGGTTTAATTTGTCCATAGGGAAGCCTGCGGCCTCCAAGCTTTGCCGCATGAAGCTGGCAGGTATGCCTGAAACCGCCGGGGTATGAATGATATCGCCGGATACAGACTCAATAATCATATTGCGGTAGGCATCTTCCGCTCTGGATTCCGTGGTGTTGATGAAGCGTGTGCCCATGTAGGCCAAATCTGCGCCAACTGCCTGCGCAGCAAGCAGATCTTCGCCGTGGGAAAGCCCGCCTGCCAGTAAAATAGTGCCCTTAAACACTTCGCGAATTTCGTGAACCAGCACAAACGGATTGGTGGTGCCCGCATGGCCACCGGCGCCGGCTGCAACCGCGATAATGCCGTCTACGCCTGCCTCGGCTGCTTTACGGGCGTGCTTCTGGTTGGTTACATCGTGGAATACTACACCGCCATAGCTGTGAACGGCCTCTACCACCTGGCTTGCAGCGCCCAGTGATGTGATGATGATGGGCACTTGGTGTTTTACGCACAGCTCCAAATCAGCCTGCCAGCGCGGGTTGGAGCGATGTACGATAAGGTTGACGGCGTAGGGGGCGATGTTGGCTTCGGGGTTTTCTTCTTTCAGCTTCCTGAGACCCTCAGTCATCTGAATCAGCCACTCTTCAAACTCGTCGCTCGTGCGCTGGTTGAGAGCGGGAAAGCTGCCAACTATGCCTTCCCGGCAGCACGCAAGCGCCAGTTCGGGGCCGGATATCAGGAACATGGGGGCTGCGATAAGGGGTAAGTTGAGGGAATCTGTGCGAAAAGCGGGAAGTGACATGAGATCGCCTTCATTTGTATTGGAAATTTTGTAGGATATAAAGGATCTTAGCTTGCCTGAGCGATCGTGGGAATGATCGCCGGATAGACAAACACCGAGTTACCTCTCGAAAACAACAAAGGAGTACACAATGGGTGAAGCTAAACGTCGTAAGCAAACTGGCGCACCACCGCCGCCGCCTCCGAAGGCCAGCTCACGAAAGCCGTTGGTTATAGGCGTAAGCGTGCTGGTTTTGGCTGCCATTGTTCTGGGTGTCTTTTTCCTGACCGCATCGCCTAAGCCGACGTCGGATGCGTTACCGGTTGCTGCACCTAATGCGGAAGCCTTTCCAGCGGAGCTGGATCAGTATGGCGTTTCGGTGGGCGCTGAAGACGCGCCGGTTGTTGTGCGGGAGTTTGCGGATTTCCAGTGCCCGGCCTGCGGCATGTTCGCGGAGGCCAGCAAGCGCCTGAAACAGGAATATGTGGAGGCAGGGCAGGTTCGCTTTGTGTATTTTGACCTGCCATTGCGGCAGCACCAGAATGCCTTTCCGGCGGCCCAGGCTGCTCGCTGCGCTGGCGACCAAGGGGCTTACTGGAAAATGCACGAACGCCTCTACGATTCGCAGTATGAATGGAGTGGTTCGAACGACCCTATTGCCACCTTTACGCGTTATGGCAACGATTTAGGCTTGGAAGAGCGCCGCTTTCGCCTGTGTATGACAAGCGAGCTGCATCGGGAAGCCGTTGAAGAAAGCCGTCGTGTTGCCATGCGGTTGCAGGTGACCAGCACGCCAACGGTACTGGTGGATAACATTCGCCTTACTCGGCCGGGTTGGGGGCAGCTTTCAGCTCTTGTGAAGCGGGAGCTTTCTAGCACTAACAAATAAGTATTTGATTCTGGCCTCGGTCAGTCCTGACTTGAACATAAGCCAGAGTGGGTTAAAATCTGCACCCTCTCTGGTTTATACCTTCCAGATAACCAAACCCATGCTCCGGATTTACGATCCGGCCCGCAGGAGACCCCCCATGAGCAACAACGTTGTTGTCTGTGCGCTTTATAAGTTCGCCGTTCTGAATGATTACAAAACCCTTCGTCAGCCACTGCTGGATACCATGCTGACCAACGGTGTGCATGGCACCCTGTTGCTGGCCCGTGAAGGCATTAACGGCACAATTGCCGGAAGCCGCAGCGGTATTGATGCGGTACAGGCCTGGCTGGCCAACGATGAGCGCTTTAAGGGTATTGATTACAAAGAATCCTTCGTAGATAGCCAGCCGTTCAAACGCACCAAGGTGAAGCTCAAGAAAGAGATCGTCACCATGGGCGTTGATGGCATAGATCCGAAGCGCATTGTGGGCACATACGTAGAGCCGACCGAGTGGAACGATTTGATTTCGGATCCGGACGTTCTACTTGTAGATACTCGCAATCAGTACGAAGTGGAAATTGGCACCTTCACGCACGCCGTTAATCCTGCCACGGATACGTTTCGAGAGTTTCCAGAGTATGTAAAGCAGAACCTTGACCCGGCAAAACATAAAAAAATTGCCATGTTCTGTACCGGTGGTATTCGGTGTGAAAAATCCACGGCGTACTTGAGAGAGCAGGGGTTTGAGGAGGTTTATCATCTTAAGGGCGGCATTCTGAAATACCTGGAGGAGGTGCCTGAAGAGCAAAGCCTCTGGAAAGGTGAATGTTTTGTATTTGACGACCGGGTTACCGTCAATCATCGTTTGGAGCGCGGCGGTTATGACCAGTGCCATGCTTGCCGTCGTCCGATTACGGAGGTTGATAAGCAACACTCTGGCTATCAAAAGGGGGTCAGCTGCCACCGGTGCATTGCCTCTCTGAGCGATGAGCAGAAGGCGCGTTTTGCCGAGCGGGAGCATCAGATGCGCCTGGCAGAGGCCCGTGGAGAGTCCCATGTGGGCGGTGAGGTTGCGCGTAACATTGCTGAGCGCAAAGCGCGCAAGAAGTCAGAACGTGAGCGCCATGCCGAAAAAAGCCTGAAAGGCGAGCGTCAGAACGCGAGCACTCATTCCTTGCCTTGATCTGTCGGCCGGTGCAGACGTGGAGAAGGAAACCATCACACTGGTTTGCGGCTTCTGAGCCCTAAGCCAGGGCCTTAAACCTTGTTCCTGAGCCCTAGCTCGTCTGGATAGGGGCTCAGGTACTGTTGCAGACGCAGGTAGTCAGCTGGCTCCCTGCGCTGTGCCATTCTCAGCAACGTCATGGGAACAATGAGCGGCACCTCGCCGCGGCCATACGCTTCAATTTGTTCAATCAAAACCTTGCGATCCTCGCCTTCCATGGCATCCCGCAGATACCCCATAAGGTGTTGCATCACGTTGATATGTGAGCCGCGACTTACTTTCTTGGTCATGGCATCCATAAACGCCTGAATGTAACGGCTCGCGATGGTTTCCAGTGCGTCTGATTTCAGGTCGCTCAACATGGGGCCAAGCTGCCGGTAAATCTTCTCCGAGTGCGCTAGCAATTGGAACTTGTGCCGAGTGTGAAAGCCGATCAGCGCCTTTGCACAAAGGTGCTCACCGGCGACGTTCTGCATCCAGTCGTCATAGGCAAATACCCGCTCGATGAAGTTCTCCCTGAGCGTGTCATCGTTTAGCCGACCTTCTTCTTCAACCGGCATAAGCGGGTAAGTGCGCATCAGTGCCTCGGCAAACATTCCCTGTCCGTCACGCCGCACTACTTGCCCCTCGGGGTTGTGGACTTTGATACGTTCCATGCCGCAGCTAGGGGATTTGGCCATCAGAATATAGCCGCGCAGATCGGCGAGATCGGGCAAAGCTCGATCTGTGAATGCCTGCATGGCGTCTGTGTGGTCGGCTGAGCCCTTCGTCTCTAGCAGTCGCATGCCATCCGGGTATTCGCGCAAATGAATGGCAGGGCGAGGTACACCCAAACCGGCTTCCAGCTCTGGACAGATGGAGCGGAAATCAAAATGCTGTGATAGTACCTGAGTGCAGTAACGGGAGTGTTTGTGGCCGCCATCATGGCGAACTTCTTTGCCTAGCAGACACGTGCTGATCCCCACAGGAATGCCGCTCATGCTTCTCTCAGTGCTTTTAACTTTTTATCTAGATTTTTGTAACGATTCTTATAACAGTGCGCCAGAGTAGTAGCGTAGATCTGGCGAACGTCCTTGGCAAACTGCTCCACCGAAAAGTCTTTGGCAAACGTGAGAGCCTGTTTGGAAAGCGTGTTTCGCAGTTCGTCATCCTCCAGCAATCGCTTTACCTTTGCGCACCACTGATCCTGCCTTTCTGGCGTTTTAAAGCCGTTGAACCCGTCGCGGACAACGTCGTCGATACCGCTGGAGCGCACGGCGACCACGGGCAGGCCCGCGGCCATCGCTTCCAGAATGACCATGCCCTGGGTTTCAGATTTGGAGGCGAACACAAAGGCGTCGCCCAAACGATACCAAACGGAGATGTCCTCAGGCGGTACCGCACCCACAAGCGTGATATGGGATTCCAGGCCAAGCTCCTGGATTTTGTGTTGAAGACGGCCTTTCTGGTGGCCGTCACCGATCATCAGAAAATGAAAGGGCTCACTCGTTTCCTGCCGCAGCGCATTGATTGCATCGATCATGAAGTCGATGTTTTTCTCGTTCGACAGCCGAGATACGCTAATGAAAATCTTTTCGTCGTTCAGTTTCAGTCTCTTGCGAAGCTCTGAAATCTCTTCATCCGTTACTGCCTGAAAACGTGTGTATTCAATTCCTGTGGGCTGAACGAACGTGGGTGTTTTCACACCGATCATCTTAAGGTATTCCTCGGTTGAGTCGGTGGGCACGATAACGCCATCGCATTTATTGGCGAAGCGTTTGATCAGCGCGTGTGAAATGAGGTTGCGGAAGATCAGCCCTGGCAGCGGCACAAAATGGGCGTAGTGCTCTAACCTGGTGTGGTAAGTGTAGATGGCAGGCACTTTGAGCCGGCGTGCCATGAATAGGCCGAGCGAGCCGAGCCAGATTGGGTGGTGTAGGTGGATGATATCGGGATGAAAGGCCCGAACTCGTTTGCGGATGTGGCCAAGAAAGATGTTAGCTAGCCGGAACTCGCGCTTCTCGCCCATAGTAAGAAGGGAAGGAACCCGGAGCACGTGATCTTCAACCTCCGGCTGGTCTTTATATCGCGGTGCCACAACCAGCAGTTTGTCGCCAAGGTTTTCAAGGCCTCGCCTCAGCCTGGCAATGGAGATGGGCACACCGCCAATAAACGGCAGGTAGTTGTTGGTGAACATGGCCACTCTTAACGGCTGCTCTAGCCAGGGCGTGGGGTCTAAATCGTAGTCCGGGTAGTAGTTCTTGCCGACAAAAATAATGGCGTAAAGTTTGATGGTGATGGCTGCAAAGATGGCCACGATCAGAAGGAAATTGACGTAGCCGGTATAAAAGAGCGAATAGACAAAGAACCATAGGCTTTCGAGGCGCTTCAACACCGGGTGCTGACCGACTTCAAGTTTTTGTAGTGTGTGGCTTACTCCGCCTTCTGGGCTTATGTCTACGCGCACAAAATGGTAGAAACTGGTGTCATCGTTCATTACCAGCCCACCTGCGCCGCCGGTGGTGATGAAAAGCGTGTTGCCCAGCTGCTTCTCGGAGTACAGCGAAAGGTTGGCAGAGAAAATTAGATCAATGTTGTGTTTCTTTACAGTATCAAGCAGTGCACTTCGGAATTCGGAGGGTGCCAGATAATCGCCAGGCTGGTCGAAGAGTGCGTCTTCCTTGGGTTTGAGCGGCGGGTGCCCGATAAATAGGATTCTGGCGTTCGAGGTGTCCTGGCTCAGCAGGTCATCCAGCCAACGCATCTGCCACTTCCAGGGGGTTTTTCCGGTGCTATCCAGAAAAATCAGCCGGCTGCTGCCGGCCTGAATGCTATAGAAGTGGGGCCCGAAGTGGTCATAAAAACGGAAGCTGCCGAAGTCCTCATATTCGTGGGCGCCAAACGTGAGCAGGTACGGAATGTGGAGGTGGCCGAGGCTTCCATAAAGGGCACGGTATTTGTCCTCACCACCGCCGCTAACGGCATTGCCGGCGGATACGAGAAAGTCCATTCCCGAAGCATTGAGCTCCGGAATAATGCGCTCTTCGAAAATACCGACGGAATTGTTGATGTTGCCAACCACTGCGAAACTGAATGGTTCGGTGGCAGATATGTCGCGATGAATCTGCTCTACCTGCTCGGTATGCATGCCCGCAAAGTCTTTCATGAAAAAGTTCAGGTAGGCTTTGTAACCCACCAGCAGTATTACGATTAGCAGGCAAAGATAGAACAGCAGCTTTAAGGGGTTTCGGAAGATCATCCGGAAGTCCTGCGATTTCTAATCAGTTCTCTTTGCAACACAATCAAGCCAACGATCATGCCCAGATAAATGGTGACCAAGCGCCAGCTCACAATAACCAGAATCAGATGGTTGCCTGAAAGGATATCGTTAAAGAAGCTGCCGAAAACACTTTCGGAAATACCAGAAGCACCGGGTGTGGGTGAGAAATACATAATAAACGTCGTCACAACCAGCAGCCCCAGTGATATCACGTAATTAACGTCGTAACCCAGGCTATAAATCAGCAGGGCGGGAAAGCTAAACAGGCTAAGAAGAAACACAGCCGTGAAAAGAACTGACAGCGCCACAAACAGCGGCCGGCCCCGCAGGTAGTCACTGAAGCTATGGGAAAAGCGTAGCATCTCTCGTCGCGCCTTGAACTGCCAGTGCTTATGGCGGGTATCGCTGATCAGATGCCAGCGGTTAAGAAGCCTCAGTAGGCTGCTGAGCGGCCCGATGAGCCAGCGAGTACGAAATAGCAGAACAATGAAAAAGCCAAGATACAACAGGATGAAGATGGCCAGTGCGAAGCCTAGATCGCCGGTGATCGCTTGGCCGTCAAACGCATCCAGTGTCAGCAGAAACACCGGCGTGAGGGAGAAGATGAAAAGCACGGCCAGCACTGTTCGGATGGTAGTAGCGGCGGTGGCTCTGCCCACTGGGATCCCATGGCGATGCAGATACCAGATCTGCGCGAAGCCGCCGCCGGTGGCCATAGGCGTAACGTTGGAGAAGAACAGGTTGATAAAAACCAAGCGAAATATAACGAGAAAGGACAAACGGTGCCCAAGTGCTCGCAGCGTGAAGTGCAAGCGCAAACCGTCGGAAATGAAATACACCAGCAACAGAGCGGCAACTGCAGCAAGGGCTTGTGGTGCAATCAGCTGGGTATCAAAGCTGATGTTATGCCCTGCGAATTGATCATATACGGTGTACAAGCCTGCAGCCGTTAGCACAATAAAGAGCAGGCTAAACAGTATAAGGCGTCGTGCAGAGGTTCGTTGCTGGTAGCTGGTGTCGCTGATGTCAGTCATGGGCTGCCCGTCAGTATGAGACCGGCAGTTTACAGGACTCTAGTGGCCATAAACCAACATGGTGGTGTCTGTAATGGCAAAGTCTGTGAACTGAACACTGCCTATACTGGTCCCGCCTACTTTGAATACGGGCATGTCAATGTCGGCTCGGAATTCGACGTCATGAATTGAAAGGCCTTCTTTGCCGGATACCGCCCCAGTGCGGCGGGAAAGCTTGGCAGTGGCGCTCGCCATGCCAAAGTGACCGAGGGTGTCATCGCCGCGCCGGTTATGAATCTGCAGACCTTCAATACCCACGGCTGCAAAATTGAACAACAGAATGACATCTGCAGCATCCCAGTTCAGGCTGCCGTTGGTGATTTCAAAGTGGGTGTCCAGCTGCAGTTCAGCCCCGGACACGACGTTACCATTGCTCAATGTGCGGTTTGAGCCGCTTGCGTTGCGGATAACCAAATCCGTAGGCCCTACATAGCCCTGCAACAGCACATCAGAAAATAGCGTGGCGGTACCTTCGGAGCCGTTGGCGGTAATGCTCTCCACCTCCAACTCAAAATCCACCGCCTGCAAGTAGTCGGTCAGGCTGGTGGGGTCGCCATAATCGGTTGCGCCTAAGTGTAAAACCAAGTCGCCGCTGTTGAACTGCTTGCCAAACTCGCCAGCTACAGAATACGTCGCCAACGCATCGGCAACATCGGCATTACTGGTGCTGAGAAGCCCCGCATTCGCCCGGCGAGCAATTTCTGAGAAACCGTGTTCAAGCACTTCACCGGTGCCTGCGATGTCCACGGTCAGCTTCATGTTGTCCAGAGTAGTATCGCCATGTCCGGAAAGCCGCATGTTGTTCACATTCAGCGAGCCTTCATCGGTCCAGGTCAGGCGATCAATATTGATTTTGGTTTCCAGCTCAATGGTCACACCGGCCTTGCCTGTTACCCCCGAAAGAGTGCCGTCATCCAATGGCTGAAATTCGGCCATTGCAGTCGTAGGCAAAGAGAGTGCAAGCACCCAGAGTGAAAGCGCTGTGGATCTGGTCGGGCGACGACAGGTGTGCGGCTTAATCATGATGGCCCCGGTTTCATGGTCTGTTTTGTTTTTATGGGTAGGGAGCTTTAACCAAGCTCCCCGGCCGCAGGGGACAGCGTAACCAATGCAGCGGGAATAGAGTTTCGTTACATATTGTTACGATAGGCAGGAAATGGCGATATGTCTGTGCGTTCAGTCACAATTATGCAGAAGACAAAGCACGCTGAATCATTACTTTCTGGTGCTCTGCAAAGTCCCGGATTACAGCTTGGGCCTTTTCTACATCCCGCGCCAATACCGCTTGCGGTAGGCGAGTGAAAAACTGGCTTGTTTGGTCCAGGTCACGGCGATAACGCTCAGCGCTCAGGTAGTAAGCACGGCTGACCGCTGGCTTAAAGTTTGAAAGCGCTTCGGTGAGATACGCATTGCCCACCAGCTCACAGCAGGCCTCCATCACCTCAAAACTGGCCTCCACCACAGCAGCAATATCCGCCGAAGGCTTTTTCATTTGCTCCACCGCATTGCCTACCACGGCCAGCATGCGGTCCCGGTCGCTCTCCTGCCAACGCTCACAGAGCCTTGTCGCAAGCATCATCAACAGGTGCATATAAACGTCGTACAACTCAGACGCATGATTGGCGTCCAGCCTTGATGCGGCGGCGCCTTTGCGGGGCGTAATTTCCACCAGGTGCCAGCGTTCAAGGGTATACAACGCCTCTTTTACGGAGGCGCGGCTGACCTTGAGCTCAGTAGCCAAGGTGGCTTCCTGTATGCGCTTACCAGGCTGTATCTGCCCGGTCATAATACGCTCTGCCAGGTAATTGGCGATTTGCTCCGCCAGGGTGTTGGGCACCTTGAAATCCATAAAGGTTCTCTGAACTGATCTTAAACCGGCGGGCCATGAGACGGCTCAGCTTCGGCAGGAGAATGTATGGGCGAGAGTTTATCACACCCCGTGGTCTGCCCATGAACCGCTATATAGGAAGCGCAGCCCTTGAAATTGAGCAAAAACGCACGCAGGTATACAACCTGAGTTTTTAAAAGCAAAAAAAGGGAAACCCGATGCCCAAGCATTTTGAGCAAGCCCCCGGCCTGCATGAAGAGTCAGTTCCAGAAACGGAAGGCTACGTTTTCAACCAGACCATGCTTCGCATCAAAGATCCTGAGCGATCCATGGACTTCTATACCCGGGTGATGGGAATGCGGCTAGTGCGCAAGCTGGATTTCCCGGAAATGAAGTTTACGCTTTACTTCTTGGGTTATCTTGACGAGCGGCAAGCGGGCCTCGTGCCGGCGGACGACGCGCACCGGACTACCTTCACGTTCGGGCGCGAAGCTATGTTGGAGCTGACTCATAATTGGGGCACCGAAAACGACAATGATTTTACCTATCACAATGGCAACGACGAGCCCCAAGGTTTTGGCCATATAGGTATTGCCGTGCCTGAGGTCTACACTGCGTGCGAGCGTTTCGAGAGATTGGGCGTTGAGTTCGCCAAGAAGCCCGATGACGGCAAGATGAAAGGCTTGGCCTTTATCAAAGACCCTGACGGCTACTGGATCGAGATACTGCAGCCAAGCATGCTGGAAAAACAGCGTAAGAACGACTGATCAGGCTGAAGTCTTCGGGTCGTTCTTCGGGGCGGCACCGGATTTTCTACCATAGCGCGAGGCCACAATCACCGCAGCGGTGAGTATCAGTGCGCCTGCAATGCCAATCGGCCCCAAAACCTCCTCCAGAAATATCCAAGCAAGCAAAGCGACAAACAGTGGCTCCAGCGTAACGATAATGCTGGATAGCGTGGCTGGTGTGGTTTTCATACCTGCAAAGAAGCTCACGTAGCCGATGCATGTGGGCACAACGCCGATAAAAGCCACCATCAGCCAGTGCCTGAGTTCAAGATTTTCAATCCCGTCAAAGCCACCGCTGAGCAAAACCACGGGCAGCAGAATAAGCGCGGCTGTAAAAAAGCAGATGAATGCGGTGGTAAAAACTGGCGTGCCTTTGGAGCTGTAGCGGCTTGTTAGCGTGAACCCTGTGTAAACCAGCGCAGCCAGAAGCGCCATAAGTATGCCGGCAAGGCGAAGTGTGCCGCTAGTGTCCATATCGCTGAGAACCAGCATGGCGGTGCCTATAACGGCGGTAATCAGCGCCATAATGGTCAGCAGCCCAGGCTTTTCTCCCAGTAGCGGAGCCGCAAGTATCGCGACCAGCACCGGCGGCAGACACAGGGCAATCAGCGTGGCGATGCCGGCGCCGGTCAGATCGACTGCGAGCAGATAGCTGCCTTGGTAAATGGCCTGAAAAAGGCCAAGCGCGGCAAGGGGCGCAAGGGATTTCATATCCAATTGCCGAAGGGAGCTGCCAGGTGTTGCTGTATCTGTGTTGGCTTTCTTGAGCTGCCGTTGTTCTCTGCGCATCAGCATCCAGAAAAACGGCAAAGCAACGGCCAGCCTGAGAAAGGCGAGAGAGGTGGCATGCAGCTCAGTCTCGGTAAACAGGAATTTTGCAACGATCCCCGTGGTCGCCCAAAGCAGGGCTGCCAGGGCGATTAGCAGAGCGCCTCGAATCATTCTATAACCAGTATGATCAGTTCTTTGGGGCCGTGAACACCGTAAGCTAGGGTCTGTTCAATATCGGCAGTTTTAGATGGCCCGGAGATTAGCAGAGCATTTGTTGGCATGCCAGACGCCCAGTTTTGGGCGCCCATGGCTTCGTGAAAGGTTGTATAGAGCTCGGAGGCTTCCAGCACCGCAATATGGATGGGCGGCACCAGGCTCATCAAGCGAGGTTCGTCTGGTGTTGGCCACAGAATCAGTGATCCGGTTTCGGCAATTCCGCCCCTAGTGGAGGTGATGCTGGCATCTACATCGTTGAACAGATGGGATTGCCAGCTTTCGATAGGCTCGTTATAGATCAGCAGTTCTGGTAGATCCTCCCGCGCGGAGTCACGTAATGCGTGGCCTATTTGGTGTGCGGCGGGGATCAACAGGCTGCGGACGCCTCGGGAGGAAAGAATGTCGGTAAGCTGCCCGATCCAGGATTCCTGCGTACACCGATACACCTCTCCGTGCACGGATTCTATGGTTTTCTGAAACTTCTCAATGCGCTCAGCCGTTGAAGAGGCAGGCCGCTGCAGTACCGTGAAGTCACATTCCGGAGCAGTCAGTTCGCCGCCACTGCGGTTGCGCAAGCTTTGTAAAATGGTGTCTCGGGAGTTCATTGGCCGCGCTCCTTCATGCGCTCGTGGAGTGTTTTGGCGGCCAGTTTTGGTGCCGTTCGGTATCGCGTCCAGCCACCCAGTTGCCCCGGTTGTAGCTTGCGCAGGCGTGCTGCTACTGCCGTACCAAACCGATAAACGGCTGGGCGTGCATGCATCCAGCTCCAGCCTTTCCATACCAGCGCTTCCAGAGTGCTACGTTTCGCACCGTGGCCGCGTACTTTGGCGGGGTTGAGCTTATCGCCGTCCACAGATTCCTGGCGCAGGCGCACTAGCAAGTCCGGTATCGGGATTTTGACGGGGCACACCTCACCACAGGCACCGCAGAGACTTGAAGCCGTGGGCAGGTGTCGGCCTTCATCCAGCCCGATAAGGTGGGGCATGAGAATCTTACCGATAGGGCCGGGATAGGTGGTGCCGTAGGTGTGGCCACCCACGCGGGTATAAACCGGGCAATGGTTCATGCAAGCGCCACAGCGTATACAGCGCAGGGTATCCAGCAGTTCGTCATCCTGATAAATCGACGAACGGCCGTTATCCACCAGCACCAGGTGGACTTCTTCTGGGCCGTCGAGCTCTTCCGGCTTGCGCGGGCCAGAGATCATGTTGAAGTAAGTGGTGATGTGCTGCCCGGTGGCCGAACGGGTCAGCAGGGCCAGCAACGGCGCCACATCTTCCAGGTTGCCCACCACTTTCTCTATGCCGGTAACGGCAATATGGCAGGGCGGCACCGTGGTGGTCATGCGGCCGTTGCCTTCATTCTCCACCAGGCAAAGCGTGCCGGTTTCGGCGACCGCGAAGTTCACACCGGACACACCCACATCCGCATTCATGAACTTTTCACGTAGCTGCTGGCGGGCGCTGGCGGTTAGGTATTCCACATCGTTAGAAAGATCGGTGCCGGTTTTTTCGTGCAACAGCTCGGAAATCTCACCGGTATTTTTGTGGATCGCGGGCATGATGATGTGGGAGGGCGTTTCGCCGGCAAGTTGAACGATGTATTCGCCCAAATCCGATTCTAGAGCTTCAATGCCACGTTCTTCGAGGTAATGATTCAGTTCCATTTCCTCAGAGACCATGGATTTGCCTTTGATGACCGTTTTGGCATTCCGGGCGACACAGATATCCCGGACAATCTGGCAGGCTTCGTCGCCATCAATCGCCCAATGCACTTTGATGCCGTTTTCGGTAAGTTTTTTCTCAAGCTGTTCGAGCAGATCCGGAAGGTTAGCCAACGCTCGCACACGGATGTTGGCGCCCAGGTCTCTCAACGCTTCCAGATCCCAACCTTCAAAGGCGTCTTTACGCTTGGTGATCAACCCGTCCATAGCTTTGCGGAAGTTCTGGCGTATCTTTGGGTCCGCAATGGCCGCCCGGGCACGGGGGTGGAATTCTTTTACGTCGATGTGGTGAGGGTCTTGGGTTGATTGAGTCATGATCTGCCCCCACCACCTGGACTTGTGCGTTCCCAGAGGAAACTCAAAATATGCTGGCCTGCGAGGGGCTTTCGGTTTTTCTCGGCGTAACCCGCAATGTTCATTAGGCAACCGCAATCTGTGGTCACGAACTCCCCGGCACCGGTATCGGTAAGGGTGTCCACTTTCTCGCTGACCATCGCGCCAGAAATCTCAGGATGGCGCACGGCAAACGTGCCACCAAACCCGCAACACTCCTCAGCGCGCGCCTGTTCTACCAGGTTTACGTTTTGCAGTTGCCCTAGCAGCCGAGGGCCGACTTCAGCCGCGCCCATCTCACGGCGAGCCGAACAGGAAGTGTGCATGGCCACGGTGGTGGGCTCGCCCAGATCTTCCAGCTTTATGTGGCAAACGTTAAGAAGAAAATCTGTCAGTTCCCAGGTTCGGGCAGCGATTTCCACAGCTTTTGTTTCCTGATCGGTATGCTTGAACAGGCTGGGGTAGTGTTTGCGCATCATCCCGCCACAGGAGCCCGAGGGCACTACAATGGGCCAGTCTTCAGGGAATAAGTTGAGCTGGGCCTTGGCAACCGCCCGGGCTTCATCATGATAGCCGGACGTATAGGCAGGCTGGCCGCAACAGGTCTGATCTTCAGGAAAGCTGACCTTAATGCCTTCACGTTCAAGTAGTTGTATGCCTGCCATGCCTGCATCTGGGTAGAACATATCTATCAAGCAGGTTGCGTAAAAATACACGTGCGAGGGTTTTGGCGGGTAAATCTTAATGGGGTCAGCCATAGCGTGCCACTCGAGCCGGTTGGAGTTCTTATGCGGTAATCATAGGGCGGCGGGAGTGAGGTTGCCAGACGACTTTTGTGGTGTAGGGGGCAGGGTTGCAGGTGGAAATGCGCAAGAGCGGCGGCCAGAAGCCGCCGCTCTTGCCAAGTGGTAGGAGATTGTTCTCCACCGCTTATTTTACAGTTAAGCGCTCGGTGTTCTTTTCAACGGTGCGCGCGCCAATACCTTTCACGTTTGAAAGGTCCTGTGCTGTTTCGAAGGGGCCGTTTGCTTCGCGATAAGCGATGATGGCTTCGGCCTTGCTGGCACCAATGCCGTCGAGATCAGCTAGGGTGATCGCGTCAGCGCTGTTGATATTAACGGCCGGCTGTTCGGCATAAGCAAATCCGGTTGCTAGGCTGAACAACAGTACGAGTGTGGCGAAAAAAGATGTGTGTTTCATGTGTATGACTCCTGAGACTGACGTGCATAGTTATGGTTATGAGTCAGGGCGCAATACAGCAGGAGCGGGTTTTGGGCTTTGGCAGGCTGAGAAGGAACAACAATCAAGAAAACAGAGTGTCTGTGAGAAGCAGTGCACGGGCAGGGGTCACATTCCGTGTGATCCCCCGATTCCGTGGCTGACCCCTGCCTGATCCTTCAGGCTACAGCTCATCCTGAGCATTTCATCCTTGGTGCCGGCGTTCCTTGCTGGCTTGTCATCCCTGACGACGCCTATTATAGAGGGAGTGGATGTGTGGGGTACCGGACATTGGCTCGTGGGCTTGTGAGATATTTCCTACAGGCGACGTAGGCTCGCGCCTTGTCGCCAAATGCTACATGTTATAGCGAGTGCCCCAGCAGCCCTAGAACACCAAGTGCAATCAGGTAGCCTGCAACGATGTAATTGAGAAGGCGGGGGAATACTAGAATGCCAATACCGGCGCCTAGGCTAATCAGTGGGGCGAGTTCGAGGTGAAAAGTCATAAGTGTCCTGTTTGGTGGTTATTTTTTGAAAAAAGAAAGAAATCCGCCGGCTGCGACTATTAAATTCTCCTTGTTGAAGCGATTGGCTGTTTCGGTTTGAAATTTTGGCACCGAATACTCACGTCGGCAACTCCCTTTGCAAGTGTTCGTGTTGTCGAAGATTTTCGTTAGACTCATAAGTTGCAAAAGCTTGATTCGCGCTTTTCTTTGGTTAACCTTTTTTTGGAGTAAACGGTAATGTCTGACCGAACAATTTGGATAACTGGCGCCTCTGCGGGCATCGGCGAAGCGTTGGCTGTTCGATTCGCGCAGGAGGGGGCCCGGCTGGTCCTTTCCGCCCGCAGGGAAAGCGAGCTGGAACGCGTGGCCGCGCGTTGCCGGGAAAAAGGCCTTGGCGCGGATCAGGTTTTGGTACTGCCTCTGGATGTTACAGCCTGGGAGGCGTTGCCTGGCGCAGTACAGACCGTGCTCGACCGGTTTGGTCACATTGATCTGCTAATAAACAACGCCGGTGTATCTCAGCGTTCGCTGTGTTTGGACACAGATATGTCGGTCTATCGTCAGCTGATGGAAGTAGATGTAATGGGGCAGATTGCCCTTACCAAGGCGGTATTGCCCCATATGCTTGAGCGTGGTGCGGGCCATATTGCTGTGACAGCCAGTGTGGCCGGCAAGGTGGGTGCGCCACTTCGTACCGGTTACTGCGCTGCCAAACACGCGGTTATGGGCTTCTTTGATGCTCTGCGTGCAGAGGTGGAAGATCAAGGCGTTCATGTTTCGACCATCGTGCCCGGTTTTATTCGCACGGATATCTCCCGCAATGCGCTTGCAGGTGACGGCCAAGCCTTCGGGCAGGAAGATGACGATATCGCCGGTGGTATGGCGGTGAACGACTGCGCTGAAGTGGTGGTTAAGGGACTGAACGCGAAAAAGCGTGAGATCCCGGTGGGTAAAGGCAAGGAAATGGCTGCATTGTGGCTAAAGCGGGTGGCGCCCGAGGCGTTGTTCCGGCTGGCGAAAGCGCAAAAGTAGAGATGTTTCATTGTACGCAGCCCGGATGATAAGGCTCTAAAGTTGCGCTATAGCTTACCGTATCCGGAATGACGGTGCCGCCGGCCGCTCAGTGCAGCCACTAGGTGGCTCAAGGCCCGGAATAGCGCCATCAACAGCGGCGCCAGCAACCATAACAGCCAGCTGCCGATGTAAAGCGCAGGGATCAGCAGGAGCAGCCAGCCCAAAAACTGAACCGCAATCACGGGATAGCCGAGCACATCCGCAACACCTGCGAACAGGTCATTGATAATGCTCGGGTGGGTGATCACTAAATAGCCGGCGCCGATCATAAGGGGCCACTTTGCGTAACGGGCGCCGCTTAGAACCATTTTTCCACTGCGTGTAACCCTTGCGGCCAGAGCGGCAGAGCGCGTGCCCCGGCTTGCGCCTTTGGTGGTGACCGCGGCCGCACGTCCAACACGGAGTACTTTCACGGCACTGGCAAAGACCAGCACATCCACTGAGGCCCAGCCAACGTCGCCGGCGGTAATCTCATTGCCCAAACGGTAGTTCCGTTCCAAATCACGAATGCCGCTGGCGAAAAACTGATTCACGCCTTCCAGCACCCGCTCTGTACCTATCCACTTGGTGGCACCCTGATTATCGACAATAAACTGGCCCAGGAAATCGTGGCCTTCACTTTGTATGAAATTGACGGCGTACCAGCCTCGTTCCTCCGGTGACAGTTCATTGACGTTGGCTATGGTCTGACTCTCCGTTTCCGGAGCGTCAAAAAAGAATTGCTTAAACGCTTCATACGACCCGGAAAACTTGTTCATCCATTCGATGGTGCTGATGGGCCGGCTTACGAAATGCTGGATGGGTGGCAGAATGTCCTCACCATACAGCCGCAAGATATCCCGAAACTCCGGCTCCGCAGCGTAGAGAGGAAAGAGATCTCGAGCCATGACTGGGTAGCGCATGAATGCGGCCCGAGCCTTCAGGAGCAGAAGAGGATCATCCGACATATCCAGCAGTATCGCCTGAATTTCCACGGACTCCTGCTCAATGCCGGGAAAATCACCGAGCACGTCGTGGGCCTGAATGTTAATCAGCTTCTGCTCAATGGGAACCGGCTGGGCTATAGTGCTGAAAACAGCCGCCATCAACAGGGCCATGCCACAAATCAGAAGTAACTTTTTCAAATGATCTCCAGCGCATATCGGTTATTCATACCCACCAGTCTAGCGCGAACTGAGTGAATAGGATGTGTTCTGCTATATCCCTGGGTATTGACCAGATTAAAAGCGGTTTCACCGAGTTTGGCAGTGGGTTGACCTTACCTGGGGCTCCCAGATTTTGATGACAGCCTTTGGCGCAGGAGATAACACATTGTTGCAGCTGGCCATGTTCCAGACACTGTTTAACGGGATTGGTGTGTTGCTTTTCTGGCCTTGGCATAAACAGCTGGAGCGCGGATTGCGCTGTGTTTTACCGGATCGCGCAGAGCCTGCCGTTATGATTACCGATGCCGCCACCGGTTCACGAAATTCTGTGGAGCAGCGAGAGCTGCCAGAGAGCCATGCACGCTATCTGAACGAGGCAGCGCTGATGAATTACCACTAATCAGAATGTGATGCTTTGTACTCAAGTTTTTGCAATGCAATATGGGTATAATACCTGCTCAGTTTTTCTCGATATCGGTCATCAATGACCGGCGTTCTTCTTGGCGTTTGCGGTATGGTTGCACCGTATCATCGGCCATCAACATGACCAGCCGGATCACAGGGCTGACCTTGGTGGAATACTCGATGACATAATCCATGTATGGGAGCAGGTCATCATCCAGCTCCCGAAACCGTTTGGTCTTTGAGGCCAGGCCTGCGACATCCGTTTCGGAGATGTAACTTGGCCAAAGGGTAGCGTCTTTAAGCTCGCTCGCTTCGTAACGAAGCCGGACAATTTCCGATTCGGACTTACCGGACTGTTCTGCCGCCCGACATTCAATTTCTGCCTCCAGTGCCGCCTGAAGGAGTTTCAGGCGCTTATCCATGCGGGAGAGATCCTGCTCATAGCCTTTCGTGGCCTTCTATTTTGTCAGTGACCCCTGACAGCGTACATTCCAGCTCACTGCAATAGAGAGTAAAGAACTGCAGCGATAGTTTGTCCCTGGAACTCAGGAAGTTGCGTTCTCGGCCGGGAATAAGAACCTGCTGGCGGACATTGTGGATTTCGTATTCGATACGTTTCTTTCGGCGGCGATACCTGCATTTTGGCCTATCAGATTTTTTGACTGCCGTAGTGGGCTTATCAACTGATAATAAGACTGCCGCACAAGGCAACTCCTCCAAATGAAAAAAGCCCTAAAGTCGGTATGAACGCCCAAAGAAATAAATAGCGAGAAACTTCGGCGTTGACGTTTCCTATTTTGCTAGCTGCGCGACGAAAATGACCGGGGCTGTTGCGCATTGCTAAAAACGAAAAAACCTGTGTGGTTCGAACGAGTCTACCGAACGGATCACCGCCCCATAAATTACGCCCAGTTGATGGGTTTAGGGTGGCTGCTGATATGATCTTTTCAATTTCTCTAATCTTAGGAAACGCCACAGTCATAATGATTAACGTGCAAAAAAGAATGAGCCCGAACGCGACGAACATTGCGCAGGCGAGCCCGCCGATGCCAGCGGTTGTCAAACCAACGACTGCGCAGCCAGCAAGGCCGGCTGCCGCCCCCAGCGTGCCTCCTGCCGTGCTACCGATTACCCGGCCACGCTGGCTATACTTTACTTTAGTGCATTCTTGATCCGTGCCGGTTGTGCAGGCTTCCTTGATTCGCATTTCAGTCACTGCGATATCAAGTCCAATAGCAAGATAACCGCCAACCTTGGCATATTTCGCGCCGGTGGCCAGCTTGTCGTAGTGGGTTGCATAGCCGGGGATATTGCCGACACCGGATTGTTTCCAATTGTGCACGATACTTTTAGAAGAGAGTCCAAGAGCGATTTTAAGTTTCGGGTTATCGCCCAGCGACATGCTTTTGCGAGCGATTTTTCCCAATGAGAAATTCAGTCTTTTGAAAAGTCCCCGGCGCTTCTCGAAAAATTCTGGGCTATTGAGGTGGCCATGCTTTTTGTAACTATCCTGATGGAGCGCCTCAAGATCTCTTAACGTAATTTCGATAGATTTGATCTGGTTTGCGATCATCACTGAGCCAGCGCCCACACCAGTTGAGGCGCTTGAAGTCAGTGTTTCCAGCAAATCATAGTGATCGATTAGAAATTGAGCTTCTTCCTCGTCCAACGTGCGCAACTGCTCATTAACCTGACTGGCAACCTTCATCAAATCGGCTTCTTCCTGGGTGCACTCCAACATGTTTGGATCACCGAGTATGATCATTTCGCCTGGCAGAACCCGTTCGCGGATGTTGGGGTTCAGACGATCAAAACTGTCCGGCTTAGCAGAAGCGTCGCCATACAAGCTTTGCAGCAGAGCACTTTTACTCATGACCTCTCGAACAACGTGAAATCCGGGCTCAGCGTGATCTGTTGTGTCTTTTTTGCTGTCAACTTTATCTGCTTCCGATTGAGAGCTGTCAGAGGGGCTCGATGTTGAGGTGTGGGCAGCGGTGGCAGCCGTCGCTGAGGCGGCGGCGAAACCAGTTGCATTGTCCGCGCCTGCCGCCGCATCCGCCCGCTGCCCAACGTCGGCCAATCCGGTCGGAGCGATCTTTTCTCCGATTGTCGTCATGGCCTGGGGCAGTCTGGAAGCCTTAGCAGCGACAACGGTACTACTCCCAGGCCCACCGCCAGAATTCATCTTCACCATCGGCCCGGACACGGTTACGCCGCTGGGGTCCACTTTCACAAAGCTACCACCGGCCTTGAGGGTCACCTCAGCACCGGCCTCGATGACGATTTGCCAGGTTTGGCATTCTTACCTGGCCCAGCCTACCGCTCTGAAATCAAGTAGTACTGTAGTCAGTATTCGAATCCAGGCATGAATTCCACCGCAATGAAAAAAGTTGCGCCACCCAGAAACATCATGCCAGAAGGAACTGTCGCACAAAGTCGCAGACCGATAGGTATGTCCATATCTGGATCGCCAAAATTCGCAGCCGAGCGCCTGAAGTGCCCAAACGGTATCTTTCGCATCGCCAGGTACCTCCATACGTATGTTGTTCGCATCAACCGACCATAGGGCCCTCCCCCCCATACTTTCCTCAACCGCAACGCAGAATACTCGGGGCCGGAGGAAATAAGCTCTTCGATTCGGCGGATTTTGGGAAAAGCAATCGTCAAAATTACGATCTGAGCAATTAGCATCAGTCCCATTCCTCCGATACCAAAGAATAGCGCGATGGGCGCTCCGGAATCAGTCATCGTCAACATGCCTATAGAGTTGGTCGCCCAGGTATTCACCGACAGCTCCCCCAGCATAGCCGCCAGTAGCAGAGCCCGCTCCCCCCAAAATAATGACACATGCCAGGCCACCGATACCGGCGGTTGTAACAGCGGCTATCCCACATAATGCAGAACCGGCCGCCGCACCCATTGTGCCACCACCTACACTGCCCGCCAGTCTGCCACCTTCCGTGTACTTTACTTTCGTACATTCTTGAGGATTACCGCTGGTGCACACCTCATGAATTTTTATACCTGAAACACTAGCATCCAATGCCATCGCTAGATAGCCACCGGCCCTGGCGTATTTGGCACCAGTCGCGAGCTTGTCATAGTGCGTCGCGTAGCCCGGTATATCACCAACGCCGGATTGCTTCCAGCTATGCACGATACTCTTGGAGGAAAGCCCCAGCGCGGACTTGAGCTTGGGGTTGTCGTTCAGCGACATGCCCTTGCGGGCAATATTGCCCAATGCAAAGTCCAGTTGTTTGAAAAGCTGTTTGCGCTTCGCAAAGAAATCCGGGCTGTTGAGGTGGCCGTGTTTGCTGTAGGTCGTTTGGTGCAATACTTCGAGGTCACGCAGCGTTGAATCGATACCCTTAATTTGTCTGGAAATCATCATGGCCCCCGCGCCCATGCCGGTGGCTGAATTGGACGTCATCGTTTCCAGCAAATCGTAATGATCGGTTAGAAACTGAGCTTCTTTCGCATCAAGCGCACGCACTTTCTGGTTGACCTGACTGGCAACCTTCATCAAATCGGCTTCTTCCTGGGTGCACTCCAACATGTTTGGATCACCGAGTATGATCATTTCGCCTGGCAGAACCCGTTCGCGGATGTTGGGGTTCAGACGATCAAAACTGTCCGGCTTGGCAGAAGCGTCGCCATACAAGCTTTGCAGCAGAGCACTTTTACTCATGACCTCTCGAACAACGTGAAATCCTGGCTCAGCGTGATCTGCTGCGTCTTCTTTGCTGCCTGCGCTGCTCGATATTGAGGTGCTGGTTGTGTTTGTTTTGGCTGTTGATTGGCTTACATTACTTGAATCGTGTTGATGTAATTTGCAGCGCCCACGCTCATCAAACTCACAGCCGGAAACGGCCAGGCTGCCAGCACTGGCAGCCTCTTTTAATACGGTTTTTGCTGGCGTCAGCGTCGTTTTTCCAGGCGCCAGTGTTGCTTTTACAGTGGCAGTCGTCGCCGAGGCGGCGGCGAAACCCGTTGCATTCGCGGCGCGTGGTGCCGCATCCGCGCGCTGCTCCACATTGGCCAATCCGCCCGGAGCCGTTTTTTCTCCGGCTGCAGTCATGGCTTGCGGAAGGTCCGGAGCCTTAACAGCTGCAGCGGTGCCACTCCCAGGCCCACCCCCAGAATTCATCCGCACCAGCGGCCCAGAGATAGTCACCCCACTCGGATCGACCTTCACAAAGCTGCCACCGGCTTTCAGAGTCACTTCTGCGCCGGCTTCGATAACAATCTTCATGCCCGCTTTATGGTGAATCTCATTGCCGGCTTCGACGAGCTGCGCTTTGCCGAATTTGCTGTGATGGCTGCCGTTAGCTGCGAGGCTGTAGTCGCCACCGATCTTTTCCCGGTGTTCGCCATCCACGGTTGTGTGATCGTTGGCTTTAACCTGGCTGAACCGGTCATTCTCAACGGTTAAATGGCTGTCGTTTTTAATGACTTCGGTGCGGTTGTTTTCGGTGAGCAGATCCAGGTCTTTTTGAGCGTGGATGTAGATTTGCTGTTTATCTGCTTCGTCTTCAAAGCGTAACTCGTTGCTGCCTTCGCCCTTGTGTGTCTGAGTTTTCAGGGTGGTGCGGGTTTTGTGCTCAGGCAGCGAGTAGGGCGGTGTGTTGGTGGCGTGGTGTGTTGTTCCTGTGATGATGGGCTGATCCGGGTCGCCATCAAGGAAGGAGACGATCACTTCGTGGCCGATTCTTGGCAGTGCCATGAAACCATACTGGCCGCCTGCCCAGCCTTGGCTCACGCGCAGCCATGCGCTGCTGTGCTCGTTATTCTCTTTGCTTTTTGCCTTGCTTTGCAGCTGGCGTCGGCCTTAAGCGTTGTAGGAGCAGCTGGTTATAAGGGGGTGAGGTTTTCTTCATGGAGCCTCCCGAGGCATTCCGGTAGAATCCTGTTCCATTATCAGTACAAGCCGGAAAGGACACCGCACCCATGAATACACATCGAACGCTCACCCGTTTTCTCCCCTGCTTGCTGATCAGCGCCATTGGCCTGCCCGGCTGCAGCTTTTATTACGAATCACAGGCAAAGGACATGGTAGGGCGCCAGATGGATGCCATGGTGTTCGTGGAGGGGGGTGAGTTCATGATGGGAAATCCAGGGGGGTGGAGTGTCCGTAGTGACACGATTCCGGTTCACCGTGTGATCCTGGATGACTTCTATATCCAGAAGTATGAGGTGACTCAGGGGGATTTTGAGTTGTTTATGGAGGTGACGGGGTATGAGCCATCCGATGATCGCTATGACAACAAAAGAGATGAAATGCCCGAACGTTTTGACGATGAATTGCCAGCCGTCACATCCTGGGTAGATGCGAATGCCTTCTGTCAATGGATGGGGAAAAAAACCGGCAGCGAAGTACGACTTCCCACAGAGGCTGAGTGGGAATTTACTGCACGAGCCCGCGGACAAATGCTTCGCTATGCGACCGAGAACGGTGAAGCAATTGAAGGTGTCACCATGGCCGCTGAAGTCAAAAATAGTAGGTACGACACCTCACCCCGTAAAGCTGCCATGCCCACACCGCCGGGCACATTTCCGCCAAACCCGCTGGGCTTATATGATATGTCCGGCAATGCCGGAGAGTGGGTAAAAGACTATTACACCAAGAACTACTATCAAAACTCACCGAGTAGTAACCCTCCTGGCCCAGACGATGGCGAAAAGGGCATGTTCGGAGATTCCTACAGAGTTCTCCGAGGGGGAGATTACGAAGAGTTCGTAGGTAATACCACAGTTACCAGAAGAAAAGGTTCCCCCAAGCTTGCGGCAGAGACACGGGGCATGAGGTGCGCCATGGAGAATTAAAAGGCCAAGACAAACAGGCAGGTGTCATCGCACAGCCAGAGTGGATAGCCATGTCTCGGCCCGTTCTGCCAGGGCAGAACGGAAGAGCCTCTTTACAATTAGCTCAGCGTAGTTGTTTTTAAGGTCCTGAAATCCACCTTTACGCTTTTCATTTCCCATTCGCTTGAGGACTTCAACAAACTCCCTGTGTCTATCGATTGTCTCAAGAATTTCAATCAAAGCCTGATCCGCGATTTCTCTGTATGGATCCTGAAAGCTTAACAAGCCGGAGCTGTTTTCTAACAACGTATCCAGAAGTTCCGCCTTCGTCAGGGGGGTAAGCTCTGTTAGCTTGCCATTTTCCAGAACACCCTGCGCAATATCACGCACCCTAGTGCCAACCGCATTCAAGTTTTCCCAGTAACTCTGAATTTCAAACAGGTCGTAACTAAAGAAGCTAACGACATCCTCTTTAGATACGGCGAAGGCTTTGATCAAGAAGCTGAGATGTTCGAATGCCTTATCATCAATCCAGTCCAGGAACCTGAAGTCACTCTGTTCCAGAGACCACCGAACAAACTTAACCAGTTCCCAAATCTGGGCACCGTTCAGCTCCGCAGCGATGCCACCGCCGCCACCGGGCCCGAGTACCAGATGACCCTTCACATAGGCCACCAATTTGCTTTCCTGGAGGCCAATTCTGAAATCAAATCCGCCACCAATGCCCGCAGAAACAGCTAGCTCACCTTTAACCTCCAGCAACGACAGGTATTGGGAATCAGTGTCACGCTGTTTATCGCTGACGGAACCAGGTTTGGATCCGCTAGGCTGAGATTCAGTGACTTTTTGATAAGCTCCCTTCCACTTAACTCCAAACGTCGCCTCATTACTCAGGCTGGCACCCGCAAAAGCTTCCCCGTTGGTTTCACCGGAAATTCCCACATTCCCCGGCGCGCTGGAAATCGTCGCACGGGCTGCAAGGGATGCGCAGGCTCCTGCGAACCCTCGGATGCGGTACTCGGCATCCGCCCGGAAATAGCCGCAGTTGAGCTCCGTCAGATTGCCCTCATGGTTCTCGTACTTCAGGATTAATTCTGAGCCCAGTTCGTTCGGGATCTGAGCCTTAAGTACGGCCTCACCCTGCATGAGGCTGTACGCACCTTCCAGCTTTCCGCCGATGTAGGCTTCATTTTTTTCCGGGTCGTAGGCATTGGCCAGGCCGCACTGGGCGGCGAAGCGGAACATCTGGGCCTCGGCGCTGGCTGCGAAGCGACCATCCTCGGTGGATACTTCTTTTTTAAGAAGCTCCACTTCAAGTCGGTTGAAGAAATTGTCGTCCTTGTTCTTCCATTCACCCAGTTTGAGCGACAGGGTTTTGCTGGTCTTTAGTGCCTCTTTAGCATCGCCCCAGGCGCGTTTGAAGTCCTTCGCCTGCATGGCTGTCCGGACATCCGAAGTTTTCAGGGATTTCCAGTTTCTGCGCAGCTGATCCGCCATTTCCCGACGCATGTAGCGGTAGCCGCCGGTACCGGTGTGTTTGATTTCCACCAGAGGATGGCGCTTCATCGAGGCCACCTGGGGCCTCGCGATATGTTCTACCGGGGTACTGTTGTCTACCAGCTCTCTCAGTTTTTTCTCGATACCGGTCATCAATGACCGGCGTTCTTCTTGGCGTTTGCGGTATGGTTGCACCGTATCATCGGCCATCAACATGACCAGCCGGATCACAGGGCTGACCTTGGTGGAATACTCGATGACATAATCCATGTATGGGAGCAGGTCATCATCCAGCTCCCGAAACCGTTTGGTCTTTGAGGCCAGGTCTGCGACATCCGTTTCGGAGATGTAGCTTGGCCAAAGGGTAGCCTCTTTAAGCTCGTCCGCTTCGTAACGAAGCTGGGCAACTGTCGACTTAGACTTTTCGGATTTTTCTGCCACCCGGTATTCAATTTCTGCTTCCAGTGCTGCCCGAAGGAGCTTCAGGCGCTCATCCATGCGGGTAAGGTCTTGCTCAGAGCTTTTTGTGGCTTCCTCGTGGGCTTTTATTTTGTTATCAACAAAATCAAGCGTAGATTCCAGTTCGCTGCAATAGACGGTGAAAAACTGAAGCGAGAGCTTGTCTCTCGGATTCTGGAAATTACGCTCTCTGCCTGGAATCAGGATCTGGTTGCGAACGTTGTCAATTTCATAGTTGATCCGCTTCTTTCGGCGACGCTGATGCTCCAGGCGTTCCTGTTCACGTTTCCAGCGGGCTTCATAATCCGCCAGCAACTCCCGGGCAGTGGTGCTGTGATCCGGTTTCGGTAGTGCACCCAATGCCTTCAGCTTGCCCCAGGCCTTTGCCCTTGCTTCAGGAATCTTGTCTGCAACACCTTTCTCTGCCTCAGCCAGTTCCGCAATGGGCTCGTTCAGAAGACGGATTTCTTCTTCAAGCTCTTTCAGTTGGATTTCGGTCAGAGCAAACACCTGCTCGTCATCGTCGGTAAGTTGAACAAGGGCTACACATTCTAAGGCGCAGTCAGAGCATTCAGTATCGTCCGACGAATCATCGTTAGCAGACTGTGCTGGCGGTAGGGACTTCGTCGGTTCGGCGGCCGTGGGAACCAACAGATTCCACCCTGTTTCAATGTGGTTCACATCTTCGATAATTGGATTCTCGGCCTTGATCGCACCCAGCGATACCTTGTAGCGAGAGGCAATGCCAGAAAGGGTTTCGCCAGCCTGGACTTTATGTTGTTGCATGGTCGTACTCCATTAAGCATTCCATTGCTTCAAGACGATCTTCGTCGGTCATATCAGCATTTTCCACCAAGGCTCTGAATGCCGAATCGGACAATAGAGGTGCGCCACTCTGAATGGCCAATCTCAGCCAGCGTTCCTGCTGGGCAACCTTAAGAAACCCGTGATCATGAGCATGCTGTAGCTGCTCCAGCACCCATAGGCGCTTATCTCCGTCAGAACTGAGATGGTCGTCGTACACCGAAGCCCAACGACAGGCCCGGTCTGCCATTCGATAATCAGGCAAACTACCCAGCTGTGATTCGGACAGCCTCCATTCCAAAACAGACGAACCCGGCTTTATTTCACTATGATCCTGCCAACTTAACCACTGATTCGTGTCGTGCCAGAACAACATCCAATTTAACGGTAAAAGTCCCTGTGTTCGGGTTCCTAACGCAGCCAAAAGCGCTTTCAGGGAGCGAGGTTCATAGAAACGAAACAGGCGATCATCAGATTCTGCCAATGCAAAGAGGCGGCTTCTGCTCCAGGCCAGAGTCTCTTCATAGTCCAGGCTGTTTTTAATCAGTATGCCTATCGCTCCGGCTGTCAGGGTGTCCGTAACTATTGCCTGAAAGTCAGCCCGGCCACGCAAATCAACCAAAATGGGGCCAAACTGCCATCCGCTCTGCCACCGGGTAAGCTCCAGAAGGGAATCCCATCGGATGGGGCCCCGATCCATGGCGCCATATAAGGATGTCAGAAACCCTGGCGACCCTGCCAAGTCGATTACGGCGAAATCCGACAACGCAGGCTTACCGGAAGCTACTGATAATTGGTCAAGAGTGCTGATGTAGAGTGCAGCGTCCATGCTCATCGTACTCGCAGTCAGAAATGATCGAGGCGCCCTTACTGGTGGATTCTTTCAGTAAAGCTGAATAATCGGTAACAGGGTGCTGTGCTTCCGCAGTCGCATTACTCCGCTGGTCGTTAAGGGCAAGCTTGGCTGAATTACCACCAATGCGCTCGGGCCCTTCAGAACTAGGTAATGCAGGAACCTTGGCGGCTGCGGATGCACCACTCCCAGGCCCGCCCCCAGAGTTCATCCGCACCAATGGCCCAGAAATAGTCACCCCACTCGGATCCACCTTCACAAAGCTACCACCAGCCTTCAGAGTTACCTCTGCGCCTGCTTCGATGACAATCTTTAAGCCCGCTTTGTGGTGGATTTCATTGCCGGCTTCGACGAGCTGCGCTTTGCCGAATTTGCTGTGATGGCTGCCGTTAACTGCGAGGCTGTAGTCGCCGCCGATTTTTTCCCGGTGTTCGCCATTTACGGTTGTGTGATCGTTGGCTTTCACGTGGCTGAACCGGTCATTCTCAACGGTTAAATGGCTGTCATTTTTGATGACTTCGGTGCGGTTGTTTTCGGTGAGCAGGTCGAGGTCTTTTTGAGCGTGGATGTAGATTTGCTGTTTATCTGCTTCGTCTTCAAAGCGTAGCTCGTTACTGCCTTTGCCCTTGTGTGTCTGGGTTTTCAGGGTGGTGCGGGTTTTGTGCTCGGGCAGGGAGTAGGGCGGTGTGTTGGTGGCGTGGTGTGTTGTTCCTGTGATGATGGGCTGATCCGGGTCGCCATCGAGGAAGGAGACGATCACTTCGTGGCTGATTCTTGGCAGTGCCATGAAACCATACTGGCCGCCTGCCCAGCCTTGGCTCACGCGCAGCCAGGCACTGCTGTGTTCATCGTTCTTACTGTATCTGTCCCAGGGAAACCTTACCTTTACCCGCCCATATTCGTCGCAGTGAATCTCTTCGCCTTCCGGGCCGGTAACGATGGCAATTTGGGGCCCGTCCATTAGGGGGCGGTGATTGCACAGTGGCCGCCAGGTTTTGGTGGCCGGAACAGCGCTGAACAGGTTGTGATAAGTGGTCGGTTTAGAGCCGCCTTCTTCTGCCAGGGCCTGGGGTTGCTCGCCCACGTGAGTAATGGCGGTAAGTAGCCATTCCCGGTTCAGTTTATTGCTGTCGTGGTTGGTGAGTTCCACTTTGGCGCCGCAGGTGAAGTCTGGGCGATTGCTTTCGCCGTTGGCGATGCTGACGTCGTTTCTGAGGGCGTCAAGCCGAGCGCCTGTAAACGGCTGACCGCTGGCGTCGGCTTTGAACCGACCCGGGTAGTCGAAGTGTTGATAGTCTTGGCGGTGGTTGGCACTGGTTGCGTTCTGCTCGTGCATCAACGCATAGGATGGGTTCTTGAAGGTGTAGTCTTTCATCGCCACGGAGGCGGCACGAACCCGCTCTTCGTGGCGGAAGCGGAATACCGCAGGCTGCTTGGTGCTTCCGCCTGCTTTGCCGTTATATTCGACAGCTTCCAACCGAGGCGCATCGCCGTGATGGTCGGCTATGATTAGGCCGGGTTGTTCGTCCCCCTCTACGCTGCCGTGTTGGTAGCGGTAGTGCCAACCTTCTTCTGCAGCCAACCGTTCCATGAATGCGAGGTCGCTTTCCCGATGTTGAACGCAGTACTCCCGCTCCTGTGGGGTGCGCTTCAAATCAAACACCGAGTTCACAATGCCGCGCTCTTCCAAAAGAGTACGCACGATGGTGTCTGTGGTTTGGGTTTGGAAAATACGGCTGTTGCGCATCAGCCCTAGGCGCCATATGGGAGGCTGAATGATCAACTCATAGCGGGTGCGACGATGGCCAGTGTCACCCCGTGCAAACTCGTTCACTACGCCGGTAAAACGGCGAAGGGGTATGCCGTCCTGCCAGACCACCAGATCTACCGGCTGCTCCAGTACATCAGCGGCCTGAATAGCAGAATCCGTGCTGGCCAGTATTAAGCGGCCATGGAAAAGCTCCGAAAGACCTTCGGTTAGCGCAAAGCTGACGAGAGAGAAAACATCTTCGGGAAGCTCGCCGACACGTGCGGTGAACTGCAATCCATTTGCCTGAGGCATATCTTCAATCCTTGAAGGTATGTTTATCTGGTGATAAAGCTGAGCAGAAGGTTACCGGTGCTGGCGTGGAAAATCCAGTGGCTCGGTCGATTAACGCATCGTTAAGCAGGCCATTAAGCAGGCCATTAAACTAGGCTTTCACACATACGAAGATCGCGTTTCCTGAAGCTTTGTCCCACGGAGTGATCTTCTCATAGTCGTGTTCAAGGAGTTGGACGTCAAAATACGGCTGCAGGATTTCCGTCAGCTCTTCAAAACTCAAAGCCACCATCGGGTGTTCGTCATCCCATGATTGCGTGACGCCCTCCGTTGTTTTGTTGATGCTGAGTTTAAGGGATTGCTTCTCACCCTGGCCACGGTAGTGCCATGCGGAGCTGAAGGTGAACAGGCTGTGCTCTTGCTTGACTGTGTGCCTTTCAGAGAGCGTGTTGTCTATCTTGTTTTTATCAACAGAGTTAAAACAAAACACACCGCCCGGTTTTAGTGCGCGATGTGCGCTGGCAATGCACTGCGTTAGTTTCTCGATGCCATCGCTGTAGTGGATGGAATACAAAAAGCAGGTGATTAAATCGAGAGGCTCATCCACTTCAAAATCACACATGTCTCCTAATGAGAACTGCGCTTCTGGGCATCGGCTTTTGGCTTGTTCCAGCATGGGCTGGTTTATGTCCAGGCCACTGCATTGGAACCCGAAATCGATGAAGTGGCGAATGTGCGGCCCGGTTCCACAGGCCAGATCCAAGTGGGTGTTGCCACCATTGCCAAAAAGCCGGTGCAGCCTTTGAATGCCGTAGCTTTGGGTATAATAATGGATGTCTGCACACATTAAGTCGTAGTAGCCAGACAAGTCGGTATACAGATAATTTGCGGACATGGCAGCCTGGTGGAATGAGCGGAAACACTTTACGGCGGCGCATCGTAAACCAATCCCGCGTGTTTGCGAAGCGCATAAGAGGCTAGCTTGCCTCAGTGGCTTCCTGCCTTGGGTTTCTGGGGTAATAACGTTCCGGCAGCTTTTCAATATAGGGGAAAAAGCGCGCGTCTTTGTAGGGCATTTTCATAAAGCCCGACACGCCCAGGCCGGTTATCTGATCCACAGCCGCCAGTATTTCGTCCAGCCGCTGGCGGAACTCGTCCTCTTTTTCTGGATCCAATAGGCGGTACTGGCTGTGGATTTTGAGATGGCGTGGCAGGGCTTCGAAAATAATCATGCCGGTGTGGCGGATGGTGTTGAGCGCCTCAAGGGATTTGATGATGGTTTGTGGCAGCACCAGAAACTCCTCCGGATCTGGCCCGTCCTCAAAGTAGGAGTGCACCCGTGAGCGGTCTTCCACTTCCGGCGCTGAACTCACCTGATATGGCAGTCGCATCTCTGGTGGCGCAACGAATGACTGCTCGGGCTCCTCGCGCTCAATATGCAGGGTGTCTCGGGCGTTGAACAGACAACTTTTGAAAATGCCCTGGCGGTAGATTGCCTGAGCCAGGTTGACCATGTTGTTCACCGCCGTAGTGAAAGCGGTTTTGAGCTCTGGGTTGTGCAGGTTCAGGGAGGTATCTACGTAAACGCCGTCAGTTTCCCAGCGCACCGCGAGCCCGCCTTCTACAGGATAACGACCAAGCCGGCTGACTGAGGCGAGGAATGCTTTTTCGGTTTCCCCCATGCCCTGCATGAAATTTTTGTAGTATCGATCTAGCTGCACGTCGTTGACGTCGTTCAGGGTTTCTGGAGCACCTTCCTGGCGCAGAAAGGATTTACGGGAACTGTAGACCACGGTGTCGATCTCCCGGCCAGAGAGCCGTGTCCAGATGGGCACTAAAGGTATGGGCACCGGTTCTGGCAGGTCGATCATCACCGTGCGGCCTATGCGCGGCATCTCTTTCAGGTAATGGTCGCCGGCACGCATGCGCCGTGCGGGATCCGGGTCGAGCATGCCGTCTAGCATGCGGGCAAATTCCATGGGTAAGCCAAGCGCTGTGGCGGGTATTGCCAAATGGCCAAAGCGGCAAGACTGGCCGGAGGCCAGCGCGTAGAGGGTTGCTGCCGCACCTTGCTCATCAAACCTTGGGGACGACAGGCCGCCATAGAGTTGCTCTTCGCCAATAAAGTAAACGTCGCCCAGGCGTGCGTTGGTCTGCTGCAGGTTGTCAGACATCAGCTCCATCACGCTTGGGCTGAGAAACTGCTGGTTGGCGTCTAACTGGGCAAATACCGAGGAGCCCCAGTCGATCAGGGCGATGTTTTCGCTTTCTGCATCAAACACTACATTGGACGGCTTGATATCCCCGTGCACGATAGGGCGCTTCCCGTTATCGGCTTCGCGCCTTAGATTGCGCAGAATATCGGCCAGTTGATCGGCAATGCGGATAATCAGGCGCGGGCTCAGGCGGCCTCGCTGGAGTGATACTTCCTCCAGGTTAAAGCCCGGCGCCCGCTCCATGACCAGTATCGATTGTTTGCCGGCGCGGTGGAAGGCGACCAGGTTGGGCACCCGGGGGTGCTCTACCTGTTCCAGAATATAGGCTTCGTCTTCCAGCCGATCGTGCAGGTGCTGAGGCAGGGTGATGCGGGTAAACTTGAACACATGCTCAAGGTCCCGCGCGCCTTCTAAAGGCAACCGGCCGGCGAACACAAAGCCGTAGGCGCCCTTACCAATCATCGCGATGTCGGCGTAGCCCATCTGTTTGAGCTGGGTTGTGCATAGCGCAACCCAGTCTTTCAGCTTTCTCGCATCGTCGTGGCTGAGCAGGTAAACCGACTGCTCTTCCGGGATGTAGAATTGCTGCAGCTGCGCCGGTTGCGGCGTCGGCGGTGATGGGTTCGGTGGCACCATGCAATCAGCCCAAGTGGAGGAGCATGGATTGCGGTGACTCTAGGTAGCCCTTCCACAGATTATTGAACCGGGCGATGGTACCGCCATCAATAATGCGGTGGTCGCCCGCCCAGCTGATCGTCATGATCGAACGCTCTACCACTTGCCCGTTGGCATCAAAGCGCGGCAGTTTCTGGGTGCGCCCCAAGGCCACAATCGCCACTTCCGGCGCATTGATGATGGGCGAGGCGTAGGTGCCGCCCAGTGCGCCAATGTTGGAGATGGTAATGGTGCCGCCTTTGAGATCCGCCTGGCTTACCCGGCCTTCCCGGGCCGATTCGGTCAGCCGGGTTACCTCGTTAGCAATCTCCAGCAAGGTGAGCTGACCCACATTCTTCACGTTAGGTACAAGCAGCCCGATTTTGCTGTCCACGGCCATGCCTATGTTGCAGTGGGGCTGGTAGTGAACCTCGGTAACGTCTTCGTTGATCTGGCTGTTGAGCACGGGGTATTCCCGAACCGCGAGCGCGATCGCTTTCATGATGAACGGCATCAGTGTGAGGCGTGAGCCCCGGGCTTCGGCTTCCGGTTTGAGTTGCTGGCGCAGGCTCAGCAATTCGGTGACATCGATGTCTTCACTGAAGTTGAAGTGCGGAATGGTGGATGCAGAAGCTACCATGCGCTTGGCCATAACGGCCTGCATGCCTTTTATGGGCTCTATGCGGACTTCCTGGTTTTGCGCTTCAAGTCTTCGCGGCCTGCTTTCGGAGGCTGATGAACCCCCTGATGTAGGCTGTTCCATATGCGACAGCACATCGGCTTTGAGTACGCGACCGTCCTTGCCTGAGCCTTCGATATCTCCCAGCGTCAGTTCATTTTCGCGAACCAGGCGGCGCACAGCTGGGCTGGCGGGAGTTCGTTGGCCATCCGTGGAGGCGGTTGATTTTGCAACAGGCGCTGTAGCTGCTTCCGGCTTTTGTTGAGCTTCAGCCTGCTTTGCCTCTGGCTCCGCGCTTTCGCCTTCATTGCTGGCCTTTGTCTTTTCACCAGAGCCCTCAGTAGAGCCTTCACCACTTTCATCAACAAGCTCAAACAGCGGCGCATGCACTTTGGCTATGTCGCCTTCCTTCCAGTACAGGCGGGTTACCCGTCCCTTGTAAGGGGCGGGAATCTCTACCAGCGCCTTATCTGTCATCACTTCCGCGACTGGCTGATCTTCTTCAATCAGATCACCTTCACTGACCAGCCATTTGACCAGCTCACATTCCACGATACCTTCGCCGATATCGGGCAGTATAAAATCACTCATCATTGCTCTCCTGTCCGGATATCAGTCTAGAATTCGACGCTTTCCCGAATGGCCTCATAGACCTTCAGGTGATTGGGGAAGTGCTCTTTCTCCAGCACCAGCGGGAAGGGGGTGTCCATCCCGGTGACCCGTGCGATCGGGGATTCCAGATAGAGGAAGCAGCGCTCCTGAATGGTAGCGGCTATCTCGCCGGCAAAGCCGCCCGTTAGCGGTGCTTCGTGGGTGATCACCAGGCGCCCGGTTTTCAGCACCGATTCGACTACGGTTTCCATATCCCAAGGTAGGATCGTGCGCAGATCAATGACCTCGCAGGAGATTCCTTCCTTCTCCGCCATCTCGACGGCTTTGTCGATCACTTCCATCTGGGCGCCCCAGCCCAGCACCGTTACATCGGTGCCTTCCTTCAGAACTTCGGCTACGCCTATAGGCAACTGGTACTCACCTTCCGGCACCTCGCCTACGGAGGCGCGATACAGACGCTTGGGCTCAAAGAACAGGGTAGGGTTGGGGTCGTTAATGGAAGCCAGTAGCAGCCCTTTAGCCTGATGGGGGTTGCGCGGTACCACAATTTTCAGGCCCGGTGTGTGGGCGAAATAAGCTTCCGGCGACTGGGAGTGGTAAAGGCCACCGGCTATGCCGCCGCCGTAGGGCGCTCGAATGGTTAAGCCACCCACATTGAACAGGTTGCCTGAGCGGTAGCGAAATTTCGCAGACTCGTTAACAATCTGGTCGAAGGCGGGGAATATGTAGTCTGCAAACTGTATCTCGGCCACTGGGAACGAGCCCTGAGCCGCCAGGCCGTTGGCGAACCCGATAATGCCCTGTTCCACTAGGGGCGTGTTAAAGCAGCGATCTTTGCCGTACTTCTGTTGCAGATTACTGGTGGCCCGGAATACGCCACCAAAAATACCCACATCCTCGCCAAAACACAGAACCCGGTCGTTGGTTGCCATCGAGATATCAAGGGCATCATTGATCGCCTGCAGCATGTTCATTTTTGGCATGTTATACCCCTCCCTGAACGTGAGCGGCCGACTTGGGATACTCCTCTGGATACTTGCGGATGTGCGCTTTGAGCTTTTCGAATTGCGCGTTCAGCAGCGGCGGCACTTCGTCGTATACATCCGTTATCAGGGATTCCAATGGGGGAGGTGGAAGCTTTTGGGCACGTTTCATGGTTTCAAGCACTTCACGGCGCAGGCGTTCCTGCAGCTCTTTCTCTTCGCTTTCGCTCCACCATTTTTTCTTCGTGAGCCAGTTGTACATGCGAAGAATGGGGTCCTTCTCGCGCCACAGGGCCTCTTCGTCTTTGCTGCGATAGCCGGAAGGATCATCGGATGACGAGTGCGCCGCCAGGCGATAAGTCATGGCTTCGATCAGAACCGGGCGGTTCTCTTCCACCGCTAGTTTGCGAGCGGCTTCGGTGGCCTGGTAAACGGCCAGAATATCGTTGCCGTCCACACGGATTACATCCATTTTATAGCCGAAGGCTCGTGGAGCTATGCCGTCTGCAGCGAACTGCTCAACGGCGGGCGTCGAAATGGCGTAACCATTGTTTCGACAGATAAAAATAGCGGGTACGCGGTGCACAGCTGCCATGTTAAGTCCAGCATGGAAGTCGCCTTCCGAGGCCGCGCCTTCGCCGAAATAGACCACGGTGCAATGCCCGTCGCCGGCCATTTTCTGGCCATAGGCATAGCCAGTAGCCTGAGGGATCTGAGTGGCCAGCGGCGACGAGATCGTCATGTAGTTGAGCTTGCTGGAACCATAGTGAACTGGCATCTGGCGGCCTTTGCCATAATCCAATTCATTGCCAAACAGCTGGTTCATGAACTCGTCAATGGTGAAGCCGCGATAGGCCAAGGTGCCCTGCTCACGGTACTGGGCCATGATCATGTCGGCGTCGTCCAGCGCGGCGGTACTGCCGATAACGGAAGCCTCCTCGCCGGTGCACTGCATGTAGAAACTGAGGCGGCCCTGGCGCTGGGCACCAAGCATGCGTTCATCCAGTACGCGGGTTGTAACCATCGCACGGTAGATTCGCAAAGCTTTCCCTTTGTCGAGGTCAGGGGCTTTGCCGCTTTTATAGAGCGTGCCGTCTTGTTTGAGGAGTTTAAACGTCGGGATGCGATATTCCGCACCGTCTGTAAAGACGGGGGTATAAACAGTTTTGGACTTTGTTGTTGTCATAATCCTCTTCCTGGGGTGATGGCTTGAGGAACGCAATGCCCCTTGTGAGGGCTTCGTTAATTTACGGAGCCTTGTTCTATCTGCCGGTGTTTCGCCAAAGTATAGAACGCTTTATACAACTCTGCCGGCGTTGTAATGATGCTCCCGTTGCCAGTCTGTTCGGTTTGGGTAAAACCGACTCATGTCTGGCAAAGTTGACCTTAACGTAAAGTGCGTTTCTTGGGTAGTACCTTTCTAGGTGAGCTATAGCTCCGGAGAAGATAGACTGCACGTGCACCGGCGGCTCGCACCGCTTCTGACAGGATTCTTAAAAAGGGTAAAGGGATTTGGACGCAATACTGATTCTTCTAGGCGTGGGCCTCGCGTTGTTCATATCTGTGGGCTCCGTTCTTGGTTTTTTGGCTTACCAGAAACGGAATGAGCAGGTCGCTCGTGTTGATGCACTGAACCTCGAGGTCGCGTCGCTGAGCCTTGAGGTTACCGAGTTACGCCTGCAAATTAAGCACACTCAACCACCAACTGCCAC
This sequence comes from Marinobacter sp. LV10R510-11A, assembly GCF_900215155.1. Classification (NCBI taxonomy): domain Bacteria; kingdom Pseudomonadati; phylum Pseudomonadota; class Gammaproteobacteria; order Pseudomonadales; family Marinobacteraceae; genus Marinobacter; species Marinobacter sp. LV10R510-11A. Next base: position 4,143,219 of record NZ_LT907980.1, read on the forward strand.
GACGCCAACTGTGCCGGCGCCGCTGCCGGAAGCCGATGACCGAGTTGAACCCCGTAAGCCGTCCCGCATTATGGCAGCCCTAAAAGAAAACTGGATGGTTTGGCTGGGTGGCCTGAGTGTGGCACTGGCTATCATGGGCCTGAGTGGCGCCTATCTTGTACCCCTGTTGATTGGTGGTGAAGGCGGCAGTGTTGCCTTTGTGCTTTCCTACAGCTTCGTAATCACCCTCAGCTCACTTCTGTTAATGCGTTACGTGTTCCGTGACTGGCTGTGGTACGCGACTCTGGCTGGTGCATTGCTGTGGTGGGCTGTCACCGTGGCTGCAGCGCCGGCTGCTTCGGCAACGGCCTGTTATCTGGCCGCGCTGTTTGTGGTTTTTGCGTTCTTGCCGGGCAGGGGACAAGCGGCGCCTTCGCGTTTGCGCGAGGCGTTTCTGCCGCTATTGGCTATTTGGGGGCTGTCGATTGCTCAACAGTCTGGCGACAATTCATCAATGTGGAGTTGGTTATTCATCCTGCCGGCTGCATCCCTAATTCCCCAGAGTAGGGGGCGCTGTGGTTTTTACCTTGGGGCGCGGTCTTGGCAAGCGCAGCCGGCTGGCTGCTTTATATGGGTAAAATGGATGGCGACTTGATCTATCTGCTGCAGATACCTCTGAGCCAGCAGACGGGCTTTATCAGCTACCTTATTGCCGCCGCGATAATTACTACCGGCGTTGGTTTATGGCTTTGGGGGCACTATACCGATCAACGTCGCTGGGCCTCGCTAACGCTGCTTTCACCGATGGTGTGGCTGGTGCTCGGTTGGCTTTTGCTGCACGGCTATGGCGAGACGTCTGCCGTGTGGGCAGTCGCTACTTTGCTGGTTGGCGCTGTTTACGGCGTGCTGGCCTGGCGAATGGAAGGGCATCCGCGTTACGAGAACGGCGTGGTTTGGGCCGTGCTGGCGGCGCACCTTAGCTACTCGCTGGCTACGGTTATGGCGTTTCGTGAAGCGTCACTCACCTTGGCCCTATCTGTTCAGTTTGTCAGCCTTACTTGGCTAGCACGGCGGTACCAGATGCCAGAGCTATACCTGCTTCTGAAAGGCGTGTTGGCACTGGTTGTCGCTAGGCTCACATTCAACCCCTGGCTGCAGGGATATGACCCCAGTGTTCACTGGTCGCTGTGGACATACGGCGGCGCAACGCTGCTAGCGGCGGTTGCCACCAAGCTCGCCGATAAAGGCCATTCGATTCGCCCCTGGCTGGAAGGCGCAACCTTGCACCTTCTGGTTCTATTCCTGGGCACAGAACTGCGTTACTGGCTTTACGACGGTGACATCTTCGCCCACGAATACAGCCTTATTGAAGCAACGATGAACACATTGCTTTGGGGGGCACTCAGTGTGACTTATGCGGTTCGTGCTAAAGCAAGCCAGTCACTGGCCTGGCTCTACCGACTGTTCTCATGGATGCTGCTGGCGCTTTCAAGTATCAGCTATCTCACGCTGCTTACCCTGCACAACCCTTGGTGGAGTGACGGCGCTATTAGCAGTACCCCCATTTTCAATATGCTGCTTCCTGCCTTTGGTGGCCCGGTGCTACTGGCGTTTGTTATCAGCCGGTTCCCGGAGATCGCGCCTAGGTTTTGGTCGCTGTGTGTTGCGGCTGCGGGCTTTCTCCTGTTCACTGCGCTGGAGATTCGTCAGCTTTGGCAAAGCAGCGATATGGCACTGTGGTTTGGTATGACGGAGGGCGAGCTGTATACCTACTCGGTTGTTGGCATGCTGTACGCCATCGCCGCTATTATCTATTCCACAGTTTATTCGGCGAAAGGTGGCCAAGTTGTGTTGTATAAGGCAGGCATGGCTCTGCTGGGTATCGTGATTGGTAAGATTTTCCTAATCGATATGGCCGGCCTGCAAGGGTTGTGGCGGGTTGCTGCCTTTATGGGGCTGGGGCTTGCTTTGTTGGGCCTTGCTTGGCTGTACCGAAAAGCGCAGCGTGCCAGTGTTCAGGCTTCATGAGCCTCATTTATTAGACAGAGATCCAGATTATGAGTGATGAGCAGTTAACGAGTGTGCTCGAGTTGAGCGGCGAAGACCGATACGACTACTTCCTGAGCGAAGTGCTGGAAGCGCGGGAGATCTGGATATTGATCAATTCCGAGAACCGCTTTTTATCAATCGTGTCGGAAGACGATGGTGTGGCGCACTTGCCGGTCTGGCCCAGTTCAGAATTCGCCGTTGCGTACGCTAAGAATTCGGACGATTTGACCCCGAAAGGCATTTCGCTGCCGGATTTCTTCAAGAAATGGGTGCCGGGCCTGTCCAAAGACGGGTTGCATGTGGGTGTGTTCCCAGGCCTTGATGAAACCGTGTGGATAACCGAAGCCGACGAACTGAAGAAAGATCTGCAAGATGAGCTTTCTAGTTTCTAGAACCCCATCGTTTTAGGTGGTCAGTAAGTAGCCTGGTCAGTTAACAGTCATATTTGTCGAACACGCGTTTTAACTGGCCCGAGCTTACTTGTCCCGCGCCTTTTCACAAAGTTATCCACAGATTCACGGGATAACTTTTACGCAGGAAATTCACGCTGGCGCCTGCGGGGCCCGATAAGCCGGCATTAAAGGAGTTTCGTCATGGGAACACTGTTAATTATTCTCGCCGTTCTGTTTTTGGCGCTGATCGTTATTCTGCCTCTGATTGAGAAATATGCACCGAAAGGTGAGGCGCGCAGCTATGGCAATCTCACGCGATTCATTTTTCCGCTGGTGGCCCTGTTGATCGTGGCGCAAATGATTCGATACTATTTTTTCTAAACTACAGGTTTTTCTGAGCAGGCTTCGCCCGTCAATTTTTTTTACACTTTCGCTAAATCTGTCTGAGCCGGTGCAACGCAAGTACCGGCGTTATCCCCATAAAGAGCTTTCCGGAACAGATATCGCATGCAGTCAGGGCAGGATCAGCCTGACAAGGATGCACGTCTCATGAGCCAGTTCCATCCCATCGTTTATGTTCGTGGCTACGCCATGACCGCCAGTGAAATTGCCGATACCGTATCCATGCCTTATATGGGTTTTAACCTGGGCGCGACAAAGGTGCGTCAATCCTGGGATGGAACTATTTACAAGCAGGTCTTCGAATCACCCATGATGCGCCTGATGAAGGACTACGGTTATACGGATGCCTTTTCGGACGGCGCTGAGATTGACCGGGACATCACCCATAAAACCGTCATTATTTACCGCTACTACGATCAGGCGGACAGGGATTTTGGTGAAGGCAAACCGCTTTCCATACCCGCAGCGGCCCTCCAGCTACGGGATCTGATTCTGAATATCCGGAAACAAATATGCGGTGACGATGCTACGCGCCTGGCGGAATTTCGGGTGCATCTTGTGGCGCATTCCATGGGCGGCCTAGTGTGTCGGTGTCTGTTGCAGAATGATGGCATAAGCACCCCCGCAGTACGGGAAATGGTGGATAAAGTGTTCACCTATGCCACACCACACAATGGCATAGAAATGGCGGGGATTAATGTGCCCGCTTTCCTCGGGCTCTGGGATATCAACAACTTCAACCGCGAAACCATGGCGGGTTATCTGAATCTCAATGGTAGGCCTGAACGAGTAGACTCCTTGGGTGGCAAATTTGACCCGAACCGATTTTTCTGTTTGGTCGGCACCAACCAGCAAGACTATGGCGCGGCCAAAGGTGTATCAAAGTGGTTGGCCGGCAAGATGAGTGACGGGTTGGTAGCCATCGAGAATGCGACTGTTCAAGGTGCTCCCAGAGCCTTTGTGTATCGTAGCCACAGCGGCCCCTATGGCATCGTTAATTCCGAAGACGGCTACCAGAATATGGTGCGGTTCCTGTTTGGAGACGTCCGTGTAGACGGCGTGATGGATGTGGAATGCTTGCCACTACCCCCTTCAGTGGAAAAGGCAAGGCGCGAGGGTCGCCGGGTTCGAGCTTCTTATTATTTTGAGGCCACTGTGTCGCCCCGGGGAGGGCGAAGCTTTCGGCTAACTGAACGGCGCCGGGAAACCTTCAGTGCCGTGCTACGAAAGTTCGACGAAATGATGAAGCCGAAGCAGGCCGGGTTGGATTCGGCACGCTCGCCCGTGCTTTTTTCCACCTTTCTTGATAGCTCAAAAATCACGGTTGAGCGGGGGCGAACCCTTGTGATGACCGTTGAGCTTGCGGTCTCAGCGACGGATTACTTTGTTGACGGAGCACTTTGGACAGAGCATAGGGTGGAGGGCGAATATCTTTACCGGGATACGCTGACGCTAAAAATGACGCCGGTCGGAGACGGTTGGAACCTGCGCTATGTCACCACGGACGAACAGTGGAGTGAACGTGGCGGAAGCAAGGCTGAGCCTGATGGAGACAGCTATCGGATACCGCTGTCGTCGAAGAAAGGTTTCAGCGCCCAATTGCGGATGACGCTTCAGCGCCGAACCTAATCAGCCAGGAAAGAAACCAGCACCCGGCAAATAATGATTTGTGGCGGCCTGCATAAGCTGGCAAAGTTCTGCGAATTCAAACCTAACTCCACCAAGAGGAAACGCCGGTGACCGACTTAGTAAATTACACGCTGAATGAGGGTGTCGCGACACTCGTTATTAATAACGGGAAAGCGAATGCCCTGAGCCACGACGTGTTTGAAGCGCTGAACAAAGCTCTCGACCAAGCCGAGCAGGATAAGGCCGTGGTAATCCTGACGGGGCAGCCGGGAATCTTCTCCGGTGGCTACGACCTGAAGGAAATGCAAAAAGGCATGAAGGAGGCCACCGCACTGGTTACCGTGGGCTCAACATTTACCCGTCGCCTGGCAGCTTTCCCGTTTCCGATCATTGGTGCATGCAGTGGTCACGCCATTGCTAAGGGCGCGTTTATCATGCTGTCGGTGGACTACCGGGTGGGTATTGAGGGCAGCTTCAAGCTGGGTCTCAACGAAGTGGCGATAGGCATGACCATGCACCACGCCGGCATCGAGATTGCGCGGCACCGCCTTGCGCCTGCACATTTCTACCGTTCCGTTATCAATGCCGAAATCTACAGTCCTGAAGGCGCTGTGGCAGCTGGCTACTTGGATGAAGTGGTTGCGCAGGATCAGCTTCTTAGCCGTGCGAACGAATTGGCCCAAGGGTTCCGTAAATTGAGCTTGAAAGCACACGCCCAGACCAAGCTGAAAGCCAAAGCCGGGTATCTTGAGTTGCTGGATCGCAGCATCGAGATGGATTCTGAAAGCCTAGGCCTTACGCCCTAATAGGCATTCTTGGTGGGTTAGCTTTGGGTTAGCTCGCCAGGGTCTATTCTGTAGAAGTCGCAAAGCAGGTCATACACCGCCGGCTGTTGGTCTTTTAGGTGTTGTGGTTGCTGATAAAAGGTTTCTGTCAGTACGGCAAAGAACTCAGCGGGCTTTGTGGCGCCGTAAGGGTCGAGCCAGCTTTTGCGGTGGTGCCTCAGTGAATGCCGGAGATCGTCGTAGGCAATGGTCATGGTTTGCTGCCACTCTTCGACGTGGTCTCCGCTCAGTGGTGGCGCGCCGTCTGCGGTTCCATCCAGATAATCAAGCTGATGGGCAAACTCGTGAAGGATCACGTTGTGCGTGCTCTCAGGGTTTATCGCCCCGCTTTCACATTCTGACCAAGCTAGCACCACTTGCCCCAGGGATGAGGCTTCACCTGCGCGAACCTGATTGCTGACGCCAACGACCATGCCATCCCGCTCCGATGCCTGCACCTGGTAGACATCCGGGTATACAAGGATACTGCGTACGTCGTCGAAGTCGGTGTACGATCTCTTGAGAATCAGTAAACAGGCGTGCCCCGCAATGGCTACCCGAACGCGGTCAGTCACCTCAAACCCATCACATCCATAGAAGTTCTTCTCTGAGAGAAACAGCTGAACGTGTCTTTCCAGCGTTTGCTGAAGCTGCGCCGGCAGTCGCCGGTACAGGGGCACTGTCGATTGAAGGTGTTTTCGCCAGATCTTCGGGAAGGGTTGTTTTAGTTCCCGATCCCGCCGCCATGAGCGGTAGAAGAACAGATAGAAAACAGCCGATGCGATGAAGGCAGCGGCGAAGACTGCAAATACAATTGCTGACGACATTGTCTTAAACTCGCTTCATGCGTAGGTACCGTCTGTTTGCTGTAATCTCAAACCTTTCGTGTTTGACCAGAGCAGGCTCGGGCCGCCGCGATAATAATCACATCGATAGCATACGCTAGTTGGCGAATTGCTTGAATCGCACCTATCATCAAACACTTAATCGAAAATCACGACGGCAGAACGACGGTAATAAGGATGACATGCTTCACGAGATGAGTATTGGTGGAATGTTGTTCAGCCCATTAGTGGTGCTGGTGCCTCTGGCGTTTATCTTGGCGACCGCTACGCGTTTGTGCCTGTATTACTTGGGCCTGCGCCGCTATATCTGGAAAGAAGCGTGGTTCGACGTGGCTGTCTTCGTCTGCTATCTGGCGGCTATTGTTTATCTGTTCGGGGATTAAAGGGCTTTCATGGGAAAACTGCTACGTATTGGACTGACATTACTGGTGGTGGCTGTTGCGGTTATCGCGGGTACTTGGGTCTGGGATCACTACTTGTATTCGCCCTGGACGCGGGACGGCCGAATTCGGGCGGAAGTTATAACGATTGCCCCTGATGTCACCGGCTGGGTGACCGAGTTGAGCGTGAAAAATAACCAAGCGGTGAGTAAGGGCGACCCTCTTTTCACGGTTGATGATGTGCGTTACCAGGCAGAGCTTGCGGAGAGAGAGGCCAAGTTAGCTCAGGCGCGCACCGGTTGGGATCTCGCCAGGCATCAGTATGAGCGTCGGCAGGGCATGTCTGATCGTCAAGCGATCAGTGAGGAGGGTCTGGAGGTATACGGCATTCGTGCCGAGTCGGCCAAAGCCAGCTATGAGCTGGCACAGGCAGAGCTAAGCTCTGCCCAAATCGACCTAGAACGGACAAACGTTCTGGCGCCAGAGAGCGGTACGGTTAACAACCTTACATTGCGGAAGGGGAATTACGTAGCTCGAGGGTCAGCGGTATTGTCGCTGATCAAAAAAGATTCTTTTTACGTGACCGGCTATTTTGAAGAAACCAAACTGCAGCTAGTGCGAATAGGGCAGAAGGCACGAATCACACTCGTGTCTGGCGATGAGAGCCTTACTGGTGAGGTGGTCAGCATTGCCCGTGGTATAGCAGACCCGAACACCAGTAGTGACAGCCAAATGCTGCCCCAAGTACAGCAAGCCTTTAACTGGGTGCGCCTTGCGCAGCGAATCCCAGTAGAGATCGCGCTCGACCCGCTGCCGGAAGATGTGAATATCAGTGCCGGCATGACGGTTTCCATTTATCTGGAAGCCGATCCGGAAAACGAGTGACGGAGCCACTTTCATGACGCTCCACCCGCTGCTGGCCCAGCTTCTTATGCCCAATAAACGCGCGGTGATATTTGCTCTGAAAGGAGTGATATCCATGGCGCTGGCATTGTTCGTGTCCATGTATCTGCAGCTTGATCGCCCATACTGGGCGCTGGTGTCCGCCGTTTTTCTACAGGTTCGGCCCGAAAGCGGGCTGGTCATCGAGAAAGCCCTGTGCCAGATTTTTGGGTCGGCCGTGGGTGGCGGTGTGGGGATTCTGATCTTGGCTTTGTTTATGCCATATCCTTTGCTGGCTCTGGGCAGCCTTACGCTCTGGATTGGTTTGAATGCCGCCGCCTCTTCCATGGTGCACAACACCAACTTCATCTATGCCTTTGCTATGTCGGGAATGACCGCCGGCCTGGTGGTGATACTGGTGATGGCAAACCCCAGTGCGGCAGACAGCCAAGCGGTGTTTGATATTGCGCAAGCCCGTATCAGTGAGATCACCGTGGGTGCTCTGTGTGCCACGCTGGTCAGCCAGCTTCTATGGCCAGTGACGGTTAAGGACAGCCTTCGTACCTACTCCCGCGACGTCATTAATAACACCCTTGAATACCTTTCGCTGGAGCTGGATCCAGCCAGTACCCACGAACAACGGCACCTGCATGCGGATGAGATTCTGGAAACGCTGGTGGTGCTGAATGATGATTCCAGTGCGGTAGCGTATGAGGGCCCGGAAGGGCCAGGGCGCAGCAGGGCGGCAAACTTGCTATGCAACAAAGTGCTGTCTTTGCTGGCGGTGATACAAATTATGGGGCGCTTCCCGCGCAACCACTTGGAACTGGTCTCGCCGGCGTTCAGCGAGCTGCTAGTAGACATGCGAACTCTTTTCATAAAGATCGCGGAAGCGGATAGTTACGAGGGGTCTTACCAGCAAGCTCAGGCCCTGAGGCGAGCGCTGTTGGCGCACAAGGCCGCCTATGTAAACGAAGCGGCCATTGTGATCCGCCTAACGCATACGGCTGTGGAGCTTGTGGCCGATTTGGTGATGGTATTGAGGGCCTATAACGCACTTGAAAACCGTGATCAAACCCTGCTGAAAGCATCCAAATTACGAACCCACCAGGACCCATTGATTGGCGCGATTAACGGCTTCCGAACCGCGTTTGTATTCATGATCGGGAGCGTGATATGGCTACACACCGGTAGCCCAGCGGCCATTATGCTGATGATCATGCCGGTGGTGTTTGCGGTCATGTTTGCCCGTTTTTCCCTAGTATTGCTGACGTTTATATTGCGGCGCTTATTGCTTGGGGTGGTAGTGGCAATCCCGGTAGCGCTGATTTTTGGCCTAGGCCTGTTATCGAGAAGCAGTGGCGACTTCGAGATGCTAATACTGGTGCTTGCGGGCCCCTATTTTATCGGCCTGTTGGCGCTCGCAGATCGGCCAACCCTGCCTTACGGCTTGGGCTTCTGTATTCCGTTCACACTCATAGTGCAGCCCAGCAATAACATGACCTTCGATATGGAAACCGCCACTGGCAATGCCTTGGGGCTGTTTGTGGGTATCAGCATTCTCTACTGGGTGTTCAAGCTAATCGCGCCGCTCGACGGCCCCTTCATGCAGCGGCGATTGCTCAAGGCCACTGCCCGCGACCTCACAAGTATTGATTATAAACGTCGGCCCGAGAATTGGTTTAACGGCCGCATGGGCGAGCGGCTATTGCGGCTTTCTAACTATGATCGGGGGTCGGGCAGCCCCAATCGCTATATGACGGATCTAGGCTTTACCGGCCTGAATATTGGCCACATGTCTATCCGCTTGCGGCGTCGCATAAAGAATCATCGCAGCGTGGCTGTGGATGAAAAGCTAGGCGAGTGGCAGCAGGCATTAGCTGACACTTACCTGATGAGTGCCCGTGGCGGCACGAACTCTCAGTTTCGGGCGGTGAGCGATCAGCTACTGGCAGCTATTCACGCCACTCGGGAGCCAGATGCACAAACAACAAACATCGAGGGTATGTTTGAGCGTATGGCCCTGACGTTTGAGCGAACGGCCAAAACGGTTTCTGAGGCTAACAACCCGACTTCTAGCCCGAATTCGACTAGTGTTCAATCAGAATTAGTGTAGCTTCAAGGTTTTCCCCACGTTTAATCAGCCGATGAAGGAGTGTTGCCGTGTCACGGTCGGAGCAGTTTGCCAGCGATAATTACAGTGGTGTTTGTCCACCGGCCTGGAAGGCGATGGAGGCAGCGAACCGTGTGGATGAGCCGGCGTACGGAGAGGATAGCTGGACACAGCGGGCGGCAGATGGGCTGCGCTCTCTGTTTGATACGGATTGCGATGTTTACTTTGTGTTCAACGGTACCGCAGCCAACTCGCTGGCCTTGGCGTCTATTGGGCAATCGTTTCACAGCGTGATCTGTCATGAGCTGGCGCACATTGAAACAGATGAGTGCGGCGGGCCGGAATACGCCTCCAACGGTGCCAAACTACTATTAGGACAGGGCGAAAACGGAAAACTTACGCCACAAAGCATTGAGCACCTGGTCACTAAGCGCACCGATATTCATTATCCCAAGCCCAAGGCTCTGAGCCTTACTCAGGCGACAGAAGTGGGCACAATCTATACCCCAGATGAACTCAGTACCATCCGCACGCTGGCGGATCAGTACAAATTGAATATCCACATGGACGGTGCGCGATTTGCGAATGCCGTGGCAGCGCTGGACGTGCATCCATCAGAAATTACCTGGAAAGTAGGTGTCGATGTGCTGTGTTTCTCCGGAACCAAGAATGGTCTGGCGCTGGGAGAAGCTGTGGTGTTCTTCAATAAGGCACTTGCCGAGGACTTTGAGTGGCGCTGCAAACAGGCCGGGCAACTGGCCTCCAAGATGCGGTATATATCTGCGCCCTGGTGCGGATTGCTGGAGAATAACGTGTGGCTGGAAAATGCCCGCCATGCCAATGCCTCTGCGAAAAGGCTTGCTGAAGGGCTGGCCGAATTGCCAGGCATTACGCTCAGATACCCGACTCAGATAAATGGGGTTTTTGTAGAAATGCCCGAGGCCTTGCAGGCTGCGTTGCGGGCAAAAGGGTGGCGTTTCTACAACTTTATCGGTGGCTGCGTACGCCTGATGTGCTCCTGGGCCACCACGCCAGCGGTTGTGGATCAGTTTCTGGCCGATGTCCGCCAGCTGCAAGGCTGAGCTGATTTGTATAGGCGGTTGTTCCGGTTAACGGTTTACCCGCCTGATGATTTCCACCACAATCTGCGCCATCCCAGATCAGGATCTCATATTATGCCATTGCGCACTTCAATCTTATCGGCGGCTTTGTGATGAGAACTCTCTTCCATAGCTATCTGAATTCCTCGCTGATTCTGCGTGTCAGTATCGCACTGGTGCTGGGTGTGGCCGTGGGCATGATTGGTGGGCAGCAGGTCGCAGATTGGTTGGCACCCCTTGGTGAGTTGCTGCTACGCCTGCTTAAGTTTCTTATTGTGCCCATCGTGCTGTTCACACTGATGGTGGGCATCAATCAAGCGAATATCGGCAGCATGGGGCGCGTCGGGCGTAAGCTGTTTGGCTTTTACGTGATGACAACCGCGCTGGCCATTGTTGTTGGCCTGGTGGTCGCAAGCCTGTTTGAGCCGGGAAGCGGTATGGCGCTGAATGAGAGCGCAGAGGTAAAAGTGCCGGATAACCCCGGGATTGCGAGCGTGCTGTTGAACATTGTGCCCGACAACATTTTTACAGCGTTCAGTGAACTGAACCTGCTAGGCATCATCTTTATCGCCATTGTTTTTGGTATCGCGTTGCTGAAGCTGCGGGAGTCCGAGACTCATGCAGAGCTTGGCGAGCACCTTTACAAGGTTGTCGAAGCACTGAACGAGATCACCTTGAAAGTTATGGCTGGCGTGCTTCAGTACGTACCTATCGGCGTGTTCGCGATTGTTGCCAAAACGGCAGGCGAGCAGGGTATGTCGACCATACTGGCACTGGGTGACATGGTGTTGGTGCTTTATATCGCGCTTGCCGTGCATTTGGTTGTTTACTGCATTCTGATGCGTATGTCTGGCGTGCGTGTGCGGGCGTTCTTTCGCGAAGCGCGCACACCCATGGCAACGGCCTTTGCTACGCAAAGCAGTTCAGGCACCTTGCCGCTCACCCTGGATGCAGCACGGCGCCTAGGTATACCCAAGCGGATCTACGGTTTTAGCCTGCCGCTGGGCGCCACCATTAACATGGATGGTGCTGCGATTCGCATCGCGATTTCTGCCGTGTTTGCGGCCAATGTGGTCGGCATCCCTTTGGACTTGATGACCATGGCGGAGATTGTACTTATCGGCACGCTTACCTCCATTGGTACCGCCGGGGTTCCCGGAGCTGGCATCGTGATGATCGCCACAGTTTTTGCTCAGGTAGGGCTGCCTATCGAAACAGTGGCACTGCTGGTATCCATTGATGCACTGGTCGGCATGGGTGCCACTGGGCTTAACGTTACCGGGGATCTTGTGGGTACAGCAATTATCGCTCGCAGCGAAAGCAAGCATTCAGCTGAGACCACGGTTGCGCGTTCCGAGTCTGCCGGCTAAACCGCGCTGGGTGTGATAGTGTCATTGCTAGGCTTTCGTTATAGCTGGAGGGCTTTTATGGGTCTGAATTCAGGCAAGTTGATTGTTTTTTACGACGGTTCCTGCTCCACCTGCATCAAGGATCGCCGCTGGTATGAAAAGCTGGCGGGCAAAACCGGTGAGTCTGTTGAGTGGCTGGATATCACCGGCAGGGATGAGGAGTTGCGCCAGCAGGGCGTAGATCCGGACAAAGCGCTCCGTGAGCTACACGTGAAGGATGATCAGGGCGAAATACATCGCGAGATGGACGCATATATTCTGCTGATGTCGCGAGTCCCGGTGCTTAAACCGCTAGCGTGGCTGATCTCACTGCCCCTGATTCGGCCGTCTCTAGCGAAGCTATACCATTCCTGGGTCGAGCGCCGTCTTGCCGGCCGTACCTGAACCTTTGCTAGCCTAACTGAGCCCCGGAGTACCGTAAGTGACGCACATTCGAGAACAGGCTATTCGGGGCCTCAAGGCTGGTGATGTTTTTACGGTTATCCGAACATTCACCCAGAATGACACGGTAGCGTTTGGTGAAATCAGCCGGGATATGAACCCGATTCATTATGATGAACGCTTCGCCGCCGCCAAAGGTTTTCGGGGCAAAATCTGTCACGGCCTGTTGGTCGGTGGCATGATTACCCAGGTAGGCGGCCAGATTGGTTGGCTGGCATCGGGGATGAACTTCCGGTTCCGCCTGCCGGTTTATTTCGACGATACCATTACCTGCGTATTCACCATCACCGAGGCAGATGAGCGCAACCGCGCGAAGGCTGAAGCTGTGCTGACCAACCAGCGTGGCGAGGTTGTTATTGAGGCCTGGCTGACCGGCAGGCTGCCTGGGCAAACAGAGCGAACTATTCTCGCTCAGACCTAATTTTATTCAGCGCTTAATTCTTAACTTTCCCCCGGCATTTTCCTTCAGAGGTTTTTATGGCTCGTTTTGAGTTGCTTGGCACTGCAATCATTCCCGGTAAGGGCACAGAGTTGCGGCTGCTCCAGCGTAATGATGAGTTTTCCATCCGCATTGCCGGCGCTAGTGGTGAGCTGATGAACACTCGCTTGCACGGCTCTGAAGACGCGCTTGCGACTCTGGCCTGTGAACGCATTGCGGATCATCCTTCGCCTAAAGTGCTCATCGGAGGGCTGGGTATGGGGTTCACCCTCGCGGCGGCTTTGCAGTCCCTGGGTGATACTGCAGAAGTAACCGTTGCTGAACTGGTGCCGGAAGTGGAACAGTGGAATTTGGGGCCATTGGGCAGTGCGGCGGGCTACCCGTTAAAGGATCCACGGGCTCGCGTACATATTGGTGATGTGGTTAAGTTAATTAAGGACTCGCCCGCCAGTTACGATGCCATTTTGTTGGATATCGACAACGGCCCCGAGGGTTTGACCCGTAAAGAGAATGATTGGCTATATTCTCCCGCAGGCATTGAAGCGGCCCAAGCAGCACTTCGGCCAGATGGTATTCTGGCCTACTGGTCTGCGGGGCAGGACCCAACTTTTACCGAGCGCCTGAAGCGCGCCGGCCTTACGGCGGAAGCCGTAACAGTAAGGGCTCACCGCCCCGGCAAAGGCGCTAGGCACGTTATCTGGCTTGCGTGGTAAGCACTAGTCCTCGTCGTCGTCCAGAAGGCGCTCTTGGCGATCCCGCTCCTCTTCTTTCGCAGAATCAATGACCTCCATAAGTTCGTCCACATCGGCACTGTGGGTGTCGTGCTCAAAGCGTCCGGTTAGCTTACTGTCGCAGTGCAGGTCACCGCTTTCGTACAGTGCCCAGATTTCCTTACCGTAATCTGTAATAAGCAGTTCGGGCGCGAATTTTCCAAAATAGCTGCGCATGTTGTCCACATCCCGTTCAAGCATGCGCTCGGCGTTATTGTTGCCAGCAGCGTTAACCGCCTGGGGTAAATCGATGATCACGGGGCCGTCGCTCTCCACCAATACGTTGAACTCTGATAGGTCACCGTGGATCAGCCCGGCACTTAGCATCCGGACAACCTCTGCGATAACCCGGCCATGGTAATCCCGGGCCTGCTCTGGGGCGAGGGTGACGTCATCGAGCCGTGGGGCAGCCTTACCATCGGAATCAACAATCATCTCCATCAGCAATACACCGTCCACAAAGCCTTTGGGCTCCGGTACGCGTACGCCTGCTCGAGCCAAGCGGTATAGGGCATCCACCTCAGCATTGAGCCAAGCGTTTTCTTGCTCTTTCTGGCCGTAACGGGTCTTTTTGCTCATGGCCCGGGCGCGGCGACTGTTGCGTACCTTTCTGCCTTCTTGGTACTCAACAGCCTGCTTGAAACTCCGTTTCTTCGCTTCTTTGAATACCTTTGCGCAGCATACTTCTTCGCCACATTGCACCACGTAAACCTGTGCCTCTTTACCGCTCATAAGCTGGTAAAGCACTTCGTCGACCATACCGTCGTCGACCAGGGGTTGTAATCTCTTAGGTACTTTCATAAAACCTTTCGTTTCGGGTTGGCCGTAAATAGGGCATAGCTTACATCAAATTGCTTTTTCTTATATGAATCCGATTATAGCGTCAGGAAGCTTTGTGCCGAATGGCTTATAGTGTCCACTTGCCCTGTATCGGCAGGGCAGGCGTGCGGGTAGAATGCCCGCTACTGAAACACGCCGGCTTTTACCCGGTATGGATGCGTTTACGGGATTTTTTTGGAGCTTTAAAAAATGCCTAGAGCAAGTGAAATCAAGAAGAATTCTGCGGTTGAATACCAGGATCGTGTTTATTTCGTTAGGGATATCGAGCGCTCGGTTCCTCAGGGTCGGGCCGGCGGCAGCCTTTACCGCATGCGCATGTACGATGTGGTGACGGGTAACAAGATTGACGAAACATTCAAAGATTCCGACATGCTGAACCTCGCCGACCTTGTGCGTAGGCCAGCGACCTTCTCCTATTCTGATGGCGACGAATACGTTTTCATGGATAGCGAAGACTTTACGCAGTACAGCCTGAACCGGGAAGCCATTGCGGATGAACTGCTGTTTATCAGCGAGGATACTCAAGGCGTTGTGGTGATTCTGGTCAGTGACGCGCCGGTAGCGCTTGCGCTGCCACAGACGGTAGAGCTTGAGATTTTGGAAACGGATCCGTCTGTAAAGGGTGGTTCCGCAACGGCCCGTACCAAGCCGGCTAATCTGTCCACTGGGCTGATCATCCAGGTGCCTGAGCATATTTCCACCGGCGATCGCATCAAAATCAACGTGGAAGAGCGGAAGTTTCTGAGCCGGGCTTAGCCCAAGGTAAGGGGGTCCATGAAAGCGAAGGAGACCATCAAGGTGCTGGTTGCCAGCGTGATCGCGGTGGTGGTCACCGTAGGTATCGCTCGGTTCTCATACACACCGATGATTCCCGAGATGGTAGAAGCGCTTGGTCTGAGTCAGTCAGTGATTGGTATGCTGGCAACGGTGAACTACGCCGGCTACCTTACCGGCGCGCTCCTAATCACTCGAATCAGCGATATTGGCCTCAAAGTAAAGTTGTATCAGTTGGGGCTCGTTGTCGCGGTGGTCTCCACCGTTCTCATGGGCTACACCACCAGCCTTTGGCTTTGGTATCCACTGCGCTTCATCTCCGGGCTGAGTACCTCAGCGGGGATGTTGCTCGGCGCCGGCCTGCTGATGAGTTGGCTGATCAAGAACAATCATAAATCCGAGCTTGGCGTGTTCTTCTCAGGGATCGGGCTGGGCATTGTTCTGACGGCCGTTCTGGCAGAACTGATCCGGGGGTCGTTCACCTGGGATCAACAATGGGTGATATACGGGCTGGTGGCGCTGGCGCTGTTGATTCCTGTCTGGCGCTGGATGCCAGATTATCGCGCCTGTGCGTTGCCTCAAACTGGAGGCGCGGGTGCCGGGGATGACCGAAGCCGGTTTATCGTTATACTGCAGTTGGCCTACTTCTGTGCCGGTGTTGGCTATGTGGTCACGGCGACTTTCTTAGTGGCGATTGCCGAATCCATGCCGGAGCTCAGCGGCCGAGGCTGGCTTATCTGGTTGATCGCCGGTTTAGCGGCCACCCCTGCTTGCTGGCTCTGGGATGTATTCACGCGCCGTTGGGGGCAGTGGACGGCACTCTATCTGGCCTACACGCTCAATTCCGTAAGTATCCTGATGCTGATCCTCAACACCAGTATGGTCAGCGTTATGCTCAGCGCAGTTATTTATGGGGCCAGCTTCATTGGTATTGTCAGCATGATGCTGGGGATGGTGGGGCGTGTGTTTCCTGAAAATCCCTCCCGGCCCATGAGTCGGCTTACCTTTAGCTACGGAATTGCCCAGATGCTGGCGCCCGCGGTTGTTGGCTACCTGGCCGATGTGGAAGGGAATTACACCAATGGTCTTTGGCTTACTTTAATGGTGATGGCGCTGGGCGTGGGGGTGCTTCACATGGCGCGCCGGGCCAAGGGCAGAGAAACAGCACCAGCATCTTCCGGTTAACTCTTCCAGAAATCTCCGGCGCGTTTTGATGGGTTGTCATACCAGGAGCTGAACGCATCCGGCGACGGTTCTGAATCCCATGCCGTGGGCCAGTTCAATCAATGCCTTGAGTAGGGATTTCTGGGACTCTTGGCGGTCTTTTCGGGTACTAGAGGAGAACACCCGGTCAATTTTCAGAACGTTGGCCGGAACGTTCACAAGGTAGGCCAAGCTGCTGTAGCCGGTACCAAAGTCGTCGATGGCAATGCGGATGCCGGCTTTCGAGAGTTTCCGGAGTTGCTTGCGAACGGAACGGCGGTTGGCCATGAGCGCGCTTTCGGTTAACTCAATCTCGAATGCCTGGCTAGGGAGGTTGCGCTGTTTTAGCCGTTCGATGACCCGGTCGGAGAACCCTCTCTCTTCAAAATTGCAGGCCATGACATTGGCTGAAATCGTCAGCTTCATGCCCCTATGAAACCATTGAGCCGCTTGCGCAACAGCCGCATCCAGCACCCACTGCGTCAGCGGCTTTGCCAGCGGAGTATTTTCCAACAGGGGAATAAACTCGACGGGCGAAATTTCGCCAAGCTCCGGGTGCTGCCAGCGCAGTAGTGCTTCTGCGCCCAAGCACTCACCGGAGTTCAGGGCAATACGCGGCTGGAATACCAGACGAAGGCCGCTCCCGCCTTGTTGAAGTGCAGTGCGCATTACCTCGTCCGCGCCGAGTCCGTCCCCCAGGATAAATGAAGCTATGCCGATCACCGGCCGGATAATGCAGGGTGCGCTACTCCAAAGTGAACTGCGATTCAGGTGTCGCTGCAGGTGGCGGGCGTCCTCGCGGACTTGCTGCTCATCGCTTGCTGGGCGGAGAAACAGGTACTGGCAAGGTCCCAAACTGTAAAGAGTGTTGCCTTCTCCGAACCAGGAACGAAGTTCGTTGCAGCCTTCTCGAGCAAGCGCATCTATCTGAGCGGCCCCCATGACGCGCATGGTGGCGTTCAGCTCCAACGCACCGGTTAGCTCAATAAAGAGAGCATAGCGCGTTGCACCCGGTTGATTCCTTGACAGATCCTCCAGATCGTCGGCGAAATGGCTATGGTTGGGCAGCATTGTTACGGGATCAACGCGGGACAGTGCGTGCTGGAGTTCAATCTGCGCCATGACCATGGCACTCAGATCCACCAAGCCTTCGATCTCTTCACGCGACGCAGTCCGGGGCTCCGGCCCCAGAACGCAGAGTGTGCCAAGTGTATATCCATCGCGAGTTGTAAGGGGGGCTCCCGCATAAAACCGCATGCCAAGCCGTGCCTGGGGCGAGTCGCAATAGAAGTCGGAGGCTAGAAGGTCTTCTATAACAACGACTTCCGAGCTGGCCGAGACGTCGCTGCAGGGAGATTTGTGGCGGGGAACTTCCGTTACCTTTATCCCCATGCGGGACTTGAACCATTGCCGATCTTCGTCCGTCAAGGAAACGGCCGAGAGCGGAAGCCCGAAGAGCTTTCTGGCCGTGCGGGTGATGCGATCAAAACCTTCGCTCGGGCTGGTGTCCAGTAGCTTGAATTGTCGCAAAGTTTGAAGTCGCTGGCGCTCATAGTCTGACATGCGAGCTGTCTCTTTCCCGTGACGGATTCGCCTGCTGCAATCGTTGAGAGCCATGCAGAGAATGAGAAATGATCCTTCTACATTCAAGTTTAGGTCAATTCTCCTCAATGCCCAACACCGGTTCCTCCTTTCCCCCGAACCTACCGTCATCGGTTCTCGGTGGGGGGCAAGCGCGGGCAGCTTCAGGGAGCGCCAACAAGCTGCCCAGTGTTGAGCTCCGAGACAGCCTGCCAAGCGTCAACCTGAGGGTTGTCGCCGAAGGTGTCGAAGACAGACACACCATGAATTAAATGAAAGCAGCGAGAGAAGGGTCTCGGTGCTAAGGTAAGAGCAGGTTCAAAGCGGAGCAGTAGTCAGACATGTCGATATCAGAAGGCGCGCAACATTACGTTTTAATGCTGATCCCAAGTCTTTTGCTGGATATTGAAAAGCTGGGGTTGCGTCGAATTATCCGCACGTCTGATTTTTCAGAACAACAGGTAACCGCCCTTTATTTCGAGTTTGTCTCTGCCAAGCGTGTGCTGCCAGATAACCCGCGCTCTGTTGAGCCTGCCACCTGGCAGCATTTACTCCATTGTGTGCGTGTGATGAGCTCGCTGGTGACTCTTGCGACGACGGAAGATTTGGCGCGCGCTCGCGAGACAGCAATCCACCGTTACCTGCCCCATGCCAAAGAGAGCCTGAAAAGCGAATACGATCAAATCCGCAGCCAAGGCAAGGTTGATTTCCGGCTAGCGGGTATTCTGCGTGGGAGTGACACGCCGGAAAACTCAGGGCAGG
Organism: Marinobacter sp. LV10R510-11A; assembly: GCF_900215155.1. Lineage (NCBI taxonomy): Bacteria > Pseudomonadati > Pseudomonadota > Gammaproteobacteria > Pseudomonadales > Marinobacteraceae > Marinobacter > Marinobacter sp. LV10R510-11A. Next base: position 4,162,033 of record NZ_LT907980.1, read on the forward strand.
TGTGCATGGAAGCTATCAGGCGCGAGCGGGAACAGCGCGTGGAATCCGTAAAGTGTCTGGGTACAGAGCATTTAACCGATCACGAAGCCTTTGTTGTAGAGTCCGCCAAGGCCTATGTAATGTCTCAGATCGATGATGCACCTGAGGATTTCGGTATTCTCGACCTGGTTATTCGCCTTCTGGATCTTTTGCGGTTGGTGCTTGTTCTGGAGTCCCGTTCCCCCGGCGGCGCCAGCGCGGTATCGTCCAACTTTACGGTGGAGAACATTGTGCTGGGTATCGGCAACGCTCTGTATCGCAGCGAGCTGGGTCTGCACGTTTCGTCTCTTGGGCTGGCCAGGGTCAACAAGTAGGCTTTCTATTTTTAGCCTATAGCCCCGCATCCTTCACGTTTTCCATGACTACAAACGTACTGGTTTGCAGCACATGGGGCAGGGCAGAAATTTGCTCGCCCAATACCTGCCGGTACTCTGCCATGTTGCGTGTTCTTACTTTCATCAGGTAGTCAAAATTGGCGGCAATCATGTGGCACTGCTCAATAGCGGCGATCTGTTTGACGGCTGTATTGAAAGCTTTCAGCGCCTCGCTGCTGGTGTCGTTCAGGGTAACCTGGGCGAAGGCGATATGGCTTTGCCCCAGTTTTGTCTGATTAACCAGCACCGTGTAACCCGTTATAAAGCCCTGCTCTTCAAGCCTGCGCATGCGCACCTGACACGGAGTTTTTGACAGGCCGACTCGTGAGGCTAACTCGGTAATGGTGATCCGCGCATTCTTTTGCAGTTCACGAATGATGGAGTGGTCGATACGATCGAGCTCGCTCATGTTGTTCTATCCTCCACAAAGCGTAAAACTGCCACTTTTGGGCAAGTCACGAGTATCGGCACTATGCTATAGGCTGTAAGTGCCAGATACAGTAGGGGTTTGGGGCTAGTTTTTTTTGCGGTTCAGCGTGTATCACCTGAAATTGTATTATATGAGAGATAATTAATACATTTATATCAGCGAATAAAGCCGAAACGAGATGTGGTTTCGATTTTTACAGAGAAATAGTCTTTGCCGTTGTCGGTAGAATGCGGGAAAGACAAACAACTGAGAGAGTACAGCTATGAGATCGCATCAATCAGTGACTCCCGAGCTTGCCGAAAGCCGGCAGGCAATTCGCGATTACTATCTCGCAGATGAGTACAAAGTGATTCACGAGATGATTGCTGATGCTCAGTTGTCTGGGGCAGAGCGTGAGGCGATTTCGGCCCGTGCGGCCGACCTGGTACGCAATGTTCGGGAAAACGAAAAATCCACGATCATGGAGAAATTTCTTGCGGAGTACGGCCTCACCACCAAGGAGGGCGTGGCGCTCATGTGTCTGGCGGAGGCGCTGTTGCGCGTGCCCGATAACACAACCATTCATGCGCTGATTGAAGACAAGATTACCTCCGGCAACTGGGGCGCTCACGTAGGTAAAGCGTCTTCTACGCTTATCAACACCACCACAGTGGCGCTGCTGCTGACCAGTAACCTGCTGAAAGATTCTGAACGCCATACGGTAGGTGATACGCTTCGTCGGCTGGTTAAGCGGCTAGGTGAGCCTGTGGTACGTACGGTTGCCGGGCAGGCCATGAAAGAAATGGGCCGTCAGTTTGTTCTGGGGCGTGATATCGAAGAAGCACAGAACGAGGCTAAGAGCCACATGGCGAAAGGGTACACCTACTCCTACGATATGCTTGGCGAAGCCGCCCGTACCGATGCCGACGCCCAGCGCTATTACGATTCCTATTCCAGCGCCATCGATAGCATTGCCATGAACTGCCAAGACGATGTTCGTAAAAATCCGGGTATTTCCGTCAAGCTCTCCGCGCTGCTGGCTCGTTACGAGTATGGCCAGAAAGAACGGGTAATGACTGAGCTGCTACCCCGTGCGCTGAAGTTGGCGAAGAGGGCTGCCGCCGCCAACATGGGCTTCAACATTGATGCCGAAGAACAGGATCGTCTTGATCTTTCCCTGGATGTTATCGAAGGCATCATGTCCGACCCGGCCCTAGCGGATTGGGATGGCTTTGGCGTGGTCGTTCAGGCCTTTGGCAAGCGCGCTGCCCACACGCTTGATTGGTTGTACGCACTTTCTGAAAAGCTCGACCGCCGCATCATGGTTCGCCTGGTGAAGGGCGCCTACTGGGATTCCGAGATTAAGCGAGCCCAAGTAATGGGCCTGACCGACTTCCCCGTTTTTACCCGCAAGGCGAGCAGTGACGTTGCCTTTCTCTCGTGCGCCAAAAAGCTGGTGCGCATGAGCGACCGCATTTACCCGCAATTCGCCACCCACAACGCCCATTCGGTTTCTGCCATTGTGGAGTTAGCCAGAACCGCAGATCTGAAAAATTACGAATTTCAGCGTCTGCACGGTATGGGTGAATCGCTGCATGATCAGGTTCTTGCAGAGAGCGGAGTGCCCTGCAGGATCTACGCGCCTGTGGGCAAGCACAGTGATTTGCTGGCTTACCTTGTGCGCCGGTTGCTCGAAAACGGTGCTAACAGTTCCTTCGTTAACCAGATTGTAGATACCAGCATTAGCCCTGAAGAAATTGCGAAAGACCCTATTGATATTGTTCAGGAGTTGGGGGAAAACCTCTCCAGTAAAGTGATTGTGCGCCCCGCAGATTTGTTTGGTGCCGAGCGCCGAAACTCCAAGGGCTGGGATATTACTGACCCGGTAACCGTTGCGCAGATCGATGAAGGCCGCGATGCATTTCGCAGCCACCGCTGGGCTGGCGGCCCGCTCATTGCAGCGGAAATAACCGGCAGTGAAGTGCTGGAAGTTAAAAACCCGGCCAAGCCGGATGATCTAGTTGGACATATTACCCACGCGAATGAAGCCGATGTTGATGCCGCTATTACCGCCTCTGAGCAAGGCTTTACAAGCTGGTCGGCTTTGCCGGCTGAAGAGCGCGCCGCCTGCGTTCGCAAAGTGGGCGATCTGCTGGAAGAAAATGCCCATGAACTGTTCGCGTTAACAACCCGCGAAGCCGGCAAGTCTCTGCTGGATGCCATCGCAGAAATTCGTGAAGCAGTGGACTTCTCCCAGTTTTACGCCAACGAAGGCATCCGCAACAAAGATAACGGAGAAGCTCGCGGTGTGGTCTGTTGTATCTCGCCCTGGAACTTTCCGCTGGCCATTTTTGCCGGTCAGATTCTGGCGAACCTGGCCGCCGGCAACGTGGTTGTCGCCAAGCCCGCAGAGCAAACGTCGCTGCTGGCGGTTCGCGCTGTTGAGCTGATGCACGAAGCCGGTATCCCTAAAGATGCCATCCAACTTCTACCGGGCACGGGCGCCACGGTAGGTACAGCACTTACCTCTGATCCCCGGATAGCGGGTGTGTGCTTTACGGGTTCTACCGCAACCGCTCAGCGTATCAACAAGGTAATGGCAGAGAACATGGCCCCTGATGCGCCGTTAGTGGCGGAAACCGGCGGTCTGAACGCCATGATCGTGGATTCAACGGCGCTGCCGGAGCAGGTGGTTCGCGATGTACTCGCATCGTCCTTCCAGAGTGCCGGCCAGCGTTGTTCGGCACTGCGCATGCTGTATGTGCAGGAGGATATTGCCGAGCACTTGCTGGAAATGCTCTACGGAGCCATGAAAGAGCTGGGCATTGGCGATCCTTGGGCACTGTCCACGGACGTGGGCCCGGTAATCGATGAGACCGCCCGCAAGAAGATTGTAGATCACTGCGATAAGTTTGAGCGCGAAGGGCGTCTGCTTAAAAAGATTCCGGTGCCCAGTGGCGGGCTGTTCGTGTCGCCTGCTGTGCTGAAGGTCAGCGGGATCGAAGATATGGAAGAAGAAATCTTTGGGCCGGTTCTGCACGTGGCTACCTTTGAGGCCAAGGAAATCGACAAGGTTGTGGATGACGTGAACGCTAGAGGTTACGGGTTAACCTTTGGCATACACAGCCGGGTTGATAACCGAGTTGAGCAGATTTCAAGCCGCATCAAGGTGGGCAACACCTACGTTAACCGTAACCAGATAGGCGCAATCGTCGGCTCTCAGCCATTTGGCGGTGAAGGCCTTTCTGGAACCGGCCCCAAAGCTGGCGGGCCGCAGTATGTTCGGCGTTTTTTGAGAGGAGCGACGGTTGAGTGCCCTGTGGAATCTGGAAGTAAGTCGATTGACGGCAAGAAGCTAGAAGGGCTAATTGGCGATCTGGATAAGCTAAAAATACTAGGATCGCAAGCCAGGGTCGAAGCCATGCAACCGGTTTTCGGGAACGTACCCGAGCAGCTAGAAGGCCAAGCTGAAGAGTTACCAGGGCCAACCGGCGAGCTTAACCGCCTAACCAACTATTCTCGTGGCGTGGTGGTGTGCATAGGGCCAGACAAAGAAACGGCTCTGGCACAGGCTTCTATGGCATTGGCGCAGGGCAACAAGGTAGTGGTAGTTGCGCCAGGTGTTGGCGATGCTGTGAGTCGTGCGGCGCAAGCTGGGCTGCCTATCACAGGCGTTGAAGGGCAACTGGACCCGGAAGCTTTAGCCACTGCGAGTGGGTTTGAAGCGGTTGTAAGCTGTGCCGAAAAACCGGTTCTACGGAAGTACCGGCAGGCTCTGGCTAAACGCGACGGCGCTCTGTTGCCGCTGATCACCGAGCATACCCTTGATCAGCGTTTCGTGATTGAACGGCATCTCTGTGTGGATACAACGGCTGCCGGCGGCAACGCCAGCCTGATTGCGGCATCTGAGTAAAACGATGCCGGCACCAGCAGCACCCAGGGAGAGGGCTGCTGGTGGCCTAGTCAGTTAGTGGCATAGCGCTCGCGCAGTATGCCAACCCGTTTAACGTAAGCCTTGGTTTCGGCATAGGGGGGGATTCCGCCGTACCGGCTTACGGCACCTGGGCCGGCGTTGTAGGCGGCGGTTGCCAGCTTGGTGTCACCTTTGAAGCGGTCCAACATTTTAGCAAGGTAGGTGACACCACCACGGATGTTGTCTGCCGCCACCATGGCGTTCTGTACACCAACCTCCAAAGCCGTTCCCGGCATTAGCTGCATAAGGCCTTGAGCGCCCACTGGGGATAGCGCTTTTTCGTTGAACGCAGATTCCGCATGAATAACCGCACGCACCAAGGCTGGGTCTACGCCATATTCTAGGGCTGCCATTTTTATTTCCGACTCATAACGGCCAGCGAACAGTGGCGTGGTGCGCCAGTTAACACGAGAGTTTGGGTTGCAGGCATAGCAGTGGAAGCTAATAACGTCGAAATCTGCCACCGGCGGCAGGGTTCCGCTGTACGCGACAATGCCGTTGCCGTCCTTAAAACGGAAAACCGTTTTGTTTTTGCTGGAGGCTCGCCCGGGGCTGTTGCTTTTTACGTTGGTAAACTCAACGCGGCCATCGGGATGCACAATTCGCTTAATGCTGTCTGCCACAGTCGGCGTAGAAAGCCAGACGAGGGCGGCGATAAAGGGCAAGATGATGTATCGGGGGTGGCGCATGGGCTACTCACAGAAAAATGGCCGACAGCATAACTGTCGGCCATTTTAAAACAGACGTGAGTGTGATTATACGGCTTGTATAGGCCGAAAAAACATTAAGACTTGTCGGAGTATTGTTACCCGGCTCACAAACAGCGCTAGATCTTTGGTCCCCGCCCGCGCACAGCATTCGCAACGAGAGAAATGACCAACAGAATGAGAAAGATAAAGAACAGCACTTTGGCGATACCCGCCGCTGTACCTGCAATACCCCCAAAACCCAGAACACCTGCGATAATCGCGATGACAAGACAAATTACAGCCCAATACAGCATGGTATATCCTCCTTGTTTGGCTTCACTCTAAAAGTGGCACAGCTAGTAAGAATGCACAAATCATAAACCGTTGCAGAGCAATCTTCGCCAGATTTTTGAGTCTCGTTGTTCGTTTTAAAGATATGTTTTTTCAGGTATAAATAGGCTTTATTGACAGTTGATTAAGGTTTTATAAGATAAGCTGTTGGTCGGTATATTGTTATCATTACACTGCTGCTATTCTTGGTAAACTGCGCTGCGGCTATTCTTGCTAAACGTAGCACCGGAGCAATCTATGGCGTTAAAACACATTGTCTGTGCACTGGCTGTCGCAGCGTCCTGTACGTTTGCGGCGCCCCTGTACGCTGATTCCAAAGATTCATCAGTGAGTGAGCTCAAACGGGAAAGTCGCGAGCTTGGCGACGCATTGCAGGAATATGGAGCCGACCAGAAAGATCAGGCGGAAGATTCCATCAACCGGATGCTTTCAGCTCTTGATAAACGAATCGCAGAACTGGAGGAGGAACTCTCGGAGAACTGGGACGATATGAGCAACACCGCGCGGGAACGCTCACGGGAGAGTCTAGCGTCTCTACGTGAGCAGCGTGAACGAGTGCAGTCCTGGTATAACGAACTCAAGGCCAGTTCAGCATCAGCATGGGAGCGAGCGAAAAACGGCTTCTCGGATGCGTACGAAGCACTTTCCGAACAGTGGAATGAGACCGAGCGGGATTTAAGCCTTGATCAGGACAAGAAAAATCAGGACAAGAAATTCGAAAGTATCTGACCACCAAAACCAGACAAGGAAACATCATGCCACTTTCTTCAGATCACATTGACGAACTTAATCTGCTGTCGCAGTTTGAATCTTCCTCAGGTCAAGCAGGTATCAAAGTGCACCGGGGCGACGCGGCATCTGAAACCGTTCAGGCTGCAGAGCGACTTTTTGCCAAGGGGCTGATTACGCAAGATGACGGGGGCTATCTCACACCTATGGGCAGCGAGGCTGTAGAGCTGACCCAAAAGCTACACTCCATTCTTACAAGCTAATATTCGTGCGATCGGCCCGGATCGCCAACTGTAATGGTTACCCGGCCGGGTGTCTGTATCTGTTCCGATTGCGAGTTGGTCTCTAAACTGACTGACGTTTTAGATACCTGACCCCGGCAGCCCCTTATGCGATCGTTTTTCTATTCGTTTTTTGTCCCCGCCCTGTTCGTATGGCTGTGGAGCACCGGTTTTATCGGTGCCAAGTACGGCTTGCCTTATGCAGAGCCGTTCACTCTTCTGCTGATCCGAATGCTGCTAACGCTGGGCCTGCTTGCGGGTCTTGCCTGGGTGCTTAAAACTCGCTGGCCTGGCTGGCGCGCAGCGGGCCACCTTGCTGTAACCGGGTTGCTGGTTCACGGCTGTTATCTTGGCGGTGTCTACTATGCGATTCAGGGTGGGATGCCTTCGGGAATCGTCTCGCTGGTGGTCGGTTTGCAGCCGCTGGTCACCGCCGGGGTAGCCGTTCTCGTATTGAAAGAGACCGTCACATGGAGGCAATGGTTGGGGCTGGGGCTTGGCCTGCTGGGTGTCACGCTGGTACTGCTAGAGAAGTTTGGTGGGGGTGGTCATCCGGGGGAGGGCTTTCCACTATGGACACTGGTCTGGGCCCTGCTTGCCTTGGCAGGTATCTCTATGGGTACGGTGTATCAGAAGCGCCATGGCACAGGCGCAGACCTTGTGGCGGGCACCATCATTCAATACGGCGCCGCGGCCATATTTTTCGCCGTTGCCGCGTTAATGCTGGAGACCCGCGAGGTGGTGTGGTCGGTTCAGCTACAGCTTTCCATGGCCTGGTTGGTTCTGGGGGTTTCCATTGGCGCAATACTGCTGCTGATGTGGCTGATTCGCCGTGGTGCCGCTTCTCAGGTTGCTAGCCTGTTCTATCTTGTGCCTCCGGTAACGGCTCTTCAGGCTTTCTGGCTGTTCGATGAGCGTCTGGGCGTACTGGCAATTGCCGGCGGTATTGTTTCCATCATCGGCGTTGCCTTGGTGGTTTCACAGAGGCGCCCCGCTTAAAGGGCGCCTTAACGACTGACCTACTGTGCCGTTTGTTTGCTAATAACGCGAAGAACTTTAATAATATCCTTTTTGTTCAGGTACTTAGGCACCGCATAGGTGCCGTGTGCCTCTTTCATGGCAGCCTTGGCCATCACTGTGAAGTGCTTTTCGTTGATACCCTTTACCTCTCGTTCGATCGGCAAGGCTGCCAGCAGCGCATTGACTCGCTGGATCAGTTTGTCGGCCGCTTGGGAATCTGTCTCTGCTTCGGTGGCCAAATCACACAGCCTGGCCAGTGCCGCCATTCGTGCCTGTGCGCAGTGCCTGTTCACCTCAAGTATGTGTGGCAGAACGATGGCATTGGCCCGGCCGTGAGGCACGCCGTATTGTGTGCCAAGCTGGTGCGCAATGGCGTGTACATAGCCCAGTGCCGTCTTGTTGAGCGCAAGGCCACCGTAGTTTGCGGCCAGTGCCATTGCGTCACGGGCTTCATAGTCTTGGCCGTTTTCGCAGACTTTTTCCAGATATTTGAACACTAGCTTTATGCCGGCGCCTGAGTAAAACTCAGTTTCAGGTGTTGAGAAATCACTGATCCAGGATTCCAAACAATGGGTCAGGGCGTCTACGCCGGTATCTGCCGTTACCGATTTAGGCATGCCAGCTGTTATTTCGGGGTCCAAGGCCGCTGCCAGAGGAACCACTTTCGGGTCAATCACGAGGTGTTTAACGTGCGTGGTTTCATCGGATATAACGGCACCGATGGTTACCTCTGAGCCGGTACCGGCGGTCGTGGGAATAACAAAAAGAGGAAGCGATCGCTTCCGGGCCTTGAGAATACCGACCAATTCTCGGGGTGTTTTGCTGTTGGTGGCCGCCAGCGCCATCACTTTTGCAGCATCAATAGAGGACCCTCCGCCGACTGCCAATACGGCATCACAGCCATTCTCGCGAAGCACCTCTAAACCGTTCTCTACAACCAGAAACCCTGGGTCGGGCGTCACCTTGCTGTATACGACCGTTTCAATTCCCAGCTCGTTCAGGCGTTCCTCAATCGGGCTGATAACACCCAGCTGAAACAGTACGTCGTCCGTAACCAGCAGAACCCGCTTGAAACCGAAGTGTGCCATGTGCTCAACCAACCGGAGGCGGGACTGTGCGCCTAGAAGCATGTTGGGGATTGGGCTTGGTATTATTTTTGTTATTAACTTGAGCGCAGCCAGTTGGGCTTTGGAGCGCACAGGAGTGATCAGGTCAACAATCATAGACAGCTTCCGGGTAGTTCTAGTGGAGTTCAGACGTTGACTATAGTCTGACAATCGGTCACTTGGAAATGACTTCGGTGTCCTTATCGTAACGTCAGCAGAGACCTGTTTGAGGTATCTTGAAGCAATTGCTTCCCGGGAAATGTCTGAAGCTGCTACAGAGATAAAAATGGTATGACCTATTGGCTGGTTGCAAATCCAGAGGCGGGCGACGGCCAGAGGGGCCGGGAGTTCTGGCTTGAACAGCTGAAAAATGCCGGCATTACAGCCCCGGAGTGTTGTGACTTCCGAGAGCAGGGCTGGCAAGCGCAAGTAAAATTAGATGACATTGTTATGGTTGCTGGCGGCGATGGTTCGGTTAACACCGGGGCCAGTTTATGCCTCGAGCGCAATGCAACGCTGGCGGTCTTACCCTCGGGCACTGCAAACGATTTCGCCCGTAACCTGGCCTTGCCGGACGAACCCGCTGCCGTGTGCGAGCTGGTTCAGCAAGGCGTAACGCAACTGGTTGATGTAGCAGAGTTTGGGGGTGGAATCTTCTTGAATGTTGCGCATGTTGGTCTGGGAACCCTTCCCGCTAGAGAGTCGAAAGGCTCTGCCAAAAAGCTGCTTGGCCGTTTCAGCTATGGCGTCGAGTTACTGCGTAAAGTGAATGCTAAACGCGGGTTTCACGCTGAAATACAGTGTGATCAGGCATTTGTGCGTGGTCACTGGCTATCGATTGCTGTATCCAGCGGGGCGTTTTTCGGGGGTGGTAATGAAATTCCGCAAGCGACGGCCGACGATGGGCTGCTAGATGTTATTGCCGTGAAACCGCGCCCGCTGTTGCAGTTGTTGCTTACCTTCTTTTTGGTTCAGTTTAGTGGTAAATCTCCCAAGCGCACCAGTACGGTTGTGCACCTGAAAGGTAAGCGCTGCGATATTCTCACCTCCCGTGAAAAAACCGTTACCGTGGATGGGGACGAAGCGGGCAAAACACCGCTGCACGTGGTGTGTCGCAAGCACTGTTTGCGGGTAATCGGGTCTACCGTGGTGAGCACGGGTGAGGCTGAAAAAAGTCGGCCGGGACTCAAGTAGAGCGTTTATGGCTCGTAGATCTATAACAAAACGACTGTTTCGCACGGCTGCTTGGGTGTTCATCACTCTGGTGGTGCTGTTTGTGGTGGACCCCTGAGTCAAGACATTAATTGACTGGGTTTAAGTTGTGCACTCGACTTCACTTGCAGCTGGACGGCGCTGCCCCGTGTTTGCCTTTGCTTTGGCTGTTGCCGTTGTGTCTGATCTGGCTTCTGCGGTGGATACATCCCCTGTGGAGCGTAGCGGAACAGGGGATGTATCCACCGCGCGCGGAAATTTATCCACGATCATTGCCCCGCCACCGACAGCGGTTCTATGCACGATGTCGGGTGTCGTTTGCCCCAAGGACTGGTGCGGGCGCTCACCGTTATAGAAGACAAAGTACTTCGTCAGTCCGACCAGTAACTCGCCCATCGTAGCGTAGCCATTGAGATACACATCCTCATGCTTGACGCTGCGCCAGAGGCGTTCGACGAAGATGTTGTCGAATGCCCGCCCACGCCCATCCATGCTGATGACAATGCCTTCACGGGTCAGCACGTCCGTGAAGACGGCGCTGGTGAACTGTGCGCCTTGATCGCTGTTGAAGATTTCCGGCCGACCGTGGTTGCGCAATGCATCCTCTAGGCAATCGACGCAGAACACCGCTTCCATGCTGTTGCTGATCCGCCAGCTGAGCACCCGGCGCGAGTACCAGTCGATAATGGCGACCAGATAAGCGAAACCATGCGCCAGGCGGATGTAGGTGATGTCCGTGCTCCAGACCTGGTTGGGTCTGACAATCGGGACGCCGCGCAGCAGGTAAGGATAGGTCTTGTGTTCAGGGTGTGGACGGCTGGTATTTGGCCCCGGCGCCATGCCGGCCAAGCCCATCTCCCGCATCAGGCGTTGTACCCGCTTGCGATTGACGGTGTGACCCGCCACCTTGAGGAATACGACCATCTTGCGGCTGCCGTAGAATGGGTGTCTGGTATACTCCTCGTCAATCAGGCGACCGAATAGCAGGTCGCTTTCATCGACCGGCTTGGGCCTTTGCTGCGCATAGGCTGTGGCGCGGGATACGCCGGCCAGAATACATTGCTGGACGACGCTGACCGCAGCGCCTTGGCTGATCCAGGCTTGCCGCGTCATGACTGGCTGATCCCAGACTTTTTTTTGAGCCAATCCAATTCCACCTTCAGCTTGCCGATCTCGCTGTAGAGCCGTTCTGGCTCCCGGTGGGCAGCCAGCGGCTTGGGGCCGCGCTTGCCTTCAAACAGGGTCTTGGCTTGCTCCTGTATCGCTTTCTTCCACTGACCAACCTGGACTGGATGTACGCCGTATTCCTGGCCAATCTCGTTGATCGTCTTTACGCCTCGTACGGCTTCCAAGCCAACCTTCCCCTTGAACTCCGAGGTGTGTACCTTCCGCTTCTTCGCTTCACTCATCGCTGCTAATCCCCTTATGACAAAGTACAGCTTAAACCTTTGTCTTGAAAACGGGGTCCACTATAGTTCGTCTGCTTGCTGCTTCTGTTCCGGTATGTAAACCCGCCAACTTCTGCATTTATTCTCAGCTACAGCGTTGCGAATCCCGATAAGAAAGTACAGCAGCAATGGGTTGGCTTTGCCGACATTTCGCCCTGGATGCCCCTTGCGGTTGTGGCTAGCGAGGATCAGCGATTTCCAGATCACTGGGGCGTTGATTTTTCGGCCATTCGCAAGGCGTTAGCTGAACACCAAGCGGGTGAAGGGCTAAGAGGGGCCAGCACCATTACCCAGCAAACCGCAAAAAATCTGTTTCTTTGGAATGGCCGAAGCTTTGTTCGCAAAACACTGGAAGCCGGTTTTGCGCTGGCTCTTGACGGGTTGTGGCCCAAGCGGCGGATTCTTGAAGTGTATTTGAATATCGCTGAGTTTGGCCCCGGTATCTACGGCGTGGAAGCTGCGAGCAGAGTTTACTTTGGGCGCTCTGCTCGCCAGTTGTCTGCCGAGCAGGCGGCGCAGCTTGCAGCAGTGCTGCCAAACCCGAAGGTGTTGAGTGTTGCGTCCCCTTCGCCGTATGTCCGGGACCGGGTGTTCTGGATTCGCGGGCAGATGGATCAGCTTTCTGGGCTGCAATACTTGAAAGGGCTTTAGAGTTCGCCCCCTGAATTCGACAGATTTTTGGTACGATGAGCGTCCGTGCTTAAACAAGAGAACGTTATGAAAGTGTTGTTACTGGGAGCAACCGGGCTGACCGGCGGATTGGTTCTGAGTGGGCTGCTGGCCCGCGATGAAGTTGAGTCGGTGATTGTGCCTGTCCGGAAACGCCTAGAGTCCGTTCATACTAAGCTGCACCAGCAGGAAATGGATTTTGATCGCATGGAAGACCATGCCGGCCTTTTTGCGGTAGATGTAATCATCTGCTGCCTAGGCACGACCATCAAAAAGGCTGGCTCCCAAGAGCAGTTTCGTAAAGTCGATTACGGCTATTGCTTGAAAGCAGCAGAGCTTGGCCAGGCTGCAGGTGCTCGGGCGTTTATTCTGATGTCTGCCATAGGTTCTTCTTCTTCATCGACTATTTTTTATAATCGAATCAAAGGCGAGTTGGAGAATAGCGTTAAGGGGCTTGGGTACTCCTATCTGTCGATTTATCATCCCAGCTTGTTGTTGGGGAACAGGCCTGAGAACCGACTAGGAGAGGCTTTGGGTGCTAAAGCCATGCCGCTGATCAACCGTGTTCTTTTGGGACCTCTGGAAAAGTATCGTGGCATCGAAGCGGGTAAGGTTGCCAGCGCCATGGTTAACGAGACCTGCAGCCTCGCATCTGAATCTGTTGCTGAACAGGTCGTTCAGATTCGAGAATACGAGGATATCGTTAAGCTGTCTGATCAGACAGCTTAATCGCCAGCCAGAATCCAGCCTGCGGCTTTCTCTGCAATCATCAGTGTCGGTGAATTGGTGTTGCCGCTGGTAATCACCGGCATCACCCCCGCGTCCACCACGCGTAAACCCTTTACGCCTCTAACCCGAAGGTGAGAATCCACCACCGCCATTGCGTCATCCGTTCGCCCCATGCGTGTGGTACCCACCGGATGAAAAATAGTGGTGCCTATGTCGCCGGCCAGGCGGCTCAGCTCTTCGTCGGTTTGATACTGTGGCCCGGGCTTGTATTCCTCCGGCCGGTACTTTGAAAACGCCGGCTGCCCGGCTATGCGGCGAGTTACCCGCAGAGAGTCAGCTGCTACCTTTCTGTCTTCCGACGTGCTGAGGTAATTAGGTGCGATAGCCGGAGCCTCTAAGGGATTGCGGCTACGAATACGCACCGTGCCTCGGCTGGTGGGGTTCAGGTTGCACACGCTCGCGGTAATGGCTGGGAAGGGGTGTAGGGGCTGGCCGAAGGCATCTAGGCTCAGGGGCTGAACGTGGTATTGGATATTGGGATAGTCGTATTCATCCGAGCTACGGGTAAATGCACACAGCTGAGAAGGCGCCATGCTCATAGGGCCCGAGCGTTTAAACAGATACTCGAGACCAATGCGCGCCTTACCCCACAGAGAGTTGGCCATGGTATTCAGGGTGAGGGCATCGCTCACTTTATACACAGATCGGATCTGCAGGTGATCCTGAAGATTTTCACCTACCCCTGGTAAGTCTGCGACCAACGGAATATTCAATTGCTGAAGCAGGTTGGACGGCCCGATGCCAGATAATTGTAAGAGTTGGGGTGAGCCGATCGAGCCGGCCGAGAGAATAACTTCGTTACTGGCTATTGCGAGTGTTTCTTTGCCGGCATTGGCACTTGCTACGCGCACGCCGGTGCACCTGGGTTGCTCTCCCTCGGTGTTCATTTCCAGCCCTAGCACTTGGGTGGAATGCCAAACGGTGAGGTTGGGCCGCGTCAAAGCGCTTCGCAAAAAGGCTTTGGAGGTGTTCCAGCGCCAGCCGGCACGCTGGTTTACTTCGAAATAATCCACGCCTTCATTATCGCCACGGTTGAAGTCTGTTGTGCGAGGCACGCCTGCCTCAACCGCCGCTTCTGCAAAGTCTTCAAGAACCTGCCATTTTAGGCGCTGACGCTCCACCCGCCATTCGCCACCATGGCCGTGGAAGCGCTTGTCGGCGTGTTCCACATTGCTGTTAGCGTCCAGACCATGATGATCTTCATGGCGCATGAAATCTGGCAGGCAATTGGCCCAGCTCCAGGCGTCATCGCCGGTTATCTCTGCCCATCGGTCGTAATCCCTTGCCTGGCCGCGGATATAAAGCATGCCGTTGATGCTAGAGCAGCCGCCCAGGGTTTTGCCACGAGGGTATATCAGCGATCGGTTATTAAGCCCTGGTGCCGGTTCGGTGCGGAAGCACCAGTCGGTGCGCGGATTGTCGATGCAGTAGAGATAGCCCACCGGGATATGAATCCAGTGGTAGTTGTCCCGCCCTCCAGCTTCGATTAGCAGCACCCGGTTTTCTGAGTTGGCACTCAGGCGGTTAGCAAGCAGGCAACCGGCTGTTCCCGCGCCTACTACGATGTAGTCGAATTCGAACAGCCCCGGTGTTTTATTGTTATCGGGCAAGGTGGCTTCTCCATATGATTGGTGCGACATCAACCCAAAGTGGCGTCCAGAAACATCATCACAACAAAGCCCACCAGCAGTGAGAAGGTCGCCACGGTTTTATAATTGTTCCGGTGGGTTTCCGGAATAATCTCATTGCTGATGATGAACAGCATGGCTCCGGCAGCAAACCCTAGAGTCCAGGGCATTATCGGCTCTGCCAACGATACCAAGGCAGCGCCGAATACACCGCCGATGGGCTCGGCCAGCCCGGTCAGCAGTGCGATAGTAAAAGCCCGGGCCCGTGAGTACTGAATGGCCATCAGTGAGAGTGCAACGGCAAGGCCTTCTGGAATATTCTGAACGCCGATACCCATGGCCAACACATAGCCGTTGCGCACATCACCCCCTGCAAAACCAACGCCCACCGCCATGCCCTCTGGGAAATTATGCAGTGTTATGGCGATCACAAAGAGCCAGATACGGCGTACGTGCGAGGCATCAGGGCCTTCCGGCCCAAGGTTAAAGTGTTCGTGGGGCAGTTTTTGGTGAATATAGTACAGAGCCCCTGCGCCAGACAATATGCCGAATATCACCAACAGCGCCGCAGCCCAGGTTGAACCTAGCAGTGCCTCACCGTGTTCCAGCCCCGGAAGCAATAACGAAAAGAAGGAGGCGGCCAGCATTACGCCCGCAGCACCTGCCAGCATGCTGTCTTGCAAGCGGTCAGACAGGGACTTGACGAAGAATATCGCCAAGGCACCTATGCCGGTTGCGAGGCCTGCCAATAAGCTCGCTAAGGCACCAAGCCAGACGATGTTGATATCGGTAGTCATTAAGGCTGAGCTCTCCTTTGTGATGCAGTATCTGCTAACCCTTGCCGGATACGTTCGAAAAGCTTGTTTTGAAAGTCTTCCGCTAACGGGTAGAGGTGGCCGGCACTCGGCATCAGTGTCAATTCTGCGTTGGGAAGATGTTCCGCAAGGTGTCGGGCATAGTCCACGGGCACGAACGCATCTTCCTCCCCCTGAAAAATCAGAATGGGTGTGTGCACTTGTTTTAAACTGAAACCCCAGTCTTCAAGCTCGGTGAGCAGGTCGGTGGCGATCGCCTTGCCGCCGCTTTCAAGGCAAAGCATCTGATCGCGCTGGAAGGTATCTCCTTGCAGCAAATGACGAAGCAGATCGCGGTCAGCTGAGTTAACCAGTTTCTTGGCCTCGCGCATATACAGACCCAGATGGCGCCGGGAGAGGCCGACTACCAACTGCACTACAAGCCTTACCAACCCTGGGCTGCAACGGGCCAGCCGTGGGCCCGGCCAACGTGTTGCCTCAAGCAGAGTATGGTCCCCTCCATACTCCGAAAAGTTTGTATAACCCGAGAGGCACACGCCCAGATCCACCCGGTCGCTCAGCGTGTAGCAGCAGGCAAGGGTGCGTGAACCTCCGCTGGACCAGCCGAAATGACTGAACCTCTCGAGACTCAGCGCGTCGGCGAGTTGCTGGATGTCGTTTGGGTAATCCAGCAACTGGCGTTCGGGTTGATAGTCTGAGTTGCCAATGCCCGGGCGGTCTGGCGTCAGAATCCTGAAGCCATGTCGCAGCGCTTGGGCATGGAAAAAATGGCCCTGTAGCCGACTGCCCGGCATGCCATGGCCAAAAACCAGTGGGTAGCCTTGCGGATCGCCAAGATCGGTATAGGCCAAAGTGCGGCCATCGCGAAGAACTAGCTTTTTCAATTCGTTGTCTCAGTCGGGCTTGTTGAGCGCGATAGTGTTGGATCGCAGCCAATAACCTGACGGGCTTTCTTGTTTGCATGCAAATACCAGCGCTTGCCCGGCTCGGTAAACATTTGCTGGGTAACATGGAAATCCGTTGTTTCCATGGTTGCAGGGATAGGTGAACCGTCAGCATGACGGTAGACGCAGCTTGTACCGATGGTTGCGGGGGTAGCTGCAGGTAGCTCTATAAAGCCATCATCCCGAACCTGGGGGCTGTCGCCGTCTACACTTACGATTTTTAGGCAGGGGCCAAAATGAATGCGGCTCTGATCGCTCATATATTCGCTCAGGCAGTGCTGGGCACTGAGGAAGACAGCATTGGAGGTTTTCCCCTGTGCACTGGCGGGCAGGTTTTCATAGCCTGAGCTGCTGGCAGATTTGTTGTCCGATAACGACTGGCAGCCCGCCAGTGTAAGCAGGCAGGCCAGCAGAAGCGTGACGATAGGCTTCATCAAAACTCCTCGTTGCGTTGAACAAAAACGGGATTGTTCGGGAACAAGGAGTTAGTTTAGCTCAGCTTGCCCGCCCAAACATCCGTTCGAAGAAGCCAGCGGAACGCACATCGGGAATGGGCAGGGTGTCTGCCTCATCCATAGCTTTGCGCCAGAAACCTTCCGGGGTGTCCAAATCAGTTACCTGGGCACGTTCTTCAGGGCTGTAATGGTTGTGTTCTCCCGCCAGTCCTCTTGCCATCAGCTCCTGCGTCCACAGATAGATTGCGCCCCGCACGGTTATCAAAAGGCGCGAATAGACGTTACGGCTCAGGTTGATGGCTAGTTCAGCACTCAGATTGATCTGCTTCTGCAGGATGGCCATATCATCTTCGTCGAGCAGTAGCCGGTTGCCGTCGCCCTTTTTGCTATTAACGCAGACTTTTTCTAGAGACTTTGTACCCTCGATCAAATCAAGGTGACCAAACTCCTGTGTCTGCTGGTCACTTACAGGGGCGGGAATCCATCCGTATTGCGGGGATTTTGCGACAATATGCCCTGGTAGATTCCTGCGGTAGGGTGGTGCAGCATCATGATCCTGATAGCCGTCGAGTTCTGCTCGCAGCCAAGCGGCCATTTTTTTATGGCGCAGCATCATTGCAAGTGTGATTGCTGAAGGCATGATATCTTCGAGCAGTTCGCCCGAATCCTGGGTGCGCTCGTCGAGATGATTGATGGATGCAGACATGTTTTCTCCTCGGCAGAGGCCGCTTCTATGTCGCCACCACCGTTGTAAAACCGTTATCCCTTGTAACGGTGAGTAAGCAGTGTCTGCGGGACTGCATACCGGCGCCCGTGCCGGCCTTTTTATGTTGGCCTTACATGCTGGCGTTGGTACTCTCAAAGATTTTGTCTGCAGAGGCGGCGACAAACCCGTTGTAAAGACTGCCGTCGGGCATTGGATAGCGCAGTGCAAATTCATAAAAACAGCTGGGAATCGTCATGTCCCGATCACTGAACTGAACCGGAACCCGGTCGGCCATGGTGGATGACTGCTCAAGCAGGTCTTCAGGCGAGCCTTTTACTTCCCCACCAGAAGCATTCACCGTAAAGCCATTGTCTTTCAAAAGCTGGTTTATATCGGCGACTGTCTCAAAGTTCTGCAGGTGATTAACGCTTACGGTGAAATGATTCGCGCGGTAGCCCCAAGCAGCGAGCCAAGCTGCATATTCGCTTTCATCTAGCAGCTTTCGGTAGGTGTCGTAATCCAAATCCCAGTGCCTGCCTGAATACAAAAAGTCGTCTGCGGTAACCTGTTCTTTTGTCATCTCTTCTACCAGTTTTTTCACCGTAGCTTGAAGCTCCGGTGAACACTGTTCTGTCAGCAGCTCTGAAATGAACACCCTGGGCGCTTCCGGGTCCTCATGCTCATAGTGCCGAGCATAGAGTTTTTTGCCTTCAAAGTGGTATTCACCCCCTTGGCGGTATCCCAGAGCAAGAAAGTGCTCCGCAAGAGATTCCAGACCAACCGGTGACAGGTTGAACGTTCGTAGAGCGATATGGTCGTTAATAATCCCGTGGTCTTCTTCGGCACCCAGAAAGCGGTGTATTTGCGCAGCCGACGGCGTAACGTCTCGATAATTCTGCCAGAGCTTCTCGAACAGGGTATTGCGGTCAGTATGCATAGTTTAACTCCGTGGCCGTGCTTCGAATTAGTGCGGGTGCTGCCTGATTTAAAGGCAGAAATCGGGAGGGCTCGCCGTCGCTAAGGCGCAGCTTTGTAGCAAGGGCAGGGGAGACAATCAGTGTATTTGCCAGCGCGCTATCTGCTTTTTCGGGGCTTGGATGGGCAGATACTTCAGATGTGATGGTTGCCCGGAAGTCTGCCGTTCCTGTGTTGGTAATCAGGATTGGTTGGTTGTGTTGGTAGTTAGCAGGTTCATCGTCACTGCTAGCTCTCATGCTAGTCCTCATGCTAGCGCCGCCAATTTGGACAGTGCATGGCGCAGAGGATTTCACGCTGCGAATGTCAGCCAGGGCACACTCAACGGTTGGCCCAGCATCGAACAAGTCGATGAGCCCTTTGTGTTGAAAACCCTCTGCTTCCAGTATCCGCAAGGCTGGCCGGGTGTGGTCGTGTACTTGGCTGAGAACCGCCTGGGCTTCTGGGCTCATCAGGCAAGTATAGAGCGGATGGGAAGGCATCAGCTCATCAATGAAATCTGTATAGCCTGCTCCCACTAAATGAGTTGCCCGGCCGAATTCCATATCAACGAAGTGGGCTTTCAGCCAGTCCCAGAAAGGCGATTGGCCAGCGGCATTGGAAACGCCGCGCATCTCGGCAATGACTTTGTCTGAAAAGCGTTCAGGATGAAGAGCCATAAATAGGAAGCGCACTCGGGAAAGCAGTTTTCCCGCATTGGCGCGGCGGAACTCCGGTCGCAGATAAAGCGAGCAGATTTCAGAATAGCCGGTGTAATGGTTGCAGCGAGTGAGGGTTTCCACGCTTCGGCGAAGATCAAGATCCCGGGAATGATGGGTAACCGTGTTACGGCGGAAATGATAAAGCGGCTGAGTGTGCCCTGCACTTGCCTCTATTGCGGTGGTGCCGAGGATGTCTCCGGTGGTTTCATCTTCTAGTACGAACAGGTAATGCTCGTCGCCAGGGCATGACACCCGACGCTCAAAGCTAGCCATTGAGTGAGCGATTTTTTGTGCCAGAGCATCTTTGTCGGGCATCAGTGATGTAAACCCCGAGCCGGATTCCGTGGCTATTTGAAACAGGGTGTCCAGATCCCTGTCGGTAATTGGTCGAATGATCATGGGCTGCAACCTGACGTTGTTTCGGGACAGTATGAAGCTAAGCCTAAACAGTTTGCAGGTGCAAAATGCGCGAAATGGACTATGCTTTTGTCATAATGACCAGATGAGTAGTCAAGATGATTGGGAGCGCAGACCAAAAGCTAATTATGCTGCTACGGCAAAACGCCAGAGCCAGCATTACGGATCTGGCCAAGGCCTTGCACCTGTCGCGATCAACGGTGCAAAACCGGATAGCGCGGCTGGAGGCCAGCGGCGTGATTGCGGGGTACTCTGTGCAATTGGGTGGGGTTTTTTTGGCGAGCCAAGTGGAGGCACACGTGTCTATAAAAGTCGCCCAGAAACTAACAGCGCGAACCAATTCTGTACTTGAGAGCATCAGCCAAGTATCGCAACTGTTCTCGGTAAGCGGCGAGTATGATTTGATAGCGATTGTACAGGCGCAGTCTCTGGAGGAGCTGAGTACCGTATTGGATGAAATCGGGAACCTTGATGGCGTTGAGCGCACTAACTCAGCCGTGGTGCTAGAAACCCGCTTTCGGCGCTGATCGCAAGCCCGCAGGCAATAACAACTATAAGGAGTTTTCATGGCAGTGGATCCCCGTAGACAAACCTCTTTGCACGCGTTGTATTACTGGGCGGAGCAGCGTCCCGATACGCTTTATATGACCCAACCCTATCCAGATGGCACGGTGGAGGAAGTCACTTGGAGGCAGGCGGCTGATCAGGTATCGCGTATGGCCGCCCACCTGAACAGTTTGGGGTTGCCTGAACGTAGCAGTATTGCAGTGTTGGGCAAAAACAGTGCGCACTGGATGTTGTCAGATTTGGCCATATGGGCAGCAGGGCATGTGTCTGTACCGCTATACCCCACACTCAACGGTGAATCTGCCGCCTATGTTCTCGAGCACAGCGGGGCTGCGCTGCTTTTTCTAGGAAAGCTCGATGGAATAGCAGATGGTTGGAACGATATCAAAGGACATATTCCTTCGGATCTTCCGATTATCTCTCTGCCCATGTCGCCACGAAAGGATACTCCCCAGTGGCTGGATATTATTGCGGAGCACAAGCCGGCATCGCCCAAATTACCCGATCCGGATTCGCTGGCTACTATTGTGTACACCTCAGGTAGCACCGGCCGCCCTAAAGGCGTCATGCACTGTTTCCGCGCCATGGTGGCGGTCGCGGACGGGTTGGAGCAGATGTTCACTGCGACACCAGACGATCGCATGCTTTCCTATCTTCCCTTGGCTCATGTGGCAGAGCGAGCAGCGGTGGAAACCCTGTCACTGTATTTTGGCTTTCGTGTTTATTTTGCCAATTCCCTAGACACCTTTCAGGAGGATCTACAGCGGGCCCGGCCAACTCTGTTTTTCTCTGTGCCGCGCCTGTGGATGAAGTTCTACCTGGGTGTGAACACGAAATTGCCGCTCAGAAAGCAAAAATTTCTGTTTCGCATTCCCTTCGTCGGCTCGTTAGTGAAAAAGAAGGTTGTTAGGCAGCTAGGGCTGGATCATTGCCGTGTGGCCCTGACTGGCGCGGCACCTTTGTCGGAAGAGATCATCAATTGGTACCGCAACCTCGGGCTTGAGTTGCTGGAGGTGTACGGTATGACTGAGAACTTCGGTTACTCCCACCTCAGCCGGCCGGGGCAGGCCAGGAGTGGTTACGTGGGCGTGACCAATCCCGGCGTGGAGCATCGTATCGGTGATGGCGGCGAGGTGCAGGTAAAAAGTATGGGAGCGATGCTGGGCTACTATCAAAATGAAGAAAAAACACGGGAGGACGTTACCGCCGACGGCTTCCTAAAAACCGGTGATATGGGCGAAATCGATGCCGATGGCTATCTGCGGATTACCGGCAGGGTGAAAGACATATTCAAAACCTCCAAGGGCAAGTATGTGGTGCCGGTGCCTATTGAGAACCGGTTTAATCATCCTTCGGTGGAGGTTGTTTGTGTGGCCGGTGCCAACCAGCCCCAGCCGTGCATGATGATACTGCTCTCGGAGGAGGCCCGGGGTGCGCTTTCAAATGGCACAAACCGGGATGAGCTAGAGCAGGAGTTGGAAAACGAGTTGAAGGCGGTGAACGAAGGCTGTGAGGCACACGAAAAGATCGCGTTTGTGGTGGTGGTGAAAGAGCCGTGGACGATGGAAAACGGCATGCTGACACCCACCATGAAGATCAAGCGAAACGTGATCGAGGAGATTTATAACCGTAAGATGGACGAATGGTTTGAGCAGAAAAAGAAGGTGATATGGGAGTTCTGACTGTGTAATGCAAAACGCCGGCGCCTCGATTTAAGAGACGTCGGCGTTTTCAGTCAGGTTGTCGATAAAGGGTTGCGCTATAGATGCAGCTCTTTACGTTTGCCTAGCTGTAATCAGTGTCCGCCTTGCATCTGGGCCATATCCGGCGTTCCCGCAACGGCCTTGCGGTTAAATGAGCGCAGTTTACGGCTCATGAACTGAACCGCTATCTTAGCAGCCGCACGGGTATGCTGGCTTCTCACCTCAGTACTATTATGGAGGATACTGGATGGTAGCGGTTGAACGGTTGCGATATGTCTTTGTGCCATAGCGACTTCCTCCTTATCTGGTGAGTTAGTTCCGGAACCAATCCGAATTTACGCTAATTGTAGAGGTGTTATTTTGCAGCTTAAATACGTTAAAATCCCTATTCATGTTGCAAATACGCAGTAGCTTATGGATTGGGATTATCTTCGATATATACATGCTCTGGCAATAGGTGGAACCCTCGCAAAAGCCGGAGAATTACTGGGTGTGCACCAAACCACGGTTTTGCGTCGGCTGGATCAGATGGAAGAGTCGCTGGGTGTGCAGTTTTTTGAACGAAACCGCGATGGGCTGCAGCTTACCCCCGCAGGGGAAACCGCCTTCCGCAATGCTGCAAAGCTGTCGGTTGAGATGGAAAATCTCGAACGCAAGCTGGTAGGGCAGGATTCAGCGCCCGTGGGCAGAGTGCGTTTGGCGACAGAAGACGCGATGATGAGCGAATTACTCGGGCCGATTCTGGCGGAGTTGGTGCGTGAGTTTCCCGACATTGAGTTAGAAATACTGACGGACAACGATGTATCCAATCTCAGTCATCGGGAAGCGGACCTGACTTTGCGCCCGGAAAACAAACCCCAAGCGACATTGGAGGGGGAGCGCATCGCTTCCATTGAGTCTGCTGTATACGGTTCTGCCGCATATTGCCGGCGCAATCGCAATATGGATATTGAGAATCATGCGGATGATTGCCTCTGGATTATTCCAGACGACACCTTCAGTCACCTAGCAACGGGCCGGTGGTACCGCAAGCAACTGAAAGGTGTCAGTTCGGTGATCCGCTGCAACAGCTTGCATGCAATGTACACGTTGGCTCGCGCGGGAGCCGGCTTGGCTGTGTTGCCGTGTTATTTGGGTGAGGCCACCAAAGAACTGCGCCGCCTGTCAGATCCGATTGAGGGTGAAAGCGTCGATCTTTGGTTACATGTAAACCAAGATACCCAGCAAATGGCCAGGGTTCGCATTGTGATGGAGTTTCTGGTGGAGCGCCTGCAGGCCCAGGCGCCGGTTATTGAGTTCAACCCGGCAGCCCAATGATTGTGCGAATCGTTTTCAGCTACAGAATGGCCAAAACTGATACCAATGCCAGCACTGGAATTCCTACTCACAGGATTTGAGTTGATTATCGTAACGGAAGGCGCGGCTCTGAACCCTTGAGGCCAGAGCGGTTACCGCGGGTTTACGGGCAAAGGTTTTGCGGGCGTAACCGCCACGGCCTTCGTGGTAAGCCAAGTAAAGCTGGCGTGGGTTGTAGAAGGGAATGTTGAGTTGTCGGTTGGTGAGATGGTTGTACCAACCTACAAAGTCCAGTGCGTGCTCCATATCGGTGCGTACGGTGAAAAAACCGTCGCCATTGGCGGCAAGATACTCCCCCCACGCGGGGTCCAAAGCCTGGGCGTAGCCGTACGCCGTGGTTGGGCGGCTCCAAGGTATAAAGCCCCACAACACCGTTCTGGGTGGCTGGGCGTGGCTGCGAAATGAGGACTCGTAGTAAACGAAAGCCATTTGGGTCGCGATGGGCGTACCCCAACGTGCCTGCGAATCGCTTGCGTAGTCGTACCAGACGGTATGCTTCCGGAAAATTTCGCACAGATCATCGGGGTTAACCGGTGGGTTGGGGGCTAGCAGGCTAAAACGTAGTGTTGCCCATGTGCCGATAAGCACCCCGAGCACCGGAAGGCCGTACCATTTCAACCGGGATAACCATCGATCACGGCGGGTTTGGCGCCGTTTCCTGCGTGGGCGTGTCGGTTGCCAGAATTTTCCTACCAAACTGTCATCTCCAGAACCCATGGATTGCTTGCTCAGGGGAGGGTGCGCGTGTCATAAACGCAGCATCCACCAAACAGGATGATAGTTAAATGAAGCTTGGCACCCTAGTTAAACCTCTTTTAATCACCGGTCTGTTTCTGGCTGGCCCTGCCATGGCCGCGCCTAGTGCCCAGCAGGTTCTGTCGGCATCACCTATCGACGACATTGTTGATCGCTACCCCGCCATGATGAGCGAAGGCATCCGCGAGGGTCTGAAGCGGAACCAGCAGCTTCCACCAATGGTTGCGGACACCATTGGATATGTCGTCACTAACAGCTTCCGTGCTGCGGATATAGAGCAGCAGATTGTGAAGAATCTCGAGCGTGACCTCTCCGGGAAGCAGCTTGAAGCAGTAGAGAGCTGGTACAAGACACCCGTGGCCAAGAAAATCTCGGCTGCGGAAGTGGCGGCTTCAGACCCAGCTGCTTGGCGACAGATTCAGGCTAGGGCGCCGGAGCTGAACAAGAAATACAAAGGCACGGATCGCGCCCAGACGTTTGAGCGGTTTGACCGTGCAGCCCGCGCCACCGAAAGCGCAGTAGATACCACCATTGCCGTGCAGCTTGGGCTGGCAACCGCTATGGCAGCGTTCAGCAGTGATTCAGAAAATTACGATGCGCTCAAACAGAACATAGAGAACCAGCGCGGCCAAATTCGGGGCGTTGTTGAGCAGCAGGTGTATGACAGTTATCTGCACACCTATGAAAAAATCAGCGCTCAGGAGATGGGGTTGTATATCGATTTTCTGGAAAGTGGCCCGGGATCTGCGTTTTCAAAAACGGTTACCCAGAGTATTCAACAGGCCATTACCGATCCGATTGAATCCATCGGCAATCAGATGGCGCGTTTTCTCTCCCCGCAAAAATAGGGCAGGCGCGGTAAGAGCACTTAGCTGTGCTTAGAAAGCCCTTAACCGCGCCTAGAAAACCCTTAGCTGCGACCGGTTACTTCCAGCAGGTGGTAGCCAAACTGGGTTTTGATGGGGCCGATCACGGTGTTCAGTTCGCCGTTAAATGCTGCATGGTCGAACTCGGGAACCATCTGGCCTGGGCCAAAGGTGCCTAGGTCGCCGCCGCTACGACCGGAAGGGCAAGAAGAGTGCTGCTTGGCAGCTTCTGCAAAATCTTGGCCGCCTTCAATGGCCTTCTTCAGTTCTTCACATTTTGCTTCGCTGTCTACCAGAATGTGGCGTGCGGTTGCTTCTGCCATGGTAATTATCCTTAAAGAGAATGAATGGGTACTTCAGAGGAGGAATGCTGCCCGTCCCCTTCGCTTGAGGCAAGCCTTTTTATCGGGGTTTTTGCGACCTCACGGTTGTCACTGCAAACCTGTACAATGCCCGCTTTCTTTAGCCGGCGCGGCGCTGGCCCTCACATCTATAGGTTTGTTTCTTGATCTCTACTGCCAATATTACCATGCAATTCGGGGCCAAGCCCCTGTTTGAAAACGTTTCTGCCAAGTTCGGTAACGGCAATCGCTACGGCCTGATCGGGGCCAACGGCAGCGGTAAATCCACTCTGATGAAGATCCTCGGCGGTGACCTCGAGCCCTCCGGAGGCCAGGTCATGCTAGAGCCGAACGTTCGCTTGGGCAAACTGCGACAAGATCAGTTTGCCTTTGAGACCTATTCTGTTATCGACACAGTCATCATGGGCCATGAAGAGCTGTCGGAGGTTAAAGAAGAACGTGATCGCATCTACTCGCTCCCAGAGATGAGCGAAAAAGACGGTATGGCGGTTGCGGATCTGGAAGTACAGTTTGCTGAGATGGACGGCTACACAGCCGAATCCCGCGCCGGTGAGCTGCTTTTAGGATTGGACATTCCCCTAGAGCAGCACAATGGGCTTATGAGTCGCCTGGCGCCAGGCTGGAAACTGCGGGTACTGCTGGCTCAGGCACTGTTCTCGAACCCAGACGTTCTGTTGCTGGACGAGCCTACCAACCACCTGGATATCAACACCATCCGCTGGCTGGAAAACATTCTGGTGGCTCGTAGCAGTACCATGATCATCATTTCCCACGACCGCCACTTCCTGAATAGCGTGTGCACCCACATGGCGGACCTGGACTACCGCGAGCTGAAGCTGTTCCCGGGGAATTACGATGAGTACATGACTGCCGCCACACAAGCACGTGATCGTATGCTCTCGGATAACGCGAAGAAAAAGGTCCAGATTGCAGAGCTGCAGCAGTTTGTAAGCCGCTTCTCCGCCAACGCCTCGAAAGCGAAGCAGGCGACCTCTCGCGCACGCCAGATCGATAAGATCCAGCTAGATGAAGTAAAGCCTTCCAGCCGCATCAGCCCGTTCATCCGCTTTGAACAAGGCAAAAAACTACATCGCCAGGCGGTAACCATTCGGGAACTGACCAAGGGTTTCGATGAAAAGGCTCTATTCAACAAGCTGAACCTGCAGGTTGAAGCCGGCGAGCGCGTGGCCATCATCGGTGCTAACGGTATCGGTAAAACCACGCTACTGCAGTGCCTGACCGGCGCGTACGAGCCTGACAGCGGTGAGATAAAGTGGACGGACAGCGCCGAAGTGGGCTACTACGCTCAGGATCACACGGCGGATTTCGCCGCAGACGATACGCTGACAGAATGGATGGCTCAGTGGACAACGGGCGGTGAGCAACTGATACGCGGCACGCTGGGGCGCATGCTGTTCTCTGGCGACGACATTGCTAAGTCGGTGCGGGTAATCTCCGGTGGTGAACAGGGGCGCATGCTGTTCGGCAAGCTGATTCTGCAAAAGCCAAACGTGATGCTGATGGATGAGCCCACCAACCACTTGGATATGGAGTCCATCGAGGCGTTGAACCTGGCGCTTGAGAACTACCCGGGTACATTGATTTTTGTGAGCCACGACCGTGAGTTTGTATCTTCACTGGCGACTCGGATTATTGAATTGACGCCTGAGGGTATTACTGACTTTAGCGGCAGCTACGACGATTACCTGCGTAGTCAGGGATACGTTTGAGTTTCGTAGATTCGATCAACCACACGAGGAAGCTGCAGTGAGCGAAGAATCGGTAGTTCAGGCGACCCAGAAATGGGTCGAGGACGTTGTGGTTGGTTATAACCTGTGCCCGTTCGCCAAACGGGAACTGGTCAGGGATCGTGTGAGGTTTGTGGTTTCTGAGGCTGATAACGAGGATTCATTACTCCAAGCCCTCCAAACTGAACTCCTGCGCTTGGACGATGAGCCGGATATTGAAACCACTCTACTGATTCATCCCCGCGTAATGCAGGAATTCGGCCTCTACAACGAGTTTCTGGACGCTGCAGAAGGGTTGCTCACGTATCTGGATATGGAAGGTGTTTACCAAATCGCCAGTTTTCATCCGGATTATCAGTTTGCAGACACGAAGCCGAGTGCAGCGGAGAACTACACCAATCGTTCTCCGTTTCCCATGCTGCACTTGTTACGGGAAGCCAGCTTGGAAGCTGCGATTGATAGCCATCCGGATGTGGATGGAATTCCATCGCGTAACATCGAGCTGATGAACAAGCTAGGCGCCGAGAAAATGCGTGCGATCCTCTCTGCTTCCCATAAGCAGGTTTAAGGCTAAACGACCAATCACGAAAAAAGAGGCAATACAGTGGGACGCCTGTTCGCGCAAATTGATAGTCAGCCCTCCGAAATTGGTGAGATCACACTGCGCCGTCGCCGCATCCCGGCGCTGGGCGATCGAGATATCTTCGAGGTAAAGCTGGGTGAAGAGTTTCTCATGTCCAGCATGTTTGTGGACGCCGAAGTAGCCCTCTCTGATCTCGGATTAGGCGAAACCGAAGGCGACAACCTAAGTGTTGTTGTAGGCGGCTTGGGGCTCGGCTATACCGCCGTGGCTGCGCTCAATCATAAGCGAGTAGGGGAGTTGCTGATTGTTGATTACCTGGAGCCGGTTATTCGCTGGCACCAGCAAGAGCAGGTACCCCTTGGCAAAGACATCAACGCAGATGCGCGCAGCCGCTACATTCACGGCAGCTTCTTTGATCTGGCCGTTGCCGATCCTCAAAGCGGTGGTTTTGATCCGACAGCGCCCGGCAAAGAGTTTGATGCCATCTTGCTGGACATCGATCACTCACCCCGCGCCCTGCTGAACGACTCGAACGCCAGCTTTTACACCACGGAAAATATCGGCCGTATGGCCCGTCAACTCAAAGCCCGTGGCATCTTTGCTATGTGGTCCAACGAGGGCGAAGACGCCGTATTCATGGACGTGCTGCGGGAAGTGTTCACTGAAGTGGTCTGTCATGTTGTGAGCTTCTATAATCCATTCCAGAACAGAGAATCTTTCAACACCGTTTACGTGGCCCGCAAGCCGGGCTGAACCTGCCGGAGTGTGTATGCCAGTGACGACCCACCGTACTCATCCTTTCAGTTCAAACCAGCGCCTCCCGGAGCTGGATGAGCCATCGATTCTGCATGAACCGGAGCAGGCCGGTGAGCTGCTGGCGGATTTTATTCACCGCTATCCCAAACTCCTGATTTTGACCGGCGCTGGCGTCAGCACCGATTCCGGTATTCCGGATTACCGCGATGGCGAAGGTGCCTGGAAGCGCAAACAGCCGGTTCAGCACCGCGAGTTCATGGAGAACTTTGAAACCCGCCAGCGTTACTGGGGGCGCAGCCTGATTGGCTGGCCAGTGATGCGTAATGCCACCCCCAACCCCTCCCATTACTACATTGCCGACCTTGAACTGCGTAATCACTCCAGTCTGGTGGTGACCCAGAATGTAGACCGCCTGCACCAGAAAGCCGGTACTCACGGTGTGAGCGACTTGCATGGCCGCGCGGATGAAGTGCTGTGTATGAGTTGTGGCTACCGATGCCCCCGGGATGATGTGCACGAACGCTGTGCCGATCTCAATCCGGATTTCGCGCAATACGAAGCTGATGTCGCCCCAGATGGTGATGCGGATCTGGACGTGGATTTCTCCGGGTTTCGTCTGACAGATTGCCCCCAATGCAGCGGCATCCTGAAACCGGACGTGGTGTTTTTCGGGGATTATGTGCCGAAGCAACGGGTGCATTCAGCACTGGATGCACTCAAAGCCAGTGATGGTTTGTTGGTGATTGGATCGTCGCTGATGGTGTACTCGGGCTTCCGTTTTTGCCGGTACGCCAAAGAATTCGGCAAGCCTATTGCCACCCTTAATCTAGGCCGGACCCGTGCGGAGGAGTTGGCGGATCTTAAACTGAACGCAAGAATCGGGGAGACCCTGAAGGTCTCCCTCGATCAGTTATAGCCCCGATCAGTTATAAATGGGCTCCTTACCCAATGCTGCTCACGATCCGAACAGGTTATAGACAAATACCGCGCCTACAGCCACTGGCGTAATGTAGCGTACGGTGATGTACCACAGACGGAACATGGGTTTGGTGAGCTCCAGTTCGTTCTCCATCGCCTCGCGTGACATCACCCAGCCGGCAAACACCGCAACCAGCAGGCCGCCGAGAGGCAACAGGATGTTGGCAGTAAAGAAGTCCAGCAGATCAAAGATCGTTTTACCTTCAAGCATGCCGATCCACCCCAGTGGCGCAAAATCCGACCACAGGTTCAGGGAAAGAATCGACGCAATGCCCAGTAACCAGCACACGAAGCCGGCTGCCAGCGTGCTGCGGGTGCGATTCATGCTTTTTTGTTCTTCCAGCCATGCCACGATGGGCTCCAGCAGGGAAATGCCCGACGTCCAGGCGGCAAATATCAGCAATACAAAGAACAGGGTTCCGAACAGACTGCCCATGGGCATCTGGCCGAATGCCAGCGGCAGGGTCTGAAAGATTAGGCCCGGGCCGGCGCCTGGCTCAAGGCCGTTCGCGAACACAATCGGGAAAATGGCTAAGCCCGCAAGCAGAGCCACACCGGTATCGATTACGCATACGGCAATGGAGGTTTTGGCGATGGAAATGTTCTTTGGCAGATAGGAGCCGTAAGCCATCATCACTGCCATGCCGAGACTCAGCGTGAAGAAGGCGTGGCCCAGTGCTACCAGAACACCTGAGGTGGTGAGTTTGGAGAAGTCTGGCTGGAACAGAAAGGTCACCGCTCGGCCGAACTCACCGGTGGTCATGGCGTAGCCGACAACCGTGAGCAGCAGCAGGAACAAGGCTGGCATGAGGATACTGACGGCGCGCTCAAGCCCCGCACGAACGCCCTTTGCCACCACAAGCATGACCAGCGCCATAAACAGGGTGTGCCACATCAACAGAGTGACCGGGTCAGCGAGCAAATCAGAGAAAATGGCGCCAATGGCATCCGCAGACTGGCCGGTAAGCTGCCCGGTGGCCGCTGTGCCCACATAGGATGCCGCCCAGCCGCCAATAACCGAGTAGAACGAGAGAATTAGGAAGCCAGCAAGCACGCCAACGGCGCCAACTGCGCGCCAGGCTGGGTTAAGCCCTTGCTGTTTGGCGATCTGTTTCAGGCTGTTAACTGGGCTTCGTCCGCCACGGCGACCAATCAACACTTCGGCCATCATGATAGGCAGGCCAATTGCGGCGATACACAGAAGGTATACCAGCACAAAGGCGCCGCCGCCGTTCTCACCGGTGATGTAGGGGAACTTCCAGATATTGCCCAGACCAACGGCAGAGCCCGTAGCCGCAAGAATAAAAGCTAAACGTGAAGACCAGAGCCCCCGTTTGGCGTTCGAGCCTTCCATTGCTCCTAGAGTAGGCGCATGTGATTCAGACATAATTGTCTCCTGCCAGATAGTTGTTTTTCTTTGGAAGAACAGGGACCGTGAACTGATCACGGCCCCGCAAAGCAAATGCCGTTTATTAACCGGCGCCAATAAGCTGCTCGCGTGAAGTTTCCGCTACGCTGGAATGCTTCCGAAAGCGTTCTTCCGCAAGTGTGTTAGCAACCACACCCGTTGGAACGCCGCTGTCGTCCGAGCGTGTAAAGATCTCGGCAAGCGTTTCGCCTATACCTTCCACATGGGCGCGTACGTCCTCGGGGGAAGCGCCGGTGCGCTCGTAGAACACATCGATAATACCACCGGCGTTGATGGCGAAGTCTGGCGCATAGAGGATACCGCGATCTTTTAGGGCCTGATCATGATGCGGGCGTTGCAACAGATTGTTGGCCGCGCCCGCGATGACCGTAGCTTTCAGGCGGGGGATGCTGTCGTCGTTAAGCACGGCACCCATGGCGCAGGGTGCGACCACGTCTACCGGCAGAAACAGGATGTCCTCAGCCGATGCCGCATGGGCACCCAGCTCATCCACTGCACGCTGCATGTTCTTGTGGTGAATGTCGTAAACCCAAAGTTCTGCTCCGGCGTCCTTCAGGTGGCGAGCTAGGCGGTATCCCACGTTGCCAATACCCTGGATAGCGACCTTCAAACCGGTCAGATCCTCGCGTCCAAGCTTGTGTTTTACTGCCGCCTTCAGGCCAATAAAAGTGCCATAGGCGGTGGTAGGGGAAGGGTCACCATTACTGGGCTGGCCGTTGTAAGCGGTGCGCTCGACAATACCGGCAACGTGTTGGGTGTGCCGACCCATGATTTTCAGATCCGACACGCTGGTGCCGGAATCTTCGGCTGCAATGTACTGGCCGCCAAGCCCTTCAAGGTGCTTGCCCATAGCTTCCAACAAGGCTTCGCTTTTATGCTTGCGCGGGTCGCCAAGGATGACCGATTTTCCTCCGCCCAGATCAAGGTTGGCTAGCGCAGATTTGTAGGTCATGCCTCGTGACAGGCGCAACACATCACGCAAAGCTTCTTCATCGTTGGCGTAGGGGAACATCCTGCAGCCGCCAAGGGCCGGCCCACGGGAGGTGTTATGTATGGCAACAATGGCTTTGAGCCCGCTTTCTGGGTCGCAGAAAAAAGAAAGATGCTCGTGGTTATCAAATTCGGGATGGCTGAATACATTCATGGCGGCTTACCTCTCTTCCATGGCTTGGATAGGCGTTATCCTGTGGAAATGAAAGGCGATGATCTTAACAGACGGGTGCCATTGTGCACTGCACAAGACGTCTCGAAGACGTGCTGATGTACGCATATTGAAATCCTCTCCACCTGGCCGGATCTCGGCGGCAGCGGCAGTGTTGTTTTTGTCGTCCAGCTTGTGGCCGGCGTTTGATTTCAGGTGCCCGGGTCTCCCGAAGGGGATTGCCCTTGTGGGTCCAGACTAAACGTAAACTAATCGCTGTAAGCTCAGAGGTCAATTGTAATATCTGTGCTGCGAAGAGCCATGGGTGGTTATGTGTTAGTTGCATTTGCAAAACATATTGGAAGATCAGTAACTCACGCCTGCGGAAACTACTGATACGCGTACAGCCGGAATTTCCTTAGCTTGCGTAGATGAAAAACACGCAATATCCCTATAAGTTCCAGCCCGCGAAGGTTCGTTCTGAACTTATCCGGATGCTCCCTATTTCACTGTTCGTGGTGGCGTTCGGTGCTGCATTTGGCTTGGCCGCCGTTCAGAATGGGCTGGATCCTCTCCAATCCTTGCTGATGAGCACCCTAGTATTTGCCGGCGCCTCGCAATTTGCGGCGATCGATATGTGGGGCGCAGAAGTTTCTGTTATCCCCGTTATGATCGTGGTTTTCGCCATCAACTCCCGGCATCTCCTGATGGGCGCTTCGCTCTATCCCATGCTGAAGGATGTCTCGCCGGCTAAACGCTATGGCCTTATTTTGCTCCTTACCGACGCTAACTGGGCGGTGTCTGCCCAAGAGTACCAAAGCGGCAGGCGAAACCTTGAGGTGATTTTGGGCGGCGGGCTGGTGCTCTGGTTGGCTTGGATTATTGGTACCTGGCTGGGCGTGTATTTCGGTGGGCTTTTGCAGAACCCTAAAAGCCTCGGGCTGGATATGGTTTTGGGCTGTTTTTTGTTGGCCATGGCCTTGGGCGGAAAAAAGAACCCTCGGGTGCTGGTGGCCTGGACGTTCGCAGCCGTCGCCTCGCTGGCGGCATGGAAGTGGCTGCCTGCCAATACGCACGTAGTCGCCGGAGCCCTTGCCGGCGGTTTAGTCGGCTTTTTCTGGCTCGAAAAGAAGCCAGATGATGAGAGCGTGGAGGAGCGGATATGACCATTGAAACCACCACCACAGGCGTTCTGACACTGATATTGCTCATGATGCTGGTTACCCTATTAACCCGGTTCGGGGGCGTGTTTGTGATGTCCTTCGTGCGGATAAGCCCGCGCATCGAGAGCTTCATCAACACCATGGCCAGTTCCGTGCTCATCGCCATCATCGTGCCTATGGCTTTTGCGGGTGACGCAGGCGCGCTTGTGGCCCTCTCAGTGACCGCCGTTGCGATGCTTATTCTCAAGAAGCCGTTGCCAGCCATTGCGGCGGGTATTCTTGCGGCTGCACTCGTTCGATATCTCTTTTAGGTAATAAGTAGATAGCTTAAAAATCGGTAGTTTGCTCATTCCTGAGGTTACAAGATCGTGATTTGCCGGACAGCGGTCTGTCCTATAGGCTTTTTGTGAAAGCCACTGAATACAAGGAGCTTTGGTATGTCCGATAACCACGTGTACAAGAAAGTCGAAATTGTGGGTTCGTCAGAGAAAAGCATTGAGGGCGCGATCGAAAATGCCCTCGCGGAATCGGCGAAGAGTATCCGCAATATGGAGTGGTTCGAAGTAACGGAAACCAGCGGACACATTGTTGATGGCAAGGTTGGCCACTATCAGGTGTCGCTGAAAATAGGTTTTCGGGTCAAGGAAAGCTGATGTGGATGCGGAGCCGGGTGCCGCCAAGTGGGCGGCTCATCAGGCTCCGTCGTTCTGTTGGCTGTTTTGACGGAAAGGAAGTACCGTTTTGGCGTCTTCGAAGTAACCCATAACCTGCTCTGCCTCCTCCTGTGTAAACGCTTCAATGGCCTCATGAAAGGCCGGTTGGGCGACTCCATGCCACGAATGCGTTAACACCGGCTCGAAACCCCGCACCAGTTTGTGTTCCCCCTGAGCACCTGCATCGAATGTTTGCAGGCCCAACACGATTGCGAGCTCAATGCCCTGGTAGTAACAGGTTTCAAAGTGCAGATGGTTGTACTCCTCAAGGCAGCCCCAGTAGCGGCCGTAGAGTGTGTTTCGCCCACTCAGAAAAAGAGCCCCCGCAATCATCTCGCCATTTTTTACCGCCATGATGACATGCAGGTGCTCGGGCATGCTTTCCCGCATCTGTTCAAAGAACTGCTGGGTCAGGTAAGGCCGCTGCCCGCGTTTCAGATAAGTGGCTTGATAGAACACATAAAAAGCGGCAAGAACGTGGTCGGGAATATCCCGGCCATGAAACCAGGTGAAGGTAATATCTTGCTCCGCCACCTGGCGGCGTTCTTTACGTATGGACTTGCGCTTGCGTGAGGTGAGTTCGCCCAGAAAGTCGTCGAAGCCGCCATAGCCGCGATTGTGCCAGTGGAACTGGCAGCCTATGCGGTGTAGCTGTTCTTCGTGATGGAGCAGTTGCTGGTCTTCTGTATTGGGAAATAAAAGGTGCCACGAGTGAGCGCCCATACGCGCGATAAGGGAATCCAGAAGGTCGTGCATCTGCTGGGCGTCGAGAGCGCTGCGTAGTTTTGAATCGAGTAATAACCGCGGCCCTTGGGAAGGTGTAAAAGGGACGGCTATCAGGAGTTTTGGGTAATAATCTAGGCCATAACGTTGGTAGGCGTCCGCCCATGCCCAATCAAAAACGTACTCACCCATAGAGTGGGATTTGAGGTAGGCGGGAGCGATCCCTGCAATCTCGCCTTCCATGCGAAACACAAGATGGCAAGGTTTCCAGCCGGTTTCCGCACTGGTACAGCGGGAGGTTTCCAGTGCTTCAAAAAACTCGTATCGGAGAAACGGATTGTCGGTGCCTGCCAGACGTTCCCATGTCTCCCGGGGGATGTCGGAAAGGGAATGGCAGGCCTCGAGTGTTATGTTTGATATTGCGGGTTTTGACATGGCTGGGGCGTACTCCTTGATCGCTCCCGATACCTTACGTTAAAACCCGGCTTGTGATCACTTCTGCGACTGCGCGCAGCGCTTATTCATGCCTTTCGGCCATCAACATAGGGCTGGCTGCAAGCAGGGCGGTGGCCAGAGTCGGGAGGTTCTGGAGCCCGTGTTAGACTTAGGGCAACACATCTTGCACACATCGATCGAGCACGCATCGATTGACAAAATTTGGGTAGAGACAAGCGATGCACATCAGCAATCTTCGCAAGAAGCTGGGTAACCATAATCCACCCAGGATCGAGACGGTACGTGGTCTCGGGTACAGCTATCGGGTGCCGGCATGAAGCGCCGGTGGATGGTTCCGCTGTTCTGGCGGATCTTCTTGCTAATCTGGCTGGCCATGGCCGTAACGGTGGTTGTCAGCAAATTGGCCTCCCGGGTATTACTGGATCGCGAGCGCGCAGCCATTGAGCGCCAGCTTGAACTGAGAGACCTTGGGTTTGAGGTAGCAGCCATCCGCGATAACCGCGGGCGCCGGGAGGCACACAGGTTTCTCAATGCGCAAGGTGATGAGCTGGGCCTGCATCTGATGATGATCAGTGCGGATGATGACAACCGTTTACCTTCGGCTATTCGCTCACGGATCAAATCCGGGTGGTATCGGCAAAAACCCGCGATTGTCGATATGGGTGATGGGTACCGTTTGGTTGCCTGGCCGAAAATGCACGGCGAGGGCTGGCTGGAGCCCAAGGTTTTCCGGATTATCGAAATGGGGTTGGCGTTTGTTCTGATCACCCTAGCTTGCTGGCTAATTGCGCGTTTTGTATCGCGACCCATGAGGCACATGGAAGCCACGGCGCAAGCTATCGCTGGAGGCAATACCAAACTGCGGGTTAACGAGCGTATAGCCGCACGCCGGGACGAAGTAGGGCAGCTTGCCACGGCGTTTAACGCTATGACCGATCAACTCTGCAAGTTGCTAGAGCGACAGAAACACGTGTTGCGGGACATTTCCCATGATTTGCGAACCCCGCTGGCGCGTCAGCGAGTGGCTATTGAGCTGGCCAGCGAAGGCGGTGTGGAAGACGAGCTAATGGCCAGTATTTTGCGCCAGAACGAACGCCTTGAAACCATGACCGGGCAGATACTGACCCTGTACCGGGTGACCGAACAGGGTGGTGGCATTGCCCGGGAAGCCGTGCGCCCCGTGGATATCCTGAATCACGTATTACGAGATGCGGTGGATTATGCGGAGCACCAGAGAGTGGATTGCAAGTTGGATTCCATGCCCGAAAGTACCGGCGTGTCGGTGCTGGGCGATAGCGGCTTGCTGCAGCGGGCGTTCGACAACATTCTACAGAATGCCTTGGATTACACCCCGCCGAGCAAGGTGGTTCATGTTGCTTTGGCGTTGTCGTCGGGCTGGATAAGTCTTGTGATCGAGGATGAGGGGCCAGGCGTCGCAGATGACATCCTCGAGCACCTCTTCGAGCCTTTCTTTCGGGCAGACAAGTCCCGGGGCGGTCAAGGTTGGGGGCTGGGGCTGGCGATCTCTAAAGACATCATTCTGGCCCACGACGGAGACATCACTGCAAACAACAGCGAACGCGGTGGCTTGCAGATTGTGGCCCGGCTACCGGTGTTCGCCGTCGATTAATGAAAACGCAGGCCAGTTTATGAAAAAGGAATATCCGGTACCTGCCGGCTACCTTGAGCGCGAAACCGAAGTAAAGAAAAGTCGCTTCATTGCTCGAGTTGCCCCTGTTGGCTCCCGGGACGAGGTAAAAGACTGGCTGGAAAAGGCACATCAGGATCACCCCGATGCGCGCCACATCTGCTGGGCCTACCAAATTGGGCGTCCCGGCTCCGCAGCAGAAGCTGGAATGAATGATGATGGCGAGCCTTCCGGTACCGCAGGTAAGCCAATTCTCAACGTGATTCAGCACAAAGATATGGGCGACTTGCTGGTGATGGTGATCCGTTATTTCGGCGGCATTAAGCTGGGTGCGGGAGGGCTTGTAAGAGCCTACGCCGGGGCGGCTGAGAGCGTGCTTTCAGCGGTGGGAAGAATTGTTCACAAGCCGGTTAGCGCGGCAAATATAACGATGGGCTTTGCCGATGAGCAGCCGCTGCGGCACTGGTGTGATGTACATTCGGCTGAACTGGATTCAATCGACTACGGCGCTGCGGTTACCGCGCGGGTTCTTGTTCCGGAAGATGTGTCCGATGTTTTCACGGCTTTTTGTGACGCCCATAAACTGGATTACAGTTTTGAAACATGAGCGGTCAAAAGCGCATCGAATAAGTGTGTTGTGCGTATACTGGTATTAAGTCTCTCACACACGAAGGAGTAAACAATGGCCCGTTTTCTTATGGTAGCTCTGGTAACACTGGCCATGGCCGGGTGTGCCAGTAACGTGGTGACGGATTACAACTCAGCAGTCGTTTTCAGTGACTACTCATCCTGGGCCTTCGCGCCTGATGCTGGCAATGCCTCGTTTGTCTCCCTGGATGGAAACCGCATTCAGAGCGCGGTTGAGCGGGAGCTGAATAATAAGACGATGAATAAGGTTGAGGCGTCGGAAGCAGACCTTCTTGTGCACTGGCGGATTATGGAAGAAGAGCGCCTTGAACAGTCCGGTTTGGGGCTTGGTTTAGGCTTCGGTACAGGTAATTTTGGCTGGGGGCTTTCTTCGCCGCCTCCCGTGCGGGAAGTGAAAGAAGGCAAGCTGGTGGTAGAGCTTGTAGACAGGAATTCCGAAGAAGTTGTTTGGCGCGCAGCCAGCCGTCGTTACTTGAATGAAAACCAGTCTCCCGCAACCCGTAGCAAACTGGTTGACGAGGTGGTCGCCGAGATGTTCACCAAGTATCCTCCTGATTTGAAATAAAAAGCATCCGAGTCTTTGGGGGCATGGGTTCCAAAGGCATGATATACGGAGGATAAATGGCGAAGAAATTTGCAAGCGGGCTGGTGTTTTCAACCGAGCAGGGGCGCATGTGCCCAGAATGCCGCAATCCGGTTTCTGAATGCACTTGCCGCAAGGCTCAGCGACCTGAGGGTGACGGCATTGTACGGCTAAGCCGGGAAACCAAAGGCCGCAAGGGGAAGGGCGTTACGCTGGTTACCGGCATCCCCATGGATGAAAAAGAACTCAAAGCCTACGCCAAAGTGCTTAAAGCCAAATGCGGCACCGGCGGTACCGTAAAAGAGGGTGTTGTTGAAATTCAGGGTGATCAGCGGGACTTGCTTGTGCCACTTCTGGAACAGAAAGGCTGGGTTGTAAAACGCTCCGGTGGTTAGCGTTTTTTCCTAACGTACAGAACCTTGTTAACCCGGGCGACCCGTTCGCCTTTCTCATCAACAATATCTACATCCCACTGCGGCAGCATTTTGTTGCCGCCTTCGGTGGCCACACGGATTTCCTCAAGCCTTTCTTTTGTCAGCTCAAAATGTGCCGTTACCCGGCCTTTGCCAGGGCGGATGAAATCGATGCAGGCAGATTTGTCCCACACAATGTAGTCCTCACCCAGGCTGTTCATCAGCAACAGCATGTACATAGGGTCGACCATGCTATACAACGAGCCGCCAAAGTGAGTGCCCACATAGTTGGTGTTGTACCAACGCAGATTCATTTCTACCGACGCGGAACTGTAGTCATCCGCAATGTGGGTAACTTTCACGCCAGCGCCTGCATATGGGCCGTAAACATTCATTATTTTACGTACGCCGTTCGGGCTGGCTATCCAGTTACGCAGTTTGGACATCATGATGGTAAGGCTCTTTTATAGCAGTGAGTGGAGAAAGGTTTGAGGCGGGGGATTATACGATGAAAAACAAAAATGGCCCGCAGGAAAACCTGGCGGGCCATAGTGATATCAGCTCTGCTTACTTCAACTGGTCACGAATCAGCTTCTTGTTGATCTTTCCGACACTCGTTTTTGGAATATCTTCAGAAAACTCAATTTGGCTGGGGATGGCCCACTTGTTGATCTCGCCTTTATCAACGTATGTCTGCAAGTGGCTCTGAATATCTTCCACAGTGGCTTGCTCGCCAGGCTTCAGGTTGATCAAAGCATAGGGGCGCTCTCCCCACTTCTCATCCGGAATGCCCACTACGGCAGCACCTGCTACGGCAGGGTGTTGGCTGATCAGGCTTTCCAGATCCAGTGATGACAACCATTCACCGCCCGTTTTAATCACGTCCTTGATGCGATCTTTGATGGTGAGAGTGTGGTCTGCTTCCATGGAGGCAACATCACCGGTATGCAGCCAACCACCTTCCCACAGTTCTTCGCCTTTATCTGGTTGTTTGAAGTAACTCTGGGTTAACCAGGGAGCCCGGGCGACAACCTCGCCTTGGGCCACGCCGTCGTGAGCGACCGGGTTGCCTGAGGTGTCTACAATTTCCAGATCGACCATGGGTACGGCGATGCCGGTCTTAATCCTCAGAGCCGTTTGCTGCTCCAGCGGCAGCTCCAGATCCTCTGGCTTGAGAAACGTTGTGCTCAACAACGGGCAGGTCTCCGACATGCCATAGCCGGTGTACATACGGATGCCCAGTTTGGCGCCAGCATCGCACAGGCCTTTGGTCATGGCGCTGCCGCCGATCAGTACCTGCCAATTGCTCAGATCTGCTGTTTTGATGGACTCTGTGCCCATCATCATCTGCATGACGGTTGGAACACAGTGCGAGAAGGACACCTTATGTTCCTTGAGCAGATCAACCAGCAATTCCGGCTCATAGCGGCCGGGATAAACCTGTTTGATTCCCATCATGGTCGCCGCGTAGGGAACGCCCCAAGCGTGCACGTGGAACATCGGTGTTAATGGCATGTACACCGACGACGAGCGCAGCAGAGGCATTTCATCGTAGGCGGCCAGCGAGCCGGTCATTGCCAGTGTGTGCAGCACCAGTTGGCGGTGGCTGAAGAAAACGCCTTTCGGGTTGCCGGTAGTGCCGCTGGTGTAAAAAGTGGTGGCAACACTGTTCTCGTCGAAATCTGGAAAATCGAACTCGGTCGCAGCGTTGGCTAGAAGTGCCTCGTACTCGCCAGCGGTTTCTAACTGTGTATCCTTTGCGGTGTTTTCATCGCTGAGCTGGATATAGGTTTTTACGGTGGTGATTTCGCTCTGCAACCCTTCTAGGATCGGTAGGAAATCATCATGCACCAAAACCACATCGTCTTCGGCGTGGTTCATGGTGTAAACAATCTGATCTGGCGAAAGGCGTACGTTGATGGTGTGCAGTACCGCACCGATCATGGGAATGGCGAAGAAGCATTCCAAATAGCGTGGCGTGTCCCAGTCCATAACCGCCACCGTGTCGCCTGGCTTAACGCCGGCATCGGTGAGGGCGTTGGCAAGGCGATGAATGCGTTCGATCAGATCGGTGTAGGTGTACTTGCTGCGATTGGCGTACACAATTTCCTGGTCAGGGGCATATCTTGGCCCTGAAAGCAGTAATTGTTTGATCAGGAGAGGGTATTGGTGGGCATTGTCAGCTGGGGGTAAAATTCGTGTCTGTACCATGTTTAAAATCCTCTTTCATTACTGATGCCAGGGGCTACCTTCGGTATTTTTTACGGTTTTAACACCTATATGCATGGCCGCTTTGGCCAGCATGTTGGCGCTTACCGGAGCGGTCATAAACAAAAAGACTGTGATCAGGATTTCGGAAAAATCGATACCCTGGTCCACACTGCTGAAGTACACAACCGAACTTAGCATGATGGCGCCTACGCCAACGGTGGTTGCCTTGGTGGGGCCGTGCAATCGAGTGTAAAAGTCTGGCAGCCGGGCAAGGCCGATTGCGCCGACCAGCGTAAACGCACCACCGAACAACAACAGTGCCGAAATGGCGTATTCCGCGAACTGGCTCATGATTTACTCCGATTATTACTCAATGACGCTGCCCCGCTTCAGATATTTAGCCATGGCCACCGTACTGACAAAGCCCATAACCGCAATTAAAAGGGCAGACTCAAGGTACATACGTGTGCCAAGAGTAATGCCCAGCAGGATAATCAGAGCAATGGCATTGATATAGAGCGTATCAATCGCCAGAACCCGGTCGGGCTCATCCGGCCCTTTGATTAAACGGTATACGTTTAGCAGCGCGGCCAGGGTCACCATGCCGATGGTGAGGTATAGAGCAATAGTGATCATTGGAACATCTCCATCAACGGCTTTTCGTAGCTGTTGTGAATGGCGTCAATAACCTCTTGATCATTGGTGGCGTCCAGCGCATGAATCAACAGGGTCTTGTTGTCATCGCTTATATCCGCGCTGACGGTTCCCGGCGTGAGCGAGATGGTGCTGGCCAGAATAGATATTGCCAACGGGTGCTCAAGCTTAAGCGGGTAAGAGATAAAAGCCGGGCGTGGCGTGCGGGGACTGAGGATAAGCCAGGCCACAGAAAAACTGGCCACCACAATGTCTTTCAACACTCGCAGTACGTATGCCGGCATACGCCAGGTTTTTACAAAGGCGGGGCGCTCGGGCCAGAACCCGTGAGTCATTTGGGGAATCAGCCAGGCCAGGATCAGACCGAGAACAGCACTGCCACCGGATACCCCGTCGCTGAGGATCTGCCAGGTAACGAACAGAATCAGGCTCAGCCAGGGTTGAGGAAAACTCAGACGATCGAACATCAGTTACTCTCCCCGATCAAAGGGTTCTGCGGAACGTGCATGGGAGTCTGCAGAATATTGATATAGCCACGATTGTCGTGCAACTGCTCGGCAGTCGCACGAGTATAGTCACTTACAGGTCCGGCTAGTACAACGATCAGCATGGTGA
Organism: Marinobacter sp. LV10R510-11A; assembly: GCF_900215155.1. Classification (NCBI taxonomy): domain Bacteria; kingdom Pseudomonadati; phylum Pseudomonadota; class Gammaproteobacteria; order Pseudomonadales; family Marinobacteraceae; genus Marinobacter; species Marinobacter sp. LV10R510-11A. The sequence continues at coordinate 4,203,835 of NZ_LT907980.1, forward strand.
GGCAGGTAAGAATACCGGTGGAGATTGAAACTCGGTAGTTCATGGGTTCTGGGGTTTCCAGGTGGCCATCTACGTGCCACCAGAAAACGATACTGCCGGCGCGGCTGTAAGCTATCAGCGTCAGGAAGCTGCCCACCAACAGAACGCCCCATAACCAAGCCATTTCGACCCCGGGCTCAACGGACTGGAGAATCAGTAGTTTGCCAAAAAAGCCGCTTAGGGGCGGTAAGCCGGCGGCAGACACAGCGCCGATAAGAAACAGCACGCTCAGGAATGTCTGGTGGCGCATTTTCGGTGCGGTAACGATGCTGTCGCCGGCCGTTCCCCTCTGGCTTGCGACCAGCTCAGAAACCAGGAAGAGGCCGGCGGCAGTCCAGGTGGTGCTCACCAAATAAAACAGAGCAGCGGATAGTCCTGCCACGGAGCCCAGCGCGATGGGGGCCAGCAGGGTTCCCACGGAAATAATGATCTGCCAGGCCACCAACGTTTTCAGATTGTTGGCACCCAGTGCTCCGATAACGCCCATGCTGAGTGTGATCAGTGCCAGAGGGAACAGCCAGTCCATACCCAAATTCGCCAGCTCTCCAGCGCCTTCTCCAAAAATTAACGGGTAGATTCTTATAATGGCGTAAACACCCACCTTGGTCATAACCACAAAGAGCGCAGCCACTGGTGCCGTTGCCTTGGCATAGGCTTTGGGCAGCCAGAAACACAGCGGCAAAATCGCGGCTTTCAGGCCAAAAACTACCAGTAGCATCATGCCACCGGCTTTCACAATATTCAGGTTGTTACCGGTCACTTGTGGGATTTTTACAGCAAGATCCGCCATGTTTAGTGTGCCGGTTACGCTATAAATCATGCCCACACTGATCAGGAACAGTGCAGAGCCCACCAGGTTCAGAACAACATAATGAAGCCCTGGCACAGTGCGTGCCGTTCCGCCGCCATGCATGAGCAACCCGTAGGAGGCGATAAGCAGAACCTCAAAGGCAACGAACAGGTTGAACAGATCGCCGGTCAGAAAGGCAATGTTCAGCCCCATCAACTGGAACAGAAACAGCGCGTGAAACTGCCGATTACCCTCATCGGCACCGCCACTGGCGTAGATGTGACAGAACAAGCCGAGAACCCCCGTGAGCACCAACATCAGTGCTGCTAGCCGGTCGAGAACCAGCACGATGCCGAAGGGAGGCTGCCAGTTGCCAAAAGCATAAATGCGATAGCTGCCATCACTGGCAAGCACTAGCAGTACAACAGTGGAAACCAGCATGAGTACGGTAGTGGCGATTGCCAGAGTGCGACGCAGGCTGACTGGCGCATAGCCCATGAATATCTGCAAAATGCCGCCGAGCAGGGGTATCAGAATCGGAGCGATAAGCCAGTGAGTCATTTACCGGTTACCTCCCGTTCTTGTTTCGATGAGGGTGGGGCTTTGTCGCGTTGGCCATCCACATGGTCGCCATCGTTATCTGCTAGGTTGCGTAGGGACAGAACAACCAGAAACGCTGTCATAGCAAAGCCGATAACGATTGCTGTGAGCACCAGTGCCTGGGGCAGTGGGTCGGTATAGTTGGCGGTGGTTCCGATGATAGGTTGCTGGCCGGTGGCGAGGCGCCCGGTGGCGAACAGGAACAGGTTTACGCCGTAAGACAGCAGAGTCAGCCCCAGGATGACGGGGAAGGTGCGGGCGCGTAGCAACAGATAAACGCCGGATGCCGTTAAGGCACCGATAACCAGTGCAAATAACAGTTCCATTACACGCCCTCCTTTTTACTCTTGATAGCCGAATGCGGCGACAGCCGGCCAATGCTGACCAGTGCGAGCAGGGTGGCGCCAATCACAGCCATGTATACGCCCAGATCAAATATCAGAGCCGAGGCAACTTCGAATTTGCCTACAACGGGCCAGGTGATATAGCCAAATGCGGTCGTCAGGAAGGGGTAGCCGAAGGCTAGGCTGCCCGCGCCGGCGATGGTCGCAAGCAGCAGGCCGAGGCCAATAACATTATGGTACCGGAACGGAATACGATCCTGAGTCCATATCATGCCACTGGCAATGTACTGAAGAATCAGCGCCACGGAGGTTATCAGACCAGCAATAAAGCCGCCACCGGGCAAGTTGTGCCCGCGCAGGAAAATATAGGCAGACACCATGAGTGCCAGCGGCAGCATAGGTCGGGCAATCTGTCTGAGCATCAGGGGGTAATGATCCCGTGTCCAAGCGCGCCCTAATCCATCTCCCGGGGGTGGCGTGAGGGAGGTGTTTTTCAACATGGCATAAATGCCAAGCGCCGCAATCGCCAGTACTGTTATCTCGCCTAAGGTATCGAAGCCACGGAAGTCGACCAGGATTACGTTAACCACGTTGGTTCCACCGCCGCCTGGTTTGCTGTTTTCAAGGAAGAATTCGGAAATGGAACTGAACGGCTGAGTGAGCATGGCCAGTGTAATCAGAGTCATCCCTGTGCCTGCCGCCAGGGCGATGAGGATATCGCGCGTGCGCTGGGCCCTGGAACTCTCCATGGGTGTCCAAGAAGGCATGTAGTAGAGCGCTAGCATTAACAGAACAATGGTGACAACTTCTACTGAGAGCTGTGTCATGGCCAGATCCGGTGCGGAGAAGCGGGCAAACGCCAGCGCGACAATCAGGCCAACCACGCTCAGCAGCACCAGTGCGTAAAAGCGCTCCCGGTGCCAAACGGCCGTTGCCAATGCAGATACCATAAGCACACCCGCGGCAATCCCCGTTGGCCAGTCAATCGCACTCAGCCCGTTCTCGCCAATATAAAAGCCGTTGTCGATCAGCGGCATGACGGTTACCGCAATAACGCTTACGATCAGAAGCATGGCATAGCGCTGCAGCGAGCCATTTTCGACCCATCCGGTAAAGCGGTTAGCCAGATGCACGAACTTTGAAACCACGGCCTCAAACACGGCTTTCTCGTCAATCTCCCGGAAACGGTCATGGAAATCGAAGAAGCGCTGACGCTGGCTGTACATCAGCAAGCCACCAAAAAACGCCAGGAAACTCATCAACAGGGGCAGGTTCAGGCCATGGATCACCGCAAGCTGATAATCCGGCGCGTCAAAACCGAGGGTGGCCGACGCAGCAGAATAGAGCAGAGGGCCAACGGAGAACGTCGGGAAAATGCCAACCATAATGCACGCGAACACCAGAATTTCCACGGGAATTTTCATGTAACGCGGTGGTTCATGGGGCGGGAATATTGGTAGGTCAACTGGCTTGCCGTTGAAGAAAACGTCGTGAATGAAGCGCGCCGAGTAGGCTATCGCAAAGATGCCCGCCAAGGTCGCGACAATCGGCGGCACCCATGACCACAGGCCAGGAAGGTTGAGCTGGAGTGATTCTGCAAAAAACATTTCCTTGCTGAGAAAGCCGTTCAACAGAGGAACGCCCCCCATAGAGGCGGCTGCAACCATCGCCAGCGTGGCGGTATGGGGCATATAACGCCAGAGCCCATTGATTCGGCGCATATCCCGGGTGCCTGTTTCGTGTTCAATGATACCGGCAGCCATGAACAGTGACGCCTTGAAGATGGCGTGGTTTATTACGTGAAATATTGCCGCGACGGTAGCCAGTTGTGTTCCCATGCCAAGCAGCAGGGTGATCAGGCCCAGATGGCTTACCGTTGAATAAGCAAGCAGACCTTTAAGATCATGCTTGAACATCGCGACATAGGCGCCAAGCAGAAGGGTAACCAGGCCCGTGAAGCTAACCATGTAGAACCATTGCTCGGTTCCTGCCAAAGCAGGGTAAAGGCGCGCCATCAGGAATATGCCGGCTTTTACCATGGTGGCAGAATGCAGGTAAGCAGAGATCGGCGTGGGTGCCTGCATGGCGTGGGGCAGCCAGAAGTGAAACGGGAACTGGGCGGACTTTGTGAAGGCGCCGAGCAAAACCAGAGTCAGTGCAATTGGGTACAAGGCGTGGGCTTTAATTTGATCGCCGGCGGCGAGTACATCGTCCAGTTCAAAGCTGCCAACAATATTGCCAATGAGCAAAATGCCCGCCAGCAAGGCAAGGCCGCCGCCTCCGGTAACGGCCAGTGAAAGACGTGCACCACGCCGAGCATCCTGTTTGTGTGTCCAGAAACTGATCAGCAGGAACGACGTCAAGCTGGTGAGTTCCCAGAAAATGAGCATCAACAGCAGGTTGCCAGAGAGCACTATGCCCAGCATTGAGCCTTTGAAGCACAAAAGCAGGGAGTAAAACTTGGCTACATTCTCATGGGCTTTGAGGTAGTAGTGGGCATAGAGAATGACGAGAAGGCCGATGACCAGTATAAGCAGCGCAAACAGCAGCGCCAGGCCATCCAGACGAAAACTAAACGAAAGCCCGAGTGCAGGGAGCCACTCATAGCTGTGCAGCACGGTACCGCCCGCGGCAAGAACAGACCAGTGTGGAAACAGCGCTGCCAGTGCAATCAACGCAGGGACAGATGATGCTATTGCGATAGCCGTTCGCCCGCCTTGGGCAAACAGGGGTGCGGCTATGGCCCCCAGAAACGGCAGTAGTACAACCAGCGGTAGCGACATCGCAACCTCGTTAGCGGTTTTCTTTTTTTTGAATGGAGATGGCTTATTAGCCTGAGTCTAGTCTCCGGTGGGCTACCCTGCACAAGTTGCATCTAGTGAATATGCCGGGCCACAAGAGTTGGTTCAGCGAGAGGCTGGTGGGTCTGGGAGGTACGGTAAACGCCCGCGATGCAGCGCGATGTCAGCGGTAATTGGGGGGCGATTGAACTGCATGCAGCCGACGGACCTTGCGGTCATGGTTGCTCCGTTAGTAAAACCTGGAAACTGATGATACGTGCCCGGGCTCGCAGGTCAAGTCAACTTGTGATCGATCAAACGCAGAAATTGTGTTCAAGAGTGACGTGGAGGGGCACCGCGAGGCCCCTTTTTGTCACCGGGCAGATTTAAGGGCATTAAAAATGGCCTCAGCTTCGGCCTCCAATACCTGATTACGCAGGCTATTGCCCTGGTGGGTCGCCTGTTCAATCTGTGCAAGCTTCATGCTGTATAGCCGGCTAAGAATTTCAGCTTGGGGTTGTCGAACTGGTGAGGTCATGGCATTTTCTCCCACATAACACCTGTCAAGATACTTTACGGAAACATCCAGCCAGTGGCCGTTAGGGTAACCCGATGCATAACCCGGGCCAAACCGGGTTCCCACGAAAACCCGGTTGTGAGAGCCTATAGGCAATCAACAGATGCTCCAGCCAATCACCAGGAAGCTGCATAAATGACTGATACTCTGATAGACCGCCGCGATCTGGCGTTTCAACTTTACGAAGTTCTCGATACCGAAAGCCTGATCAGCCGCGACCGCTTCACCGAACACAACCGTGATACCTTCGATGCCGTCATCGAAACCGCCGACAAAATGGCCAGAGAGAAGTTCGCCAGCCACAACAGCGCGGCTGATAAAGACGAACCCAAGTTCGTTAACGGCAAAGTGGAAATGTTGCCTGAAGTAAAAGAAGCCTTCGACGCATACGCTGAAGCGGGCTTTATCGCCGGCCGCTATGATTACGAGCTCGGTGGCATGCAACTTCCTGAATCCGTTATGGCCGCTTGCAACGGTTTCTTCACCGCCGCCAACCCAGGCACCGCAGGCTATCCGTTCCTAACCACTGCGGCCGCCAACCTCATCCGCGTTTTCGGCAACGAGTCACAGAAAATCAGCTTTCTGCCTAACATGCTTAGCGGCCGTTATTCCGGAACCATGGCGCTTACTGAGCCTCATGCCGGATCGTCGCTGGCGGATATCCGAACCTCCGCCACGCCAACAGATGAAGGCCACCACCTGATTAAAGGCGCAAAAATCTACATCTCCGGTGGCGAGCAGAGCATTACTGAAAACATCGTTCACATGGTGCTCGCCAAAATCAAAGGTGCTCCGGCAGGCGTAAAAGGCATCTCCCTGTTTATCGTTCCCAAGTTCCGCATAGACACCGATGGCAACCCGACGGATCGCAACGGCGTCAGCCTCGCCGGCTTGATCCACAAACTTGGTTACCGTGGCACCACTTCTACCGCGCTCAGTTTTGGTGACGATGCGCCTTGTCATGGTTATTTGGTGGGCGAGCCTCATCAGGGCCTGAAGTACATGTTCCAGATGATGAACGAAGCCCGGGTAGGCGTGGGCTTTGGTGCAGCGGTGATCGGCTATCGCGGTTATATGCACAGCCTGGCATATGCCAAAGATCGCCTGCAGGGCCGTAAAGCCTCGGAAAAGAACCCGGAAAGCCCTCAGGTACCGATCATCGAACATGCCGATGTGCGCCGAATGCTGCTGACCCAGAAAGCCTACAGCGAAGGCGGGCTGGCTCTTTGCTTGTATGGCGCCCGCTTGATGGACGATCAGCACACCCATCCGGATGAACAAAAGCGCATCGAAGCCGGCAAACTGCTCGATCTGCTCACACCGGTTATCAAAACCTGGCCCTCCGAACATGGCCCGAAAGCCAACGACCTGGCCATTCAGGTATACGGCGGTGCCGGCTACACTCGTGAGTACCCGGTGGAACAGTGCTGGCGCGATAACCGATTGAATCCTATCCATGAAGGCACCACCGGTATTCAGGGCCTGGACTTGCTGGGCCGTAAAATTTGGCAGGATCAAAGCCATGGCTTGCAGCTACTGATGCAGGAAATGCAGGTAGATTTGGAAGGCGCCACCACCGACCGCTGCCAGCAATGGGCGTTGTCATTGAGTGAAACACTGCAACAGGCTGTTAAAGTCACCCAAGACCTTGGCAAATCCCTCATGAGCGGCGAAGTGGACAAGACCCTCGCCAACGCTTCCTGTTATCTGCACCTGTTTGGGCACATTATTGTCGCCTGGATGTGGCTGCGCCAAGCTAACGCTGCCGCCAATGCGCTGGCTTCAGCCAACACCGACGGCGAACGCAACTTCTACCAAGGCAAACTCCAGGCCGCCCAGTACTTCTTCCATTGGGAGCTGCCGACGGTCGCTCAGGATTTGGTGCTGTTGCGGAATATGGACGACACGTGCCTGAACATGAAGGCGGAGTGGTTCTGATGGCTTTGGTTAACGTTGAAAAGAAAGGTCATATCCTGCTGATCGGGTTGAACCGCCCGGAAAAAATGAACGCCATGAACCGTGCCATGTACCACGAGATAGCTGCTGCCTATTACCAGCTGGAACACGATGACGATCTGAGAGTAGGGCTGATGTATGCAGAAGGCGACCACTTCACCAGCGGCCTGCAACTGGACGACTGGGCGGGTGTATTCGCTAACGGGCAGGGTATAGAGCCAGGTGACGGCGAGTTAGATCCGTTTCATATAACCGGTGACGGTCTCAGCAAACCTGTCGTGTTCGCGGCTCAAGGCATCTGCTTCACCTGCGGTGTCGAGATGATGCTGAACACAGATATCCGTGTAGCGGCCAAAGGCACTCGCTTTGCACAGCTGGAAGTCAAACGCGGCATCTTCGCCTGCGGTGGTGCGACAATCCGCCTGCAGCGTGAAATCGGTTGGGGCAACGCCCAGCGTTATCTCCTGACCGGCGACGAATGGACGGCAGAGCAGGCATTTGAGTGGGGGCTGATACAGGAACTTGTTGAGCCGGGTGAACAGTTCAACGTGGCTCTGGAAATCGCGGAGAAGATAGCCAGCGCCGCACCGCTGGGTGTGCGTGGCAGTTTGAAATCATCCAAAATCGCAGTAAGCGAAGGCCAGGAAGCGGCAAAGCAGCGGTTGTTTCCAGATCTACAGCCAGTAATGGCCAGCGAAGATGTTAAGGAAGGCATTCAGTCATTCCTTGAAAGACGGGATGCAGTCTTCAAAGGAAGGTGACCGAATACTCCGATCTTTCAGAGATTAGAGCTTGTTAGGCGGCCTTCTCCGAAGCTGAACCAGCCTCTTTTCCCTGCGCGCCTCAGCCTTGGCGGCAACCTCCGCAGCGTAATCCGCATACTTCGCCATCAGCTCCGCCTTGCGATTCGGGTCCCAGTTGATCGTGCTTATATCGCCTTCGTAGTGCTCAATCACGCGCTTATCCATGGTCTCGTACCACCATTGCGGCACGTAGGCAGGCACTAACATCGAGGCATAGCCACCGGGCAACTGCGGCGCCTTCTCGAAGTGCCGCAATGCCTGGTAGCTTCGCTGCGGGTGGGCGTGATGATCAGAATGGCGCTGCAACTGATACAGGAACAGATTCGTCACAATGTGATTACTGTTCCAGCTGTGTTCTGGCTGTGTGCGCTCATATTTCCCGTTATTGTCTTTCTGGCGTAGTAGTCCGTAATGTTCAATGTAATTCACGCTCTCCAGCAAACTGGCGCCGTACACTGCCTGTGCGGCCAAGAACGGCACCGCCCGTGGGCCACAGACCAGTGTGGTCGCACCGAAGAAGCCGGCACTCATGGCCCAGCCCTGTAACAGCTCGTTGTTCAGGCTCCAGAAGCTTTTGCCCTTGCGGGCCAAGCGCGCCTTCTCAATCTCCACGGCCGATTTCATACCGCCAAACACCGAGCGCGGTAAAAACTTCCAAAAACTTTCACCCATGCGGCTGCTCGCGGGATCCTCTGGAGTTGCTACCCGCTTGTGGTGACCAAAGTTGTGCTCAACAACAAAGTGGGTGTAGCCCGTTGGTGCCAGAGCAGCCATAGCCATCAGTTTGTTGAACTTGCTGGATTTATGGCCCAGCTCGTGAGCGGTGTTGATGCCAATGCCATTGACGGCGCCAACGGTCAGTGCCAAACCGATTTTGTCCTCAATGGGCGTATTCTTACGGCTGGCCAACCAGGCACCCATAAACGTCATTGCATACTGTGTGGGGATAAATGCCTTTACGATGCGGCCGTAATACTTGTCCTGCTCCAGTGAATCGACTGCCGATTCTGGCGGGTTACTCTTATCCTCTCCAATGGCACGATCCAACGCCGGAATAATGCCATGAACCAGTGCTGGGCCAGTCCACGCAAGGGCTTTGAGCTTTTTTGGAGCTATTGCATAACCGGTTAGTGCTGCCAGACCTATGCCGGGCAAGGCCGGCCCTAAAAGCCAAAGGTAACGTTTCGGGTCTTTCCACTTTTCCACAGTGCTGGCTGCTATAGGGCTTTTTACCAGCCTTTTAGCTGATTGCGAATCAAGGTTGTCACGGGTTTTTGCATTCATGGTGTCTCTCCAATGCGGTGCGCGTAACCTGAACTTATGTCGGACAATCTTTCAATGCAACAATTTAAGGTCGTGTTGGGGAGGTTGGCTCGAAATGACAAAGGGTACTTGGTTAGCCGAATGAGCAAGCCTAAGCCGGGCTTTTAGCGGGTCTGCGGAGCGATTGGTTAAATAAAGGGTAATCAGCAGGTAATTGTGTGGTGCCGAACATGGCTTTACTCTGTACACGGTTACAAACGTTTACCAACAGAGGGATATGTTATGAATAAGTTAACTCTCAGCGCACTTCTTATGTTTTTGACTTTGGGTCTTGCAGCTTGCAGCTCCGAAGATAATGAGGGAGCTGATTTCGATAAAGCCGCTGACAACGCTGAAGAAATGGTGGACGATGCAGGCGATTCGATGGAAGAGACCTATGAAGAAGCCACCGGCCAAGACAAAGGCGTGATGGGCGAAATGAAAGAAGGTGCTGAAAACGCCGGCGACGAAATGGGTGATGCCGCCGATGAAGCCGGCGACTCCATTGAAGAAGGCTACGACGAAGTGACCGACTAACAGTCGCTTTTTTGCTCCGGCGCGTTTTACTTGCGTCGGAGCACTTCTATTAGTGTGAGTTAAAACCGTTAGTCTTTTTCAGAAAAGATTAACGGTTTTGTCTTTTTACTGTCCCCGCATTGTCATGTCTCCTGCCGACACTGTCACTTCGACAACATCCGTATGTTGATCAGCGAAAGACAGAGAGAGACATAACATGGCCAAGCACAACCTTGATTCCAACTACCTGGATCCCGATTACGAACCCGTCGTGAACCACTCCGGAAACCGAGTGTTCCACGAGGTGCTGGCGGCGCGAATGCAGCGCCGTACTCTGATGAAAGGCGGCGTGGGCGCGGCCTTGGCCAGCATCATGGGTGTTGGCCTTGCCGGCTGTGGAAGCGACAGCAAGGGTGATAACGGCAGTGAGGGCACAGACCCTGATGTCGATAATACGAATGCAACCGATCTTGGTTTTGAAGCGATAGCCGTATCCACTGCAAACAACGTCGTTGTACCCGCGGGATACTCCGCAAAAGCCTTTTTGCCTTGGGGAACACCGATTACCGGCTCCTATCCAGCATTCAGGGCAGACGCTTCCAACTCGGGGGCGGATCAGGAACAGCAGGTAGGCATGCACCACGATGGCATGCACTTTTTCCCGATTGATTTCAAAGCTGGCGGCAATCGCTCTGACGAAGGGCTGCTGGTAATGAACCATGAGTATATTAATCAGGCTGCTCTGCATCCCGAAGGACCAACCTATAACTCGAATGGCATGCGCCCGACCGATGAAGTGCGTAAGGAAGTAGCCGCTCACGGCGTATCTGTGGTTCACATAAAGCAAGACAGCGCGGGTACCTGGGACATTGTATTCGGAAGCCCCTTCAACCGCCGGGTTACTGGGAATACGGATATGGATATCCGTGGACCGGTTCGCGGTTACCACAAGCTCGCGACCCGGTTCAGCCATAATGGCACCCAGACCCGGGGCACGTTGAATAACTGCTCTATGGGCCCAACCCCGTGGGGAACCTACCTCGCGGCGGAAGAAAACTGGCACGGTTACTTTGCAAACAGCGCGCAAACGCAGCCACGGGAACAGACTCGCCATGGCGTTGGCAGTTCAACTCGCTACGACTGGGAACTTGCTGAAGGCGGGGACGACCAGTACGTTCGGTTCAACATCACGCCCACGGCACAGAGCGCTGGGGAGGACTACCGTAATGAGACCAACACCTTTGGGTACATGGTAGAAATCGATCCGTTTACGCCAGAGAGCAAACCTCAGAAGCGCACGGCTTTGGGCCGGTTTGGGCACGAGGGCGTAATCTTTGCGCCGGTAGAGGAAGGCAAACCCGTTGTCTGTTACTCCGGTGACGATTCGCGCTTTGAATATATCTACAAATTTGTATCCTCAAGGCCTTATTACGCAGCAACTGCCAGCGGCTATTTGCTGGATGAAGGCACCTTGTATGTCGCGCGTTTTAATGAGGACGGATCTGGCGACTGGCTGCCTTTGACCCTTGATGACCCGGCCTTTGCGGCCAGTGTGGAAACGGCACAGGGTTCATTGGTGGGTGATGTGCAGTTTGAGGGTTTTGAAAATCAGGCGGATGTTCTTCTGAATACACGCCTGGCAGCCGATATCGCAGGAGCGACTCCTATGGATCGCCCGGAGTGGGGAGCGGTTGACCCGAACACAGGTGAGGTCTATTTCACCCTGACCAACAACTCCAAGCGCACGGAAGAACAGGTTGATGCTGCGAACCCCAATGCAGAAAACCGCACGGGCCACATTATTCGCTGGAGCGAAGGCGACAACGATTTCGCCGCAACTGGGTTCCAGTGGGATATCTTTGTGTTTGCTGGAACGCAGGGAACAGAAACGGTGGCGGATGGCGAAGTTGTTGTATCGCTGACTGACGACAACATCTTCAATAGCCCGGATGGCTTGTGGTTTGACTACAATGGCCGCCTCTGGATCCAGACAGATGGCTCTGATGCGCCACCGTATCAGAACAACATGATGCTCGCGGCCAACCCCAAAACCCGGGATATTAGGCGCTTCTTCGTGGGGCCGCAGGGCTGTGAGGTAACCGGAGTTGTAACCACGCCGGATGTTAGAACCATGTTTGTAAATATCCAGCATCCCAAAAAAGACTGGCCCTTTGGTAACGAAGGCGACCACCCCCGAGACGCAACCGTCATCGTTACCCGCGACGACAAGGGTGTGATTGGCGCCTGAGCTTTAGGCTAGCCTTGCAGAAAACCGTAAACCTGGTGGCCTGATCATAAAGGGGCATCGGGTTTGCGGTTTTTTTGTTTAAGAATCGCTCAACCTGGCCGTTAAGTTAGGTAAATCTACTTAAGTATAAGTTATTAATCCGCTTCAACTCTCTAGTCTCTAAACTGGCTGGATAACCGTTTGGCTATCAGACATAACAAAAACTACGAGCAGAAATGATAACAACAACGAGGTTTTTATGGGGTTGCTTGATCGCGTAACGGTTTTTTGGGGCAGCGCAATTGCAATTGTTCTTGCGGTTGCCAGTGTGTTGGTGGCGCCCTTGTTAGGTCTGGATCCGGCATCACTGTCTATCGGTCTGGTCATTGGCCTTGTGGCTGCGGCAGCGTTCCTGATTGTGAGGGTTCTGGAGCCAGTTGATCGCGGGCTGGACGGGTTGAATAATGGAACGCTGGACGAAAATCACCCTCTACGATCCAAGTGTGAGCAGCTGCTTGCCGACGCACGATCAGGCAGGGCGTTGGTAGAGGCACTTTCTGGAAGTGCTGATAAAAATGCCATTTCTGCTGCGCAGGTTTCCTACGCTGCAGACCAGCTCAAATTACAGCTGGATCTTCAGGTTCAGGAAACCGCACAAATGGCCGATTACGCGGGACAGATTACCGAAACCGTAAGGGAATCCTCACAACAAGCTAGCGATGCTGCCACCATGGCCTTGCAGAACCGGCAAGCCAGCACCGAGGGGCGCGAGGCACTCACCACAGCGATTGACAGCATACGCGTAGTGCATCAGCAATCAGGGGAAAACCTGCGTCTGATCCAGGAGCTTAATGACAAATCGAACAAAATTCAGGGGGTGACCACCACCATTCAAGGCATTGCAGAGCAGACGAACCTGCTGGCGCTTAATGCGGCCATTGAAGCCGCCCGGGCCGGAGATCAGGGGCGAGGCTTTGCAGTGGTTGCTGATGAAGTCCGGCAACTGGCTGGTCGCACCGCTCAAGCGACTGGCGAAGTAGCGAAAACGCTGCAGGAGGTTCGTTCCGATACCGCATTGATCGTTACCCGTATTGAAGATCTTGCCCGCAGCGTTGAGGAGGGCCTTGCGTCGGTAGAAACCGTAGGAGAGCGGCTTGATCAGATACGTGACCAGTCTGATCGCGTTCAGCAACAAATCGCCCGTATTGCGGAGATTGATCAAAACAACGAAGTCAGCCTGACTCACGTATTCTCGGCTATCGAAACCGTAAGGGACCAGATCTCTGAAAGCGATACCAGTGTTGTTTCGCTGGCGGAGCAGGCAGCCACACTGATGGAGCTTGCAGAAGTGGCTAATGCGGCGTTCGCACGGAACAGTGGCTCCAGCTATCACAGATTCTTCTACGATCAGGCGCGCGCTGGGGCAGAGCAGATCGGCCAGATCTTTGGGCAGGCCATCCGCGATGGCAAACTGACTGAAAATGCCCTGTTCGATAAATCGAGAAAGCCCATCCCCAACACCCAGCCCACTAAGTATTCAAGCAGCTTTGACGCCTTTACTGATCGGTTTTTGCCAGTGGTTCAGGAGAAAGTGAAGAGCTCGCACGCGGCTCTGGTGTTTGCGATTGTGGCGGCGCCGGATGGCTATATTCCGACCCACAATCAGGAATTTGCTCACGCGCCTACCGGCGATGCTGAGGCGGATCTTGTGCGCAGCCGTAGCAAGCGGCTGTTTAATGATCGCACGGGAATCCGATGCGGAAGCCACACTGAGGATATGCTGCTGCAAACCTATCGCCGAGATACAGGCGAAATAATGCACGATCTCTCTGTTCCAGTTTATGTGAATGGCCGGCAATGGGGTGGCTTCCGGCTTGGATACCGTCCGGACAATCACTGATCGTGCGCGCGGGAAGTCAGCGCCAAGGCCTGTGTTAGACTTTAGGCTCATATTGAAAAAGGAGATGTGCCTTGGCTGACTCGGATTTCATTCCTGCCGACGCTCAAGCGAACGAGTTATCACGCCGCGCCGATCCCGCGCGAAACCTCGCCGTGGTGGTTTATATCCTTCAGGGGCTGTCGTTTTTTCTGGGGGGTATCACCGGGCTGGTTGGCGTGATAATCAATTACGTAAAGCAGGATGATGTTCGCGGCACCTGGGTGGAGCCGCACTTTCGCTGGCAGATCCGCACCTTCTGGATAGGGTTGTTGTGGACGGTTATTGGTGTTGTGACCACCTTTCTGATTGTCGGGTGGTTCATTCTTCTGGGCATCTCGATCTGGGTGATCTACCGAATTGTAAAAGGCGCCCTGGCGCTGAATGATGGCAAGGCACCTGTCTGAAGTATCTGCCCGACGGCTGGCGTGTCAGTCGTCGGTCACCTCTTTTAATCGAAGGGCACTAAAGGTTCCGGCTAGCCCCATCAGCCCGAGCACCAGAATAACAGCGGCGTCTGATATCAGTGAGATCAGCGCAGTGAAGCCGCCCGTAGCAAGCAGTAAGAAGCCGATGACGGTGTTGCTGACGGCCGTATAGTCTGTGCGTTTGTTCCCTCCCGCCATATCCACCAGATAGGTTTTTCGGCCCAGCCTTACACCCGCATGGGCAATGCTAAGCACAAAGAAAGCCAGAGGATAAAACCAGCCGTTGCCTAAGCCTGTGCCAGCAAACATGGCAGTAAGACCAACAGCCAAGCACACCGCGCTGGCGATAGCTGCGCCGCGAATCATTACCCGGCGGCTCGACGAATCAGCCATCCAGCCCCAGAAACTGGCGGATACGGAGCTCGCTAGACTACTAGCCAAAAGAAACACACCAAGCATTAAAGCCGTATCCGATTCTTTCTGCGCCAGCACCACAAAGTACGGAGAGGCGAGAGCCGAGCATAGCAGTAGTGCGCGAGTAATAACAAAATGACGAAAAGGCGCGTCGTCGCGCAGCAACGATAGGCTTTTGAAGGCTTCATTGATGGCATTGCCACCACCGCCGGTTTCACCTTCGTGCTCCTTCACGCCCGCAAACAGGAACCCTGCAATAACCCAAAGTGCGGCCGCCAGTAGAAATACGAGGCTGTAAAAAGCAAGAGTCGGGTCACCTCGCTCCCAGAACAGTAACACCGTCAGGATAACAGTGGCGGTGCCGCCGATGGTGGCGGCGAGGCCAGAGAGCCTGCCCCGGCGGGTTTTCGGAACGCATTTGCCTTGCACGTCTTTCATGGCCACGGAGCAGAAACCCCGTGACAGGGAAAACAGAATCAGCGCGCCGATGATGCCGCCACCTGCGGTGTAGCCTTCAAGAAACCAGACAGAGGCCGCCATGGCCACAACGCTTACCGCCTGACCAAAACTACCCAGAATCCAGAACCACTTGCGCACGGGTTTGCGACGAACCCAGGCGGCGATCATCATCTGTGGCACCATGGAGCCGGATTCCCGGATGGGAACGAGCCAAGCTACCAGCGTTGGTGCGCCTATCGCGGTCATCAGCCACGCCAGAACCGTTTTCGGGCTGATCAGAAGATCGCCCAGTTTGGTCAGTATGTTGGCTGCCAGAATCAGAAAGAAATTGCGTGGCACCGCATGGCAGGCTTCCGGCGGGATATCCTTGCAAACCCGGGCGTCTTCCTCGTTCGCAATCAGGCTGTATAGCCGGTCAGCAGAGCGTTCGAGCGTTCCGGTTTGTGCATTAGTATGTTTTTCAGACAAGATGGTGATCCCACTGTACTGACATGCTGGCAATCTCGGTTGTCGGTTTGCCTTGGCTCATTCGAACAAGTTTACCTTGCCCGGATGAAACCAGAAAGTCACCCCCAGCTAGTGCTTCTACGCCAGCACAGTCGGCTATAGAAGCTTTTTCAACCACCTTTCCAGAGCGGCTATCGAAGATCAGTGCAGTGCCACCAATGGGTGATGCAATCGCAACTAGATCGTTCTCCGGGTGCGCGACAATACTCGCGATATAGTTGCCCAGTTCCCGGTGCACTGGTTCACCAAAGTCGATCTCTTCATAGCGCCCGTTTCGATAGCGCGCTACTAACGGTGGCAGTTCATGGGCCGGCCCCTGGTATTGGTAGGCAGCATAGATAGTACCGTCTGGCGCTGCATCCACATGCCGGGTACTGAGTTGGTGGTGGGATGGCCGGAACCGGCCAAGGGTCTCACCAGAGAGCCTGTCCACCAGAACCAATGCGGGCTTCATGGTATCTAGATTAAGTTTGATGCGATCGTAATCCGGGTGGGTCAGGATGCCGCCCAATCCGACGATCAGCGTTCGGCCATCCGGGTGCAGGGTGAGCTGGTGCGGGCCTACGCCGTTTAGCTCAAAGGTGTTTACCCGCTGATAGTTATGATGGCTGTCGTACACAGCCACTATGCCTTCCCCGGGTTCGTAGCGGCTAGCCGTGGCATAAAGAAACCGCCCATCTAGGGAAAATACGCCGTGACCTACAAAGTGCTCGCCTTCCGCAGCTTCAATACGGTGCAGTCGCTTACCCGTTTTACTATTGAGCACGTAGAACGCCCAGCCAGGTCGGCGCTCAAAAAACAACACTTCGGCGGTTCCCGGGCGGTTACAGCCACTGTGGCAGCGAGTGTTTACCGGCGACTGCCAGAGCATGTTGCCGTCTGGCGCGATGGCGCCCACGGCAAAGCTGCCATCTGGCAAGCCAATGGCGCCCGTATACTGCTGCGGGCCATGGCTGCTGGCTTTGCGGGGCAGCATGCTGCAACCGGTGAGCGTGACCGCCGCACTACCGGCGAGTGCCGCTTTGATGAGGCTTCTGCGAGTCAGTTCAGGCATGGGCCCTGTCCTCAATCTCCATCGCTGGAATTAAAACCACGCACCACACCCAGCTCAACGGCTGCCCGATCATTCACTAACGCTGTCAGCTGAGAGATATGCACATAAAGGCTTTGCAGCATTCTGAACTCGCTGTCGTCAGCCAGTAGCGGCGCCATTGGGCGGTCTAGCTCGGGAAATTTGGCTAGCGCTTCCTCAGCCTGTTCTTCAATACGCTCCGCAAGATCAGCATGTCCGCGATCGTTGAGTAGCTTAGAGAAAGTAGGTAGGAATTGCTGCTGAATTCCCTGCACCGTTGCGTTCGCTGAGCTCAGGCTGGCGCCGCTGCGCCAAGCATCCGCACTGTATACCGAGCGTTTGCCGGTACCACGTAACCCCATGGGCTGGGCAAGTCGACGTTCTTCAAGAAGTTCCAACCCGGCCATTGCCGCACGGATGGTGGTATCCGTGTACTGATCATTGTCCACGTAGCTGTTTTTAAAATCGCCCCAGTCATTGGCTAGGGCTTCGCCGTTATCAGCGATGTGGTTGGAGACGCCAACCAATAGCTGGCAACTACGATCAGCCGGCAGGGCTCTGCTGCCTTCGCTGAATGCCTGGTCGTACAACAGGTATTCCACCATCGGGAAACCCTGAACTGCCACGCCGGATTCGTCTATTTTTTCAGGGGTTATTGCCGCCTCATCTTGAAGCAGATACGTGGCTTTGCGGGCTATTAGGTTTTTGGGGTCTGGCCAGAACTGGAACTGCCAAGCGCGGTTCTCCTGTTCTACTGGGCCAAAATCCACATAACGAACCTGCTGCCAGGCAAGAAATGCATCCAGCCAGGCTTGTTTTGTCTGCTCAAGCCCTTCTGCCGAGGGCGCTTTGCAATAGATCTCTGCTTGGTCTGCCAGTGCTTGGCCTTGGGTGGCGAGGTTCTGATAACCCGTGTGAATGTCAGTGTGCCACTGCGCTCGATAGTCAGCGTTGTTAATATCAGCCGCCATCGAAGGGGAAGCTGCGAGTGATGAGGCTAGGCAGATATAAAGTGTCAGTCGCTGCATATAGGGTTCCGCTAAAGTGAGTTCAGAAAATCGAGCAGGGCCCGGCGCTTGTCGGCACTGAACTGGCTGAAGCGTGCCACCGCCGGGGCTGCTTCGCCGCCGTGCCAGAGTATGGCTTCTTCCAGAGAGCGTGCTCGGCCGTCGTGCAAAAAGCCGGCTTGCGGGTTAACTGTTTGCGCTAGGCCAATGCCCCAAAGCGGTGCTGTGCGCCATTCGTTGCCATTGGCAAGAAACTCGTCGCGGCCATCGGCAAGGGCCGGCCCCATATCGTGCAACAGCAGATCTGTATAGGGCCAAATCGTCTGCTTGCTCAAGTCTGGACGCTCCTCGTCGGTTCCCGTGATGTGCTTGGGTGTATGGCAGGCGGCACAACCGGTTTCGTTAAAGAGTCGGGCGCCTTGTTGCACCGACGGAGCATTCATATCGCGCCGCGCCGGAACGGCCAGGCTTTTAGAATAGAAGGTCACAAAGTTTGCAATCTTGTCGCTCACTTCTGGCTCGCCGCCTTCCGCAAACCGCTCGCATTCCTGTTCCGGGGTGCAGTCGGTGGAGGGGTGCAGGCTGGATGTTAGCCCCATATCCCCCGCAAACGCGCCCATGCTTTGCTGGTGCACGTTTGGCTCTGCGGCTTTCCAGCCAAAACGGCCGGGTACTGTTTGCTTGGTTGCCATGTCCCAAACCTGGTTGAGCTTGCCGGAAATACCATCATTGTCTGTGTCTTGAGGATCAACCAGCGCTTCGAGGTCGGCAATCGGGATTGTTTCCAGCAGGCCCACTCCAATCATGGGTGGTGCTACTCGAGGCGAAATAAGAAGGTCATCGGGCAGGGGGCCGTAGTTCGGGTTCTCGATGCTGTATACAGGCTTGCGCAACTCGACCTGAGTGCCGTCTGCATAGGTTTTAGTGACTGCTTCCCACGTTAACCTCAAGTCGGCTTCTGGCTTGGCTGCGGGCAGGGCGGCTGTCTGTAGCTGGCTGCCGTACACAGGTGCAGGTTTGAACCCGTGGGTGCGCAGAATCTCCGCGTCAGCGTCTGGGTCCGCCGGAACGGCCAAACGCAGGAACAGTGATACTGGCCGCTCAACAGCACTGGGCGGGTGCCCACGGCCGTCTTTAATGTGGCAGCCCTGACACGAGTTGGTATTGAACAGTGGGCCTAAACCGTCCCGCGCAGCGGTGCTGGCCGGTGCTTCAACCCATGGGTTGCGGAAGAAGCTGTTGCCAACGCTGAAATCCAGGCGCTTTGTCATCGAAAGGTTGCCCTGGGGCAGCGAGTAGGCGTTGGTGTCTGGCTGCTCAACGGTGCCATCACCGCCGGTGTTAGGTGTGTCCTGCAGCGGGAAGCCTGCGTGGGTACTGGCGTAAACCGACAGGCTGATGCCGCACAGCAACGGTAGCAGCGCTATCATTATTTGTTTTCTGGTCATTGTTCCTCACTGCGATCAGAAAGAGTGGCCGGCATCGTCCGGTGACAGGGCTTCAAGGCCCAGTTGGCGGGCTGCCTGTTCGATAGAGCCTGTTTGCTCAACCAGTGCCATAATTGCGCCATTCACGATGCTTGCGCCCTGGGCGTTGCCCGGTGCAATCATCACATCAAACGGCATGGGGTTCTGGCTTGACTCTGCCTTGCTCTTCATCGTGCCTAGAGCTTTCATGGATGCCTTCAGTTGCGCATTCAGGCGGGCATCCAGCTCGGGATTGCTCTGCGCTACAAGATCAGACAACGACGGGCCAGATACCAGGCTGCTATCTACGCGGCGATAGTTACCGGTATAGACGTTCTGAATACCCTGGCCGTTGTAGTAGTGGGAGTTGTGGGTGTTGTCACTGAAGCAGTCGTGCTCGTCTTCGTATGAGTTGGCTTCCAGAGCCACTTTCATGCGCTCGCCGGCCAGCTCGCCAAGCGATAGGGAGCCCATGCCGAACAGCATTTTTTGAACGGCTTCGTCAGCACTGGCCTTCAAAAGTTGGCTGAGGTAGTTGTCAGAGTTATCCGCTGCCCACTGGTCTACCATCCATTCCAGATCAGACACCAGAAGGTCAGTGACTGCGTCTAGGTAGTCCGCACGGCGGTCGCAATTGCCATGGGTGCAGTTGGCGCCGGCTACGTAATCGGTAACTGGGCGCTCACCGTTGCCCAACTCAAAACCATGCAGATCCTGACCCCAGAGCAGGAACTCAACCGCATGGTAGCCGGTGGCCACGTTTGATTCTGAACCACCGATTTCATTCAGGCCGGCAAGCAACTCGGGTGTCAGGTTGGTGACATCAAGAGTTTCGCCGCCAACGTTGACGCTTTTGCTGCCAACGATGTTGGCGGTGGCGCCCGCGTTGCCCAATTCATATTGGTAGTCGTCTGTTTGCACGTAATCGATCAGGCCTTCATCTAGCGGCCAAGCATTCAACTGACCTTCCCAGTCGTCCACAACCGCATTACCAAAACGGAACACTTCGGTTTGCTGATAGGGCACGCGAGCAGCAAGCCAGGCTTCTTTAGCAGCCGCCATGTTGGCTTCTGTTGGGTTGGCGAGCAGTTGGTCGGTAGCCTCATTCAGGGCCTTGGCAGTAATCAGTGCATCCTCATAACCGGCATGGGCCAGGTTAGCGTAGTGCTCTACAACCGACGCTTTGGTAGCAGGCTGGGTATTTTCTGAATCTGACGGAGTGGTGTTGGCACAGCCAGCGCTCATGACGGCGGCGATAGTGAGTGCCAAAGAGGCCGGTCGAAACGTTGCTTTCATTGAGAACTCCGGGTTTCTGCGAACGGTTATGGTAATAGGATGCATTAGCGTTCGCAATTATGTTGACTAAAACGCCACAACGCAAGAACGTTTTGGCTTTGAGTCAGAGGCCTTTTCAGGGTGTCCCTTGCACTGGCAGCACCCGCTCGGGCCTAATGGCTCCTGTTGCTAGGGAGCCAATTTATGCTGAGTTACCTCCATGCTTTCCACGCAGGGAACTTCGCTGATGTTCAGAAGCACGCGGCGTTAACGCTTGCTATGTCTATGATGCAGGCGAAGCCGTCGGCCATTGCCTGCTTTGATACTCACGCGGGTAGTGCGATTTACGATCTCAAGAGTGAGCGGGCCCGAAAAACTGCAGAAGCGGATGCAGGCGTGCAAAAGCTTTGGGCTTGCCGGAGTGGTTTACATTCCGACGACTGGCAGTCGGTTATGCAGGTGCTGTCGCGCTTCAACGCAGGTGAGGGCCGGCTGACCGTTTATCCTGGTTCTCCCGCCTGGTTTCGTCAGTTCCTGCGCCAGGGCGACTCGTTGACGGCTTTTGAATTACACCCCACAGAAAGTGACCAACTTGCCGGTTGGGCCGCAGAGCAGAGGGTGCGGGTTATGCACGAAGATGGGCTAAAGGGGCTATTAAGGCAGCTGCCACCTGCGCAGCCCAGATTAATGGCGCTGATTGATCCCTCCTACGAGATCAAATCAGAGTATTCTGATGTGGCAAAGACCTTGCAAAAGGCATGGCAGAAGTGCCGCCACGGGGTTTATCTTGTTTGGTATCCTATCCTTGCCAGTGGTTTGCAAACCACACTGAAACAGGCCCTCAAAGACAGCCCGCTGCGCAAGGTGTGGTATAGCGAAGTTCACCTGAAAACGCCTCCGGAGCGAGGCATGACTGGTTCTGGCATGTTGGTGGTCAATCCGCCATGGGGGTTTGATGATCGCTTTGCTGCCATGATTAAGGATATTGTCGGAGAGCAGGCCCTAGGCCTTTCCCACGAACACGGATGGCTGATACCAGAATGAAGACTAAAGCCAACGAGCAAGAGGTCAATCCTTGTCTTCCTGGTGGCGCCGCCTTTCTCGGAACTCACGGCGCGGGGTTCACCGGCAAGAGGTCAGGCAGCTTTTTCAACTCGGCCAGGGGCATTGGCCGGGCAAACAGGTACCCCTGCAGGATATCGCAGCCCCGGCGGGCCAGGTCTTCCTGCTGCTCCCGGGTTTCTATCCCTTCCGCGACCACGATCAGATCCATATGGTGGGCCATGGTGATCACGCCCTGAACGATGGCGGCAATCGAGCGATCTGTTGTGGTTTTCTCCACAAAGCTGCGATCAAGTTTCACTTTGTGAGTGGGTAGGTCCCGAAGATAACTCAGGCTGGAATAACCCGTCCCAAAATCATCTAAGGCCACGCGCACACCCAGGGTTTTCAGGGTTTCCATCAGTTCAATAACGGGCTTTGTACCGTCCAGAAAGACGCTTTCGGTGACTTCAAACTCCAACAATTGTGGCGGAATGCCGGTTTCTTTGAGCACCTGGCGAACGTCGTCCAGAAAGCCGTCACGAACAAACTGCAGGGATGATATGTTGACGGCAACCCGCAGCGCCCGTTCTCGGTGGGCATTGAATCCCGCCATTTCTGTGCAGGCCTGCCTGAGTATCCAGAGGCCCAGGGGTATGATCTGGCCGGTCTGCTCAGCCAATGGAATGAATTCACCGGGGGCGACCATCCCCCGGGTCGGGTGATGCCACCGCACCAAAGCTTCAACACTGCGCATGCGCCCGGTGACCGCGTCTACCAAGGGCTGGTAATAGATTTCAAACTGGCTTTCATTCAGCGCTGCGTGAAGATCATGCCTCAGGTTAACGCTGTTCTGGCTGCGCTCGGTTTTATGACTGCTGTACCGTTGCCAAGTGTTTCTGCCCTGTCGCTTGGCCTGCTCTAGAGCGAGGCCGGCAAACTGAAGCAGTTCATGGGGAGTGTCCGCAGGCGTGCTGTTACAGGCTATGCCGATACTGACACTGATGTGAATCATCCGGCCATCCACACCGATTGGCTGTGCAAGGTTTACCAATATGCGCTCAGCCAGCTCGATGACCTCGTTCCAGTGAGTGTAGTCGGGTATCAACAGGCCAAACTCATCCCCGTCCAGCCGAGCAACGGTCGCCTCAGGCCCAACGAGATCAGTCAGGCGCCGGCCAATGGTCATGAGTATCTGGTCGCCCACAAGATGCCCGAGTTCTCTATTAATGGACTTGAACCCGTCCAAGCCCAGACACATGGCGACCAACGATTCGCGCCCACCACCCGTCGTTAGAGCGACACGCAGCTTCTCCTTAAACGAGGCCTCGTTAGGAAAGCCCGTAAGCCGGTCATGGGTTGCCTGGTGGGCGATCTGAGCTTCCTGCTCCTTTTGGTGGGTAATATCCTGCTGGATACCGATGAAGTGAGTGCAGGTGCTGTCATTATCAGACACGGGGCTTATCCGCAGATGGTTCCAGAAAGGCGTGCCGTCCTTTCGATAGTTAATCAGTTCAACGTTGACCTCGGTTTGATGACGCAGCCCGTGCCGTATGGCTTCGATGGCTTCCGGGGCCGTGTCTTCCCCCTGAAGAAAGCGACAGTTGCGTCCGATGAGGTCATTATGGGAATAACCAGTTATTTCTGCGAACGCCGGGTTGGCATAGACCACCGGCATATCCGGGCTGCGCGCGTCCGCCATGAGTATACCGTTGGGACTTGCCTCAATGCCCCGCTTAAGCAGCCGCAGTTCCGCATCCTGATCTTTGCGATTAGTGATGTCCCGGCAGCTACCGTAGACGCCAACAATCTCACCCTGGATGGTGACCGGAAAGTTGGTGACCTCCAAAAAATAGGTGTGCCCGGATGCGTGACGCCCCATAGTTTCGTAGGTGATAGCTTCACCGCTTCGGGCTTTTTCGAACGCCGCTTCAGTTAGTGCGCGATAATCGGGTTCAACAAAGACATTGAAGTGCTGGCCATGTGCGAGATCTGCCGTATAACCGGTGAGGCGACTCACCGCCGCGTTACAGCTCTGGAAGTATCCTTTGAGATCAAGCGTGTACACGCCATCCGGGTGGTTATCGAACAGGGTCTGGTGCCACTGGGAGAGAACCAGAAGGTCGTCCGCATCTCGTTGGCGGAGAATAGCCAAGGAAGCCAGTGAGGCGCCTCGAATAAGATCGCGCTGAGCTTCCGCAGTCGGGGTGGCCGGAGTGTGATAGTAGGTGGCGAAGGTGCCCAGGAGCTCTCCACTGGGGGTTAGAATCGGCATAGACCAGCAGGCGTGAACCCCTTCAGCCTCAGCGATCTCGTGGTAACCGTCCCAGTGGGGATCTTTCTGAATGCTGTTAGTAATAACCAGTTGTTTGGTGCAAGCCGCCGCAGCGCAGGTACCCGTAGTCTCAGACACCGGAATACCCTGCATGGCCCGGAAAAAATCGTCTGAAAACCGGCTGGTGGGAATCAGGCTTAGGCTGTTGGTGTCCGAATGAAAGCGCATGATGGAAACCAGCGCGCCGGGCATCATGCTGCTTACCCAGCTGGCTATCGCGTCCAGGGTCTGTTCCAGCGGGTGTTGTTGTGCAATCAGCTCATGGATTTTCTGCTGCGCTTCCAGCAAAGAAAATTCAATGTCGCTCATAATGCGTACTCCGTTCAGAGGTGGGGCTCTCTGCGGTAAGCGCTTAACGCAAAATCTCCAGAGCAATCCCGAGCCGGTCGGCACAATTTATATTACGTTTCTCCATAAAACCTAGCCAACTAAAGTTAATGGAGATCAAATATTTTGGGGGTACGACTGCGAGTAATCGTACCTGCTGGATAACACGGATCTCACCGAGCGATGACTTGGTTTCGTCCTGCCTGCTTTGCGCGATACATGCGGCTGTCTGCAGCTTCGATTACGGATTCATAGGTATCTCCGTCGGAACCGTACTGTGCAACACCGAGGCTCGCCGTGAACCGTATGTGAGTCCCGGCAAACGCAACAACTTCGCTTTCGGTGAGCTGCCGTAGTCGTTCCGCCACCATCGTGGCGCCTTCGAGCGAAGTGTCAGGCAGGATAAGTGCAAACTCCTCACCGCCGATGCGCCCAGCCAGATCGCTTGGACGCAAAGTCTTTTGTACCAGAGTGACAAATACTTTGAGTACTTCGTCTCCTCCCCTATGACCATGGCGGTCGTTGATCTTCTTGAAGTGATCGAGTGAAGCTCCTTACGCTCGGTGATGTTCTCAATCTGCGAGACATAGTGGGCCGGATTCCCATTGATGTCTGTCACCATGGAAACACTGAGGTTGATCCAGATAACAGAGCCATCCTTGCGGAAATAGCGCTTCTCCATCTGGTAGCTTCGTATTTTCCCGGCCGTGAGCGCTGTTAAATGCTCCAGATCCAGGCTGAGATCCTTCGGATGGGTAATATCCTGGAACGTCAGCTTTAAAAGTTCTTCCTCCGAGTACTGCAGCATGTTCAGCACAGCCTCATTGACTTCAATCCACTCGCCGCCCAACCCTATAAGAGCCATACCCATTGCTGCGGTTTCAAATGCTCCTCTGAACCGTTGATCGCTTTCGATAAGCGCCAACTCCAGATTTTCTGAGGGCTTATGTCAGTATGAGTGCCTATGGTGCGGGCAGCTCGACCATCGTCAGTCCAGCTAACAATATCCCCTTTGGTAACAATCCACATCCACTGTCCGTCGCGGGTTTTAAGCCTGTGTTCCAGGCCATAAGTCTTGGTCTTACCAGCGACGAAGTCACTGATTGCCGCTTCGGCACGCTCCAGGTCAAGGGGTGTACCAAACGTTGCCATTCTGAAAAATTATTCTCGATTTCATCATCGGCATATCCCAGAATGGATTTCCATTTAGTGTCGAAAGTCACTGCGTTGGTCAGGTTGTTCCAATCCCATACGCCGTGTCCCGCGCCGGACAATGCTGCCTTCCATCTGAACTCTGCCTCAGACAACTCCCGGTTCATTGCCGCTGCTTTAGTTTCAGCACGCTCTTTGGCGGAGGACAAAGACCAGACAAACAACGCCATCAGAACTGTAAACAACCCGCCGACAAGCAACACAACCTCCGGCTCAGTGTTGTCATGCGCTTGGACGAAACTGCTGTCTGCCGAAAACACAATTGTCCAGGGTCGTTGGGCAATCACAAGCTGCTCGGTTCGCCAAAAGGGCAATCCGGTGGATTGTTGAAGGTTTCCCCTCGATGAATACAGCTGCGCCTCTGCGCTGACGGAGGCGCCATCATAAATGCCCAAACCAACCAGCGATTCATCCAGCTGAATACCTTCCATCAGTATGTCCATACTGAAAGGCGCATAAACCCAGCCCAGAAAATCACCTGTATCATCTGCAGTTTGATTGACGTCTCTCTGGTAGACAGGCAGGTACAGCAATACACCAGCGATAGGGCCACGACCGACATCCTGCACCAGGCTCACCTTGCCTGAAAGCGCTAGTTCACTATTAAGTCGTGCTCTATCCATCGCTTCTCGTCTGACCGATTCGGAATACATGTAGAACCCGAAAGCCTTCAAATTATTTCCGCTGAATGGTTCGATAAATAGGATGGCCGTATACTGCTCCCGATCACCGTCGGGCGACAGGGTATACTGTGGGAAACCTTCAGCCCGGATGTTAGCTATGTGCCGTTCGAGTTCATCCGGGGCAATGTTAAGAGCGAATGCGAGGCCAAGGATTCCTGGATAATTTTGCTCCAGATCAAGCTCTCCCATATAGGCTTGGAACTCACGCCTACTGATATTTTCTGACGCGGCGAACATCCCTTTCAAGCCTCTGAGAACTTGCCCATAAGTTTCCATCCGCTCTTGGGTTAGCTCCAGGCTATTGCTGAAAGCGCTCCTGATCTTCCGCAGTAACCACGTCAATCGCGTTTTGCCATGCCAGCATTGACAGCAACAGACCCGTCACAAGCACGGCAATGGTTAATGCTGGTCTGCGCGCAACGCGAAGCCATTTTCGGGCTATTGAGTTCCTGTAGCTTCTTGCAAAAACCGGTTCTCTACATATTAACATCTAACCAAATACGGCCGACAATTTTTGGGTTAGCAACTTCAACCCCTTGCCTTTGTGACTGATCTTCCACGCGAGATAATGCTCGAAAACAGAGCTCTCATTTAATGCCAGCTCTACAAGCTCGCCACTGTTGAGTTGGTTTTGAATACGCTGTCGCGGTAGATGGCCTACGCCTATTCCTGCCACTATCGCCTCAACTTTCTGGTCTATGTTTTGCACGTAGAAATGTTTACCGTCGCTGCTTAGACCTGCGCTTCGGGTAATATCAACGACGGACGTATCATGCGTAATAACCCTCCCGACTTCCGGCAAGCGCCCCTGTAAAGCCTCCGTGTTAGCCGCTATGCTCGCCAGCTCATGGTGAGAGGCAACAACTGGCATCAGTTCAGCACGCGTCAATGAAACCGCCCGGTAACCTTTTTGCAGCGGGACTGGCCCAGGTGAGCCGACAATCAAATCTACCCGGCCTTGCTCAAGAGCCTCCCACCCGCCATTCAGCACCGACTCACAGACATCAAATTCAACCGTGGGATGGGTCTTGAGAAATTCGCCCAACACGCCAAAAAAGGCCGGGTAGAACTGCAGTGACTCTACAGCGATGCTAATGCGTGGCTCCCAGCCCGTGGCCACTTCCTTTGCCTTGTTCGCCAGTCGCGCGGTGGTTTGAAGTATTTCCCTCCCCTCGAGCAATATCAGTCGCCCAGCAGACGTTAATACCGAACGGCGCCCCTGCCGCTGGAATAGAGCAATGCCCAGCTGCTCCTCCAGTTTTTGCACCCCATAGGAAACGGCCGACGTCGCTTTGTTCAGCTCTTCAGCCGCTTTCGCAAAACTTCCGCGCCGGTCTATGGCATCCAGTGTTTCCAGAACCTCTATTGTAATCGGGTTCTTTGCCATTACGCCTCCAGAATGATTGTTCTGATATTTAGAACATTCTGAACAAATAATAACTCTTATTGATATTTTTTTAATCGTTACAATGACCTCATTGCTTTAAAAACCGTTTAGCTATTTTTTGCGGCTATGGCCTAGGCGCACAGCAGGCTGGATGACATTCTGATACCGAAGTTTTGGCTAATGAATCTCGAGGAGTTGCATAATGGGCTTATTACAAAAGGGTGAATGGGTTGACCAGTGGTACGACACCGACAATAGCGGTGGTGAATTTCGCCGTCAGGACAGTCGCTTCAGAAATTGGCTGACACCCGATGGCAAAGCCGGCCCAAACGGGGAACCCGGCTTTAAAGCCGAGAAAGACCGCTACCATTTGTATGTGTCACTGGCTTGCCCTTGGGCACACCGCGCACTGATTTTTCGCCAGATAAAGCAGTTGCAAGATTATATTGACGTCACCGTGGTCGACCCGGTGATGCTGGAAAATGGCTGGGAAATGAATGACCCGCTATACGGGTTGGACTTTTTGTATCAACTGTATTTAAGGGCGGATTCTGGCTATGAGGGCCGCGTTACGGTGCCGGCTTTATGGGACAAGCAAACACAGACCATTGTCAGCAATGAGTCTTCAGAGATTATCCGTATGTTCAATACGGCGTTTAATCATTTAACGGGCAACACCGCAGATTACTACCCTGATACGTTACACGAGCGGATCAACGCCCTGAATGACCGTATCTACGACACCATCAACAACGGCGTTTATCGAGCCGGTTTCGCCACTACCCAAGAAGCCTATGAAAAGGCCTACCACAGCGTGTTCGATTCGTTGGATTGGGTCGAGAGCTTGTTAGTCCAGCAGCGCTATCTGGCGGGCGGGCAGTTGACGGAAGCGGATTGGCGTTTATTTACCACCTTGATTCGTTTCGATGCGGTGTATTTCGGCCACTTTAAAACCAACCGTCAGTTGCTGGCCGATTATCCGGCGATTAGTGGGTATGTGCGCGAGCTATACCAGATACCTGGCGTCGCTGACACCGTCAGCTTTGAGCATATCAAAACGCACTATTACGGGAGCCACCTGATGATCAATCCCACCGGGATAATTCCCGTGGGCCCAGCACAGGATTTTACCGCGGCCCATGGCCGAGAAGGGCTTGGAGAAAACCCATGAGAGAATTGCTTCAAGTTATAACCGCTCGCCCTGCCCAGGATGGTGACGGAGTCAAAATTCACCGCCTTGCGGGTCAGCGTCTGCATCAGGTACTCAACCCTTTTCTGATGATTGATGAAATTAACTCCGACGACGCTGCGGACTATATTGGCGGTTTTCCTGAACACCCTCATCGCGGCTTTGAAACCATTACTTACATGAAGGCCGGGCGCATGCGCCACCGCGACCACATGGGCAATGAAGGCGTTATTAGTGCTGGTGATGTGCAGTGGATGACCGCTGGCGCAGGCGTACTTCACTCGGAAATGCCCGAGCAGGAACACGGCCTGTTGCACGGCTTTCAAATCTGGCTGAATTTGCCCGGCGCTGAGAAAATGAAGCCCGCTGCCTATCAGGAAATTGCTAGCGCGGATGTATCCGAACAGCGGCTATCGACCGGCGGGATGGTTCGCGTTATCGCAGGTAACGTGACCATCAACCAACATTCACGGCGAGGCCCGCTGCCAGAGAGTTCAACCCAGCCTGTTTTTGTCGATGCGCACCTGGCTGGCAATGAAACCGTTGGGTTGTCTTTCAATGCCGATAACCCTGCACTGGTGTATGTCTACAAAGGCGCGACAGATTTGATCGAAGCGCGGCAGCTGGGCGTCTACGCCAAAGGCAGCACGTTGCAACTGCAGGCCAGCCCCTTGGGCGCGGATATACTAGTACTGAGCGGCCGCGCTATTGAAGAGCCCATGGTGCAATACGGGCCTTTTGTGATGAATACACCCGAGGAAATTGAGCAGGCATTGAAAGACTTTAGCAACCCGCAGTTTCTAAACCGATTAACGTCCGGTAGAAAAGCTCACAAAGAACAAACCCCGCGATGAATTTCTTCAACTTAGCGTCGGTATAGTTGTGTTTCTGGGTGCCCGCCACCGCAGGGTTTGAGTAGCTGCTGGAGTCCTCGCTTCTAAAAATTCAACATTTTAATTTAAAAAACAGTGAGTTGCGTTTTATTATAGTTAATCCGGAGTAATGAGGGTTGTGGCGAAATGTCACATGTGGCAAAAGAGTGTGGCAATTATGTCGTTGGCGACAGAATGAAACCTTCCCTGAGAAACGCGGGCCAAGTTATCGGATCCATACAATTAACTCTCGTGTTGAGTATTGTGGTTCCGCTGCTTAAAGCCGTGATGAGCCACACTCTGAAAGCAGCAGTGTGCGAGAACAGCCGGGGGAGCCGTAATGAAAGATCAGAAAACAGCCATGATGTATGGGCTGGGCACCGTTCTGCTCTGGTCCACGGTGGCAACGGCCTTCAAGCTGGCTCTGGCAGACCTCGCGCCCGTGCAAATGTTGTTGGTTGCCTGCATCGCCTCTGTGTTGGTTATGGCAATCATCCTGGTATTGCAAAAACGCTGGCATTTAGTGTTTTCACTGCAAAGAAAGCAATACGTTCAATCGTTTGGTATGGGCCTTATAAACCCCTGCCTCTACTACTTTCTACTTTTCGGCGCTTTTGATCGGCTACCAGCCCAAGAGGCTCAACCGTTAAATTATACTTGGGCGCTGGT
This sequence comes from Marinobacter sp. LV10R510-11A, assembly GCF_900215155.1. Classification (NCBI taxonomy): domain Bacteria; kingdom Pseudomonadati; phylum Pseudomonadota; class Gammaproteobacteria; order Pseudomonadales; family Marinobacteraceae; genus Marinobacter; species Marinobacter sp. LV10R510-11A. The sequence continues at coordinate 4,234,048 of NZ_LT907980.1, forward strand.
TCTGGCTTACCTGTCGGTGCCCTTTTTGGGACACCGTTTGCGCAAGCTGGATATTCTGGCCGGGTTGGTGTGTTACGCCGGGGTGGTGGTAATTGCTACCCGGGGCGCCGTTACTACGCTGAGTTTTTCGGACCCTCTGGGCGTCGCGCTGGCCATTGGCAGCACGCTGGTGTGGGCCTCCTACTGGATCATTGCTACCCGCGACACCCGGGACCCGGTGGTTGGGCTGTTTCTCAATTTTCTGTTTGGCCTTCCGGTGATCGTGCTGATCTGCTGGTGGACAGAGGGGTTAGCACTGCCGGTAACGGGTTCGTTGGTGGCGGCTGTCTACGTAGGTGTGTTTGAGATGGGCATAGCCTTTGTGCTCTGGTCTTATGCCATGAAAAAGGCGGAAAATACCTCCAGAGTGAGCAACCTGATTTTTATTTCGCCGTTCCTGTCACTCGTATTCATCTATTTTATTCTTGGCGAGCAGATTCTGCCATCGACCTATATCGGCCTGGTGCTGATTATGATGGGGCTTTGGTTACAACAGAAAAAGACAAAGGAGCGTGAGCGGGGGCTAGCGGGTGGCCAGTGATTGGTTTGTATACATGGTTCGTACCGCCAGTGGCGCGCTTTATACCGGTATTACCACGGATGTATCCCGTCGCTTTGTTGAGCATCAAGCCGGCGCCCCTAAGGGAGCGCGAAGCCTGAGGGGCAAGGGCCCGCTGGAGCTGGTGTTCCATTCGCCAGCAGGTGACCGCAGCCGGGCATCAAAGCTGGAGTGGCATATTAAACAGTGGCCAAGGCAGCGCAAAGAGGCGCTTGTGTTGGGCACGCTCAGTCTGCCAGATGTTCTTTGATATGCTCGCCTGCAGTGTTTACCGCTGCGGTGGCTCTGTCTAGCTGGCCACTATGAACCTGAAATACGTGCCAAAGACTGTTGAACACCTCAAGCTGCGTGGTTACGCCGGCCATGCGGGCCGCACTCGCAAGTCGTTCCGCATCGTTTAGCAGGATTTCTTGGCTTCCCACTTGAATCAGCAGCGGTGGCAAGCCCTGGAAGTTCCCGAACACCGGTGAAAGCAGGGGATTGCGTAGGGATTCCTGACCGGCGTAAAGTGTTGCAGCTTTCGTTGTCCAGCGAGCTTGTAGTACGGGCTCGCAGGTTGGTGAATACAGAGCTTCCTGAGTCAGATCCACCCAGGGCGAAAAAACCGTAAGGGAAGCAGGCAGTGGCTGATTGCTGTCACGCAAGCGCATAGCCAGCGCAATGGCCAGGCCACCTCCGGCAGAATCACCGGCGATGGCAATTTGCCCAGGAGAAAAACCTTCGTTGATCAGTGCCAGCCAGGCGGCTTCTGCGTCGTCCAGTGCGGCCGGGAAAGGGTGCTCTGGAGCGAGACGGTAATCTGGCGCAACTACCATGCACCGGCTTGCCTTAGCTATATGCCCGGTAAGGCCTTTGTGGGTAGCAGCGGAGCCGATGATGTACCCGCCGCCGTGCAGATACAGCACTGCGCCGCGCGAGGCTTGGCCGAACGAGCTCCTGATAACCGGCATGTTTGCCAGTGTGTCTTTTTGGAATCGGCAGCCACGGGGAGGAACAGAGCTCCGGTAGGCTTGGCTTATCAATGCGCGCTGAACTGAAACCGGTATTGCCGGATGAAGTGCCGGCTTGACTAGACGATTCATGGTTTGGCGCAGCCCGGTCTCAAGAAGATGTTGCAACATCTGTGTTATGCCCCCGCTATGGGTTAGGATTGTGCATCAACATTCGTATTATCTATCCATGACAGGCGTTTAACTCTACGTGTACTGGAAAACAGATACCATAGAAATACCGAATTGGGATCGTAAATCCCTGCTGGACAGGCTTGAGCCTTTTGACCCGGAAGGGCGGGAAGAGCTTAGCGAAGAGATGGTGGCTTACTGCCATTTTTATGGCCTTGATCTCTGGGTGGAGCACCCGGAAGTTGCTTACCATCAGGGCTATGTAACGGCAGTTCGGCACGATGTCATGGTACATTATTTCCGGCTGCCGGAATCTCGTGGGCAGCGCGGCACCGTATTCATTCTACACGGCTATTTTGATCATGTGGGCTTGTACAGTCAGTTGATTGATCGCTGCCTTGCAGCCGGTTTTGATGTGGTGGCGTATGACCAGCCGGGCCATGGGCTTTCTAGCGGGACACCGGCGGCCATTGGCAGCTTCCTGGAATACCAGGGGGTATTGTCAGAGGTTATGGCCCATGTCCGTGACAAAATTCGCGGGCCATGGTTTGCGGTTGGCCAGAGTACAGGGGGCGGCATATTGATCGACTACCTGCTGTCGAATCACCACTCCCTAGAGACATCGGAGTTTCGTAAAGTGGTGTTGCTGGCGCCTCTGGTGCGACCTGCAGGCTGGCTTGGTGCCAAGGTTTTGCACACTGCGGCAAAACCGTTTATTAACCGGTGGCAACGAGTGTTTTCAGCAAACAGCGGCAACACCCGCTTTTTGCGCTTCCTGCGCGAGCACGATCCGCTGCAGGCAAGAGCCGTTCACGTGGATTGGGTAAGCGCGCTGCGCACATGGATTCCGCACATTGAATCTGCACGGCCAGTTAACTTCCCGATCACGGTTGTTCAGGGCGAAAAAGACCAGACAGTAGACTGGCAGCACAATTTGAGAATTATCCGCAACAAGTTTGCGTCGGTAAAGGAAGTAAGAATCGCCGACGGCCGACACCATCTGGTGAACGAAGCTAAAGATTTACAAGCTACCGTGTTTAACTCGATTATTGACACCTTTGAACATTCAACAGCAGACGCACCTGAAAACTCCTGAAGCCATGATGAGGTGGCCAGAGAGATTGAAGGCTCGAAGCTTGAAAGGCGTATGCAGAAAAACCAGCCACAGGAGAACTCTGTGAAGAAAACGATGCTTGCATTAACAGTGACGACCATGGGCCTTGCCGGTTGTATGACGTATGACCCATACACCGATGAAGAGAAAACCTCGAGTGCCACGAAGGGCAGCATTGTCGGCGCTATCAGTGGTGCAGCCATAGGCGCTGCAACCTCAAGCAAAAGTGACCGTGGTAAAGGCGCACTGATCGGTGCGGCAGGCGGTGCAGCCGTTGGTGGCGGCATTGGCTATTATATGGATCGGCAAGAAGCCCAGCTGAGACATAAGCTGAAGGGTACAGGTGTCCGGGTTGTTCGTAACGGGGATGAAATAGAACTCGTCATGCCTGGGAACATCACGTTCGAGTTGGATCAAACATCAATTCGCCCGGGTTTCACAGAGACCTTAGAATCGGTGTCGTTGGTGGTGAAAGAGTTCGAAAAAACCGCGATTCAGATCGAGGGTCATACAGACAGTTCCGGCGCTGATAACTATAACCAGTTGCTGAGTGAGCGCCGTGCGGGCACCGTGCGGGACTTCCTGCTTAATCAGGGTATTGAGCCTAAGCGCACCCGTGCAGTGGGATACGGCGAGCGTTATCCTATCGCTTCTAACGATAACGCGGGTGGCCGTGAGCAGAATCGTCGTGTTGAGCTTACGTTGATCCCTACGAAGTAGGTTGAAACTAATCTGAAGTCCCGGCTTTGTCCGGGCATAAAAAAACCGGAGCTGCGTGCCAAGCCATTCACCTTAAGTGTGGCTGAGGTTACTGACAAAACCGCTAGAAGCGCCTATACTACTGTATATACAGGGCGCTGTTGTGCTTACATGTTGGTAGGCTATTCCAAACTGGGAATCGCCCCCCGAACCCAAGCAACATCTTGAAACTCCTCCCTTTCATCCATAAAGCGGAACCACGCCAGGTAATTGTCCACGTGGGCCGTTCCGACACCGTGGAAGCGCTTAAGCCAACCCTTCCAGCGTTGGGTAAAATTGTTCAGGGTCTGGATGTGGTAAACACCCTCAACAACCCGGCTGTTATCCTTCGCAATCAATCGCTTATGCTCAAGATGGTCAAACGTCTTCACCATTTCTACATAGGAAAGGTTGCCATCTGTGCACAAGACGGAGTTCTCGCGGATCACTGGGGCCAAGGCTGCGATAATTTCCTCCTTAGTGTCGTGCTCTAGAACATGGTGGGTAATGTGTCCGGAGCGATCCAGCGCCAATGCGATGGGCACCAGAGTCACCTTACCGCCCCCACGTTTACGGGCTGGCCGAGGCATCGTCTTTTTTCCCTTGAAGGACTCCGGCAGGAATGTCTCGTCGGCCTCGATGATGCCGGACAACGACGTAGCCTTATGATCTCTGGGACTGCTTAGAAAGGCATGACGCCAGCGAAAGGCCGTGCGTAGGCTGACACCGGTCACCTTGGCCGCTTTGCGTAGGGATAGGCCATAGCGCATCGTTTCCACATACTCTAGCCAGAGCTCTTCTTTACGCATGCGGTACAGCGGGCTACCCACCAGCGCGTTGAAGGTCTTTGCGCAACGTTTACAGCGGTAGCGCTGGCGCTCATTCCCGGATGATCCCCAGCGAATAAACATCTTGGACTGGCAATAAGGGCACTGGGTAACCGCCTCTTCACTGGCCGTCAGCGTCTCGTAAACAGCATCCAGTTTGACGCGTTTTTCAATATGATGCCGTAGCCTTTTCAACTGTGGGGTGGTGAAGTCAGGAACGCGGCGTAGAAGGTCGTTGAAATCATCGTGCTGCACGGTAGCCTCCAAATACATTCAGGTATGGAGTAAGTGTAGACCACCAACAGATAAGCACAACAGCGCCATATACAGACAGTATAGGCGCTTCTTTTTATGGGAAAGAAATCTTTCCAGAATAAACCGCCCCGCATTCCCTTCCCGTTCGAAGGTATTCAAGTCAATGGATGTCGAAATCCGACGTGTGAGAATTTTTTAACGCTTAGTCCGATCAAAAATATTGATGGATGTGAAGGGGGTTTTCCTGAAGCCTTCCAGAGAGGCGGCGGATCCTATCGTCTATCTGGAAGGGGTAAAGCCAAGGCATCTCTGATTTGTGAGATTTGCTCCAAGAAAAAAGCTCTGGGTGAAGATGTTAATGCTGTATCAACCGCTCTAAAGAGTAATCAGGCTGTCCACGAAGAGCTTAGTAGGATATCGAGCCACCTAGATCCAAAATCAATTATCTGCCCAAACTCAAAATGCTCAAGCAATATGGATAAAAAGCCTATTTCCGTCAAAAAGAATGGCAAAACGACTAGCGGAAACCAAAGGTATATTTGCCTTCACTGTCGGAAGAGTTTTTGTGGTAAACCGAAGGCTCGCAAGCACTCCAAGCCTCATTTAAACAGGTTACTATTCAAGCTCCTGGTCAACAAACAACCGATCAACCGTATTGCTGATGTTTTGGATATTTCAGAAAAAACGGTTTACGACAAAATCAGATTTATTCATCGCCAGTGTTTATCGTTTGTTTCTGAGCGAGAGAGAAGACTTGAGAGCAGAGTTTTTGAGCGATTTTATCTTTCAACAGACCGTCAAGTTCTGATGACCAACTGGACTCAACCCCCTCTGCCAGCCTAGATGTCCAGTTGGCGATTTCGCCTGAATTCATGTCAGATTGGGCGGTATGAGAGTAGTCATGCCACGTTATTCCGAGGAACGTAAAGCGGCCGTGTTGAAGAAGTTGTTACCTCCGCAGAACCGCAGTGTGGTGTCGGTGGCCGCAAAGGAAGGCATATCCGAAGTGACTCTGTACAATTGGTTAAAACAGTGTCGACAACAAGGGGTGCCTGTGCCGGGTTATCGTAATGCTGGAGACGATGGGTCTCCTGATGCCAAGTTAGCCGTCGTGATCGAAACGGCGTCTATGTCCGAAGCTGAACTGAGTGCGTATTGCCGCCAGAAAGGTCTGTATCCCGAGCAGGTACAACGCTGGAAAGACGCCTGCCTACACGGTGCCGGTCTGCAAGAAGGGCAAGGGAAAGCCGCTCAGAAGCAGCAGCGTGATGCCCGTAAGACCATCAAGAAGCTGCAAGCGGAAGTGCGCCGTAAGGATCGGGTTCTGGCAGAAACGACCTCATTGTTGGTGCTGTCAAAAAAGCTCGAAGCCTTGTACGGCGAGGACCCGGACAGCGAGGACAGTTAACACCGCTGACCGAACGTACAAGGCTTTTAAACGACTATGACGAAGCTGTCGCCAGTGGCGCAGCCCGGTACAAGGCGGCCGACTTGATGGAGCTGAGTCAGCGCACGTTGAAGCGCTGGCGACAGGCTAATGGCGCTGTAGCGGAAGATCAACGCCCGCAAGCGGAGCGCGTTGTGCAGCCACACCAGCTCACTCACGCTGAAGAAGCGGCCATTCTAGACACCTGCAATGAACGGGAGTACCAGAGCTTGCCACCGTCCCAGATCGTGCCTCGACTGGCTGATAAAGGGCTTTACCTGGCCTCTGAGTCCTCATTCTACCGAGTGCTCAAAAAGTACCAGCAAGTGAATCATCGGGGCCGCATGAAACCGCCGCGCAAGGTCCCTGAGCCCACCAGCTTTACCGCCACAGGCCCGAACCAGGTGTGGAGCTGGGACATCAGCTATTGCCCCTCAGAGGTGCGCGGTCAGCACTGGTATCTGTACCTGATCATGGACATCTACAGTCGCAAAATCGTGGCGTGGGAAATCCACGAATCAGAGTCTGGCGAGCTTGCCAAAAAGCTCATTGATCGAGCTCTGTTACGCGAGAGATGTTGGCAAAACCCACCGGTGCTGCACTCAGATAACGGCGCGCCGATGACGTCCTACACGCTGAAAGCGCGGCTGGCAGACCTGGGTATGCTGATGTCTCACAGCCGACCCAGAGTAAGCAACGACAACCCTTACTCAGAGTCGTTGTTCAAGACGCTAAAGTACTGTCCAAAATGGCCAGCCAAGGGCTTTTCATCACTAACGGCGGTGCGCAAATGGATGCTGTTGTTCGAGCAGGCTTACAACGAAGAGCACCTGCACAGCGGCATCAACTTCGTGACGCCCGCACAACGGCACCAGGGTGTTGATGCAGAGTTGTTAGCCAAACGTGAAGCGGTTTATGAACGAGCAAAGAGTCTGAATCCTAGGCGTTGGTCTGGTGATACTCGAAACTGGGCAGTCGCCGGAGCCGTATCCCTCAACCCTGGAAAATTGCAGGAAATTGAGCGCAATAAACAGGCTGCTTAAACGCAGCTATATGGACAACTGGGTTGCAAATCACCGTCAACGAGGTGACAAAAGGAATTGCGACCTCTACGGAATTGCCACGGCATGCTTGAACTCAGGCTACGTTTTCGCTTTCAACTTTAATTACGATGGCTCTGTGGACTCCAGTTTGGCAGAGCGGGACTCAGTTGATAGTGGTGATCACGAAAGACCAAAACACCACCGAAAACACGCTAGAGTCTGGTTGAGCGAGGAGTTCAATGACGCTGTAAAGAATCGCTTACCTAGAGAGAAGTTACCATATGCCGGAAATCTTAGAGATGAAATTCAGATCAGAGCTCTGATCGAAAAAAGCTCTAATGTTCCCGATTCGTCGGAGAACATCGATCAAACAAAAAGTCTTCCTAATCGCGGTGCCTTGGTTCATAACGAATACACCATGCTGGCTCACTTCTTTTTACTGAAACGGTTTTTCAGGAGCACAGGGAAAACTCGCTTCTTTCTGGATCTGGATAGCGGGATGAAGACGGCCTATATTTCTGCGTTTCGTGAGGAAATTGGAGAAGGCCGATCCGATGGGTTCTTAGTTAGGGCTTCGAAAAATAAAACAAATGATGAGAAAGAAAAGCTGGTAGCAAATTTCAAACGCATGGTTTCCAAAATGTCAGGAACCCCAGTCAAACAGCTGACCTTCAAAATCCTAATGGATGTAACTAACGGAATTATCGCGGAGCGTTTAAAGAAACCCATTAAGGTTCCGAACTCGCCTGAGTTTTGGATTGAGCATCCATGGGTGTCCAAGGCAGAGCCGGAGAAAATGGTGGCTGCGGTGACGAATGTGTCTAGGTACGACATTCTGCACCAGGCCAACCTCTACCGCATGGTGACCCTAGCTCCAGTAGATCGCTTTTTTATGAATATCCGCAGGATGTCTATGTACTTTGAAAGGCCATTCCAGTCAGGCACCGGGATGGGGCGTATCTGGCACGGATACTCTGCATATAACCCTGAGATGTACACCATAGTGGGTGACATATTCAGGATTCATTACAACTACTGCACAAGATCAAAGAAAAAGGACACACCCGCCATGAAACTGGGGCTTGCAAAAGCCCCAGTTACTGTCGAGAAAATCATTTATTACAATCGATATGCTGGATAGAGTTGACCGGCTAATTCAAGCCAAAAGCTCAGGCTTTTTTCGTTGGGAAGCAGGGATGCCAAAACGTCTGCGTTCAGAAATTTTGAATGAAAAAAAGCCAGTGATTTTTGGTCACTGGCTTTTCTTACTTGGCTTGCCCAAGCTCAGCCACACTTAAGGTAAATGGCTTGGCTGCGTGCTCCGGTTTTTTTATGAGAACAGGCGTCCCTTAAAACAGCACGCGGGCGCGGATAGTGCCTTTTACCTTGAGCAGCTTCTCTAGGGCAAGTTCACCATAGGCCTTGTCTACATCAATCACTACGTAACCAATGTCTTGCCTGGTCTGCAGGTACTGTCCGCAAACGTTGATGCCGTTCTGGGAGAACACCTGGTTGATTTCAGACATCACACCCGGCACGTTCTCGTGAATGTGCAGTATGCGGTGCTGATCTGGGTGAGCAGGCAGCGCCACCTCTGGGAAGTTCACAGAAGACACAGACGTGCCGTTATCGCTGTACATAGCCAGCTTCTCAGCCACTTCACGCCCGATGTTTTCTTGGGCTTCAATGGTGGAGCCGCCTACGTGCGGGGTCAGAATCACGTTGTCGAATTCCCGCAACGGAGACACAAACTCTTCGTCGTTGGACTTAGGCTCAACTGGGAACACATCAATGGCGGCGCCCAGCAGCTTGCCGCTCTTCAGCGTTTCTGCCAGAGCTTCAATATCAACAACCGTGCCCCGTGAGGCGTTCATCAGAATAGAGCCTGGCTTCATCTGCGCCAGTTGCTCTGCTTTGAACATGTACTTAGTGGCCGCTGTTTCTGGAACGTGCAGGCTCACAACATCTGAGATGTTGAGTAGCTCTTGCATGGAGCCCACCTGGGTCGCGTTGCCGATAGGCAACTTGGAAACCACATCGTAGAAATACACGTCCATGCCCAGGCCTTCAGCCAGAACACTAAACTGAGTACCTATGTTGCCATAGCCGATGATGCCCAGCTTTTTACCGCGAATCTCGTAGCTGTCTTTGGCTGATTTTTGCCATCCACCGCGATGCGCCTTGGCGTTCTTCTCGGGAACACCGCGCAGCAGCAAGATAGCCTGCGCCAGCACCAATTCAGCAACACTGCGAGTGTTGGAAAATGGAGCGTTGAATACGGCGATGCCACGACGAGTTGCAGCCTGCAGGTCAACCTGGTTGGTACCTATGCAGAAACAACCCACGGCAACCAGTTTTTTAGCGGCCTCGAATACTTTCTCGGTCAACTGAGTGCGGGAGCGAAGGCCGACAAAGTGCGCATCGGCAATCTTCTCGATAAGGTCTTCCTCGGTCAGAGAGTGACTGAGGTACTCAATGTTGGTGTAGCCTGCAGCATTCAGGGTGTCTAGCGCGGATTGGTGCACGCCTTCCAGCAGCAGAATCCGGATTTTGCTCTTTTCGAGAGACGTCGTTGACATGGGCTTTGCTTCCGAACCTTTCGTGGCATGAAATCACCTGCAGCCAGTGATCGTCGGGGCTGGCTCACAGAACAGGAGCGATATGATATCATAAAAGGAACTTTTCACAGTGTGCTGGTTCGCCTGGATCAACTGAATTGATAATTTCATCCAGAGCCACCGGCCCAATCCTGACGAGACTGATGCATTCATGAACTCTGAACAGATCATTGCCTCCCTGAAAGAGCTGATTGCCACCGGCGATGCGCCCGGAAAAATACTGACTGACCCGGCTGATCGCGAGAGTTACGGTAAGGATTGGACTCGAATCTACACGCCCAATCCTTTAGCTATCGCACTCCCGAAAACCACTGAACAGGTCCAGGCGCTGGTGAAATTTGCCAACAAAAACAGTGTGGCCTTAGTTCCTTCCGGTGGCCGTACCGGCCTGAGTGCCGGTGCAGTGGCCGCCAACGGCGAAGTGGTTGTTGCGTTCGACAGCATGAACCAGATTCTTGATTTCAGTGCCAGCGATCGCTTGGTTCGCTGCCAGGCCGGCGTTGTTACTGAGCAACTGCAGAGCTTTGCCGAAGAGAACCACCTGTACTATCCGGTAGATTTTGCGTCTGCCGGCTCCAGCCAGCTTGGCGGTAACCTTTCCACCAACGCCGGCGGCATCAAAGTGATCCGCTACGGCATGAGCCGCGACTGGGTGGCCGGATTGAAAGTAGTGACCGGTAAAGGCGATATTCTTGATTTGAACAAAGATCTGGCAAAGAACAACACCGGCTACGACCTGCGCCATCTGTTCATCGGCGCCGAGGGCACACTAGGCTTTATTACCGAAGCCACCATGAAACTCACACGCCTGCCAAATAATCTGACGGTGCTGGTGCTCGGACTGAATGACCTCGGCAACACCATGGACGTGCTCAAAACCTTCCAAACCGGCCTTGATCTAACTGCCTACGAGTTCTTCTCGCACCAAGCCATGGGCCACGTTTTGGCGCACGGCCAGGTACAAGCGCCGTTTGAAACCGAAGCACCTTATTACGCATTGCTGGAGTTTGAAGCGACGTCTGATCAGATCATGGACAATGCCATGAGCCTGTTCGAGCAGTGCATGGAAAACGGTTGGGTGCTAGACGGTGTGATCAGCCAAAGCGAAACCCAAGCCCAGAACCTGTGGCAACTGCGTGAGCGCATCTCAGAGTCCATCGCACCGCGAACGCCCTACAAAAATGACATCTCCGTGGTGGTTTCCAAGGTTCCGGAATTTCTAGCGGAAATCGATGAGTTGGTGGCTAACCATTATCCAGATTTCGAAATTATCTGGTTTGGCCACATAGGCGACGGCAACCTGCATCTCAACATCCTAAAGCCGGAAGATATGGCAAAAGAAGACTTCTTCGAAAAGTGCCAACAGGTCAACAAGTGGGTGTTTGAAATCGTAGAGAAGTACCAAGGCAGCGTCTCCGCTGAGCACGGCGTAGGCATGACCAAAAAGCCTTACCTGCAGTACACCCGCAGCGAAACAGAAATTGCCTACTTGAGAGGGATCAAACAAGTCTTTGACCCCAACGGCATCATCAATCCCGGCAAGATCTTCGACTAATGCAACGGCACATCGTAGTACTTACCGGCGCTGGCATCAGCGCCGAAAGCGGCCTCTCCACCTTCCGTGACAACGGCGGCTTTTGGGAGCAACACAGCGTATACGACGTGGCCACCCCAGAAGCCTTCGCCCGAAACCAGGAACTGGTGCTGCGTTTTTACAACGAACGCCGTCACCAGATCGCCTCGGCCCAGCCAAACCGCGCCCACCGCCTGCTCGCCGAACTTGAGCAGCGCCACCGTGTAACCATCGTCACCCAGAACGTCGACGACCTGCACGAACGCGGCGGCTCCAGCCATGTCATTCACCTCCACGGCGAACTTACAAAGGCGAGAAGCACAGTCAATCCAGAATTGGTTTACGACATAGGGTACCGGGACATAAAACTGGGCGACCACTGTGCCATGGGCCAGCAACTGCGCCCGCACATCGTCTGGTTTGGCGAAGAAGTCCCCATGCTGGAGGCCGCCGCCGACATAGTCCGCATCGCAGACGACCTACTAATCGTAGGCACGTCGCTTCAGGTCTACCCGGCTGCGGGCCTGATCCATGAAGTGGAGATCGATGTACCGATTACGGTAATAGACCCAGGTGAACCGGCAGGCGTTTCACGTGCAAGAATCATCAGAAAAGGCGCTGGAGAGGGTGTCGCTGAGTGGGCAGCAAACTTCTTAGCCCGATAGGCAGCATCAGGGCGATGTGTCCAAAACTGTGCGAAGCCATGGATGGCGTAGCCAAGCGTACAGGGAAGTATTCACAGCGTGTTTTGGACACATCGCCCTGATGCTGCCGACAACGCCGAAGCCAAAAGGTCAGTGCGACTCCGCAAGATACCCACGAAGCTCCTCGCCAAAAGCAGCCTGAACTCCCAGCCGCTTCAGCATCCAGTAATGCCCCGCAATCATCCGGTCAATAAAAATACTCTCAACCGGCGGCTTGAACGAATCCAAATATTTGAACACAGTGCTCGTCTTCGCCGCCACATGCTTGTGAATGCTGGACTCACCAAAATCATAAGGCTGCTCAGAATTAAACGGCACAATCAAAATATCCCGCCACATCGCGTAGTAAGCCTCATCAATAGCCGGCTGACTTCCCACCCTGGCACCTAAATCAATCAGATACGCATCCAGCGCTTTGTAATCCTGGGCTAGGGCAGCCGTCACAGCATTACGGTAGGCCTCAACAATCTCCGGCTTCAGCTTCTTAACGCAGCCGAAATCGTACATCACAATACTGCCATCCGGCCGATATGCAAAATTGCCGGCATGGGGGTCGCCATGAATACACTCAAAGCGAAATAACTGGTCTGCCATGGTCGTAAACATACGATGGCCGATCAGATTGATCGTAGCCTGATCGTAGCGCTCTGGCGTAACCTCACTTACGTGGTCGCCTTCCTCCAGCCCCAGGGTAAGCACATGGCGGGTGGAGTGGCTGGGAATCACTGAAGGAATAACCACCCACGGATCATCTTTGTGAAACTCCCGGAACAGTTCAATGTTGCGGGCTTCATTCTCGTAATCCAGTTCTTCCCGCAGCCGCTCACGAATCTCCGTGAATAACTGGTCGACTGACTCCTTGGGCATTTTTAGCAGGCCGCCGAGCTTCAAGGCCAGGCGCAGCTGTTTCAAATCGGAATCGCAGGACTCATCCACGCCTGGGTACTGCACCTTAACGATCACATCTGTGCCGTCGTGCAGCCGAGCGCGGTGTACTTGGCCAATAGAAGCAGCGGCATAGGGCTTTTCTTGAAGGTACTCAAACAGCTCGCCTACCGGCTTACCCAGTTCTACCTCTACCTGCTCAAGAATAATCTCGAAGGGCATGGGTGGCGCTTCTTTTTGCAGTTTCTCAAGCGCATCAGAAAACTCCCGGGGCAGGAAGTCCTGGGTCTGGGAAGCAATCTGGCCCACCTTCATAGCCGCGCCTTTCATTTCACCGAGCGTATCGGTAATACGGTTGGCCATACGGGTGTAGCTTTCACTGCGGGCGCCGTCGTCGTTTTCGCTGCTGAACATGCTACGGGCTTTCTGGCCCGCGTACTGCCCCGCTACCGAGGCAGTCATGCCGGCAAGCTTGAAGAAACGACCACTGCGTGAGGTAACCGGTTTTTTTGCCATGCCTGACTATACGTTCTCTTCAGTAAGAAAGATTGAGAATGAAGAAAAATTGAGAGAGCCCAAGTTAAACCACTTTGGTGGAAACAGACAACTTATCTTCCAGTTGCAGCGATAGCGTTTGGCCTGAGAGCAGCGGCCCGACGCCGCTGGGCGTCCCAGTAAGCACGACGTCTCCGGGCAGTAGCGTAAAGTGGCGGCTTATGTGGGCCAAAAGTGACATGATTGGAAAAAGCATGTCTCTGGTATCACCGCTTTGCTGACGCTGCTCGTTGATGTCCAGGCTAAAGGTAATGTGGTCGTTGCGGAAATGCTCGGCAGCCACAAACGGCGACAAGGGGCAGGCGCCATCAAAGGCTTTGGCTCGCTCCCAGGGGTGCCCCTTTTCTTTCAGCTGACTTTGCAAGTCCCGAAGGGTCAGATCCAGCGCCAGGCCATAACCGAGAATGGCTGCCTGGGCTTCGCTGGCAGATGCGTTGGTCAGGGGTTTGCCTATGAGTACTGCCAGTTCGGTTTCGAAGTGCACCTGGCCTTGGCTGGCCAGAAACTCCAGCGGGCGTGTCAGGTGTACCGCAGAGGTGGCTGGTTTGATGAACAGTAAAGGTTCAGCAGGCACCGGGTTGTTGAGTTCTTTCGCGTGTTCCGCGTAGTTCCGGCCAACACAGACGATCTTTCCCAGTGGCAGGTGCACCGGTGTGCTGTCTTTCCAGTGGTGCTGATAATGGTTCATAGATGGCCTCTATTCGCCCTCGAACGAGCATACAGTATAGACCTTAAGGCCCTCTTCTTGCAGCTTGGCAGACCCCCCAAGATCGGGAAGATCAATCATTGCAGCGACTTCGACAATTTCGGCGCCAATACGGCGAATCAGCCGGCTGGCTGCCAGCATAGTGCCGCCGGTGGCAATCAGATCGTCCACCAGCACCACTTTGTCACCTGGCTTAAACGCATCCTGGTGCAGCTCTACAGAGGCTGTTCCGTATTCCAGTTCATAGTCTTCTACGAGCGTATCGAACGGTAGCTTGCCTTTTTTGCGCACCAGCACCAGCGAGGCATTTAGCTCATAGGCCAAGGCTGAGCCAATGATGAATCCCCGGGCGTCTACCGCCGCCACGGCATCAATTTTCTGGCCGTGGTAGCGGTGAACAAATGCATCAATCAACTTTCGGAAAGCTGTTTTGTCTTGCAGAACCGTGGTGATATCACGGAAAGCAACGCCGGGCTTGGGCCAGTCTGGCACTGTGCGGATTGCTTGTTTGATGCTTTGAGAAAAGTAATCCATAAAAAATCAGGCTCTCACTCTGGGCGCAGCTTAGGCTGCGTCTAGAAAGATGAATTTCAAAATGAAGACGATAGCGATCACTACAACACTCACGTTCAGATCAGACCAGCGCCCGCTCAAAGCTTTGATGACAGCGTAAGTGATAAAACCCAGTGCAATGCCGTTAGCGATGGAAAATGTAAGAGGCATCATCAGTGCGGTTACAACCGCGGGCGCGGCTTCTGTAATGTCGTCCCAGTCTATCAGCTTCAGGCCACTGGCCATCAATACCGCAACGTACAGAAGTGCGGGTGCGGTGGCGTAGGCTGGGATAATGCTGGCGATGGGCGACAGCATCAGGCACGCAAGGAACAGAAGTGCCACAACCACAGCGGTGAGGCCAGTGCGCCCGCCGGCAGAGATGCCCGCAGTTGATTCGATGTAGCTGGTGGTTGTTGATGTACCGAGAGCGGCACCAGACATAGTGGCAACTGAGTCAGACATCAGCGCGCGACCCAAGCGGGGAAGCTT
Source organism: Marinobacter sp. LV10R510-11A (assembly GCF_900215155.1). Classification (NCBI taxonomy): domain Bacteria; kingdom Pseudomonadati; phylum Pseudomonadota; class Gammaproteobacteria; order Pseudomonadales; family Marinobacteraceae; genus Marinobacter; species Marinobacter sp. LV10R510-11A. The sequence goes on from NZ_LT907980.1 coordinate 4,249,255, forward strand.
GCCGTCCTTATCCAGTAAGCCACCACGTTGGGCGGCGCCAATTAGGGTGCCAGAAGTGTCGAACAGATCGACAAACAAAAATGCGAACACAATGCTAATCATGCCGACGTTCAGTGCACCCGCGATGTCCATTTTCATGAAGGTTGGCGCGAGGCTTGGTGGCGCGGAGACGAAGCCATTGTATTCCACCATGCCCAGCATCATCGCGATGACCGTTACGGCAATGATGCCGATCATGACGGCACCGGTTATGCGACGGAATGACAGCGCACAGATCAGTACAAAGCCGCCAAAGAACAGCAGGCTCTCGGCGGATTTCAGTTCACCCAGCCCCACCAACGTAGCCGGATTGTCCACTACGATGCCGGCATTTTTCAGGGCGATCAGCGCCAGGAAAAAGCCGATACCGGCGGAAATGCCGAAGCGCAAAGACATGGGGATGCTGTTGATGATCCATTCACGGATTTTGAAAATGCTCAGCAAGAAGAAGATAAAGCCCGAGAGGAATACCGCACCAAGCGCCACTTCCCAGCTATAGCCCAAACTGCCTACAACGGTGAATGAGAAGAAGGCGTTTAGCCCCATGCCCGGGGCAAGGGCGATTGGGTAATTTGCCCACAGGCCCATGATCAGGGTACCAATGGCCGCTGCCAAACAGGTGGCAACAAACACAGCACCGTAATCCATGCCAGTAGAGGACAATATGTCCGGGTTGACCACGATAATGTAAGCCATGGTCAGGAAGGTGGTGATGCCCGCAATAAGTTCTTTTCGAACTGTAGTGCCGTGGGCCTGGAGTTTGAACAGTCGTTCGAGCATGACGGGTGTCTGCCTCTCAGGGTGCCAGAGTGTAGGATGAAAAAACGGTAATCTTACCGACTGAGGGGTCTCAGGCCAAGGAATGATTGGAGCCTTCAGTCATGAAGCTTCAATCATCAACTTCAGGATGGATCGCGCTGTAAACGGATATCGAAACGCACCGCCGCCATCCGAACGATGACGATAAAAAGAAGGCCGATGGTCAGCGACAGAACTTCGCTTTGCAGGGCCCACTGGCAGAGGAAATAGAGCCAACATCCAGCAAATGAAATGGACGCGTAGATTTGATCCTTGCGGAAAATGAACGGCACCTCGTTACAAAGGGTGTCGCGCAGTGCTCCCCCGAATGTACCTGTCATTACGCCGAGCAATGATGCGATAAACCACGAGTGGCCCATGTCGAGGGCCAATTGTGCACCCAGTATCGAGAATGTGCCGAGGCCGATGGCATCCGGGAACACAATCCAGGAGGGGCGAATACGCTCCGAGCGCTTCCAGTAACTGAATACTATCGCCATGACGAGAATCAGGATGGGCTGCTCTTCGTGCTTGATCCAGTAAACCGGATGGTTACCCATGATGAGATCGCGCAGGGTTCCGCCACCCAGAGCGGTAATAAACGCTATGGTGAACACGCCGACCGGGTCCATGTTCTTGGAGCGCGCAACCACCATGCCCGATATGGCGAAGGCCACAATTCCAATCATTTCAAGAGAGTAAACAACGTCGAACATAGTAAGCCCTGAATCCAAGAATAAAGGCGGATAGTTTTTGAGCAGCTAGATCCAGGAGCGCGAAGGATAACGGAAAACGGCGCTTGATTCATCTCTGGGCATGCTGCAATAAAGACTAGGTTATAAGTGCTACTTATTCACATGGATAAAGGTTCTTTATTTGCTTCATGGGGAGAGTCTGTTTAGCTTGGCGTGATTCAATAACAACAGAGTTTTATCAAAAGGAGTTCCCATGAAGGCGATCCTCTGTAAAGAATATGGCCCGGCTGAAACACTGGTCATTGAAGATGTGCCCAGCCCTGAGGCCAAAGGCCGCGGTGTTAAAGTTCGTGTAAAAGCAGCGGGCCTGAACTTTCCTGACACGCTTATTATCGAAGGCAAATACCAGCTCAAGCCAACCATGCCATTTTCCCCGGGCGGCGAAATGTCTGGTGAAGTTATTGCGGTGGGTGACAAAGTAACCCGTTTCAAAGTTGGCGATCGGGTTGCGGGCCTCACTGGCTACGGCGCCTTTGCAGAAGAAGTGATCGTACCAGAACACAACTTGCTGCCGATCCCGGAAGGCATGAGCGACGAGAAAGCGGCTGCGTTTACCATGGTTTACGGCACGTCCTATTACGCTCTCAAGCAGCGCGCCAATATCCAACCGGGCGAAAGCCTTCTGGTTCTGGGTGCCAGCGGCGGTGTGGGCCTGGCAACAGTAGAGTTGGGTAAGGCCATGGGCGCCCGGGTAATAGCCGCTGCCAGCTCAGCTGAGAAGCTGCAGGTTGCCAAAGCCGCGGGTGCGGATGAGCTGATCAATTACACAGATGAGCCGCTCAAAGAGGCCGTAAAGCGCCTGACCAATAGCAAGGGCGTGGATGTGATTTACGACCCCGTAGGTGGTGATTTCACCGAGCAGGCCCTGCGTGCCATGGCCTGGAACGGCCGCCATTTAATCGTCGGCTTTGCTGCAGGCGATATCCCCAAAATCCCCGCGAATCTCACGCTGCTGAAAGGCTGTTCGGTCGTCGGCGTGTTCTGGGGCAGCTTCACTCAGCGTGAACCAGAAGCAAGCGCCCAGAACATGATGGAGCTGATGAAGCTCTATGCTGAAGGCAAAATCGATCCAAACATCAGCGAGGTATTCGAGTTCGAGGATTACGCGAAAGCTCTGGGTGCACTAACTGAGCGCCGAGCTACTGGCAAGGTTGTGCTTAAGGTTGGCTCGTGAGTTACTTTCTGGTTGTAGCCTGATGGTTTGGGTGTAGAGCCATGGCTGACAGGCTGTGGACAATTCTTTGGCCAGACAGCCTTTTCCGAAGAATGTTTCGACCTCGTCCAGTTTTTTGCAGACATTACCACTGGCGCGGCCGCCCCGGATACCGGTAAACCGGATATCCGGGGCGTAATCAATCTTCAGGAGATGGGTCTATTTGTCGGGCGCATCGTCAATGTCAACGCTGAGAGTCTGGTCGATGTCCAGAACGCCGATTTCCCACTTACTCAATGAATTTCTCAATCACGCTATCCGCTCCAATAAGAGGGATAATGCGAACCAACACTTGATCCATCACGCCGGTTTCAGCCTTGGTGATGAAATTAGCCTTCCGGTCTTTCCAGGACAGCGTTTGAATGAGGCTTGAAGCCACCACAGAAGGTTGATCCAGGTTATCTACAGAAACCTCTGTCGCGGTACCGCGAATGCTCGTACTGATCGGGCAACAAATCAGGAGCCCGGTCTGCTTGTTATACTGCTTCGACGACAGCACAAGCGCTGGCCGATATTTACCGACCTCTTTGCCTTTGGTCGGCTCGAAATCCAGCCAGATGATTTCATTGCGCTCAGGGATGTACAGTGCCATTAAACACCCATTTCAGCGGCAGAGGGTTGAGCAATCTCATCAGCATGTGCGCCGTAAGCATCGAGCCCAACGAGCAGGTCAGCCTCGGAAAACGGTAAGTTGACCTTGAGTGAAGCTTTCTCTGCTGCCTCGATAACAATTTTTCCTGCCTTAACGTCAATGCGAATAGGGCTAGAAACGTCCAGCCTCGCTTGAGCTAAGATTTTGCTGGAAAGTCGAACAGCGGCACTGTTGCCCCAACGCTTAATTTCACTTTGCATAAAAACCTCACGGGTTGTTCGTAGCTACAAGTGGATCTACTTTAATGCTCGGCTATGCATGTGTCAACAATTGTATCTACACTTTAGGTGGTTTTACTCCACTCCAAATTGACTGAAACGTTGAACCAACTTTATTAAGTTACCGATTTTATTACGACCCCACACAGGCCTCCCCAAAACCCTCTACGAGCATATCCATGTGCACTTGACTCCGGCCATCCGTGGCTACCCCCAGTCCTATAAGGCTAGGACTACAGTCAGAAGCGAAACTTCCCAGAATCAATATCCGAAACCAGCCCAGGTGTCAGCTGAGTGTAGCCATCTGTTTTCGGGAACCACGCAAAAACCTCCTCATGGGGCCGCTCCAGAGCGTAGCTCGCTTTCTGAATATCCACCTTGCGGTACTTGAACGTTCCCGTTTTCTCGATGGCGTTGGTAACCCGCACAAACACCGGCACCGCATAGGCGGGCAGGTTGTCCTGCAGATAGGTCAACAGCTTATTGATATCGAAGTTACCGCTGTTCGGTACCAGCGTCACCATGCCCGCCTTGCCGTTGGTTTTTGGAATCTCAACGCCGTAGACAATCGCTTCCTTCACCATTCCGGAACCGTCGATAATGTTCTCTACCTCGTTGGTAGACACGTTCTCGCCTTTCCAGCGGAAGGTGTCGCCCATTCTGTCTACGAATTGCAGATGGCGAAAGCCGAGGTTCCTTAGCACATCGCCGGTGTTAAACCAAGAGTCTCCGTTTTTGAAAGCATCTCGCAGAATGGATTTTTCTGTGGCTTCTTTTTGGGTATAGCCTTCAAAAAACCACTTTTTCGTGATTTCGCTAATAAGTAGGCCCGGCTCGCCCTTTGCTACTTCCTGCATAACACCTTTGTCATCACGGATAGGGTCGCGGGTACCGTCGAGAAATTTCACCAATTTGTAAGGTGCTGTAGACAAGCCGACAGTGTTGTCTAGGTTGAGAAAGTTACTGAACCCGACGTTGCCTTCGCTGGAAGCATAGAGCTCCGCAACCTTGTCGATCCCGAAGCGCTCTTTGAACTCACGCCAGATAGAGGGGCGCAGACCATTGCCAAGCATTCTGGTCAGGCGGTGATTGCAATCCTGATCACTTGGCGGCTGGTTTAGCAGGTAGCGGCAAAGTTCGCCGATGTAGCCGAATACCGTTGCGTCATAGCGACGCACGTCATCCCAGAACGCGCTAGCGGAGAACTTTCGGCGCAGAGCAAGAGCGGAGCCGCCGGCCAATACCGAGCCCCAGCAAACTACAAGGCCGGTGCCGTGATATAGCGGCAGAGTGCAGTAAAAAACGTCGTCCGGCTTCATAGACAGAGACATTAGGCCAAAGCCGCCGTATGCCTTCAGGAACTTGTTGTGTGATCCCGGAGCGGCCTTAGGCAGGCCAGTTGTGCCTGAGGTGAAGAGGTAAATTGCCGTATCTCCGGTTCTGGGTGGGTCGCTCAGAACGGGGTTGTCACTGTTAAACGTGCTGACCTGCTGTGCCATGTTGGCGTAGCCGGCAGGCGCATCGCCGAAGGCGTTAAGGGTATTGGTATCCGCGAGGAACAGGAACGGCGTGGGATGGTCGAGCTGAAGGCTTTCTTTTACGTCGTCAAACGCAGATACCAACTCTTCACCAACCACGACCATTTTCGGGTTAACCAAGTTGGCGCTATGTTCCAGTACCTTGCCTTTCTGGGAGGTATTCAGCATGGCGCAGGCGACGCCGATCTTGGCCGCACCCGCAACCACTGCCAGTACCTCTGGGCGGTTTTCTAAGAAGACAGCAATGGTGTCCCCTTTTTTCAGCCCTTGAGTCTGAAAATAACCGGCGATACGGTTGGACCAACTATTAAAGTCGCCCCAAGTGATGCTGCGATCCTCAAACAGAATCGCAGGTCTGTTTTCATACTTTTCAGCGTTTTTTTCGACCAAGGTTCCGAGGGTAAGGGTTTTGTTCGCATCCTGGATCGAGTAGTAATAATAACCTTTGGCAATAGCCGGAAACCGCTTCAGTATGCCCGGCAGGCTGCGCGCGATATCCATCGCAGTAACGTTGTCTTGGTTCATGGTCTTTCCGTAAGGTGTTTTTATAGTTGATTCAGGGCCCCGGAATAACCTCGCCGTGAGGCTAGTCTAGGTAGAGGTCTGGCAACAGGGGTTTATCACCGGCTTTGTACCGGTAGCCTTCGAAGTCTGTTACGCCGTTTTGACGGAGTACATCTTCGTCAACCAGGTTCTGGCCGGTCATCTCGTCTACCGATCGGTTCAGTATGCTTACCGTGGCATCTGCCATGATTTCTGGCGTCCGGCCTTGGGCCATCAGTTGCTCGCCACCGGCCTCGTGCTGGATGGCGGCGGTGGCGATTATGGTTTTGGGCCATAAGGTGTTAACGGCGATGCCGTAGCGCTTGAATTCTTGCGCCATGCCGATGCTGATCATAGTCATGGCGTATTTTGTGGACGTGTAAGGCCCGAAGTGTGCGAACCACTTTGGATCAAGATTTAGTGGCGGCGACATGCTCAGGATGTGTCCGCGACTAGACTTTTTAAGCCAGGGCAAAGCTGCCTGGCTGCAGGCCATCACTGCACGAGCATTCACTTGGTGTATTAGGTCGAAGCGGCTGACTTTAAGGTTTTCCACACCACTCAGGCGTATTGCACCGGCGTTGTTGATGAGGGCATCAATGCCACCAAAATGCTCGGCAGCCTCGTCAATCCGCTGCTTAATCTGATCTTCATCCCGTACATCGAGTACCAGTGCCAGAGCCTGACCACCCGCTTCGCGGACTTCCTCGGCTACCGAGTGGATGGTGCCTGGTAACTTCGGATGTGGCGTGTCTGACTTGGCCGCGATGATAACGTTTGCGCCCTGGCGGGCGCACGCCAGCGCAATCGCGCGGCCGATGCCGCGGCTGGCGCCGGTAATAAAGACAGTTTTCTGGTCCAAAGTGTTCATTTTTGTTTTCCTATTCGGATGTCAGTTGGTGGTGATTTCCACGAGTAACTGCTTACGTTTCACCTGATCGCCTTTTTTGGTCAGGATTTCGCTAACAACACCGTCGCAATCTGCTTTGACTGGGTGCTCCATTTTCATGGCTTCCAGTATAACCAGCGTGTCGCCTTGGCGAACGGTTTGGCCTGGTTCGGCCAATACGTCGATAATGGCACCGTCCATTGAGGCCTGAATGCGTCCACTGCCGGCACCGTTAGCGCCTGCAGCTGGCTGGTGAGTGAGGTCAGTGACCGACCAAGACTCGCCGAAGGCCTGCAAATATAAGGAATCCCCGTCGCGATGATATTGGCAACGCTGACGAATGCCGTTGTCGATAATGCATAAGGTATCTTTTTCGATGCTTGCGAGCACTATCTCATGGTGTTGGTCGCCCAGTCTGCAGGACAGCACATTGTCTTTGTTGTGCACTAGTAGCTCGACGGTAGATTCTCCTGTGTCCAGCTTCATAGGCGTTATGGTCGCCGGCGCGTTGCTCCAGGCTTGTTCACCCACTGTGCCATGGGCCAGCACACCGGCTGCAAGAGCGAGTTGCCGAATGTTCAGCTTCGCGGGTTGCAGAGAGGGGTCTTCACTGAACTCCTGCTGCAGGAATGCGGTGGTGGCTTCTCCCGCACCGAACTTGCTGTCTGCAATAATGCGGCTGAGGAAGTACCGGTTGGTGGTGACACCAAACACGGTGGTGTCTTCCAGTGCCCGGATCAGGCGACGGCGAGCTTCGTCCCGGTTTTCTCCCCAAGCGATAACTTTCGCGAGCATGGGGTCGTAGTGCGGGGTGACCTCGTCACCTGAGCGCACGCCTGTATCAAAGCGCAGGCCTTCGCCTTCGGCGGGCTTAAAGATATGCAGCGGCCCAGTTTGCGGCGTGAAGCCATTGGAGGGGTCTTCGGCGTAAAGCCGAACTTCGATGGCGTGGCCGTTCAGCTCAATTTCGTTCTGAGCCAATGGCAGCGGCAAGCCTTCGGCAACGGTCATTTGCCAGGACACTAGATCTTGCCCGGTTATGAGTTCGGTAACCGGGTGCTCTACCTGCAGGCGTGTGTTCATTTCCAGGAAGTAGAAATTGCGGTCTTTGTCCACGAGGAACTCGACGGTCCCTGCGCCTTCGTAGTTGCAGGCAAGTGCAGCTTTAACGGCAGCGTCGCCCATAGCAGCCCGAAGTTCGGGCGTCACGAAGGGGGAGGGAGCTTCTTCAACAACTTTCTGGTGGCGACGCTGTATTGAGCAGTCCCGCTCGCCAAGGTAGACGGCGTTGCCGTGTCGGTCCGCGAAGATCTGAATTTCCACGTGGCGGGGTTCGATAACGGCTCTTTCCAGAATCAGTTCGTCATCGCCGAAGGCTTGTTTGGATTCGGATCTGGCGCGTTTGATGTTTTCGGCCAAGTCGGATTCTTTCTCTACCAAGCGCATGCCTCGGCCACCGCCGCCAGCGGAGGCTTTGATCATTAGCGGGTAGCCGATGCCTGCGGCAGCTGCGATGAGTTCGTCGTCACTGGCGTTGTCGCCTTCGTAACCAGGAACCACGGGGACGCCGGCTTTTTGCATGGCGATTTTGGAGCGGCGCTTGCTGCCCATCAGTTCGATGGCGCTGGCTGGCGGGCCTACGAATACAATGCCAGCTTCTTTGCAGGCATTAGAGAAGTCTGCATTCTCTGAGAGAAAACCGTAGCCGGGGTGGATGCAGTCGGCGCCGGTTTTGCGTGCCGCTTCGAGTATAACGTCGGCGTTCAGGTAGGACGCAGCGACTTGTGCAGGCCCAATGCACACGGCTTCATCGGCAATCTCTGTGTGCATGGCGTTGGCGTCTGCCTCGGAATATACGGCAACGGTGCGGTATCCAAGGGCTTTGGCGGTGCGAATAACGCGGACTGCGATTTCGCCTCGGTTTGCTATTAGTAATTTTTTTAGCATTTTGCTGGTCTCATGTTCGGTGCAAGGCCGCAAGTGAGGAAGAAAAGAGGCCTCCAGAAAACCGCTACGAGCACGTCCATGTGCGCTTGTTTCCGGCCGTCCTTGGCCTCCAACATTTTCTGGAGGCCTCTTTTCTCCCTCACTCGCTCCGCAATCAGTGGTTTTCGTCTGCCCAAGCTGGCGGGCGTTTTTGCATGAATGCCATTGTGCCCTCTGCACCTTCGCTGCCACGGACGGCTGCTGTGAACATGTCCGCTGCACTGTCGAGTAATCCGCTCATGGATTCGTGTCCGACCCGGTGGAGCAGGGCTTTGGTTTGCGCAGTGGCGTTTGGTGCGCAATGGCGAATGCGATCCAGTGCCTGGGTCAGCATGTCGTTCAGTTCTTCATCGGAGGTCGCAGCCTGGTGAACGATGCCCAGTGCGCAGGCTTCTTCTGCCCCGATTCGCAGCCCTAGCAGCGCAAGTCGGCGGGCTTGGGTCATGCCGATGCGTTCTACTACAAACGGTGCGATCTGGGCCGGGATGATGCCCAAAGAGGTTTCGGGCATGCCGAATTTGGCGGTCGGCCCGGCAATGGCAACGTCTGAGACGCAGGCCAAACCGAAGCCGCCGCCCATTACGGCGCCTTCGGTGATGGCGATAACCACTTTGGAGGATTCGTTCACCTGCTGGATCATCTGCCCGAAAGCGCGATTCAATCGGTAGAACGGATCGACTCCGTCGTCATCCGCTTTCTGGTTGCGGGCTCCGGCCATGTCTTTGATGTCACCACCGGCACAGAAGTGGCCACCCGATCCGCGGATAACCACGGCGCGTATGCTGGAATCGGACTCCACTTCGGTAAAGATTGCGGATAGCTCAGCAACCATCTGCAGGCTCATGGCGTTCCGGGAGTCCGGCCGGTTGATGGTTACGTGCAGGGCTGGCCCCTGTTTTTCCAAAAGCAGTGTGTCGCAGTGTGGCAAGGTTTCCATAAGAACGACTCCAAGAATGTGGTCTGGGGCTAGTGCCGGGGTGCCGGTCTGGAACCTTAGTTCAGTTTTTGCGCTTGCCAGGCAAGGTGCCCATCATCTTGCAGATAATCCCCAGCATGATCTCATCGGCGCCGCCGCCGATAGATACCAGCCGAACATCACGGAATGCACGGGATGCAGGGTTGTCCCACATAAAGCCGTTGCCGCCCCAGTACTGCAGGCAGCTGTCGGTAACCTCACGGCCCAGGCGGCCGGCCTTCAGTTTGGCCATGGAGGCGAGTTTGGTGACTTCCTTGCCTTCAATGTGCAGCTCACAAGCCTGATAGGTCAGGGCGCGCAAGGCTTCTACTTCGGTTTGCAGTTCGGCCAGGCGGAAGTGAATCACCTGGTTGTCGATCAGTGGAACACCGAAAGTCTTGCGCTCGCGGCAGTATTCAATGGTCTGATCAATGCAGTTTTCCAGCGCTTTGATCACGTTGGCCGCGCCCCACAAACGCTCTTCCTGGAACTGCAGCATCTGCATCATGAAGCCTGTGCCTTCGCCGCCGATGCAATAGCGCTGGGGTACGCGCACATCATCAAAGAAGATCTGGGCAGTTTCGGAGGAACGCATGCCCAGCTTGTTCAGATGCGGGCTCATGGTGATGCCCGGTGAGTTCATGGGTACGATAATCAATGATTTATTTTTGTGCGGCTTGTCGTCGCTGGTGTTAGCCAGCAGGCAGATGAAGTCGGCACTTGGGCTGTTGGTGATCCACATCTTGGAGCCGTTGATGACGTAGTCGTCACCGTCCTTTTTGGCGGTGGTTTTCAGGCCAGCCACGTCGGAGCCAGCGCCTACTTCACTCACGCCAATACAGCCCACCATGTCACCCGAAATAGCGGGCGCCAGGAAGGTGCGCTTCAGTTCGTCAGAACCAAAGCGGGCGATGGCCGGTGTACACATGTCGGTCTGCACGCCAATCGCCAGAGGTACGCCGCCACAGTTGGCCATGCCCAGTTCTTCAGCCGCTACAAGGTTGTAGCTGTAGTCCAGCCCCATGCCGCCGTATTCTTCGGGCTTTTGAATGCCCAACAGGCCGAGGTCGCCCATTTTCTTGAATACTTCACGAATGGGGAACGTGCCGGCTTCTTCCCACTCGTCGCAATGGGGGTTAATTTCTTTCTGCACAAAATCGCGGACAGTTTTTCTTAGGGCTTCGTGCTCAGGTGTAAATTTCACGTTGTACTCTCCTAGTGTTTACTTCTGGTCTACCACTCAATTGCTACGTGCAGACCATTTAATAGTTCAATATTTAGATTGCCTTAGAGGCGAGCCACACCGAATGTATTCGGCCGTAGTTGGCGGATCTCGGCTTCGCGACATACGTCTAGAACCAGCGCCACTACCCGCCTGGTATCCCGGGGATCAATCAGGCCGTCGTCCCAGAGCCGGGCTGTGCCAAACAGCGCCGTGGAGCCGTCTTCTAGCTTCTTAGCCGTGGCTTGCTCGAGGAAATCTAAGGTTTTCGGATCAGGCTCAACACCACTACGGCGCTGTTTGTCCTCGGCTACAATGCGCATCACTTTGCCAGCTTGGGCAGGGCCCATTACGGCGGTGCGGCTGTTGGGCCAAGCGAAGATGAATCTTGGGTCCAGGCCACGGCCACACATGGCATAGTTGCCTGCGCCATAAGAACCGCCAATCACAACTGCGATCTTCGGTACTCGGCAGTTAGCAACGGCCTGCAGCATTTTAGAGCCGTTTTTGATGATGCCGTTCTGTTCCGAGTGCGTGCCCACCATGAAACCTGTGGTGTTGTGCAGGAACAAAAGCGGAGTGCCCGCTTGGTCGCACAGTTGGATAAACTGAGCCGCTTTAGCACTGCCAGCCGGGGTGATTGGGCCGTTGTTGCCGATGATGCCGACAGAGTGGCCTTCAATGCGGATGGTGCCGCACACGGTCTGGTTGTCGAACTCGTCTTTGAAGTCCATAAACTTCGAGCCGTCGGCGATGCGCGCCAGAACTTCACGGACGTCGTAAGGCTTCTTTGAATCCGAGGGAATAACGCCCAACAGTTCTTCTTCGGGATGAAGCGGCTCGTCCCACTTTAGCTCGCGCTGAACCGGCAGCTGCTCGTTCCAGGGTAGGGCTTCCATGATGTTTCTGGCTTGGCGGATGCCGTCCGCATCGTCTTCGGCTAAGTATTCGGTGGTGCCGGCAACCTGAGCATGCATTTCAGCCCCACCGAGTTCTTCAGCATCGGCGATTTCGCCAGTTGCTGCTTTTAGCAGTGGCGGCCCAGCTAGGAACATTTTTGTCTTGCCACGGATGGCAACCACGTAATCAGACAAGCCCGGCTGGTAAGCACCACCAGCGGTGGCGTTGCCGTGAACAACGGTGACCTGTGGAAGGCCTGCCGCAGACATTCTTGCTTGGTTGGCGAAGCCCCGTGCGCCCTGCACGAAGATATCGGTAGCGTAGTTCAAGTTGGCGCCGCCGCTCTCAGATAGTGAGACAACCGGCAGTTTGTTTTCTTTGGCGATCTGCTGCAGGCGTAAGGTCTTATCCAAGCCGGCAGGCGTGATGGTGCCGCCTTTGATGGCGCAATTGCTGGCGACCACCAGGCAGCGGATGCCGCTGACGGTGCCGATGCCCGCGATGATGTTGCCGCCAGCCATGCTGCCGTCTTTGTCGTCGTGCATCTTGTAGCCGGCCAGGGAGCAAAGCTCCAAGAACGGGGTGCCACGATCCAGTAAGCGATTAATGCGATCTCGGGGCAGGAGCTTGCCACGCTTGGCGAACTTTTCCCGTGCAGCTTCCGCCAGATCAAGAACCTTCTGCTCGACATCCCGGAAGGTCTGAACATGTTCGTTCATGGCATCGGTGTTGCCTTGGAACTCGTCGGATTGCGGATTAACGCTGCTTTCCAATGTTTGCATAAGAGTCTCCTCAATCCTCGCTGAGCACTTTGGGCGTTACTGCCCTATGGAAGCCGTTGAAGGGCTCATTATTCTTTGCTTTGGGCAGAGGCCACATCCGCGTGCCCTGAGAAGCCGCACCATCGATGCGTAGGCAGTCGCCGCTTATATAGGCAGCGCCTGGGCTTAGCAGAAAACAGATGGCCGCGCTGATTTCAGATTCTGTGCCCATGCGCTTAATGGGTACATGGTCTGCAAGGCCGCGAATCCACTCTTTCATGTGTGTTGGGTAATTATCCATACCGCTAGAAGCAATCCAGCCGGGTGCAACCGCATTCACACGAACACCGGAGGTGCCCCATTCAACAGCGGCGGTCTGGGTGAAGTTCACCATGCCAGCTCGTGCTGCGCCTGAGTGGCCCATGCCAGGCATGCCGCCCCACATATCCGCCACAATATTCACGATGGCGCCGCCGGTTTTTGCCAGTGCTTGAGTATAAGCTTCTCTGGCCACCAGAAAGCCGCCAGTGAGGTTGGTGCGAACCACGGTTTCCCAGCCTTTCTGGTTAATGCCTGCAAGCGGGGAAGGGAACTGGCCGCCAGCATTGTTCACCAAGCCGTTCAACCCGCCGTGCTCTTCAATGATCGTCTTTACGGTAGCTTTTACAGATTCTTCCTCACGGATATCGCAGGAATGAGCCGAGGCAATGCCGCCGTCTTCCATGATCTCTGCTTTAACTGCTTCAACTTTTTCAATTTTGCGTCCTACCAACGCAACCCGGGCACCAAGGGCGGCGAGTTCGTGGGCGGTGCAGCGTCCAATACCTGAACCGCCGCCGGTTACAATGATTGTCTGACCTTTGAATAGCTCAGGATGGAAAATCGATTGATAGCTCATATTTATAAGACCTTATTCAGCGTTCAGGCGCGAACCAGCCCGGCAGGTACCGGCACTGGAAACTCGAGCAATTGTTGGGCGAATGCTTTGCCCTGCGGATCTATACGCAGGCTGGCTATGCCGCCGCCACCTAGGCTGTGTTCCAGAAGGAAGTTGAACGCATGGAGCCCAGGCAACGCCCAGCGAGTAACCTTGCCGGTTTCGGGATCTAGGGTGTGGGCCATCCATTCGGCTACGGCTTCTTCGGTTAGTGCCGCTTCGATAAACGGAACGAATTCTGGATTGCGGGCGATAACACCAATGTTGCTGTGATCGCCTTTGTCGCCACTGCGGGCCCAAGCAAGGTCGACCAAGCGAACAGTGGTGTCGGTTGCAGATGCTGATTTGCCTGAGGACTGCGCAGCGATCTGGTCGGGCTGGAATCCGCTTGCCGATTCGATATCAACAGGGGTCACCTGACCGCTAAGGTCAACCGACACACCTACTTCATCCTTGGGTACCAAGCACGAATACAGACGTATCTTAGGTATGACAGCAGGGCGGCCGCCCACAATGCCAGTCAGGCCTGGCGCCATGCCGGTGGCTGCCTGGGCGATCTCCCGGGAGAAGAGCACCAGTGCCCCTTTTTTCGCATGCGCTGTGGCGATTTTGACGATAACTTCCCGGCATTCCTGGCCACGACCCTGCTTGCCATAGGTGGTTTCGGTGCCCAGCAGTTCGATACTGGTTTCCGTGTAATCGGCCAGGCCGCGCTCTTGGAACAGTCGGGACGTTTTAGTGAGAATTGCTTCGGCAACGGCTTGGGCTTTTTTCGGCGCATCAATGCCAGCAAGCAAGAAAGTAGCTGTGCACTTGAAGCCATCAGGCCAGGTTCCTGAAACCTTGTAGCTGTCTGTGGGGGGCAGGCCATGGGAACCGCGCACGGTTACACGGTCTTTTCCGCTTTCTTCGAGCTCAACCTCGGTAAAGTCGCAAACAACGTCTGGCAGCAGATAGGCGCGCGGGTCGCCGATTTCGTAAACCAGTTGCTCGGCCACAGTGCCACGGCTTACCTGGCCACCTGTGTTTTCAGGTTTGGTGATAACGAATTCACCGTTTGCGCTGACTTCGGCAATGGGGAAACCCATATCGGCAAAGCCGTCGGCGATATCTTCCCAATCGGTAAAGTTGCCGCCCGTTGATTGTGCGCCACACTCCAGCAAGTGACCGGCGAGGCTGCCTTGGGCCAGCTTATCGTAGTCCTTCCAATCCCAGCCAAACTCGTGAACCAGCGGCGCAAGTATCAGTGCGCTGTCTACAACCCGCCCGGTCAGGACAATGTCGGCGCCCTGTTCCAGAGCTTCCACCAAACCCGGTGCGCCAAGGTAGGCGTTCAGGCTTACCATCATTGCCGGCATGGGCTCGCCAGTGGCCATTTCGGTTATGCCGGCTTTGCTTAGGGCTTGTTTTTTCGGCAGTAGGTCATCACCGAGCACTAGGGCAATTTTCATTTCTACGCCGGCTTTTTCGCACAACGCTTGCAACGCATCACGGCACGCCACCGGGTTCACGCCACCGGCGTTGGCCAGCACGCGAATACCTTTTGCTTTAATGTCGCCAAGCAAAGGGCCCATAACCGTTTCGACAAAGTCCCGGGCATAGCCTTGGCTGGGGTCTTTCATCTTCTGGCCAGCCATGATCGACATGGTAACTTCGGCCAAGTAGTCGGCAACTAGATAGTCAATGTTACCTTTGTGAACCAGCTGTGCTGCAGCGGTTTCAGTGTCACCCCAGAATGCTGAGGAACAACCGATACGAACCGTTTTTGGGGAGTCAGCCATGTTTATGCATCCTGTTTCAGTGTTGGCCCGCATTTCGTGCTTGGGTGCAGGCCATAGATTGATCCATTGATCAGACCATACCAAGCAAGCGCTTGGTATGTAAACAGGTAAATGTCAGGTAGAATGACTCTTCCATTAAAGCCACTGGGTATGCCCGTGAATCAAGAGAAAATTCTTCAGTCACTCATTGCTGACAATCTGGTTTCTGATCCGGACAGTGCCCGGGGTCGTCTACTCCGCGAGGCGGCTAGGTTATTCCGTGAAAAAGGCTATGAGCGAACCACTGTCAGGGATCTGGCAGCGGCCGTAGGCATTCAATCCGGGAGTTTGTTCCATCATTTTCGTGCCAAAGAAGAAATTCTGAAGGCGGTAATGGTTGAAACAATAAGGCTGAATACGGCTGTTATGCGGGCAGCTATGAGCGCGGCTGACTCAAGCCGTGAGAAGTTGCGGGCATTGATCCGCGCAGAGTTGGAATCCATTAACGGCCAGACCGGCGAAGCGATGGCGGTTTTGATTTTTGAGTGGCGCAGCCTGTCTGAAGCATCCCAAGCAGAAGTGCTGACCTTGCGCGATATATACGAAGCCTTGTGGTTGGATGTATTGACTGCTCTAAATGAAGACGGTTCTCTGATCGCTGATCCGTTTGTGGTACGCCGTATGCTTACGGGCGCACTGAGCTGGACAGTAACTTGGTATCGGCCGGAACGCGGTGGCCTGACCCCAGAGGGCCTGACCGATCAGGTGGTTGCGATGTTGGGCCTGAATCAGCCCTGAGCTGCCATTTGGCAGGTTAAAAGATGCTAGTTGTCTATCCGTAATAAACTCATTGAATGAGCGCCGACCTATTGGTTTCTGTAAAGCCATTGTTTTAAATCATAATATTATCCAAAACGCCCTCCTTATTAGACTATTGGCCTAATCGGCATGACCGAGTCGGCAAACGAGCCATTTTTGTAAGACAGCTTTCAACGCACTCTTGCCCACCGGAATCACAGAACTCGCTGTGGTTCACGCTGATAAAAACAAAGAAGAGCAGGGTGATCTATGATGTCCGTACTGGCAATTCATGCAGGCCGTCTAGCGATGGTACGCAGTAAACTGGTTTTACTGGCAACGGCAGTTGTGTTTGCCGGCTGTTCCGCAAACCCCATATATAAAACCACCGGGGTTGTACTTGCAGGTTACTCCGAAGGTGAAGCCACGCCTTATGTTATGCAGATGTCTGACCCGAAAATGGCATGCGCGCTTGGGGAAGGCATCGATCCCTTGCTGTATTCCTTTTCGCGGATTACGAAGGCAATGTGCCGGCCGCCAAAGATGCCCGCGAACAAACGAAACGCCTATACGCCCTCACCGCCGAGCGTCGCCTGCTAGCATTCCACAGAGCCATGGCGGCCTATGATTTCGATCCCTCCAAAGAGCCTCTTGAGTGCCCGTTTCTGTTTAGCGAGCAGGACGAGATAACGTTTCTGCTTGGTTTGCTGACCGGTATGCAAGCGGTAGTAAATGATGCAAATTCCGGAGCCCGCGCGGGAATACCTCGCAATATTGCGCCCCAGGCGGAGCGTGCAGCAACCTGTGTCGACAACGAAAAACTGGGGGGCTTGCCCAATGCCGTTCGAGCACTGGTGTGGCTATTGTTGCCGGATACCCAGCCAGAGCTGTCACCAGACCCTTGGATTGTGCTGAAAAACAGCTCTGCCCTTGGTGTAAAAGCGGGCATTCGTGCCTCCATGGCTATCGAAGCTGTTGCTGCCGAAACCCTTTGGCCGCCCGGAAGTGCTGGCTGATGTTATCCGTCGTTTCACGGAGGCAGACAGCACGATTGAGGTTTGGGACGAATACCGGCTGGTCGATCACGTAGCCGAAGGGGTCATCCGCTTTTCCTCAGACAAGCACTGGACTGCCCATTATGGCTACCGCACACCGCAGACGTTCTTCGGCAAAATGAGCCCGGAACGTGATACCGAAAACATTGAAACCATGAGCCTGGACGATCTGCTCTGAGCCAGCAGTTCCGGCGCCCGTATTCGGCCGCTTAATGCACTCACAATAAACACAAAAATGACCCGGAGGTCGTTATGATCCGCAAATCCCTCGTTGCCCTGATTCTTGCAGCCGTGGCGCCATTGGCGTCGGCCCAGACCGTAAAAATGTGCGTGTTCGATGTGATTGGCGCAAACGGTGACATCTACAACATGGTTAAGGACTATGCGCTGGAGATGAAATCCCACGGTGTGGACTTTGAGCTTAATCCTTACACCGATGAGGGTGTTGCTGTGGGTGACTTCAATGCCGGCCAGTGCGATGCCGTGGCTGCGACGGATCTGCGCACGCGCCCTTTTAACCGCTTCACAGGAACCGTAAGTGCCGTTGGCGCGCTTCCTACCTACGATGACCTAGAAACGCTTCTGGCGACATTGGCGCAGCCTAAAGCTGCCCCTCTTATGAAACAGGACGGTTATGAAGTATTAGGCATTGTGCCTGCCGGTGCGGGCTACCTGTTTGTTAACGACCGCAGCATGGATACAGCGGGCGATCTGGCTGGTAAGCGCATGGCGACGTTGGACTATCAGAAAGACGCTATCCATATGGTGAACTTCGTTAAGGCAACGGTGGTGCCTTCGGATATCACCAACTTTGCGGGCAAGTTTAATAACGGTTCGGTTGATACAGCCTACGCACCGGCCTTCGCGTACGAAGCACTTGAGCTCTACAAAGGCTTGGGCGATAAAGGCGGCATTGTGGATTACCCCCTGGCACAGCTGACTATCCAGATCATCGCGCGCGAAGGCGTGCTGGATGATGAAACCGCCCAAGCCGCTCGTCAGGTGGCTTGGGGAATGTATCCTCAAGCCATGAACCTGATCAAAAAGCAGGAAGAGGCGATACCCGAAGAAAAGTGGATCCGCATTCCAGAAAAGGACATTCAGGGATACCAAGAAATGTTCCGCCAGAACCGGATCGAAATGCGCGACGGCCTTAATGGTGCGCCCGATGTGTATCACAACAAGATGCTGGGTTTGCTGAGCAAAATTCGCTGCGCAAGCAACCCGTCGGCTTCAGAGTGCACCTCGGAAAACCGGGAATAATAGGGCGGATTACGCATGAACTGGCGAGCATTGACAGCTCCAGCCGCGCGAACGCTTTACCCCGCGCATAAAATACACGGGGCTATTCTGCTGTTGCTGCTGTCTTTTACCCTGCTTCTGGGCATGGGAAATTCACTTCATTCGCACCTCGCTGGAGCGTAACCTTGCGTTGTGCGCGGATAAACATACGGCGTATCAGAACAACATTGAGAAGGCTACGCCCGCGCTGGGGGTTTTCAAAACCGTTGAGCAGGGGTTCGCGACCTTTCTGTTGGAGAACATAGAGCTTACTAAGTATCTGTTTATCGCAATCTTTGCGATGGCGGCCGCAGTGGCAGCGCTGGATGCCGATCATATAGCACTGAGGTTGCCCAGAAACCGATCAGAGTGGCGCCTTAGCCAGGCTGTACAGTTCTTTGTAAATGGCACCATGGTGTTCTCAATGCATGCCTATCTGGGCCGGCTGTCGAGTTCGCCGGGGACTGACTCGACAGCCATGCTCCAGTTTGCGTGCGCAGGCGTATTCGGACTGTTCATGGTGATCAACGCCATACGCTTTCTGTATGTTCCAAAGCGCATTCGAGTCGGCGGGCTGGCGCTATCTTCAGGCCTGGTGATACCGCTTTACTGTGTCATGGGCTTGATTGCCATGAGCTACTTCTTCTTTGCGGATGGCTATGCCTCGGGGCTTGCCATCTACTTTGGCATGATGTCCAACTTGTCTTCGATGTTTATCAATATCGGGCTCTATGTGCTAGTGGGTATGGTTCTGAAGCAGACCCGTTTGCCAGAGTTGCTGTTGAACGTGATCAAGCCGTACAACCTGCCTGCGCCCATGCTGGCGTCGGTCATTATATTTGCGACGGCATTCCCGACGGCGTTCACCGGGGCCTCCGGCATTTTCATTCTCGCCGTTGGCGGTGTGGTTTACGATGAGCTGCGTAGGGCAGGTGCTGGGCGGCAACTGGCGCTTGCCACAACCGCTATGTCTGGAAGCCTCGGTGTGGTGCTCAACCCCTGCCTGCTGATTGTGGTGGTTGCGGCCCTTAACAAGGAAATTACCACCACCGAGATGTACGATTGGGGCTTTTGGGTGTTCCTTTTTTCGGCCACTCTGTTCTCCTTCATCGTGTGTAAAACGGAAGGCAATTGGCGACCACGCCCGCCCCCGGGTGCTTTCAAGGCATCGCTGCGCCAGCTTATGCCTTTGTTGCCTTATGTGGCGCTTGCTGTTGCAGTGATATTCACTATATATGCTGTGCTTGGCCTGTCATCTTGGATTCAACGAATACAGCGCGCCGTTGATTCTGCCAATCGTGATGCTTGCTCTGGTGTTTCTTGATGCAGATAGCAGCAGCCGTGAAAACAATGAAACCTGCTTTAAAGCCTTTTGGGATCGAAGTTGCTCGGCAGCTAGTGATTCCGCCGTGCATATCGGCGCCTTGCTGGCACTGATCGGCTTTTCCATTTGTTTGGGAGGCATTCTTGAGCGCTCTGATATCGTTCATTTCCTGTTCCCGGAACATCTGACCAGCCCTTGGCTTGCGATGTTGGTGATTGTCGTCATGCTCACGGCAATCGGCATGGTTATGGATCCCTTTGGCGCGGTCATATTGGTTTCGGCGACCATTGCGCAGCCAGCGATCCAACTAGGTATTGATCCACTGCACTTCTGGATTGTTTGCTTGGTGGCCTTTGAGCTGGGCTATCTCAGTCCTCCAGTGGCGCTGAACCACTTGCTAACCCGCCAGGTTGTTGGCGAAACGGAAGTGCTTGCGGCAGAGCGCGTTGGGTCTTTTTGGCATCGCTACGAGCGGTTGTTGTTGCCCATTGCGGTAATGGGTCCAACGCTGTTGCTGGTCGCCTTTGTGCCGATGCTGTTCTACGCGATGTAAGGATTGTGCTCTATAGTTAAAGCCGCCTCCGGGGTTTCCTGAGGCGGCTTTTTTGTATCTCCGTGCTCAGGCTTGCGTGTTCCTTAACATCTGGCTAAACGTGGGTCACGTATACTTGGGACTTGCACAAAAAACAGGGGCTAATGCGGATGCCGGCTAACTCAAAGGCAGCAGCGTTTTTCAGGTATTCCATATTGGCGACGTTGGTTGCTGCACTTTTCGGCTGTGATGGCAGTTTTAACGGCAATGAGCCAGCGCTCGCCAATGTTGCGTTGTCGGGCATCATAGACATTGAAACCGGTACGCGGGTAGATTCAGACGATGCGGGTACTTTGGCGTTGAGCGCTTCCCCCCTGC
This sequence comes from Marinobacter sp. LV10R510-11A, assembly GCF_900215155.1. NCBI lineage: Bacteria > Pseudomonadati > Pseudomonadota > Gammaproteobacteria > Pseudomonadales > Marinobacteraceae > Marinobacter > Marinobacter sp. LV10R510-11A. The sequence continues at coordinate 4,269,789 of NZ_LT907980.1, forward strand.
GCCGCTCGCAGCTTCTGCCACAGGAATTCATTCTGGCGGGCTACATAAGCGCGAGCAGCGGGACATACCCCGGTTTTAACGAATTAAATTATCCGGCCGACCCTGTTGATGCCTTTTCCATGACTTTGCGAGAAGGGCAAACCATTTATCTTCAGCCATTTTCAACACGTGAGGGTGTCTCTCCGCTGACTTTGTCGTTGTTGAGTGGCAGCCGTGTTATCGAAACCGTTTCTACCGATAACCAACCGGGTTCGATTCGGGTTTCGTTACCGAATGCTGAGGTTGCAGGAATCTATACCGTGCAGGTTGAGGCAGCTGGCGCTGGTATTGCTTACAACGCCTCGCTGCTCCCTGTTCGGGTTCTGGGTGAGGGCGGCACGGGTTCATCAGCAGATCTGCTGGCGGCTTTGCACTGGGTTGCGGGCCCGACGGATGGAGAGCCCCTAGCCGATATCGTCAACCTGAGTCTCGGTGGACTTCCTTTCCAGCCCCGGCTGAGGGATGCCATTGATTACGGGGCCAGGCGGGGCATTGTGTTTGTCGCGGCGGCGGGTAATTCCGCTTCTACGCTTGCGTCCTATCCTGCTGCCTACGGAAAGGTGTTTGCCGTCAGCGCTGTCGATGGCGCGGGTGTTTTGGCATCTTACTCGAATTCTGGTGACTGGATCGACCTAGCCGCGCCCGGCGGCGATGCCAGCCGTGATGATAACGCTGATGGTCGCAGTGATCTGATCAGCAGCACCAGCGCAAGCCTGGTAAACGGCATTCTTCAGGAAACTTATATCGGCTTGCAGGGCACATCCATGGCAGCGCCCCACGTGTCTGCCGTTTTTGCGCTGATGAAGAATCTTGATTCGTCACTCAACTATGAAAAGCTGAATATCAAGCTGGTGGTAGGGGATCTTACCGCCACGGATTGCGGCAGCCCAATGTGTCCGAAGTCGACTGAGCTGGGCTGGGGGCTTCTGGATGCGGGTAAGTCGGCTTTGGCCGCATCTACAGGCACGGTATCGGATTTCTTAACGGCGTCTCCCTCCATTGTGAGCCTTTCAACGGAGGGGGAGCTGTCTGCGAGTGTGAGCCTGAATGTTTATGGCAGTAATCCGGATGACATCATCATTGATTCCGTATCCGTGGCGGCTCCATGGCTACGACTGGATTCACCTCTGGTCAACGAGGGCTCTGGAACCGATTTTGAGATCAATTTAACTCTAAATCCCCGTCATAGGCCAGCGGGTGACAGATCAGCAGGCTCGTGATGCAGGCAGACATTTCGTTCTGCTGGTTGACCCAGAGCCTGACGGCGATCTTTACACAACTGCCGCCCAGGCCAGCGCCGTAGCAGAGAACGGGCAGTATCAGTTTTCATTTTTACCGGACGATGGTGCTGAGCCGAAAATGCTGAATGAGGTCCCGCCGGGTAACTATATTCTTGTTGCAGGATCCGATCTGGATAACGATGGGCTGATTTGCCATGCTGGTGAAGCCTGTGCGGAGTACCCAGTGGCCGGGCTCCGGGAGGAAGTTACGGTCAGGCGGGGGGAGCCCATCACCGGCATCCGGATGACAACCAGTTATTCGCGGCCCACCATATCTGTTGCGACACCCGACATCTTGCCCCGCCCTGGGTTCAGGGGCTATAAGCTGATACAGCGCGGGTCAGAGAGTGAGATAGATAGTGATGTGACGCGTAAGGCAACACCCAAAATAATCGGAGCAGAGCGTTGATGGCTGTGCGCTCGCCTGCGCCCGGAACTATGGTTACGCAGGTTATCACTTCGCCCTGTGTGGTGGTGGCGGTTCCGGCCATTGACTGGCCGGAGATTCGAGTGTCAGGTGTCCGCGACAGGGATCTTGTGATTAAGTTTTAAAGATCCTGCCGCGAATGAGTTGATCATACAAGAGGCAATCAGCCGTTGATCTTTGGCCGCGAATCCCTAAGCTATGGGAACGAATTTTTTCTTCCTGCGGAGTCCCTTCCAGTCTATGAGCCAGCAACAATACAACGCCGATGCCATTGAAGTACTGAGCGGTTTGGACCCGGTGCGCAAACGCCCAGGCATGTACACGGATACCAGCCGCCCGAACCATCTGGCCCAGGAAGTCATTGATAATAGTGTGGATGAGGCCCTGGCAGGCCACGCACGCCGTATTGACGTTGTGCTTTATGCCGATGGATCGCTGAGTGTTGAAGATGATGGCCGCGGTATGCCGGTTGATCTCCACAAAGAGGAAGGGGTGTCTGGTGTTGAGCTGATCCTTACGCGGCTGCACGCTGGCGGCAAGTTCTCCCAGGGCAATTACAATTTTTCGGGGGGGCTGCACGGTGTAGGCGTTTCGGTCGTGAACGCGCTTTCTAAACACCTTGAGATAACCATAAAGCGCGACGGCCAGCTCCATCGGATGACGTTCGCCAATGGCGACAAAGCCTCTGAGTTGGAAGTTATTGATACCGTTGGCAAGCGCAATACAGGCACCCGCATTAAGTTCACGCCGGATACAACGTATTTCGACAGCCCCAATTTTTCGGTTAGCCGTCTGCGTCATAACCTGCGCGCTAAAGCGGTGCTTTGCCCCGGTTTAACGGTGACCTTTAAGCAGGAAAAAACCGACGAGAAAGACGAGTGGCTCTATGAAGAGGGCCTGCGAGATTATCTCCGTTCTGCATTGACAGATATTGAAGTCATGCCTCTGGAGCCGTTCACCGGCAGCTTTTCCGGTAGCAAGGACGCTGTTGACTGGGCAATTCAGTGGCTGCCGGAAGGCGGTGAGGCGCTTATGGAGAGCTACGTTAACTTGATACCCACTGTTCAAGGTGGCACCCATGTAAACGGCTTACGCACCGGGCTGTTGGAAGCCATGCGCGAATTCTGCGAGTTCCGTAACCTGCTGCCAAGGGGCGTTAAATTGTCTCCCGAGGACATCTGGGAAAAAGCAGCCTATGTGCTTTCGTTCAAAATGCAGGAGCCGCAGTTTTCCGGGCAAACAAAGGAGCGTTTGTCCTCACGGGAGGCCGCCGGATTTATTTCTGGTGTGGTCAAGGATGCCTTCAGTTTATGGCTGAACCAGCACACCGATGTGGCCGAAGCGCTGGCCGAACTGTTCATCAGCAATGCTCAGCGCAGGCTTAAGGCTGGCAAGAAAGTGGCCCGCAAAAGAGTAACATCTGGCCCCGCCTTGCCCGGCAAGCTGGCGGACTGCTCCGGCAGCGATACCGCTCGTTCTGAATTGTTTCTGGTTGAGGGCGACTCCGCTGGTGGTTCTGCTAAACAGGCCCGCGATCGCCAGTTCCAGGCGGTCATGCCGCTGCGCGGAAAAATCCTGAATACCTGGGAAGTAGATTCCAGCGAAATTTTGGCCTCCCAAGAAATTCATGACATTGCCGTAGCTATAGGTGTGGATCCCAACTCCGACAAGCTCAACAGCCTGCGTTACAACAAGGTTTGCATCCTGGCTGATGCGGATTCTGATGGCCTGCACATTGCGACTCTGCTGTGTGCTCTGTTTCTTAAGCATTTCCGCCCGGTTGTTGCCGCGGGCCATGTATTCGTCGCCATGCCGCCGCTTTATCGTGTGGATGTGGGCAAGGAAACCTTCTACGCACTCGACGAGCCAGAAAAACAGGGCATTATTAACCGCATTGAAGCAGAAAAGCGCAGAGGAAAGATTTCGGTAACCCGCTTTAAAGGATTGGGTGAAATGAACCCACTTCAGCTCCGTGAGACCACCATGGCACCAGATACGCGTCGACTGGTTATGCTGACCATCGAAGACGGAGACGATACGGACAGCCATATGGACATGCTCCTAGGCAAGAAACGCGCCTCAGACCGCAGAGCCTGGCTGGAAACCTATGGCAACATGGCGGATGTAGCTGGCTGATAGCTTATGCTATTTTGATCTATAAGAATAATTCGTTATTCTTTTTAAGTATTCAATAAACTCGTTATTCTTCCGGTTTTCTGATCGGGAAGAATCGTAAATGGACTGGCAAGGCTGGTTTGCTCTGGGTCTGGCAGGCGTCGCGCTGTTACTCATGAGTTCAGGGCGGTATGCACCTCATCTTGTGATGATGGGTGTGCTCGTTGTGCTCAGTGCCAGTGGCGTCATTTCGCCCGACCAGGCACTGATGGGTTTCAGCAACACAGGGCTGATCACGGTTGTCGCTCTGTTTGTGGTGGCGGCTGGCATACACCACTCCGGCGGCGTTGATTTGCTGGTCAGGTACCTGCTCAGAAACCCCAAGACCGTGCGCTCGGCGCAGGCACGCATTACTCTTCCAGTTGCACTGTTAAGCGGTTTTCTCAACAACACCCCCGTTGTGGCGACGATGATTCCCGCCATTCATGCCTGGTCCCGGAAGATCGGCATTGCACCATCCAAACTTATGATCCCCCTGAGCTACTCTGCCATTCTAGGTGGCACGCTAACCATGATTGGTACCAGCACCAACCTGGTTGTTAATGGCCAGTACCAACAGTTGACCGGTGATGCTGGGCTTTCCATTTTCTCCATCACGGCCGTTGGCTTACCCGTTGCAGTTCTTGGCATTGCTGCAATCTTACTGTTTATGCCCAGGGCTTTGCCAAACCGGGAAGACCGACACAAATTTGGCTCCATGAGAGAATTCACGCTGGAAGTTGCGGTTGCAATTGATGGGCCGTTAGTTGGCAAGACAGTAGGCGAGGCGGGCCTGCGAGAGCTTGAGCACCTCTACCTGGTAGAAATTGAACGTGATGGTAGCGTGGTAACGGCGGTGCCATCTGAGGAGCGCCTGTGTGGCGCCGACCGGCTGGTGTTTGCCGGTGATACTCAAGCAATCTCGGACCTGCTGCGAATTAACGGCATCGTGCCTTCGGTGCACGCAGATGAACCCAGTTTGAGCCAGGATCGTGCAGAGCGCTGCCTGATGGAGGCGGCTTTGTCTCCGCAGTCAGAAGTGCTGGGTCTGACGATTCGCGACGCGCGTTTCCGGGAGCGCTACGGAGCGGTGGTGTTGGCGGTCGCCCGGGGTGGTGCCCGAGTATCCGGAAACCTGGGTAATATTCGTCTCAAACCTGGCGATGTGCTTTTGCTGGAAGCTCGGCCCGCGTTTGTAAGCCGGCAGCGCTACAACAATGACTTTCTGCTTATAAACGATCTGGGAACCGAGGCTCCAAGGCACGACCGTGCCTGGTTGTCCTGGGGAGTCTTAGTTGTGCTGGTGGGGCTGGTCGCCTGCGGTGTTCTCAGTATGCTCAACGCTGCCTTGATGGGAGCAGCTCTGATGATCCTGAGTGGCTGCTGCTCCGTAGGCCAAGCACAGAAATCAGTGGATGTGCCCGTGGTTCTTACCATTGGTGCTTCGTTTGCCCTGGGCGCTGCCCTGCAGGAGACCGGGGCTGCGAGTTACGTCGCAGGTGCCATTCTAAGCCTCAGCAAGGGGCACGTATTACTGGCTTTGTTCATGGTCTATTTTTCAGTCTCTGTGCTTACGGAGGTTATCACCAACAATGCGGCGGCCGTTCTGGTTATTCCGGTTGTGTTGTCGATGACCAGTACCATGGGCGTTGAGGCAGAACCGTTTGTTATCGCAGTAATGATGGCCGCGTCGGCCAGCTTTGCCACGCCCCTTGGGTATCAGACCAACATGATGGTGTTCGGCCCTGGTGGGTACAGGTTCGGGGATTTCGTACGTGTTGGCCTGCCAATGAATGTGTTCATTGGCCTGGTATCTGTTGCAGTCATTTCCGTGGTGTACGGAATCAGCCCGTGATAACCGAAGGTGCAGGCTGATTGGCTAGAATGTCGCAGCAAAGCACGCGCAGCTCGCTCTCGTGAGTAAAGCCCAGTGACAGGGTGACACACATATAAGCGCCGGTTACGCAGAGATAGGGTGCTGTAACGTGGAGGTTGCCAGGCTGAGCCAATGCCTGCTGAAGATACTGTTGCCGGTACCAGTCCGCCTTGTTGGTGCTCTCAAGCGGCTTAAATCGCGGGTCTCGGCTTCGGGCCTCGGTGTCCGATATCAATGTGTCCTCAACCTGAACGCCTTTATCATCCGCCAGATAACAGCGTGAAACCGTGGAATGACTCAGCAGCTTGCTACAAGCCTGGGCCATAGTGACGCCGGTTTGCAGTTGCTCGGTGGCTTTATAAAAATCCCGTTGAAAAAAATCCACCAGCTGGCGGGTCGGGTCACGGGTTATCTGGTGGCGCGCTTTGTACTCTCGCAGTAGCTGGTCAAAATCTGCGGATGTATTGCAGAGCTGTGCTAGTTCAGTACTGGGACGGCAGAAGTAGAACCCTTGAACAAAATCCACGCCGGCATCGATGGCAATCATGGCCTGATCGCTGGTTTCTACACCCTCCAGTAAAACCAGGCACCCCGATTGATGCAGCAGCGAAACTATACCGTTTAGTATTTGTCGTGCCTTGCGGTCTTCTGTTGCCCGGGTCAGTAGTTTTCGATCCAACTTGACGATGTCCGGTGACAGATTCCAGATTCGCTCAAAGTTGGAGTGCCCAGCGCCAAAATCGTCAATAGCCGTCAGGCACCCCAGCTGCTTGTAGTAGGCAACGGTTTCACGCAGGCGTTCGGCGTCATCGGTTGGTTGCTCGACAATCTCGATAACGATCCTGTGTGGTGGCAGCTTGGTTTTCGCAAGCAATTCGCCGAAAAACGAATCTGTCTGGCTACCACTGGTTACAACTCGGGGGGAAACATTCAGAAACAGCCAATTGAGTTGGTCCTCTAGGCCGCTGCAGTTTTGGATGTGCAGATATCGACAGAGCCGATCCAGGAGGAGGGCCTCAGCATCTGAGGTTGGTAGCTCAAAAAGGTGAATCGGAAGAACACTGGCGCTGTCTGGATCCAGCGCCCGAATCAAGGCTTCGTAGCCAACGGTTCGTTTGTGGGAAATACTGTAAATGGGCTGTAGAGCCGTGCTCAGAATCAGGCCGCGAAAGTCCGCCGTCCAGACATCGCCGTTTCTGTGTAACATTGGCGATAGCATGTCCAGTTCTGGGTCTGTCAGATTTTCCGGGAGGGCGTACTGCATAATGAGTTTTGAGCCATTGAACGAATGCATCAGGTGCTATTGAAAAAAGCGCCTGAACGGCCACTGATCAGTCACGGCTGAAACCGGAAAAACCTGAGTAAACTGATAGTTGGAAGGGAGGTTGCCAAAAATAAGAGAGCATTACCACTATTTCATGAAGAAACTGGCAGAGGTTTGCAATTATTCAATAGTGAGTGTGAACTGAAGGGGGTAGCTAGGCCCCGAACAGGGGCCACGTAAACTCAGTTATTACTTGGGATTACAACGGATTCGTCGAATTCAAGTTCCATGTCTTGTCCTCTCGTTCAATGAGGCCCCCGACGGGGCAGTTAAGCATGGATAAAGTCTATCGAGTTCATAAGTTTTAACAATCCGTACAACCCGTATGTGGCTTCTTACTTGAATCCAAGATACTTCAATTCCCGATGGAGAATATGAGGCATTAGTTGCTATGCAAATAATTAATACATCTACCAGTTACGGGTGGCTAGCTATTATTGTTCACTGGGTTGCTGCTGTGGCAGTGTTTGGCATGTTTGCTTTGGGTTTTTGGATGGTCGACCTAACGTACTACAGCGAGTGGTACCAGCGTGCTCCAGACATTCATCGCAGTATTGGCGTTTTGTTGTTTGTCTTGACGGTATTTCGGCTGCTTTGGCGTTTATTGACTGCATCGCCTGCTCCGTTGGCGGGGCATAAGCGTTGGGAGGTTGCCAGCGCCTACGCCGCTCACGGGTTGTTATATGTTCTTGTTTTTGTAGCGACGGTGAGTGGGTTTTTGATTTCAACCGCCGACGGTTCATCGGTGAGCGTATTTGGTTGGTTCGACGTACCATCCGTGACAGGGCAGGTTAAACGGCTTGAAGATACTGCAGGGCTGGTACATTACTGGAGCACCTGGGCTTTGGTTGCTCTGGCGCTGATTCACTCAGCGGGGGCGCTGAAGCATCATTTTATCGACCGTGATAATACCCTGCGCCAGATGCTTGTTCCGCAGCGACAGGATAATTGATTCGTGCAATGCTGCTATGAATCAGAGCGTTTCCGTTTTTTAAAAGGAGAAATTATGAAAAAGTTACTGCTAGCATCGGCTGTTTCCATGACGCTTATAGGGAGTGTGCATGCCAGTGAACACAGCGGCACCTATGATTTCGATAATGAAGACACTCACCAGTTCATCACGTTCAAGATCTCTCATCTGGGTTATAGCTGGCTCTATGGTCGCTTCAATGATTTCGATGGTCAGTTTTTTTACGATGCTGAAAATCCGGAAAACAGCTCTGTGAATGTAACCATTGATACGTCCAGTGTGGACTCGAACCACGCCGAGCGTGATAAGCACTTGCGAAGTGAAGATTTCCTGCACGTGAGTGAGTACCCTCAAGCGAGTTTCAAGAGCAAGCGGGTGGTGCTTGGTGACGAAGGCGAAGCGGATATTGTTGGCGATCTCACACTTCGCGGTGTCACCCGTGAGGTTACCTTGGACTTGGAAATGCTGGACCATGGTAAAGACCCGTGGGGTGGCTATCGCATGGGATTTGAGGCGGAAACTGAGCTACGACTTGAAGACTTCGGCATCCCGATGAGCCTCGGGAAGGCGTCCGAGACAGTAGAAATTATTATCTCCGTAGAAGGTATCCGCCAGTAAATTTGGCTGCACCTGCGATAACAGGTTCCGGGGTTATACCCGGAATCTGCCTGTCTGTTTTTCCAGTTCCCCTTCGGCTTCCTGGGATGTCTCGCAGGAGCGGCAAAGATGTCGTTGGCGCCAAAACTGAGCGGCGAAAATAACCAGCCATATAAGCAGTCCCGCCCAGAGATAGGTTGCAGGAACTTGAAAGCTGCCACTGATAGCGAATTCCACTAGAAGCATCAGCGCGACGGCCAGTGCCGCATTCGCCATTGCCGTAGCCATGGCTTGCCCGCAGGCTTTGAGATTGGGTTTCATAGTGTTCCGCTTGTTTTGAAGGAAAAACGGTCTTCTATTCATCACTAACCACGAGCATACGGCGCACCTTACAGACTCTCCATGCGGGAATTCCGCTATTGGAATCGATGGCTTCGGACATTGATGAACCATTTTGGCCCATAAATCCGCAGGTTGTTGGTGTATCAGCCCGGTGCTCCATATAATGTCCCACTGCACAGGCCCCGTGATTATTCCGGGCGCACAGGGTAGCATCACGGACTCTTTCAAAATCAGGCAATACAGGCAAAAAAGAGGCATCCATGCCAGAGTTTCAGACAACGGATGAAGGCTTTGAGCGGGTTTCACTCAAGGACTACACGGATAAAGCCTATCTCGACTACTCCATGTACGTCATTCTTGACCGCGCACTTCCCAGTGTCGGGGACGGGCTGAAGCCGGTTCAGCGGCGCATTATTTACGCTATGTCAGAGCTGGGCCTGAAGTCCACGTCCAAATACAAGAAATCTGCCCGTACCGTGGGTGACGTTCTGGGTAAGTTTCACCCGCACGGGGATAGCGCCTGTTACGAAGCCATGGTGCTCATGGCGCAGCCATTTTCTTATCGCTATCCGCTTGTAGACGGCCAGGGTAACTGGGGCGCGCCAGATGACCCTAAATCCTTCGCCGCTATGCGTTACACCGAGTCCCGCTTGGCACGCTTTGCGGATGTGCTACTCGCAGAGCTGGGGCAAGGCACTGTAGACTGGACGCCCAACTTTGACGGCACCATGGACGAGCCTTCGGTGCTGCCTGCAAGATTGCCCCATGTACTATTAAATGGCACTACAGGTATTGCCGTGGGTATGGCGACGGACATTCCGCCTCATAATGTAAGGGAAGTAACAGCCGCTTGTATTCGGTTGTTGGATGATCCCGAGGCAACCGTTGATCAGCTGTGCGAGCACGTTAAGGGCCCGGACTTCCCCACCTATGCGGAAATTATTACGCCCCGCAAGGATCTGCGCCAGATGTATGAAACCGGCCGTGGCTCGCTGCGCATGCGTGCTCGTTGGGTTCGGGAAAGCGGTGAGATTGTGGTTACCGACTTGCCACACCAAGTTTCTGGCAACCGTGTGCTCGAACAGATTGCGCACCAGATGCAAATCAAAAAACTGCCTATGGTGGCGGATCTGCGCGACGAGTCTGATCACGAGAACCCCACCCGACTAGTCATTGTGCCGCGCTCTAATAGGGTAGATCTCGACGGGCTGATGGCTCACCTGTTTGCCAGCACCGATCTTGAGAAAAGCTACCGAGTAAACATCAACGTTATTGGCAACGATGGGCGCCCGGGAGTGAAAGGCCTGCGCCAGATGCTTACGGAGTGGCTGGCGTTTCGGCGTACCACTGTCACTCGTCGTCTGCAGCACAGGCTGGATAAAATATTGGCGCGTTTGCACATTCTTGAAGGCCTTTTAATTGCCTACCTGAATATTGACGAAGTCATCCATATTATACGCACCGAAGATAAACCCAAAACGGTCTTTATGGAGCGATTCGGGTTGTCTGCGGACCAGGCCGAATCCATTCTCGAGCTGAAGTTGCGCCACTTGGCCAAGCTTGAAGAAATGAAAATCCGCGGTGAGCAAGATGAGCTGGCCATAGAGCGAGACGAGCTACAGGCTATTCTTGGCTCCGAGGATCGCTTGCGAGAGTTGATCAAGAGCGAATTGTTGGCAGACGCCGAAGAGTATGGCGACGACCGCCGTTCTCCGATTGTCGAACGTGGCGAGGCCCGGGCTTTCAGCGAGAACGATTTGGTTTCCAACGATCCCGTTACGGTTGTTCTCTCAGATAAAGGCTGGGTACGCGCCGCCAAAGGCCATGATATAGATCCGGACGGGCTGAGCTACAAGGCCGGCGATAGCTTTTCGTTAGTTGCCCGTGGCCGCAACAACCAGCAAACGATTTTTCTGGACTCCACCGGCCGGGCATACTCACTGATGGCCCACAGCTTACCTTCGGCGAGAGGGCAGGGGGAGCCACTGACCGGCCGGATTAATTCGCCTTCGGGGGCGAGCTTCTCCGGCGTGCTTATGGGTGACCTTGCACGCAAGACGCTATTGGTGACCGACGGCGGGTACGGGTTTGTGACCTCTTTGAGTAACATGATCAGCAAAAATCGCAATGGCAAAGCGGTGGTCAGTGTGCCTAAGGGCGCGAAAATATTGCCGCCGGTGATCATTCCCAACACCGAGGATGCCCTCTTTCTGGGGGCGATTTCCAATGAAGGCAGAATGCTTGTATTCCCGCTCAGCGAACTGCCTGAGCTGAGTAAGGGCAAGGGTAACAAGATCATCAGTATCCCCTCTGCACGGGTACAAAACCGTGAGGAGTATGTGGTCGCGACCGCCGTGTTTGGCAAGGATGACCAGCTGGAGATTCGTGCGGGCAAGCGCAAGATGGGGCTGCAGTTCGCCGATCTTGAGCATTATATTGGCGAGCGTGGCCGGCGTGGGCACAAGCTGCCTCGCGGCTTGCAGCGTGTTGATGCGATTGATGTTATCCCCTCTGCCGCCCGGGCAAAGGAAGAGGACAGTGCTGATGATGGAAAGTTCTGATTATGGAGAGCACCGACAGTGAGTGAACTTGTTCTAATTAACGTGTCCGGGCGCGACAAACCAGGGCTCACGTCGGAAATTACCGGCATCATGGGGCGTTATGATGTCCGGATTCTTGATATAGGGCAGGCGGTCATTCACGACCATCTAACCTGGGGGATTCTCATTGAAATTCCGGATGAGTCGAAATCCTCGCCCGTCATCCGTGACCTGCTGTTCCGTTTTCACGCCTTGGATCTTCAGGTGAGGTTTGCTCCGATTACCATCGAAGAGTACCACTCCTGGGCTGAGGGCCGTAATCGAGCCTGTTACATCGTTACTCTGTTGTCCCGCGACATCAAGGCGGAACAGATTGCTAGGGTATCTGCTATTACCGCTCGCCACGGCCTGAACATTGACAACATTTCCCGGCTTTCTGCGAGACCTTCACTCAACGCGTCCAGTGATGGGATTGCATGCGTGGAGTTCTCCGTACGGGGCACGCCGTCGGATCCTGAGCAGCTGAGGGCTGATTTCCTGCATATTGCAGGTGAGATGAATGTGGATATCGCGTTTCAAGAAGATTCCATTTTTCGCCGCAACCGCCGCTTGGTGGTCTTTGATATGGACTCTACCCTCATTGAAGCCGAAGTGATCGATGAGCTTGCCGAAGAGGCCGGTGTGGGCGCCCAGGTTGCAGAGATCACCGACCGCGCGATGCAGGGGGAGCTGGACTTCAGTCAGAGCTTTGCTGAGCGTCTGTCGCTGCTTAAGGGCCTAGATGAGTCCGTACTGGAGCGGGTTGCAGGTCGCTTGAAGATGACCGAAGGGGCAGAGCACCTTATTCGAAGCCTGAAAGCCCTAGGTTATCGCACCGCGATTCTCTCTGGTGGCTTTACTTATTTTGCCCGACATCTTCAAGAGAAGCTGGGCATCGATTACGTATACGCCAATGAGCTGGAGATCCGCGATGGAAAGGTAACCGGTGAGGTTTCTGGCCAGATTGTAGACGGCAAGCGCAAGGCGGAGCTGTTGCTGGAAATTGCCGAGAAGGAGCATATTTCCCGCGAACAGGTAATCGCGGTGGGCGATGGTGCCAACGACCTGCCTATGTTGAGCCAAGCCGGCTTGGGTGTTGCGTTTCGGGCTAAACCACTGGTTAAGGAATCTGCCCGGCACGCTATCTCGACGCTTGGCCTAGACGCCATTCTTTACCTGATTGGCTTTCGCGAGAGTGAAACCAATCAGGGGCTGAAGAACGCCGGTTTCTGAGCCGGCGTTTCTCAGTCAGCCTCAGTTATCGCTAAAGTCGTAATTCATCTCCGGAGCCGGAGCCTGAAGGTAGTAACCCTGAACGTAGTTCACGCCAGCTTGCCAGAGTGTGGCGAGAAGACTGGCATTTTCTACCAGTGGAATAATGGTGAGTTTGCCGGCACTTTGCAGGCTCTTTACCATTTCCTTTACCTGCTCCTTGGCTTCGCCATTCTTCTGGATTTCTTCAGTAAAGGAACCGTCGATCTTCACGTAATCCGTATCAATGTGTTTCAGCGTGTTGAACGGATTCAGTGCGCAACCGAACTGGGCAATGGACACTTTGCAGTGAAGCTGATGTAGGTCTTTGGTGAACTCCTTGGCCTGCTTCATGTAGTTGTTCGCATCGCCTTCGCGGATCTGGAAAATCAGCGAATCCCCAGACAGGCGAGCGGCTTTCAGCGCCACGCTCAGCCAGGGTGTAAAGGTTTTGTCCTGTATAGTCTCAGCCGTCACGTTGAGGAACATGCGGGTATCGTTGCCTCCGGAACGGTGGCGGGCTAACTGCTTTATAGTCTGCAGGATAACCCAGCGGTCGATCTTGATGGCGGTATCACTGGGCCCCATGGGAGGCAGGAAGTCGTAGGGCGAGACCTCTTTGTCATCCTTGTCGAGCATTCTAACGAAAGCTTCGTAGTGCTCCTCGCCCTCACCACGGAGGTTGATAATGGGCTGAAACAACAGCCGGAAGCGGTTCTCATCCAGCGCCTTTAGTATCGCCTCAATAGAGCTGCTGTCATCCAGCGTTTCGTAATCTGCCGGATTATAAACGCGGATACCGTTGCCCTGAGACTGGCCTTCCTGCTTGCGTACTTCCGAAGAAGCAACGTGTGCCCGGGCCAGCAACTCTTCCGCTTTTGGCGAATTCTCAGTAATTGATGCAACACCGATGCTGACTGTTAGTGGAACGGTTCTGCCATTGATATCGAACAGGTGTTCATCCACCGCTTTGCGAGCCTGCTCACATCGACTGGTCAGGGATTTTTCATCGCAAGGGAGGCATAGAAAGCCGAATGCATCATCACTGAGACGCGCCAGCATCAGATCATCTCCAGCTTCTTTTTTCAGAAGAGCGGCTAGGTCGCCCAGCAGCAGATCCGCGCCAGAAATCCCCACCTCGCCCTTCATGGCCATGAAATTGTCGAGCGCGATATACGCCAGTGCGCCGGTTTCGTTATTCTTACCCGCATCGGCAATAGCCTGCTCGAGCTCTTTCATCAGATATTGACGGTTATATAGACCGGTGAGCAGATCCTGACTGCTGATCTCGCGTAATTTCTCTTCCAGCTCGGCATCGCTATGCTCCGGCTGAAGCACGATTTGTGTGCAGATTTCACCGTCGTAGGTGGCAGCGGAGACGGACATGGTTACGTTCAGCTCATGATCATCGCTGCGCTTTGCCGTGCAGTTCATCGTCATGCCGTCTTCGCCTTTCTCTGCGAAGGACTTCATGAAGGTTCTGTAGTCTTTCTGGCTTTCAGATGTGAGCGTATCGAGCACGGGAATGCAGATCAGGTCGTCAATGTCGTCGTAGCCCAAAAACTCCATGTAGGACTGATTGGTGTAAATATGCATGCCGTCATTGATGTAGGCAATGGCATCTTTGGAGCTTTCTAGAAGCAGCTGGCATCGCTGTTCGGCTTCACGTAGGTGAGACTCCAGAGCGCGGCGGCGGCGGCGATCATCAAGCGCCGTCAGCTCACGTTTAACCTTAAGTACCAGCAGGTCGCTGTGCTCGAATTGCACGGTGCCCTGGGCGCCGGCTTTCATCACCGCTACCGTTCTTTCCCGGCTTTCTTCTGCTGTAAGAAACAGGCAGGGAATGTCCTTGTCCATGCGCTTTATCATGGCCAGCGTATTATCTGCAGAGAAATCCTGCTCAACATCCCGAGCCAGTAGCAGATCCCAGTTGCCGTTTTTTAGAGTCTCTTCCAGATCCTCTTCAGACGTAATGCGGTGCGCCCTTGTGGCTTTGCCGGCATTTCTCAGCAAGCTTATTAGGGATTCGGCATCATTTTGTGAAGGGTCGAGAATCAGGAGATGTACGGTCGCGTTCTGTTTCTGCATTCCTAAGAGGTCTCGTAATACAGGTTGGCTGGGCCGGCCACGGCAGAGAATTGCTCTGCCTTAGATACAGTATCTTGATGGAAACTGTGAGCTGGTGCTGCGAGACCGGACGATCACTATCGCTGAATAATGCAGGGGTTGAGGCTTAATAACAAGCCTCTGGCGGATTTACGGGGCATCCGCCAGAGGTGTTTAGAGAGATGGCCACAGAGAATCAAAATCGTCTTCGCTGGCACCGCTTGGCGATGGCGAGCCGGCTGGGGCAGAGGTTGCGGCATTATTCTGAAGTTTTAGTTCAAACTGGCTGATACTGCCAGTGGACGATACTTTTTTCGTTAGCTGGCCTTGATCTTCCCGGCCACCATGCAGCATGGAGATTCGGCTGCCTGGCTGGAACGGTAGCCGAGGAGTAATCAAAGTGGCAGCCTGGTTGACCACACTGATTTCTGGAAGTAAAAGGCCGCGCAGATATTCGCTGCTGCTCCCGACTTTTTGAATCAGCCGAACACCGCAGGGCGAGCCGCTGGGAGCCCGTAGTTCGATGCCTATCTGAGTACCGTGATTGCGGATTTGCCGAATCCAGCGAACAACGGCGATGCTCCATGGGTGTGAGCGTTGCTCACGTATGCCAAGAACTTCTCCCGCCTGCATGGAGGGTGGAACGCTCGCCTCCCATGATACGCAGTAACCACCAGGGCTGGTGTTTACCAGTAGCGCTGAGTGTGATTTGGGTCGGTTTTTATCGTTTGCAGGCGTGTTCCCGAAGCTGCCGCGGAAATTGATCGGCGTATCCGCAGCGTGCAGGCGTTCATCGCTAGGGCCCGCATCGTGGGCACCGGACCAGGCATCGTCGCGCTTGCGAGACGCTCGGATAAAGACGTTCTCGTCGTCCTCTGCGTTGTTGTCATTGCCGGTTACAAACTCAGTGAACGACTTCTCCCCGGCTATAAAATAGTGCGTAGCGGTCAGCCCGACACAGATCTCAAGCGTGCCTTGGCTAGCAATTCGATTGAAGTTCCGCTTTGCTAGAATGCCCAGAGCCTGGCTTAGGTGAGTGAGCAAGGTTTCGTTAACATTGCCTGGTATTTTCAGTGTTTCGGGGGCCGGTTGCTGACTGAGCCTTGCGTCCAGGCCGTCAGCAATCATGGTCGCCAGCTCCCTGGTATCGAATCCGTAACTCTCGTTACCAGGTTTGTTTTCCAGCAAGCTTCTATAGATTGGGGAGCTGTCGCTCTCTAGGTTCACAACAAAAAGGCTGTCTTCCCCGGTGCCTGGCCCGCAGCTGGAATGCTCCGTCCAAGACTCAAACAAATCATAGGCCTGAACCAACTCCGTTTGCCTGAGCTGGTTGGGCCTAGCGCAGCCCAGGAGCAACAGGCGTTTGTAGCTGTCCGCGACGGTGCTGGCCTGCCTTTGCTTCAAGCTGCTGTCTTCTACAGTGACCCCCGAAAGTTTGTTGCGATGCGCAAACCGAAACATGCGATGGCATTCCAACCAACTGTGCGCGGGGCTCGGGCAATAGAGTTGATGAGACCGCAGAATGGTCGAGGCGAGTTCAGACGTTGCACGGTGGATGGCTGTAGTAATCAGTTTGCGGTTCTTATCTAGCCCACCATCGTCCAGAACCTCTAGCAGGCAAAGCTTGTAGCCACTGGCAAGATGTAGTTGAAGCGCATGGGCCAGGTTGGCAATTTTGCGCTGCTTTTCCGGTAAGGCAACCGCAAGCCCCAGGTAATGGCGTGAGAGCTCACTGCAAACGAAGTGAATCTTTTCGCGAATGAGCTCAAGGAATTGCAGGCGGTTTTGGGGCGCGAGAAAAAGTTGATTGAGCTCAATGATCGCGTGGTAGAGCTGGCGCGATACTTCGCCAATATTGGCCATAGGAAGCTGTTTAGTCCATGACCTGAAGGCCTTTGGCGTTGTATCGCAGAACGACAAGCTTGCTATTTTCTGCTCGGGAACACGTAGATCTGGTTTCAGGATCGTGCCTTCCATGAATATGCGCCAATATTAAGACAACGTTTCGTATTCCGGGCTCTCTCATCCGGCACAGCAAATATCGCTGCAGTAAGCCGGTTGATCAGGAAGACTCCGCGAATACATATTTTTACAAAATAGACGGTACTGGACTTTAAAATAGCAAACCAGAACAAGAAAGCTAGAAAGTCATATGTTGACAATGTTTGACATGTGATATTGGGCCAGTTTGGTGCAAACGCCTTTAAAGATCATTAGAAAAAAGGTCGATCGGTGTTTTTGCGGGTTTTCCTGGAATCTCGCGAACCAGTCGTGGAACCAGAAACCCCGGCAGTCTGGACAGCAGTTCTTGAACCAATAGTAGGGCTTCTTTATCTGGAACATCAAAGTGCTGAGCGCCCGCGACCGGATCGAACGCGTGTAGGTAGTAGGGCAGAACGCCCGCCTCAAACAGTGTTTCGCTCAAATTCTCCAACACATCCGCATTATCATTTACGCCCCTGAGAATCACGCTCTGGTTTAGCAGCGTTACGCCCGCTGACCGAAGACGGTTTAGCGCTCGGCGTGTGGCATGATCAATTTCCGCCGGATGATTGACGTGCAACACCATCACGACTGGCACTGGTGTGCTGCTGATCCACTTCAGCAGTGCATCACACACTCGCTGTGGTATCACCACCGGAAGGCGGGTATGCAGGCGTATGCGGCGGATATGAGGGATGTTGCTGATGGCCGAAGCCCACTGGGACAGCAATTGATCACTGACCGCCAACGGATCGCCGCCGCTGAAAATAACTTCATTGATTTCCGGGCTTGCCGCAAGCGTATCCAGCACCCGCTGTCGGTCGGCTGGGCCTAGGCGCTGTTCATCGTAGGGGAAGTGCCGGCGAAAACAGTAGCGACAGTTAATCGCACACTGGCCGGTGACCATCAGCAGGGCACGGCTGCGGTATTTCCGAATCAGGCCCGTGGTCACAATGGCGCCGTCTTCCTCCAGCGGGTCAGTCACAAACCCCTCTGCAGCGCCTGTCTCAAGGTTTAAGGGCAGCACCTGGCGCAGCAAAGGGTCTGCGGCGTTTCCTTTCTCCATGCGTGCCAGAAAAGGCTCGGGAACCCGGGTTTGAAACAACCGGTGCCCCGCTTCGGCCCCAGCCAGCCACTTATCAGCAGGTAGATCCAGCCGCGCAAGCAACTCTTGTGGTGAGGTTATCGAGTCGGAAAGCAATTGTTGCCAGCTCCGATTATCATCGTCTGAAAGCTGGGCTTCTATATGGGCAGGGCTTCGCTGTATCATAGCGGCCTTTGAATTTTAAACAGCATTTTGGCAGGTGGACATTTCATGGCTTCATATTCTAGCAACGAATTTCGCAGCGGTCTCAAGGTTTTGCTGGATGGCGACCCTTGTATCATGCTCGAGAACGAATTCGTAAAACCAGGTAAAGGCCAGGCGTTTAACCGCGTTAAGCTACGCAACCTGATGAACAACCGACAGTGGGAGCGTACCTTCAAATCTGGCGAAAGCCTCGAAGCAGCAGACGTTGTCGAACAGGACATGGAATACCTCTACACCGACGGTGAATTTTGGCACTTCATGCTCACCGACGGCTCTTTTGAGCAGTATCCCGCCGATGCAAAGGCCGTTAGCGAAGCGCTCAAGTGGCTAAAAGAGCAAGATGTTTACACCGTAACCCTATACAACGATGCGCCTCTGATCATCACCCCGCCCAACTTTGTTGAGCTGGAAGTGGTTGAGACCGACCCAGGTATGAAAGGCGATACAGCCCAAGGTGGCTCCAAGCCAGCAACCTTGTCTACCGGCGCCGTGGTAAGCGTACCTCTGTTTATCACCATTGGCGAAGTGCTTAAGGTGGATACCCGCTCTGGCGAGTACGTAAACCGAGTAAAAAGCAGCTGATTTTGATATGAAAAACCAGCCTGACTGGCAACCAGCTGTCGCCCAGGCAGCCCTGAAAAGCCGCGCGCAACAATCAGCCTTCGTGCGCGGCTTTTTTGCACAGCGTGATGTACTGGAAGTCGAAACCCCTGTACTAGGACGCTGCGGCGTAACAGATCCTAACCTCGATGGCATCGCCGCAAAGGTCAGCGCCCAGGGCGTTGAAGGCGGTTGGCTGCAAACTTCTCCCGAGTACCACATGAAACGCCTATTGGCCGCAGGCGCAGGATCTATCTACCAGATATCAAAAGTCTTCCGAAACGGCGAACGCGGCCGCCGCCACAACCCAGAGTTTTCCATGCTGGAGTGGTATCGTATAGGCTTCGACGACACAGCCCTGATGGCAGAAGTCTCCGACCTGGTGTGCGGCTGGCTCAACTGCCCCAGACCAAAGACCACAAGCTATCGCCAGGCAATGATCGACTGGGCAGGCATAGACCCGTTTGTCATCTCCAAAGAAGACCTGCGCCAACGCTGTCGCCAATGGCTGGAACCCGAACAGCTACAAGACCTCAGCCGCGACGGCTGCTTGGACTTGCTAATGAGCTTCGCCGTCGAACCCAACCTAGGTACTGAAGCCCCGATATTCATCACCCAATATCCGGCCTCCCAAGCCTCCCTGGCCAGAATCACCAACGTTGACGGCTTCGACGTAGCGCACAGGTTCGAGCTCTACATCGACGGTCTGGAACTATGCAACGGCTACTGGGAACTCACCTGCGCCGAAGAACAGCGAGCCCGCTTCGAAGCAGACAACCGCTTGCGCCGAGCCGCTAAAAAACCCGAAATGAACATAGACGGAGCCTTCCTGGCCGCGATAGAGCACGGCTTGCCAGGCTGCTCCGGGGTGGCTTTGGGGCTTGATCGTTTACTGATGCTGAAAATGGGAACCCGTGACATTGCAGATGTCATAGCATTCCCACTAGAGCGAGCCTGAATCAGGCGCCAACCAGGCCAAAAGACTCGCCCATGCGAACCGTCTTCCCAGCAATCTGCTCAGCATTCCAGCTAACGCTACCCTTAGGCATAACCATCACCACCGTAGAGCCAAGCCGGAAACGCCCCATCTCCTCGCCTTTGGCAAACGAAAGAGCACTCTCGCCTTCATAGGTAATCGCCTTAACGCCACTGCTATTGGGCGCCACAATCCCCGCCCAAGGCGTCTCAACGCTACCCACAATCATCGCGCCCACAAGAACCAACGCCATAGGGCCAGCCGCCGTATCAAAAATACACACAACACGTTCATTACGGGCGAACAGATTTGGAACATTCTCCACCGTAACCGGATTGACCGAAAACAGCTTGCCGGGAACATAAATCATTTCCCGAAGCGTACCTGCCAGAGGCATGTGAATGCGATGATAGTCACTGGGAGAGAGATAAACCGTCGAAAACTCACCCTCCGAAAAAGTCTCTGCCCGTGCAGTATCGCCACCGAGAAATTCTACCAAACTGAACGATTGACCCTTTGCCTGGAATACCCGGCCCCCGGATACTTGGCCTAGTTGGCTAATGGCGCCATCTACGGGGCTCACAAAAGTATTGTCGCCTTCAGCAATAGGCCGAATGCCTGGCTTAAGTGCACGGGTAAAAAATGCGTTGAAACTGGAGTAAGCGGTCGGATCCGATTCTGCGGCTTCGCTCATATCAACGCCGTAGCGCTTTATGAACCACTTTACTACCCGGTTTTTGAGCGCAGGGGTGCGATCATTATCTGCCAGACGGCCGGCAGCCCGGGAAACCGCAAGCTGTGGCGTGACGTACTGGCTCAGAACAAACAGCTTGTCGAACATTAAATGAGATCCTCTGTGCTCAAAGGCGCGAAGTTTACCAAATAGTGTTGTAAGAATGTTGCCCAGACGCTGGTATGTATAGAAATTGTTTCACAGCTTCGCGGATACAGCAGTGGCTTGCTATGATCAGAACAGAAAAACCCGTGATCGTGTCCGGCACCGGCCGATAACCTCAATATAAAGGCTTATATTCTCCCCATGTTACTTATTATTGGCTCAATTATTGTTGTTGCCAGCGTTTTGGGTGGCTATGCACTTCATGGCGGTCACCTGATGGTGCTGTGGCAACCGACCGAGTTTCTCATCATCTTTGGCGCAGCCATCGGCTCTTTTATCATTGCCAACCCGCTGCATATGGTCAAAGAAGTGTTTTCCGGTATTTTGCGCCTGCTGACAGGCTCTCCGTTCAATAAGTCCTACTACATGGATTTGCTGAGCTTGCTCTACGAGATTTTTGATAAATCGCGCAAGCAGGGCGTTATGTCCATCGAAGAGGATATCGATAACCCGGAATCTAGCCAGATATTCAGCCGTTACCCGGCCATTATGAAATCCAAAGCGTTGCTCGATTTCATTACAGACTACCTGCGCATCATTAGCGCAGGAAACATGGCAACCCATGAGCTGGATGGCATGATGGAAAACGAAATTGACAGCCGTCAGCACGAGCTCGAAGAGCCCGCCCATGCCGTGAACAAAATTGCGGATGCCCTGCCGGGGCTGGGTATTGTGGCGGCGGTACTGGGTATCGTGGTTACCATGAATTTCTTGAGCGAAGGGCCAGAGCGTATTGGTATGAGCGTGGCAGCGGCCCTAGTGGGCACGTTTCTTGGTATCTGGATGGGCTATGGCTTTGTTGGGCCCACCTCCATTGCCATGGAGCATGCCGCAAAATACGAACTCAAGGCTTACGAGTGCATTAAATCTGCAATTGTAGCAACGGTTTCAGGGCAAGCTCCCCAGATGGCCATCGAATTTGGCCGCAAGGCGCTACCCACAGACAAGCGGCCTGGTTTTCAGGAATTGAACGATCACGTGCGCGCCAAATAGCGCAACCTGAACCCGGAGTAAACTTGTGGAACAGCAGCCAATAATCATTAAGCGAAAAAAAGTCGTTGCTGCGGGCCATCACGGTGGCTCGTGGAAAGTGGCTTTTGCCGACTTCGCAATGGCGATGATGGCGTTCTTTCTCGTGCTCTGGCTCACTGCAACCGCATCGCCGGAACAGAAAAAAGCGGTGGAAGGCTATTTCCGCGACCCTGTCGGCTTCACCGAAGGCGGCTCACCCAACCCAGTGGACCTTGAGGGGAGCGCCTCCGTCGTTAGCGAAGCTAGCCCCGATATTGAATCAGACCCGATGGTTATTAGCGATGACGTGGTCGATACGCTGTCCGATACACTTGAGCAGCGGCGCATGAAAAAGTTGTTTCAGGAGTTGAAGCAACGAATTGATGAAAACGAAACTCTGCAGGAGTTCAAAGACCAGTTGTTGATTGATATCACGGACGAAGGGCTGCGAATCCAGATAGTCGACCGCTCGGGCCGCCCCATGTTCGATAGCGGCAAAGCGGAGCTTAAATACTACTCACAGGAAATCCTGTTCGAGCTGGCCAAAACCCTTGGTTCGGTAGACAACAAGCTCAGTATAACGGGCCATACGGACGCCACACCTTTCGGTGGCCGCCCTGGTTACACGAACTGGGAGCTTTCGGCGGATCGCGCAAATACCGCACGCCGTGCACTGGTTGCCGGTGGTGTGCAGGCCCAACAGATCGCGCGGGTCGTGGGGCTGAGTGATTCTATATTGTTTGATCAGGACGAGCCGAGTGCGCCGGTTAATCGCCGGATTTCCATCATCGTCCTCAATAAGAAAACTGTGGACAGCATCCACAGCAGTGCCAGCGCCAAAGGCGCTCCGCTGATTGACCTCACGGTACCCTCCGATGAAGAGCAGACAGAAGCTATGGAAAAACTGGAGAGTGGCGATTGGCAGGAGGACAAAACACAACCCGCACCCGGTGAGCTGAACTGGTAGCTCGCCGGGCAGTGCTGCATCAGTTAGCTTTCAGCCCTCGCATTTTCTGCTCCGCCATATCCTGAAGAATACGGTGAAAGCTTCGCAGCCGTTCCGGGCTGAGTGTGCCTGCTACTGCTGCCGCATCAATAGCGCAGCCGGGATCGCCCATATGCCTGCAGTTGCGGAACTTGCAGTAGCCGATCACCTCGCGAATCTCGCGAAAACCGTACTCAATTTCCTGCGGCGTCATATGCCAGAGACCGAACTCCCGGATACCCGGTGAGTCAATCAAATCGCCGCCCAAAGGCAGGTGGAAAAGTTTCGCGGTGGTGGTGGTATGAATACCTTTGCCCGTGCTTTCAGAAACCGCACCCACCCGAATCGCCTCATCCGGCATCAGCGTCTGAATAATCGACGACTTACCAACCCCCGACTGGCCCACAAATGCACTGGTTTTGTCCTTCACCAGCGCCTCAACCTCCGGCGAAGGCCCACCGTCGAATTGAACCGCTGAGGTGCGAACAACCTCATAGCCTAGCGCCGCATAGCGCGCCAGCAGAGCATCAATCTGCCCCCGATTGCGATCGGTAATCAGATCCGTCTTATTCAGCAGAATAACCGCCGGAATGTCCGTGATCTCAGAGGCCACCAAATATCGATCAATCAGATTGTCGTGGGGCTCCGGCTCCGGTGCAATCACCAGAATAATATGGTCAATATTCGCCGCCACCGGTTTCACAGCACCAAAGTTATCTGGCCGCTGCAGCAAATTGTCACGTTCGCAGCGAGCAACAATTACACCTGTTTCACTCTTACCGGGCCGCCAGACAACTCGATCGCCCGTCACCAAGCTATCGATATTCGCCCGAACAAAGCAGCGCAAAACATCACCGGTGTGTTCACCCTCCAAGACTTCCACATCAAGCTGTTGCCCATAGTGAGCAATGATTAGCCCTTCCTGCTCCGGCCCCAGTTCACCGGCCTCGGCCTGCGCCGTAACCGACTTCTCTTTGCGAGCTGCGCGGGCAGCACGCTCCTCCTGAACCTTCTTGATCCGGAATTGCTGCTGCTTGTTCAGTTGCCGTTTTGCCATAAGATCTCAGATAACACGGATGAAAGTGGTGTCGTTGCTGTGCCATCATACGGGAATAATACATGCTCGGCTTGAGGGAAATAAAATGTCAGCAGGCAAATACTTGGTTTGGATTGATCTAGAAATGACCGGTCTAGATCCGGAAAAAGAACGCATCATCGAAATGGCCACCATCATCACCGATTCAGAACTGAATCTCGTAGCAGAAGGCCCGGTTGTTGCGATTAACCAGCCCGGCAGTTTATTGGAAGCCATGGACGAATGGTGCACCAAAACCCACGGTGAAAGCGGATTAACCAAACGTGTCGAGGAAAGCAACATCACTGAGTCGGAAGCCGAGCAGCAAACCATCGCCTTCCTCAAAGAGTACATGGAAAAGGGCAAGTCCCCCCTGTGCGGCAACAGTATCGGCCAAGATCGCCGCTTCTTGGTAAAATACATGCCCCAGCTGGAAGACTTCTTCCATTACCGCAACCTTGACGTGTCCACCGTAAAAGAACTGGCCCGCCGCTGGCGTCCGGACGTGCTGGACGGCGTTAAAAAGAAGGGCAGCCACCTAGCACTAGACGACATTCGTGATTCCATCAACGAACTGCGCCACTACCGGGAGCACTTCTTCAAACTATAAGCCGTGCTGCGCCAAGGCCCACTGAACATGCTCGCGGACCATATCCGAAGGATAGTCCGCGCGCTTTTTCAGCGCTTCAACCACCGGAATGGTCGAAGGTGCATTGCCCAGACCCACCGCCAGATTGCGTAACCAACCCTCATATCCGGTGCGGCGAATAGCCGAGCCCTCCGTGCGCTTCAAGAACTGCTCTTCTGTCCACATGAACAGTTCAGCCAAAGAACTGTTGTCCAAGCCGTGCCTAGGCTGAAAATCATATTCTTGCGTCGGTTTTTTGAATTTTTGCCAAGGGCACACAAGCTGGCAATCGTCGCAGCCAAACACCCGGTTACCCATCAGCGAGCGCAGCTCTTCGGGAATGCTGTCTTTCAGCTCAATCGTGAGATAGCTAATGCAGCGCCGGGCGTCCAGCTTGTGTGGCCCCACAAACGCATCCGTTGGGCACAAATCAAGGCAGGCAGAGCAACTGCCGCAATGATCCGTGTCAAAGCTTGGGTCTATCGGAATAGGCGCGCTGGTAAATATCTCGCCGAGGAAAAAGAACGACCCAGCCTTCGGGTGTATCAGCATATTGTTCTTGCCAATCCAGCCTAAGCCCGCGCGCTGTGCCAAGGCTCGCTCCAGCACCGGTGCACTATCCACAAACGCGCGGTAGTCGTAACCGCTCACCGCTGAATCAATCTGTTTTGCCAGCGATGCCAGCCGCTTACGAATCAGCTTATGGTAGTCCCGACCAAGTGCGTAGCGCGTGATATAGGCGTTCTCCCGGTTAGTAAGCGCTTCTTTCGGGTTGTCGGGCGTGGGCATGTAATCCATACGCACGGAAATAACCCGGGTGGTTCCGGGTACCAAGGAGCTCGGGGTGTAGCGTTTGTCTCCATGGTGGGCCATATACTCCATGTTGCCCTGGTACCCCATGTCCAGCCAATCCTGCAAATGTTTGGCATGCTCACCGGTATCTGCTGTCGTGATACCTGCATCTGAAAACCCGTGTTCTTTGGCCCATTGCCGGATAAGTGCCGGCAAATCAGCCAGTTCTGGTGTTGGAGACGTATCGGTTTCTGCTGTGCTCATAGACGCCGCTGTTGTATCCGCCCCGTCGAGGATCGATGTACGGATATTTAATTTGATTAAGTTATGACCTTTTCCACGGTTTTGCTATGCTTTACAGATAGCTGGCCAATTTTCTTAAACCGGTTTCTGTAACAGGAGCGAAGGCTCATGCCACAGCTTGCTGAGGGCAGTCTATCAGATGCGCTGTTTTCCGCCGATTCTGTGCGCCGCATCGATCAGTATGTTATCGAGCAGCAGGGCGTCGAAGGCTTTGAGCTAATGCAGTTTGCTGCCCGCGCCGCATTTCGTAGGCTGGTTGTGCGTTGGCCCAACGTCGAGCCTTTGCTGGTTCTCTGCGGTGCTGGCAATAACGGCGGCGATGGGTACTTGATGGCGGCTAATGCTGTACGCCACGGGCTGGCTGTGCGCTGCATTGCGGTTGCCCCCACCGGTAAGCTGAGTGGCGATGCTCGCAAAGCCTGGAAGAAAGCGGTTTCGGATGGTGTAGAGGTGCGAGAACTGGCGGACATCAACGAGCCAGAATTGGCTTCTGAATTTGAAAAGGCAGAGCTGGTAGTAGATGCCATGCTCGGTACCGGTGTCTCTGGCGCGCCAAGAGAGCCATTTACGGATGTTATTGCACGCTGCAATCGCTCTGGGCTTCCTGTGCTGGCGGTAGATTTACCGTCTGGCCTCAATGCCACTAGTGGTGCGGCAGAGGGCGAGGTGGTTCAGGCCACCATGACCGTCACGTTTATCGGCCGTAAGGCCGGGCTTTATACCGGGCAAGGTGCCGCGGTGTGTGGTGATGTGGTTTTTGAAGCACTGAATGCTGGCACCGGTGTTAGAGAAAGCGGCGAGAGCCCGGCAGCCATGCTTCGGCGCTGGCCGTCCGTTCACGACTGGTTGCCCGTGCGCCCGGCCAATGCTCATAAGGGGCGGTTTGGCCATGTTCTCGTGGTCGCGGGGGACCGAGGGTTTGGCGGTGCCGGTCTGCTTGCAGCAGAAGCGGCAACGCGCTCTGGTGCCGGGTTGGTTTCACTGGCAACGCGCCCCGAGCATGTAACGGCTGCGTTGGCACGATGCCCGTCGGTAATGGTTCACGGCCTGACTCATGGCTCGGAGTTGCCAGCATTGTTGAATGCAGCAACGGTAGTGGTGTGCGGGCCAGGACTGGGGCAGGGCGCTTGGGGGCAGCAGATGCTGCAGCAAGTGATTGAAAGCGGTAAGCCTCGCGTTCTGGATGCGGATGCCCTGAATCTGCTCTGTTCCCGCGTGCCCAAACCTGCTGGCAACCAGATTATGACGCCGCATCCGGGGGAGGCTGCCAGGCTGCTGAATTGCGTGGTTCCCGAAGTGGAAGCCGATCGAGTGGCTGCGGCCACAAAGCTGCAGTCCCTATACGGTGGCGTGGTGTTGCTCAAAGGTGCCGGAACGATCATTGCGTCTGATTTGAAGGCTGTGGATATTGCCGGCGGCAGTAATCCGGGTATGGCGACCGGCGGCATGGGGGATGTGTTGTCGGGAATCACGGGTGCGCTATATGCCCAGATGGTCGAGTCACCCGCTCGCGCCGCTGTATTGGCGGCGGTTGTGCACCTTGAGGCTGCCTGCAAAGCATCGGCAAACAAAGGATATATGGGGTTGATACCCACCGACGTAATCGACGCGTTGCCGCAGGTATTCCGGGAGGCAGAACCAGCCAGCCACCGTAGCAAGGGGGAAGAATGAGCATTTTCGGGAACGAGCGCAGACTGTTTCTGGACGGCGAAGCTGAAACGGAGAAGCTGGGCAACGAACTGGCCCGTTTGGCAAAAGAATCGGGCCAGGGGTTGGTTGTGTTTCTCGAAGGCGATCTGGGAATGGGTAAAACCACGCTCAGTCGCGGCGTTATAAGAGGGCTTGGGCACAAGGGCGCAGTTAAGAGCCCGACTTATACACTTGTGGAGCCATACGAAGATCTTATGCCGCCGGTCTATCACTTTGATTTGTACCGACTAGGCGACCCGGAAGAGCTGGAATACATGGGTATCCGGGATTACTTTAACGGCCAGAGTATTTGTCTTATCGAGTGGCCGGAGCGCGGCGAAGGTCTGCTGCCCGAACCGGACCTCGAAATCCACCTTGAACATCAGGGCGAAGGCCGCTCCGCGGCTGTCCGGGCGGGCTCTGAACAGGGTGCATCACTTTTGAGCGAGCTGGAATTGATCGGGCCGGGCCATTAATGGACCTGCGCCGAATAAATAGGCAAGTTGTATGAAAAAACGCAATCTAACAATGAAAACTCTGGTCGCGCTGGTGACCGTATGGCTGCTCGCGGCAACCATGCAGGCACAGGCTGGCACCAATGTGGAGGGTATCCGCATTTGGCCAGCCCCGGATCACACCCGCTTGGTGCTGGATACTGAGGGCAAGGTCAGTCACAACATGTTCGCACTGAGCAATCCCTCGCGCTTGGTGATTGATCTTAAAAACACCCGGTTGCAAACAGATTTCGGCAAACTCGACCTGACTGGTAGCCCTGTGCGGCGCATTCGTAGCGCACCGCGCAATGGCACGGATTTGAGGGTGGTTCTCGATCTTGCCAGCGACATCAAGCCGCGCAGCTTTCAGCTCGAGCCCAATCAGCAGTATGGTCATCGCCTGGTAGTTGATCTGATTGATGAGAGTGGCAGTCGCATAGAGAAGGCGACCAAGCCAACCGTAACCCACAATTCAGCCGGCAGGCGCGATGTTATCGTGGTTATTGATGCGGGCCACGGTGGTGAAGACCCGGGCGCCATAGGCCCTCGGGGCACCCGCGAAAAGGATGTGGTTCTAAAAATGGCTCACACTCTGGCGGATATGATTAACAGGCAGGCAGGTTATTCCGCCAAACTTACCCGCACCGGAGACTACTACATAGGCTTGAGGAATCGCACCATTCTGGCCCGTAAGTACAGCGCCGATCTGTTTGTGTCTGTGCATGCGGATGCTTTCCGTACGCCTCAGCCCAAGGGCGCCTCTGTATTTGCCCTGTCGCAGCGCGGCGCAACCAGTGAAACGGCCCGCTGGCTGGCACAGAGTGAAAACCGCTCTGACCTCATAGGTGGCACGGGTGGGGTGTCCTTGGATGGGCGTGATGACATGTTGGCAGGTGTGTTGCTCGATCTGTCCATGACCGCCAGTATCAATGCCAGCTTGGGCGTCGGCAGTTCCATACTGGGCAAGCTCAATAGTGTGGCTCACTTGCACAAGCCCGGTGTGGAGCAGGCCGCGTTTGCGGTTCTCAAATCACCGGATATTCCTTCCATTCTTGTAGAGGCAGGTTTTATATCCAACCCACAGGAAGAGAAGAACCTGTCTACGAACTGGTACCGCAGCAAACTCGCCGGCGCCATCATGACGGGTATTGATGAGTACTTCCGGAAAACACCCCCGCCGGGCACCCTACTGGCTTGGCAGAAGCAGAACCGTCAAGGTGGCGAGCGCATTAGCCGGTACAAGGTTCAAAGTGGCGATACCCTCTCTGGAGTGGCCCGGGAAAATCAGACAACTGTGAGCGAGCTGATGCAGTTTAACAGCCTGTTAGACGACCGTGTTATGGTAGGGCAAACCATTCGTATTCCCTCATCCTGAACAACGCCACTGAATAAGAGGTAGCCCCGAAACATGCCCTCCATCCGATTGCTCTCGCCGCGGCTGGCAAACCAAATTGCCGCAGGCGAGGTAGTTGAACGCCCTGCATCTGTTGTCAAAGAACTGGTTGAAAACGCGCTCGATGCAGGCGCAGACCATGTTGATGTTGACGTGGAGCAGGGTGGCGTAAAGCTGATCCGAGTGCGTGATGACGGCAGTGGTATTGCGGAAGCTGACTTGCCGCTGGCACTCAGCCGCCACGCCACCAGCAAAATTGTCAGTCTTGATGATCTGGAATCCGTAGCTTCCTTGGGCTTCAGGGGCGAAGCTCTGGCCAGTATCAGTTCTGTTTCCCGACTTACACTCACCTCTCGCGTAGATGGACAGGAAGCCGCCTCACGGGTGGAGGTTGAAGGTCGTGACATGGATGCACGAATCTCACCGGCTGCGCACCCCGTGGGCACCACGGTTGAAGTTCGGGATCTGTTTTTCAATACTCCGGCCCGGCGCAAGTTCCTACGCACCGAGAAAACCGAAGTCAACCATGTAGAAGAGTGCGTGCGGCGCCAGGCGCTCAGCCGGTTTGATTCGGGGTTTACCCTACGCCACAACCAGCGGGTTATTCAAAATCTTCGGCCAGCCGAGTCTACGCTGGACAGAGAACGCCGTATTGGCGCCCTGTGTGGGCAGAAATTTATCGACAACGCGGTGGTTATTGATGCAGAAGCCACAGGTTTGCGCCTGTGGGGCTGGGTTGCTTTGCCCACCTTCTCCCGCAGTCAGTCCGATCTTCAGTATTTCTTTGTCAACGGTCGCGTAATCCGTGACCGGCTGGTTGCGCACGCAGTGCGCCAAGCCTACCGCGACGTACTGTTTAATAACCGCCACCCGGCGTTTGTTCTTTACCTTGAAGTCGACCCGGCTACGGTGGATGTAAACGTGCACCCAACCAAGCACGAAGTGCGCTTTCGCGATGGTCGTTTAGTGCACGATTTTATCTTCCGTACGCTGCATAAGGCCCTAGCCGATGTGCGGCCGAACGATCATTTTCGGGGCGCAGTGGCGCAATCCTTCGGTCGCGAGACTGCGGGACAGGAAATACCACAGGCCGCGGGGGCATTTCCTGCCCAACAACAACAACCCTGGAATGGACAGCCTGCGATGCCGGCCTCTGGCGGCCAAACGCCGGCAACGGGTTTCGGAGGGCAAGCGGCGCCACAGAAAGATTGGCGGGCCAGCGACCAAATGGCGTTTTATCAGTCTCTTAGTGGCGGCGGTGTCAATTCCCAGCAAGAGCCGGCATCGTTTGTGGGCACGGCGGCAATGCCTTTGGACCAGCCCGCCGGCGCAGGCGGCAATGAGGAGCCGCCTCTGGGTTACGCCATTGCCCAGTTGCATGGCATTTACATACTGGCCCAAGGCAGCGCCGGGATGATCGTAGTGGATATGCATGCGGCTCACGAGCGCATCACCTACGAGCGAATGAAGCGTGCATTGGCGGAGCAAGACCTTAAAAGTCAGCCGTTGTTGGTACCCCTGTCTCTTGCTGTCAGTCAAAAAGAGGCGGCATTAGCTGAAACCCACGGAGAAGACTTGCAGCAGCTCGGGCTGCAGATTGAGCGTATCGGGCCAGAGACGCTTGCAATCCGGCAGGTACCCGCGTTGTTACGGGGGGCCGACACAGAGCAGCTCGTTCGAGACGTATTATCTGATCTGATCGAGCACGGCCAGAGTGACCGGGTTGAAGCCGTTATCGACGAGCTTCTGAGTACCATGGCGTGCCACGGCTCGGTGCGGGCAAATCGCCAGCTGACCGTACCAGAAATGAACTCCTTGTTGAGGGATATGGAAACCACAGAGCGCAGCGGCCAGTGTAATCATGGTCGCCCGACCTGGACGATTGTTACGCTAGCGGAGCTGGACAAACTGTTTCTGCGGGGGCGTTAGGGTGGTTTCAGAAGCGCCGCAAACGACTGACGCCAGTGGTGTGCGGGACAGGCCACCGGCCATCTTCCTGATGGGGCCTACGGCTTCGGGCAAGACCGACCTGGCCATGACGCTTTGCGAACAGCTGCCTTGCGACATCATCAGCGTTGACTCGGCAATGATCTACCGGGGAATGGATATAGGCACGGCCAAGCCCTCGGCGGGTGAGTTGGCCCGGGCTCCGCATCGGTTGATTGATATCTGCGATCCGGCAGAAACCTATTCTGCCGCTGATTTCCGCCGGGATGCATTGGTTGAAATGGATCGGATATCCAGTGCCGGGCGTATACCTTTGCTGGTCGGCGGCACCATGATGTATTTCAAGGCGCTGTTAAATGGAATGTCGGGATTGCCGGCCGCCAGCCCGGAGCTCCGCAAAACCCTTGAGTCGGAGGCAGAGCGGCTTGGGTGGTCTGCATTGTATGATGAACTTCAGGCCACCGACCCGATAGCAGCAAAGCTGA
The DNA here is from genome assembly GCF_900215155.1 of Marinobacter sp. LV10R510-11A. Classification (NCBI taxonomy): domain Bacteria; kingdom Pseudomonadati; phylum Pseudomonadota; class Gammaproteobacteria; order Pseudomonadales; family Marinobacteraceae; genus Marinobacter; species Marinobacter sp. LV10R510-11A. The sequence continues at coordinate 4,301,302 of NZ_LT907980.1, forward strand.
TTCACCCGAATAATCGGCAACGACTGCTGAGGGCTCTGGAAGTTATTCGTCTGACCGGTCGGCCGATTTCGGCTTTCTGGGAAGCGGATGTTAGTCAGCCGTCACTGCAAAACGCGGGCCGCCAGGGTGTTGAGGATTACACCTACTATACTCAATGGCAGGCAGACGAAACTTCATCGCTTCCGTATACTGTTACGCAGTTTGCCATGGTGCCTCCCGAGAGGCGAGTGCTTCACGAGAGGATACACCAGCGCTTTCTGAATATGCTGGAAGCAGGGCTTCTGGATGAGGTGCGGGCTCTGATGGGTCGAGGTGATTTACACCCTGATCTCCCTTCTATGCGTTGTGTCGGTTATCGTCAGGCTTGGAGTCATCTTGCCGGTGTTGATGATTATGACACATTTGTAAGTAAGGGCGTTGCGGCCACCCGTCAGCTAGCCAAACGGCAGCTCACATGGCTCCGGAAGTGGTCGGATTTGAACTGGCTGAACAGCGAAGACAGGTTTATCGTTGAGGTAGCCTTGAAAAAAGTCAGACTTCGCACCACATTTAACTCTTAATATTGACGATCTGCATTTACTAAAAAACAGGAGAACACACATGTCAAAAGGGCACTCGTTACAAGACCCTTACCTCAATGCCTTACGCAAGGAACGCATTCCGGTATCCATCTTTCTGGTTAACGGCATTAAACTGCAAGGGCAGGTAGAGTCTTTTGACCAGTTTGTGATTTTGCTGAAAAACACTGTCAGCCAGATGGTCTACAAGCACGCAATCTCCACCGTTGTACCTGCTCGGAATGTTCGCATTCCACAGCAGAACCCGGCAGAAGAGGATGAGCCTGAAGACTGATTTGCCCGGATTTCCGGCATTGCCACCCGCGTTCCTGACGAGCCCTTGGGTTCTGATGGCCGCGGGCGTTCGTTTTTTTGACGTTAACAAACCAACGGTTGCGGAGTTAATGCCCATTGTTTGAACGCCCGGATGTAGGTGAGCGAGCGATACTCGTCCACATCGTTTTTTCGTCCCACGACGGCTCTGAAGATCCGGATGAGTTCCGGGAGCTTGTGGCCTCTGCCGGAGTTGAGGCGGTTGGAACTGTAACCGGATCCCGTAAGCAGCCCAGCCCTCGACTGTTCGTGGGTGAAGGTAAGCTTGAGGAGATTCGCGATGCAGTAACGCTGCATGAGGCGGATGTTGTTCTATTCAATCACGCCCTCAGTCCCAGCCAAGAGCGGAACATTGAGGGTGAGCTCAAATGCCGTGTGCTAGATCGTACCGGCGTCATTCTCGATATATTTGCACAGCGGGCCCGAACGCATGAGGGCAAGCTGCAGGTAGAGCTGGCTCAGCTCGACCACATGTCAACGCGCCTAGTTCGTGGCTGGACGCACCTTGAACGTCAAAAAGGCGGTATCGGCCTGCGTGGTCCCGGTGAAACACAGCTCGAGACAGACCGTCGTTTGTTGCGTGAGCGCATCAAGTCTATCCATAAGCGGCTCGGCAAGGTTCGCCGGCAACGGGATCAGGGCCGCCGGGCCCGTAAGCGCGCTGATATCCCAACCGTATCCCTGGTCGGTTATACTAACGCCGGCAAATCAACTCTGTTCAACCGTGTTACTACGTCGTCGGTATATACGGCAGATAAGCTGTTCGCAACGCTGGACCCGACAATCAGGCGCTTGGAACTTCCGGATATCGGCCCTGTCGTAATGGCGGACACAGTAGGCTTCATACGCCACCTACCGCATAAGCTGGTCGAGGCGTTCAGGGCGACTTTGCAAGAGACTGTAGAAGCAGCGCTTTTGCTGCACATTGTTGACAGCCACGATAGCCGTCGTGATGAAAATATGGAGCAGGTTGAAGGTGTGCTGACTGAAATCGGCGCCGATGAGATACCCGTGCTTCAGGTGTTCAATAAAATCGATTTGCTGGACAACTTTACCCCTCGGATAGAGCGCAATGAAGACGGCGTGCCTGTGCGGGCCTGGGTATCGGCTGTTTCCGGAGCAGGCCTAGACGGCCTGTACGACGCTATTGTCGAGCGGTTGGCTGAAGATGTTGTACACTATTTTGTTTTGCTTGGGCCTGCCGATGGCAAGCTCCGGGCGCTCATGCACGAGGCGGGGTCAGTACTCAGCGAAGAGCACCGGGAAACCGGAGAAATAGTGCTCGAGACCCGGTTGCAACACCGTGACTGGTTGCAGCTTCTGAGCCGTGCAGGCGTGAGTGAAGAAACGGTACGTTTGGACACCGAACGTACCTGAAGTTATAGAGGCTATTGCCGGGGCGATGATAAATCCCTAGTATCTGTAGCCATTCGACACGTTAGGAACGGAGAGCATTATGGCCTGGAATGAACCGGGTGGAAGCCGTAACGACAAAGACCCCTGGGGAAATGGCGGTGGTCGTCGCGGTAATGATCAGGGTCCACCAGACCTTGATGAAGCACTAAAAAAAGGCCTCGACAAGCTCAGCAAAATGTTGGGTGGTAAAGGTAAGAAATCTAATGGTAATGGCAGTAGCTCTGGCTCCGGTGGCGGTTTTCCCGGCGGTTTTGGGGCCATTCTGGCGCTGGCCGGCATCCTTGTGGTGGGCTACGTGGTCTTCCAGTCGTTCTACACGGTAAACGAGCAAGAGCGCGCGGTGCTGCTGAGGTTTGGTGAGTTTTACAATACTGAAAGCCCCGGCTTGAGATTCAAGGTGCCCCTTATTGATGACGTCACTTTGGTAGGCGTCACCAACGTACGAACTGCCAAATCAAGCGGCCAGATGCTGACTCAGGATGAAAATCTGGTTACGGTTGATCTGCAGGTTCAGTACCGCGTCGGTGACGCGCGTGATTACGTGCTGAATGTTCGTGATTCCAACCAGGCTCTGACGTTTGCGACCGACAGTGCATTGCGTCACGAGGTTGGCAGTTCAACTCTTGATGAGGTGCTCACTGAAGGTCGTGTAGAGCTGGCCGTTCGCGTTGAACAGCGCCTTCAGGGCTTCCTTAAAGAATACGGAACCGGTCTTCAAATTGTCCGTGTTAACCTTGAGAGCACGCAACCGCCCGCAGCGGTGCAGGATGCGTTCCGGGAAGTTCAGCGCGCTCGTGAGGATGAGCAGCGCGTCAAGGAAGAAGCAGAAACCTACCGTAACAAGGTGGTTCCTGAAGCTCGGGGCCAAGCACAGCGTGCGATTGAAGAGGCAAATGCCTACAAGCAGGCAGTGGTTGAGCGCTCTCGTGGTGAAACGGCTCGTTTCCTTGAGTTGCTGGCGGTCTATCAGATGGCGCCTGGTGTAACTCGCGAGCGTATGTACTTGGAAACGCTGGAAACCGTGCTGTCGAACAGCAGCAAGATTCTTGTGGACACCGAGAGCAGTGGCAACATGATGTATCTGCCGTTGGATCGACTCACCCAAGGTTCATCGTCACGGGGGGGCAATCAGTCGTCCGGAAGTGATGGCAGCCAAATGGACATTGAGAACCTGACCAATCAGTTGGTTCAGGAGTTGCGCACCAGGCAAGACACTAATACAAGAAGGAGCAGATAATCATGGGACCTAAAGGTGTAGTGGGCCTTGCAGGCGCTCTGATCGTCGTCCTGCTGGTAATGTCGAGCGTTTTTATCATTCCGGAAACCCATCGCGGGGTCATGCTCAGGTTTGGTGAGTTGGTTGAAACCGATATCCAAGCAGGCATTCACTTCAAAGTGCCGGTGATCGATCAGGTTCGGCAGTTCGATTTCCGCATACGGACCATGGATTTGCCTTCGCGGCAGTATCTGACAGTTGAAAAGAAGCCGTTGGATGTGGACTCCTATGTTGTCTGGAAGATCAGTGATGTAGATCAGTTCTATCGCGCGACTGGCGGGGATGAACTTCGTGCCCAGTCACTCTTGCTGTCCCGGGTGGACAACGGTCTGCGTAACGAGTTCGGTATTCGCACCATGCACGAAGTGGTCTCAGGTCAGCGTGACCAGCTTATGCACGATCTGCGGGACCAGGTTAATGTAACCTCTGTGAAAGAGTTCGGTATCGAAGTCAGGGATATCCGGGTTAAGGCGATAGAGTTTCCGGGTCAGGTGAGCGAAAACGTTTTCCGTCGGATGGCGGCTGAACGTCAGAAGCTCGCCCAGAAATTTCGTTCCCGGGGTCGGGAGCTGGCTGAAGGTATTCGCGCCGCTGCAGATCGTCAGAAAACCGTTATCCTGGCGGAGGCATTTGCCTACGCAGAAACAACCCGGGGTGAAGGCGATGGTGAAGCTGCCAGAATCTACGCAGATGCCTACGGCTCCGACGCGGAGTTCTACAGCTTTTATCGTAGCCTCCAGGCATACCGGAATACGTTCTCTGGCAAAGACGACATGATGGTTATTGACGCCAACAGTCAATTTATGAAATTCCTGAAGGACTCGAAGGGCGGAAGCTAAAACTCGCCCTGTATGTCGAAAAACCGGAATACCCAGGTATTCCGGTTTTTTTGTGTCTGCCAACAGTGTAAAATCCTTCACGTTTTGGTTCGGGTTTTTCTGCCTCGAATGTCACCCTAAAAACCTGTGTGCTTCTTCTATCACAAGAGCGGGCGTGTGCAGGATGGACAACGGAATCTCATGACAGTATCTGATCGCTGGTTGCTGCCGGACGGAGTGGAGGATATCTTACCGCCACTGGCCGGACAGATAGAGTCCCTGCGCCGGGATGTAATGGATGCCTGCCAACGCTGGGGTTACCAGCTGGTAATTCCACCGCTTATCGAATACCTCGAATCCCTTTTTACCGGAACCGGGCACGATCTGGAGCTGCAGACGTTTAAGCTGACGGATCAGCTGACGGGACGCATGATGGGTGTTCGCGCAGATATGACTCCCCAGGCAGCGCGCATTGACGCTCACACCTTGGGCCAAGAAGGGATTACGCGCCTGTGTTATGCCGGGCATGTACTTCATACCCGGCCCAAACACATGCTAACGGGGCGCACGCCCATTCAGGCAGGTTGTGAATTGTTTGGCAGTGGCTCGGAAGCCGCGGACTTAGAAATTATCAGTCTAATGCTCGCTTCCCTACGAGTCGCTGGCCTGCCCAACGTTCACCTGGACCTGGCACATGTTTCCATTTACGAAAGCCTAATTGGTGAGGCCGGGTTTGACCGGGACACAAATGCCGCGATCTTTGACGCCATGGGGCGCAAATCTGTGCCAGAGCTGGATAAGCTTTTAGGTGGCTGTTCGGCTGGTTCAGCGGGCGCTCGTCTTCGTGAGCTTGCCCGTGTTAGCGGTGGCCCGGAGGCGCTGGTAGAGGCGCGTAGAGTTTTAAGCGGCGCCTCCGATAACCTGAGTGCGGCGCTCGACCAACTGGGCCAGGTTGCAGAGATGCTAGAAAGAGACTTCCCCGAGGTTAGTTTCGGTTTCGATTTCTGCGAGTTGCGCGGTTACAACTATCACACGGGCTTGGTGTTTGCTGCTTATGCGCCGGGCCACGGCGACTCGGTTGCCAAGGGTGGCCGTTACGATGCTATTGGAAGTGATTTTGGCCGGGCACGCCCTGCAACGGGTTTCAGTATGGATATAAGGGCCCTGGTGACTCTGGGCGAGCGCCCTGCAAGTCTCATTAGGGCTGTGTGGGCGCCTGCAGATAATGATACGGCGCTTGAACAGGCTATCTCGGATCTGAGGCTGACAGACACGGTCGTTCGAGCATTGCCGGAGGACAGCGGAGTGGACCCCGCAGCCCGGGGGTGTGATCGACAGCTGGTAAAGCAAGGTAATCATTGGGTTGTTCAGGAGCTGGGTTAAAGCCAGTGAACTGCAGTGAATTTATACAGATACATTTGCCAAATTTGCAAGACGCACACCATACCGCGTGCGCATTGAGAGAGAATCATGGGTAAAAACGTTGTTGTGCTGGGCACCCAATGGGGTGACGAAGGCAAGGGTAAGATTGTCGATTTGCTGACAGAAAAAGTCGCGGCGGTGGTTCGTTTTCAGGGTGGCCACAACGCGGGCCATACTCTGGTCATCGATGGCAAGAAAACGGCTTTGCATTTGATTCCCTCCGGTATTCTCCGGCAGAACGTTCAATGCCTGATTGGTAACGGCGTTGTTCTGTCGCCGGAAGCCTTGCTGAAAGAAGTGCGGGGGCTGGAAGCTTCTGGTGTGGCGGTCCGAGATAGGCTTCGTATCAGCCTGGCGTGCCCGCTCATCCTGCGCACACACGTGCGCATTGATCAGGCCCGCGAGCGCGCCAAAGGTCTTGACAAGATTGGTACAACCGGCCGGGGTATAGGCCCTGCGTATGAAGACAAAGTGTCCCGTCGTGGCGTTCGTCTTGGTGACCTGCACAACCCCGAAAGCTTCGAGACGAAGCTGCGGGAAATCATGTCCTACCACAACTTCGTGCTGACTGAGTACTTTAAGGAAGAAGCTGAAGATATAGATGTGGCACTGGAAGAACTGAAGCAGATGGGCGAAGAAATTCTGCCGATGGCCGCCGACGTAACCGACTTGCTCCATGAGTACCGCAAGAACGGCGACGATATTATGTTCGAGGGCGCCCAAGGGTCCTTGCTGGACATAGATCTGGGAACCTACCCGTTTGTAACCTCATCCAATACCACGGCTGGTGGTACTGCTACAGGTTCCGGTTTTGGCCCCCTGTATCTGGATTATGTGTTGGGTATCACCAAAGCCTACACGACCCGTGTTGGCGCGGGTCCGTTCCCCACAGAGCTTTTTGATGAAATGGGTGAGCACCTCGCCATTAAAGGCAACGAGGTTGGCACTACTACAGGTCGCTCTCGGCGCTGCGGTTGGTTCGATGCAGTAGCACTGCGCCATGCTATCCAGATTAACAGTGTGTCTGGTATTTGCCTGACTAAGCTCGACGTTCTTGATGGGCTGGAAACCGTAAATGTGTGCGTGGGTTACAAAACGCCTAATGGCGAAATTACCCGCCCGCCCATTGGCTGCGACAGTTACAAGGATATCGAACCTATATACGTAGAGCTGCCGGGCTGGAGTGAGAGCACCTTCGGGCTGACTAAGTTGGACCAGCTGCCGGAAAATGCTAAAGCGTACATCCATTTTTTGGAAAAGCAGATTGAAGCACCGATCGATATTATTTCCACCGGTCCAGACCGGGTTGAGACCATTATCCTGCGCGACCCGTTTGATAGTTAAGTGGTAAGTGACTCGAAAAAACCCACCCTGCCTTAATTGGCCGGGTGGGTTTTTTGTATTCAGGGTTTCTCTGCAATAATCGTTGCCCGCAGCGGGCTAGGATATCCCTCTATGGTTTTCGTCGGGTCTTCGGGATCCAGAAAATCCTGAAGGGAATTGAAGCGCATCCAGTCGGTGCTGCGCTGTTCATCGGTGGTGGTCTCAGATACATCCACAACCCGGGCGTTGCGGAAACCGGTGCGGTCAAGCCAGCGCAGCAATGTGTCGCAACTGGGCAAAAACCACACGTTGCGCATCTGCCCGTAGCGGTCTTCCGGCATCAGGCTGTAACCTTCGGGTCCTTCTACAACGAGAGTTTCCAGCACCAGTTCTCCTCCACGACGCAGTGTGCCTTTGAGTTCCAATAGATGGTCGAGAGGCGATCGCCGGTGGTACAGAACACCCATAGAGAAAGTGGTGTCAAAGGTTTCAAGCCCTTCAGGCAAGTCCTCCATGCGTATCGGTAGCAAGTCCACCGGTACGTCACCCATATAGTGTTTTACGCCGAGAAACTGGAACATAAACAGTAGCCCGGGATCAATCCCGATGACTCGCTCGGCGCCTTCGCCCCGCATGCGCCAGCAGTGGTACCCGGAGCCACAACCTACGTCCAGAATGCGCCTACCCGAAAGGTCTGATAGGTAAGGCGACACCCGATCCCATTTCCAGTCGGAGCGCCATTCGGTATCAATGTGAGTACCGAAAAAGTCGAAGGGGCCTTTGCGCCAAGGCATAAGGCCCCGCAGCCCGCCTTCAAGTGTCTGCTGCTGGTCAGCGCTCAGTGCGTGGGGTGAGCCGAGAGTGATGGCAGAGGTATTTAGCTCGCCTGTCGCGCCAGATATATCCGGGAGGCTGTCCAGTGCCGCTTGCCAGCGACCTAGGTCGCCGTGGGGGTTGTCGTCAAAACGATGGGTAAGCTGAGCTCTAATCATCTCGGCCCAGTTGCTCTGGCCCGTGTTTTCCAGCTCGGTTAGCAGTTGCCCGAAACAGGTTCGCCAGTCGAAATTTGCCATGGGTTGCTCGCTCTCCGTATGTGGTTCAGTCAGCCTTGATGGCCAGCATGGATACGAAGTTGAAGCACTGATACCAAACCAGCACACGGTCAAATCCTGCGTCTTTCAGGCGCTGTTTGTGAGCGTCCAGAGTTTCTGGGATCAGCACCTGTTCGATGGCGCTCCGCTTCTGGCTTATTTCCAGGTCGGAGTAGCCGTTTGCCCGTTTGAATTCGTGATGCAGGCGCGTCTGGATGGCCTGTTCATCTTCAGAATCGAAGCGGATTTTTTCCGAAAGAATCAGCGCACCACCAGGCAGAGTCGCCGTGGCAATTTTGCGTAACAGGCTGCTGCGTTGCTCCGGCGGAACAAACTGCAGAGTGAAATTCAGAGTTATAACTGAGGCATTCGTTAACTCTGTTTCCTGTATGTCCTCACAGCGCAGGCTAACCGGCAATGGGTGATCGTCCAGTGCGATGTAATGCTCGCAGCGCTCTACCATTGCCTCAGAATTATCAACGCCCACGAGCGAACAGGTGTCGAAGGCAATGCCATGGCGCATGGCCAAGGTAGAAGCGCCTAGGGAGCAGCCCAAGTCATAGCAGTTGGAGCCCGGCTGAGCATACTGTTCAGTAATCACCTCAATCATCGGGATGATGGTGGTGTAGCCAGGCACGGAGCGCCGGATCATATCTGGGAATACCCGGGCGACGGCCGCATCAAAGCGAAAATCTTCTAGCTGCCGTTGCGTGGCGAACAGCCGGTCTGTCACCGGCCCTACAGAACGGTCGACCTCACTCATCCCCAGATTTCTCTTCTGGCTCTGCTGGCTGTGCCGGCTCTTCAGGCTGAGGCACGGCGCGCGGGGCAGTGGGTGAGGGCCGATAACAACGCACACCCCGGTTTTTGTAATCTACAAGTATGCCCCGAAAGGAGGGGTCTACATCGGCGGCGATGGCCATATAGCCATTTTCGCAGACAGCGTGTAACTCCGAGGCCTTTGGGGACATGCGGAAGGTTTCGCCCGGCGTAATATGAATCGCCTGGAAATCCCCTACCGGTACATGATCCTTGTTGTTCGAATGCTTGATGCTTCCGCTAACTTCAAGCACCAATACGGTACCGACGATGGCGACCAAAGCGGTCAAAAACAGGCTGCGAATGGTGTAACGGGCCTCGTTCTGGCTCATGCTTACCTCATTTTTAACGTGAAAATAATCAATATTGACCGGGAAGTGTGATAGACGGAGCTTGCAGAGCCCCCAGTTGTTCTCTCAGTGATAACACCTGATCGGACCAGAACCTAGGCTGCGCAAACCAAGGGAAAAAGCGTGGAAAAGCAGGGTCATCCCAGCGTTTTGCAAGCCAAGCGCAATGGCTGATTTGCCGGTAACAGCGCAATGGCTCGATCAGGTGTCTTTCGCGGCGGTTAAAATCTCGGAAGGTTTCGTAGCCTTCGATTAACTCCCCTAGCTGAGCGCCGCGTTCGCTATCTTCGCCGTTTAGCAGCAGCCACATATCCTGCATTGCAGGGCCGGTACGGCAGTCGTCCAGATCTACAAAAAGCATCTGCTCGTCCCGGCATATAATGTTACCGGCATGGCAGTCTCCGTGCAGTCGCAGTGTCTCCACTTGGCCGGTGTCTTCAATGCGGGCACGGCAGTGGGTTAGCAAATCGGGTATCAGGCTGTCCCAGGCGGGCCGAAGATCTTTAGGTATCCAGTTGCCTTCCAGTAACAGAGCGTTGCTGGCTTCAATGCCATCCATAAGCGATAGGGTTGAGCGGTGTTGAAATGGCTTCAGGGCGCCAATGTTATGAATCTGGCCGAGCCTCTGCCCGAGCCTGTATAGAGTGTCGGTAATGCTTGCATCCGGTGCATGACCGCCACGCTGGTCGAATGCGGCAAACAAAAAATCACCGTGTTTTCCGAGGGTGTCACCAGATGGCATTACCAGAGGGGCTACCACCGGAATATCTGCTTCCAGAAGCTCCCGGGTAAACTCATGTTCCTCGCGAACCTGCTCTTCAGTCCAACGCCCGGGGCGGTAGAACTTGGCGATCACCGGAGGGCCTTCGTCCAGCCCTATTTGGTACACGCGGTTTTCATAGCTGTTTAGGGCAAACAGGCGCCCACTGACTGCGAAACCGGCGTCTTCCATGGCATCTAGAATCACGTCCGGAGTCAGGGCATCGTATGGATGGGCAGAAACGTTCATCATAAAGCGAAGCCGGGTGGTAAATGTGGGCCCCAGTATACCTGCTTGGCAGCGCTGTCGTAATGCGGGGCAGGGATGTTTGCATGGGTTCCTGCCTGTGCCGTATTGGGTTAACGTTAAGCTCACGGGTTTCCGGTTGTCGGAAACGGTCATCCGGCAGGCAACAAGTAGCAGGTTTATCACGTGACAAGCGATTTTCTGGAAGTGGATACCGCTGTGATCGGGGCCGGCGTCGTTGGGCTCGCGGTGGCGCGAAGGCTTGCTCAAGCTGGCAAAGATGTGATTGTTCTGGAGGCAGAAGACCGCTTTGGTGAAGGCATCTCGTCACGCAACAGTGAGGTTATTCATGCCGGGATCTACTACCCAAAGAACTCCCTGAAAGCCCGCCTTTGCGTGGAGGGCCGCAGGCAGTTGTACGACTACTGCGAAAGTCGAAAAGTAGGGTATCGAAAGTGCGGAAAATGGATCATCGCAGCCAATGAAGCACAAAACTCGATGCTTGAAGGTATTCAGTCGCACGCGGCGGCCAATGGTGTCCCTCTTGCTCTGATGGATGGTGATGCCATCGCCCGGGAGCTGTCTGAAGTGAATGCAAGCGCTGGGCTCTGGTCGCCGGAAACCGGCATTGTGGATACCCATGGCCTTATGCTTGCGCTACTCGGTGAATTAGAAGATGCGGGAGGCTCGCTCGCGCTGCGTTCGCCGGTTGAGCGTGTAGAATCGGCTGGGGGTGCTCACACATTGCAGGTCGCTGGTTCATCACCATGCCGGCTTAGGGCTCGGAATCTGGTTAATGCGGCGGGGTTAGGTGCAGTTACGCTGACCCGAAGCTGGGCGGGGCTCCCGGAGGATCAGAAACCGACGCAGTGGTTTGCCCGGGGCGTCTATTTTAGCTACAGCGGTCGCCATCCTTTCAACAACCTGATCTATCCGGTTCCCGAGCCTGGTGGTCTGGGGGTTCACCTCACGCTTGATCTTGCCGGCCAAGCGCGCTTTGGCCCGGATGTTGAGTGGATCGAACGGGAGGATTACAGCGTTGATCCCGAGCGGGTGCACGCCTTTGCTGCCGGTATTCGGCAATGGTGGCCAAGCCTGGACATTGAGCGCCTACAGCCCGCTTATGCCGGCATCCGGCCGAAGCTAACAGGTGCCGGTGGAGGCTTTTTTGATTTCAGGGTAGATGGCCCAGAGGAGCACGGTGTTCCGGGGCTGGTGAACCTTTTTGGTATTGAGTCGCCGGGGCTAACCTCTTGCCTAGCAATTGCTGATCTGGTGAAGACTAAGCTGGCTTAAACCCGGCGGTATCACCCCGGTGTGCGGGCCAGCGCCCAGACCTGAATGTGTTGTGCGCCTGCGTCCCGCAATGCCGCAGCAATCACCCGCACTGTTGCGCCAGTTGTAACGACATCATCTACGATGGCGACTCGTTCTGGCACCCCAGCACACACTTCAAACACGCCTCGAAGATTTGCCAGCCTAGCCTCTCTGCTCAGTCCTCGCTGAGCGTGAACCTTCCGAACCCGGCGAACGACGCCCGCACCCACGGGAATATCCAGCGTCTCGCCCAGGCGCTCGGCAATGTCTCGGGCCTGATTGAAACCCCGTGCGCGGCGGCGTGAGGGAAGCATGGGCGAGGGTATTATTAGCTGCGGCTTATCATCACTACGATTCTCGAAGGCCGACTCGAGGTGGTCTGAGAAGCCGGCAATCAGTGGCCGGGCAAATTTACGTTGCCCGCTGTATTTGTAACGGCTGATCATGCTGTCGATCGGATACTGGTAACGCCAGGGTATGAGAGAACGGTCGAAAGCCGGTGGCGATTTCAGGCAGTCACCGCAAAGGTGGTTATCACCGGTATGCGACAGAGGCAGGGCACAGCAGCGGCAGTGCCACCGGTTAACCGGGAGATCAGTCTGGCAAAGGCTGCATAAGCCGTTGACGGCATTGGGCGAAAGGCAGCCGACACACAGGCCTTTGGTTTCTTCGCTGTTAACCTTAAGTGACTTTATGGTTGACAGCCAGCTCAGTCCCTTTATCATCTGATTCATCCGTAAACCCAGATACCGAAAAGGTTAACAGGACTTCAGCATGACTGCCACAGCATTACGCCACGACTGGACGCTTCAGGAAGCCAGATCACTTTTAGAGCTTCCTTTTAATGATTTGTTGTTCCGAGCTCAGTCGGTACACCGAGAGCATTTTGACCCCAATGAAGTGCAGATAAGCACCTTGCTGTCGATTAAAACCGGCGCTTGCCCGGAAGACTGCAAGTACTGTCCTCAGAGCGGTCATTACAACACTGGCCTGGGAAAGGAAAAGCTACTAGCGGTTGAAAAGGTAGTTGCGGAAGCCCGCGCTGCCCTGGAAAAAGGCGCTTCGCGCTTCTGTATGGGTGCGGCTTGGCGCAGCCCGGCGGCGAAGGATATGCCGTATGTGCTGGATATGGTTCAGCAGGTGAAATCCTTGGGCCTGGAAACCTGCATGACTCTGGGGATGCTGAAGCCGGAGCAGGCGGCAGAACTGGCAGACGCTGGGCTTGATTACTACAACCATAATCTTGACACCTCTGAGAAGTATTACAGCCACATCATTACCACGCGTACCTATCAGGATAGGCTGGATACCCTAGATAACGTGCGCCAGGCCGGCATGAAGGTATGCTGCGGCGGCATTATGGGGATGGGCGAGGATGAAGATGACCGAGTGGGTTTGCTGGTTCAGCTGGCGAACCTGCCGCATCACCCGGAAAGTGTCCCGGTGAATATGCTGGTGAAGGTGAAGGGCACGCCCATGGAAAATGTGGAGGATCTGGATCCGTTTGAGTTTATCCGCGTTCTTGCGGTTGCTCGGATCATGATGCCCGCTTCTCATGTGCGGCTTTCGGCAGGTAGGGAGTCGATGAATGAGCAGATGCAGGCGTTGTGTTTCCTGGCGGGTGCGAATTCTATTTTCTACGGCGAGAAGCTGCTGACCACGTCGAATCCGGAGGCGGATGCGGATATGGCTTTGTTCCGTCGTTTGGGTATTCGGCCGGAGCAGCGCCAGCAGTGCGCGACTGAGGCGCAGGAAGAAGAGGCCATTGCCGGCGATTTGGAGCATGAAGCAACGCGACATATGTTTTATGACGCTACTCGGGAATCTGCTTAGCTTTGGGGCAAGCAACGTGCGAGATTTTGCGTCAGAATTAGAACATCGAAAACAGGCTGGGCTTTACCGAACACGTCGGCAGGTTGTCGGCCCTCAGCAGCCGGTTTTAACCGCTGATGGCAAGCGGTTATTGTCGTTTTGTAGTAACGACTATCTTGGTCTAGCCAACCACCCTGCGAATATTGAATCCCTCCGATGTGCCTTGCCTCAAACGGGGCTCGGGGGTGCATCGTCCCATCTAATCTGTGGGCACCATGAAGCACATCATCGGTTAGAAAAACGTCTTGCGGCGTTTACCAAGCGAAGTTCGGCGCTGTTTTTCTCCACCGGCTATATGGCCAATCTGGGTGTGATTTCCGCACTTGCGGGGCGTGGAGATATGGTTTTTTCAGATCGACTAAACCACGCCTCTATTATCGATGGCTGCATTCTGAGCAGGGCGAAGGTGCGTCGGTATGGCCATGGGGATGTGGCGCAGCTTGCAGCCATGCTTTCTGAGACTTCTGGCCACAAATTGGTGGTAACGGATGGTGTGTTCAGTATGGATGGCGACGTGGCTCCTCTGCGGGAGTTGGCGCAGGTTTGCCGGGATCACGATGCATTGCTTGTGGTGGATGACGCCCATGGCTTTGGTGTTCTGGGTCCGCAAGGGCGGGGGAGTGTGGCAGAGCTTGGGTTGTCTGAGGAGGATGTGCCAATACTGGTCGGAACGCTAGGCAAGGCTGCAGGCACCAGCGGTGCCTTTGTGGCGGGATCAGAGGTGTTGATGGACTATTTGGTGCAGAAGGCCCGTACTTATATTTACACCACGGCAATGCCGCCAGCGTTGGCATTGGCCTCCTGTGCCAGTCTAGATTTGATTGAGTGTGGCGATGAACGGCGCTCGCACCTGCAGGGCCTAATTGAGCAGTTCCGGCGCGGCGCTACCGCCTTAGGATATAATCTGATGCGCTCGCGCACGCCTGTTCAGCCCATTATGATCGGCGACAATTGGGTGGCTCTGGCGTTGAGCCAGGCCCTCGAAGAGCGTGGGTTGTTGGTTACCGCGATTAGGCCGCCAACGGTGCCCGTGGGTGACGCACGTTTGCGGGTTACGTTTAGCGCAGCTCACTCCCACGAGGATCTAGATTGTCTGCTGCAGGCTCTGTCGGATTGCCGGCATCTGCTGGATAAAAAAGATGTCGCGTCATGAGCTTACCGCGAGGGGCTGGGCGCCTGGTTGTGGTTGGCGGCTGGGGTGTTCCCGTGGAAATGCTGGCAGGGCTTTATGAGGCCTGGCCTGGCCCGGTTGAATTGGTATCTCTGGATGACAGTTTGGTAGCGCGGTGCAATTCTGTGGCTTCGGTGGCAGATGAACTGCTGTCGTTGTATACCGAGCCGTCGGTCTGGATGGGTTGGTCTTTGGGGGCTCAGGTTGTTATGGAAGCGGCATGCCGGGATACGGCAGCCGTTTCTGGCGTGATCACCCTCGCCGGTTTCCCGAAGTTTCTTGCAGGCGAGGGCTGGCCATATGGCATGTCAGCTGGCCAGTTTGGCGCATTCAGCTGTGGTTTGAACAGCGAGAGTGAACGCTACTGGCTGCGTTTTTTACTTCTGATGATCAACGGTGCCGCCGAAGGGCGTGGTGAGCGCCAGCGGCTCCAAGGTTGGCTCGATAAAGGGCCATCGGTATCACCGGATAATCTGATTAAAAGCCTGGGGTGGCTCCGGCAGGCGGATCAACGCTCGTTGTGGTCAGGTCTTGGTATTCCCGCGCTTCATGTTTCCGGCGAGCGCGATCAGCTTGTGTCTTCCTGGGCTGGTGCTTTGGAAACGCAGCCCTCAACGATTGAAGCAAGCATACCGGGCATGGCGCATTGGCCAGGTGGTGTGTTTGCAGCAGATTGCCGTGTGGTGATCGAAGCCTTCATGCAGTCATTGATGAGAGAGGCGTTGTGAGTGCTCAACTTATAATTTCCTCGCACCTTGCCAGTAAAACGGATATTGCTCGTGGATTTGGCAACGCGCGCGCTACCTACGAGGGCGCATCCCGGTTGCAGCGTCTGATGGGCAATACCATGCTAGAGGTACTTCAGAGCCAGGCCGGCCAAAGCAGTTTGTCGGGCGATGTTCTGGACCTCGGCTGTGGAACAGGTTGGTTCACCCGCAAACTGGCCGGTCTTGGGCCCGCTGTATACGTCACGGGTATGGATCTTTCGCTTGGCATGGTTGAGCATGCTGGGGCAAGCGCATCTTCAGATATCACTTGGGTTGTTGCGGATGCCGAGGCGATTCCCCTGGCGGATCAAAGCTGTGATCTGATATTCAGCAATCTCATGATTCAGTGGTGTGCGGATCCGGCTCAGGTTCTGCGAGAGTGCAGGCGTGTACTCCGGCCGGGAGGTAGGTTGGTGGTTTCAACGCTGCTTGAGGGCACCTTAACGGAGCTCGATCAGGCTTGGTGGCAAGCGGATTCTGGCGAGAATCATATAAACCGATTTGAGCCGGAAGCCGCGTTTCGGGAGACGGTATCCCGTGAATTGCCAGGCGCTGAAATAGAGACAAAAACCCTGCGATTACCATACACCTCGCCATTAGCGCTGACGGCAGAGCTTAAGCAGTTGGGTGCAGGCTATAAGCATGCGGACAGGCGCCGAACCATAACTGCGCCAGGCCGTTTGCGAGCCATGTGCCGGCACTATCCCAAGCCCAACGGCGGCCCCATAGAACCCGAAGGTGGCGTGATAGCCAGCTATGAGGCAGCTTGGGTTTATTGGTCATGGCGTTAATTCAACGATCAGATACAGACGAACAAGAGAAGAGTGCAAACCTGTTTATATGGCTAAAAAAACGTTTTTCGTGACAGGCACAGATACCGGGGTTGGCAAAACCATGGTGTCTGCGGCAATTTTGGAGGCTGCTAAAACGGCCGGCAAGCGTGCGTTGGGGATGAAGCCTCTAGCCTCAGGCTGCGAAAGCACACCGGATGGGCTGCGTAATGAGGATGCACTTATTCTCCAACAGTCCGGCAGTGAAAAGCTTGCCTACGACCTTGTGAACCCCGTGACGCTGGCCCCCGCCATTGCTCCCCATATTGCGGCTGCTCAGGCCGGGCGTGTCATTTCTGCGGATCGGCTGGTGGGGTTCTGCCGTGGCATGCAAATTCGCCCGGCGGACCTCCTGTTGATTGAAGGTGCAGGTGGCTGGAGAGTTCCATTGAATGATCGGGAGACCTACTCAGCTGTACCCCAGCAACTTGGTGTGCCGGTGATTCTTGTGGTTGCGCTCAAGCTCGGTTGTATTAACCATGCACTGCTATCAGCGGAGGCCATTCGTAACGATGGATTGTCGCTGGCCGGGTGGGTGGCTAACCATAGCGAGCCGGAGTTCATGAGCTGTGAGCAGGAAACCTTAGATTACCTCATCGCGCATATCCCAGCCCCCTGTCTTGGTGTGTTGCCCTGGGTTGAAGGTGCGAATCCGGAAACCCTGAGTGGCTATCTTAATGTTGATGTACTGTTTGAAAATTGAACAATAATGTGGCTTAATGGTGTCAATTAATGGTCACGGGAAGCGGCAGTCATGATCAATAATACGCTCGCAATTGGCATTCAAGGCATCCAAGATGGCATGTACGGCATGGAAAATGCCGCCCGTAAAATCGCGCGTGCCGGCGTTGATGGCCCTCAGGGTAGTGCCCAAACTGGGAGCAGTCTTATTGAGCCGATTGCCGACCTCAAGCTCTATCAGCGTAGTGTGGAGGCGTCTGCTCAGGTGGTGAAAGCTGCTGACGAGACACTTGGCACTCTATTAGACATTATGGTCTGAGCTATAGCGCCATGAACCCACTCTCGTCACTCCCTCCCTTATCTCCATATAGCTCCACTCCACAAAGCTCCGCAGCCCCAAGCGTTCGTGAGTCGCGTAATACCGGCAAAGCGAATGGTGAACCACCTTCGGAAACGGGTAGTCGGGCGGTTCGTGCTGCAGCCTCCAGCGAACGGGCAGGCGGGTTAGAAGAAGCCGAGCTGAAAGAGCTCACCGAACTCAAGGCACGGGATCGTGAAGTGCGAGCCCATGAGGCCGCTCACCAGGCAACCGGTGGCCAATATTCAGGTGCCATGTCGCTTACCTATCAGCGAGGGCCAGATGGGGCCCAGTACGCGGTGGGTGGCGAGGTGTCTATTAGTATGTCGTCGGTTGATGGCAACCCCCAGGCAACCATCGAAAAAATGCGAACGGTTCGTGCGGCGGCGATGGCGCCCGCGCAACCTTCCAGCCAAGATCGTGCCGTTGCCGCGCAAGCGATGCAGGTTATGCTGCAAGCTCAGTCTGACCTTGCTTTGGAGCAGGAATCCGCCAACCCGCTGGCAAAAGCATCAGCAAACGACAGTGAAGGCTCCTCTTCTGGCTCTCAGGAAAATACCTCTGAGCGACCTTCCGGAGTTGCTCAGCAAGCCAAAAAAACCTATCAGAATATCGCCGGCTTCTTGCCAGACTCCGCGTCCAGAATAGAAGGGTTTCTACCCACTTCGGTCTGACCTTGACATCTGTTAGCCTGCTAATCACTCGAGTGCCTGGCGCTTATTTCCTACAGACAGCTTAAAGCGGCTCAGAGCCCGGTCGGGCGCCATGGATGTGCCCGCATGTGCGTTTTTAAGGTTCCGCTGAAATGTGCGTCGGTGACCAAAATCTACACAAATTGTGCCTCCGGCTATTGACAGTTCTGTGCTTCTAAACGTATGTTTCAAACAAGTGTTTAATTAATGCTGCAGCGCACCGTGTTGCAGTGTCTGAACAACCCCAAGGCCGCAAGCTGTTATTTCTTTTTCAGCCAAGCCCGAAAACCGAGGTGGTTTACATGCCTGAGTACAAAGCGCCCCTGCGTGATATTAAATTCGTAATGAGCGAACTGCTCAACAGCGAGGCCCACTACGCCAGTCTGGAAGGTGCTGAAGACGCAACTCCGGATATGGTTGATGCCATTATCCAGGAAGGTGCGAAGTTTGCTGAGCAGGTACTGTCTCCGCTGAACGCTGTTGGCGACAGAGAAGGGTGCATCTGGAGCGAAGGCGGTGTCAAAACACCGACTGGCTTCAAAGAAGCGTATGACAAATTCGTTGAAGGTGGCTGGCCGTCACTGGCTGCCGACCCCAACTATGGTGGCCAGGGCCTGCCGGACTCGCTGGGCATCGTGATGAGCGAACTGAACGGCACTGCCAACTGGTCGTGGGGCATGTATCCCGGTCTGAGCCATGGCGCAATCAACACGATCGAAGCGCACGGTACCGAAGAGCAAAAGCAGACCTATCTCACCAAAATGATCAGCGGTGAGTGGACAGGTACTATGTGTCTGACCGAAGCCCACTGTGGCTCTGACTTGGGCACCCTGCGTAGCAAAGCAGAGCCTAACTCAGATGGCTCCTACAGCATTACCGGTACCAAGATTTTCATTTCGGCCGGTGAGCACGACATGACAGATAACATCGTTCACATTGTACTGGCACGTCTGCCAGGTGCACCGGAAGGTACCAAGGGTATTTCCCTGTTCATCGTACCTAAGTGCGTGCCTGCAGAAGACGGTTCTGCCGGTGAGCGTAACGCGGTATCTTGCGGCTCCCTAGAGCACAAAATGGGTATCCACGGTAACGCCACCTGCGTGATGAACTTCGACGGCGCCAAAGGCTGGTTGATTGGGCCGGAGAATCGGGGCCTGAACTGCATGTTCACCTTCATGAACGTGGCTCGCATAGGTACTGCCATCCAGGGTCTGGGCGCAGCCGAATTGGGCTTCCAGGGTTCACTGGCTTATGCCAAAGACCGTTTGGCCATGCGCTCCCTCAGCGGCGCCAAGAACCCGGATAGCTATGCCGATCCGATTATTGTGCACCCAGACGTTCGCCGTATGCTGCTGACTCAGAAAGCCGTTGCAGAAGGCGCCCGTGCATTGATTTATCTGACTGCGCAGAAGGCGGATATTCTTCAGCGCGGCAAATCAGAAGAAGAGCGCAAAGAAGCAGATGAGCTGCTAGGTTTCCTGACCCCGATTGTCAAAGCGTTCCTGACCGAGATGGGCTACGAAGCAGCCAACTTGGGCATGCAGGTATTTGGTGGTCACGGTTACATCGCCGAGTGGGGCATGGAGCAGAACGTGCGTGATGCCCGTATCGGCATGATCTACGAGGGTACTACAGGTATCCAGGCGTTGGATCTTCTGGGTCGTAAAGTTCTGATGACCCAGGGTGAGTCACTCAAGGGCTTCACCAAGCTGGTGCACACATTCTGCAAAGCGAACGCCGATAACGAGCAGATGAAGCAGTTTATCGAGCCGCTGGCCGCGCTCAACAAAGAGTGGGGCGACCTGACCATGAAAGTGGGCATGACCGCCATGAAGAACCGCGAGGAAGTCGGTGCCGCATCTGTGGACTACTTGATGTACTCGGGTTACGCGGTGTTTGCTTACCTGTGGGCCCGTATGGCCAAAATCGCTCAGGACAAGCTGGCTGAAGGTACTAGTGAA
This sequence comes from Marinobacter sp. LV10R510-11A, assembly GCF_900215155.1. NCBI lineage: Bacteria > Pseudomonadati > Pseudomonadota > Gammaproteobacteria > Pseudomonadales > Marinobacteraceae > Marinobacter > Marinobacter sp. LV10R510-11A. Next base: position 4,321,362 of record NZ_LT907980.1, read on the forward strand.
GAGTTGTTCTACACCGCCAAGGTGCAGACCGCTCGCTTCTACTTTACCCGTATGTTGCCACGTACCAAGGCGCATGCGGTAAGTATGATGGCGGGTGCGGATACGCTGCTGGATATGCCGGAAGAAGCTTTCGCGCTCTGACTTTAACCCCGATCACAACCTTGATCGTATCCCCGATCGTGACGAACGTTGAAAGTTAACCGGTATATGAAAGCCCGTGCTCTTAGGAGCCGGGCTTTTTTCATGAGTTACCGGCGGTTTTGCGTTAGAATACTCGCCCTTAAAAGATAACGGAGCTGGGCACCCGGCCCGGGCAGGCGAGTTGGCGTTCATCTTTTTATCGCCTGCACAGACAGATTGATCTTGGAACTTGGAGAGTTTAAATGGCCGATTATCAGGCACCTTTGCGTGACATGCGTTTTGTACTGAACGAAGTTTTTGATGCGCCTGCACTTTGGGCGTCACTGCCCAAAGTAGCAGAGAACGTAGACCCCGAGACCGCCGATGCGATCCTTGAGGAAGCGGGCAAAATCACCAGTGGCGTACTGGCACCGCTGAACCGCGAGGCAGACGAGCAAGGCTGCAAGTGGAACGAAGGCGAAGTAACCTCGCCCGATGGCTTCAAAGAAGCGTACCAAACGATTGTGGAAGGCGGCTGGAACGGCCTGGGTGGCAATACCGAGTTTGGCGGTATGGGCATGCCCAAGACCCTCGTAGCTCAGTTTGAGGAAATGATGCAGGGTGCCAACATGGCATTTGGCCTTGCACCTATGCTGACTGCCGGCGCCTGCCTCGCGGTAGATGCCCACGGCAGCCAAGAGTTGAAAGAAAAATACCTCCCTAATATGTACTCGGGCGTTTGGTCCGGGGCCATGGATCTGACTGAGCCCCATGCGGGAACCGATCTGGGTATTATTCGTACCAAAGCCGAGCCCAATGACGATGGTTCGTTCAACGTGACTGGCACCAAGATTTTTATCACTTGGGGCGAGCACGATATGGCCGAAAATATTATTCATCTCGTGCTGGCTAAGCTGCCGGGCGCACCAAAAGGCCCCAAAGGTATCTCCCTTTTGCTGGTACCCAAGTTCATGGTGAACGACGATGGTTCACTGGGCGAACGCAACAGCCTTGCCTGCGGCTCCCTCGAGAAGAAAATGGGCATCAAAGGTTCCGCAACTTGTGTGATGAACTTTGATGGTGCCAAAGGCTGGCTTGTGGGTGACGAGGGCAAAGGCCTGAACGCCATGTTTACTATGATGAACTACGAGCGACTGGGCGTGGGCATCCAAGGTATAGGTGCCGCTGAGGCTTCCCTGCAGAACGCACGGGAATACGCCATGGATCGCATCCAGAGCCGTGCACCTACCGGCGCACAGCAGCCTGATAAGGCGGCAGACCCGATCTTGGTGCACCCGGATGTGCGTCGTATGCTTTTGACCATGAAGGGCTACGTTGAAGGTGGTCGCGCCTTCTCAACCTACGTGGCGCAGTGGCTGGACATCTCCAAGTATGCAGATGCCGCTGAGGAAGATCGCCGCAAGCACGCTGAGGGCATGGTTGCGCTTCTGACCCCGGTTGCGAAGGCATTCCTGACCGACCGTGGTCTGGACGCGTGTATCATGGGCCAGCAAGTGTTCGGCGGCCACGGGTACATCCGCGAGTGGGGCCAAGAGCAATTGGTACGTGATTGCCGTATTACCCAGATCTACGAAGGCACCAACGGTATCCAGGCGCTAGACCTAATGGGCCGCAAGGTGGTGGGTAGCCAGGGCAAGTTGTTCGAGCTGTTCGCGGAAGACGTGGCAACCTTCATTGAAGAAAACACGGGTGAAGAGAGTCTTCGCCCTTATCTGGAGCCACTTGCTGCGGCATTTGAGCGTCTGTCCGACGTTACCGAACACGTTATTAAGCAGGCTTCAGACAACCCAAATGCCATTGGCGCAGCTTCAGTAGACTATCTGGATCTGTTTGGGCTGACTGCTCTGGGCTATATGTGGGCTCGCATTGTGAAGGCGGCGGCACCGAAAGCTGGCGATGACACGTCCGGCTTTTACAGTGGCAAACTGAAGACTGCTCGCTTCTATTACGATCGCCTGTTGCCGAAAACGGTTTCTCTTGCAGAAGGTATTCGTAGCGGAAGTGATTCCATGATGGCGCACACTGCCGAGGAGTTCTAACATCTCTCGGAAAGCAAAAAAGCAGGCCCTTGGGCCTGCTTTTTTTATGCCGACTCAATCAGCGCAGAAGAAGATTGAGCTAAGTGGTTACTAAAGGCGCTCAACACGTGTCGGATCGGTGATATAGGGGTTCTCATTACCTTGGATTTCCGCAACTCTTTTGTGGCGTGAGAGTTCTCTGTCGTCAGGAGGATCTGCACGGTTCCAGCTCTGGAATACCCGGGCTGACCCGAGCCATGGCAGGCCATAGGTGCTTACCATATAGCTCATGCTGCGGGCGACATCACCTTTCACTCTGGTAGGCGGCTCAAAGAAGTGGGCGCTCTCCCGGATGCCACAATCGTTTGCTTTAACCGTTGCCCCCAGATCCTCGTAGCTGGCGTTGCGGCGCCTAATCTCGGTGCGGTTTCGAACGGGTATCATATTGTGAAGATCGGAAGCAATTTGGCGGTAGCTGTTGTCCTGCTCGCACTGGCGTGAGGTACCACACGAGAGAGCGTTGCGGACATCTGCAAGAGGGTAGATATAGCCTTCTGTCAGCATGAAGCCTTTGCGGGAAAATGGCGCATCGCAGAAGAATGACTTGCCGCCATCCACGTACAAGTTGCCCCAGAATTGATCCTTGATAACGGTTTTGGGGTCACTGAAACGAATGTTTTGACCAATAACAAGCGTCGCGGTCAACAGGAAAACAACAGTAGTCGGAACGAGTAACAGCTTTTTCATATGCCACTTATACCTCACAGTGTCTGCATGCGCCTTAGCGAAACAGGCCCAATTAACCGTCGCATCGTGCGATGTAGGACAAATTCGCAGAAAGAATTAATGACGCTCAGTTCACTTACAGAGATAAGTATGACATAAGGGCCCTCAATACAAGAGCCCTTATGGTAAACATTTGTGGCGTTATGTTAACGGCTTAACGTTTTCACTTAATTTTATTACGAATGTTCTGATAGCCCGACTTCAGATCTTCGCCAAGCTTCCTTGCCGTCTGGCGCGCCTCCTGAGATGCTTCGTTGGCACCATTGACTACCTCATCAAAACGGGTTCGGAACTTGTCCCACTCCTGCTCGAGGTCGTCGAACTCATCTTTTACGTCCTGCCGAGCCAGATGAAGCTGCACGCGGGCTTCGTCACGGTGCTGTTTGATTTTATCTGAGAGAGTCTTAAATTCTTCCTGAACGCCCATATAAGGATCCTCCTTGGGTTAGCGATCTATTCACCATGCAGTTGATTGTGAAAAACTGTCAAGTGAAATGCGGGCAAGAAAGCGTTTATATGCGAGACGTTTGACCCAGGTCAGGACTTGGTCGCCAGAAGTGCTGACATATCCCGTAGGTAATGCCAGGGGGAGAGCTCGTCAAAGCCTTTTGCTGCGCGGTCAATTTGGCTACAAAGCTGTACTGCTTGGTGCAGTTGCATTGGCTTCAGTCGCCGGGCTGCTTGTTCCAGTGCCCGCGCTCGCTGCGGCTGGAAGACGCCGCGTTTTTTAAAGAACGCGGATGGGCTCTCGGTTCTGTTCTCGCCCGTCTTCAGTTCAATTAACAGGCTGAGGTCTCGGCTCAATACAGCCAGAAGGCCGAGGGGGTTTTCACCTTCCTGCTGCAGCACTCCAATCATTTTGCCAGCGTGAGGCGCGCGGCCACTAAGCAATTCAGTGACCAGTTCAAAACCATTGAAGCGTGAGCTGTCCTGAACAGCCTGTTCAATAGTATCTTCATCAATGGTGTTGCCATTGGAAAGAAGCGACAGCCGGTCGAGCTCCTGGCTTGCAGCCAGAAGGTTGCCCTCAAGCCTTTCAGCCAGCATTGCCAGGGCCCCACGGGTCAGGTTCAGGCCCCGATTACTTGCCCGTTGCTGAAGCCAGCCCTGGAACTTATCTGCATCCACCGGCCAAACCGGCACATGGACACCTTTGGCTTGCAGCTCTTTGTACCATTTTCGCCGAGTTTCGGCGGCGTCCAAGCGAGCACTAATAAGTAGAACAATGATGTCTTCGGGGGGCTGCTGAAGAACCCGCTCCAGAACGGCCCGGCCATCGCCTAGTTTTCCCGTCGGCAGGCGGATCTCGATCCGGCGGCGATCAGAGAACAGAGACATGGCACTGAATTCATCGGCAACAACATTCCAGTCGAGTTGCTGGTCCGCGTGAAAGATCAGGCGATCGTGGAAGCCCGCTTCTTTAGCGGCGGCTCGGATCTGATCACAGCATTCCTGCACCAAAAGCGGCTCATCTCCAGACACCAGATAAACTGGCGCCAGGCCTTTTCGGAGTAGCTGCGGTAGTTGGCCCGGGTTCGTTTTCATGGTGTGGTCGGTTGCGTGTCGCCCGGGGCATCGGCCTTGTGATGGCTGTCCCGGATATCCTGCAGCCGTTCCGGTGTAATGGGGGCCAGTCGAAAGATGATTTGTTGCGCCAGGCGGTCGCTCAGTTGCTGCTGAAGGTTTTCTTCTTCGCGCTGCTTGGCAAGCACGTTGGTCTCATCGTATCGGTAGCTTTCAGAGGTTGTGAGGCGTGTGCTGGCGATAATCGGAACGTCGTCGGCACTGATGAGCTCAAGATCCACCGAGTGCCGAAGCGTGTACTCGGCGGCTGCAGCCTGAACGGTAATTGCTGAGGCCCGGCGGTCGCGCTCAAAGTTTCGGATTTTGAGGTGATAGCTTGCTGCTTCGCCAGATGCCAGTTCGACACCGCCTAGCTCAAGTTGCTCGCGAACGGAATGACAAAGGGTGGCAGGTGTAGGAGCTTGGCAATCGAGATGCAGAGGCTCCAAAGCCGAAGAAACCGGTGGTGCACCCCGTAATTGAAAGCCACAGGCCGCCAGGCTGATTGCCATCGCACTAACAGCGATCAGCTGGGCTGCGTTTTTGTGCAGGGTACGGGCCCGCATCTCAGTTGGCTACCACGTTAACCAGCTTGCCGGGCACGACGATAACCTTGCGAACTGACACGCCTTCCGTGAAGCGCACAACGTTTTCGTTTTCTAGGGCAAGCGCTTCCAGGTCAGCTTTGCTGATGTCTGCCCGAACGTCCACCTTAGCGCGCACCTTGCCATTCACTTGCAGAACTACCTGAATCTGGCTGCGCACCATGGCGGCCTTATCGGCTGCGGGCCAGGTTGCGTCTACAATTGGGTCTGCGTGACCCAGATCCTGCCAAAGTGTGTGGCAGATATGAGGCACAATCGGTGACAACATCAATACGGCCGCTTCCAGAGCTTCCTGGCGGGCTGCGCGGGTTTGCGGCTCGTCATCGTCCAGCTTGCTGACATCGTTCAACAGTTCCATCACGGCAGCGATAGCCGTGTTGAACGTGAGGCGGCGACTGACATCGTCGCTCACCTTGGTAATGGTTTCGTGCGTTTTACGTCGAAGGTCTTTCTGCTTGTCGTTCAGTGCAGTCACATCCAGAGCCGGTGCGGCTCCGCCTGCTACCTGTTCGCTCACCAAGCGCCACAAACGCTTGAGGAAGCGGTGGGCGCCATCCACAGCGCTGTCTGACCACTCCAGAGACTGCTCGGGTGGGGCGGCAAACATCATGAACAGGCGCACAGTATCCGCACCATGGGCGTCAATGATGGACTGAGGATCAATGCCGTTGTTCTTCGACTTCGACATCTTGGTTACGCCACCGGCAACAACCGGCTGACCATCCTCCTTAAGAGTCGCGCCAATAACGTGGCCTTTGTCGTCACGCTCGACGGTAACATCCGCCGGGGCAATCCAAATCTTCCCGCCTTTGCCATCTTCGCGGTAGTAAGTGTCTGCCAGCACCATGCCCTGGGTCAGAAGCTGCTTGAACGGCTCTGGGCTGTCTACCAAGCCTACATCACGCAAAAGCTTGTGGAAGAAGCGGGCGTACAACAGGTGCAGAATTGCGTGTTCAATGCCGCCGATATACTGGTCTACCGGCAGCCAGTAGTTAGCTGCCGCAGGGTCTAGCATGCCCTTGTCGTAATTTGGGCTGCAAAACCGTGCGTAATACCAGGACGACTCCATGAAGGTGTCGAAGGTATCGGTCTCCCGCGTTGCCGGCTGCCCCTCGAAAGAGGTTTTTGCCCAATCGGGATCGGCTTTAAGCGGAGATTGAACACCGTCCATCTCAACGTTTTCTGGCAAGCGAACCGGTAGCTGATCGTCTGGCACCGGGTGCTGGGTGCCGTCTTCCAGGGTCACCATGGGGATAGGCGCACCCCAGTAACGCTGGCGCGAAACGCCCCAGTCACGAAGGCGATAGTTGACCGTGCGTTTGCCGATGCCGTTCTCTTCCAGGTAATCGGCAATGGCGTCAAAGGCTTCATCGCTGGTAAAGCCGCTGTACTTACCGGAGGAAACCAGAACACCTTTTCCCGGAAAAGCTTCTTCCTGCACGTCGATTTCGCGGCCATCGTTGGCGGCAATAACCTGTTTGATTGGCAAACGGTACTTGAGAGCAAATTCGTGGTCGCGCTCATCGTGGCCCGGAACAGCCATCAAGGCACCGGTTCCGTAGTCTGTGAGCACAAAGTTGGCGACCCAAACTGGAATTTCTTCCTGGGTGAGCGGGTGGATGGCCATGAATCCCGTATCCACGCCTTTCTTTTCCATGGTGGCCATCTCAGCTTCAGATACCTTGCTGGTACGGCACTGATCGACAAAAGCTGCAACATCTTTATGGCGCTCGGCGGCCGCCTTAGCCAGCGGATGTTCCGCCGCCACAGCCATATAGCTCACGCCCATCAGGGTGTCGGGGCGGGTGGTATAAACCGTGAGGCCATCGTCGCTGTCTTTCAGCGGGAACGTTAGCTCGGTACCTACGGATTTACCAATCCAGTTGCGCTGCATGGTTTTGACCTGTTCCGGCCAGCCATCCAGATCGTCCATGTCGTTCAGCAGTTCTTCGGCGTAATCGGTAATACGAATGAACCACTGGGGAATCTTTTTCTGTTCGACCAGCGCACCAGAGCGCCAGCCACGGCCATCAACAACCTGCTCGTTCGCCAGAACAGTCTGATCGACCGGGTCCCAATTAACGGTGGCCATCTTCTTGTACACCAGGCCTTTCTCATAAAGGCGCGCAAAGAACCACTGCTCCCAGCGATAATAATCGGGCTTGCAGGTGGCCAGCTCGCGGCTCCAGTCGTAGCCAAAACCCAGCTGCTTGAGCTGGTTTCTCATGTATTCGATGTTGGAGTAGGTCCACTTCGCCGGCGCGGTCTTGTTGGCAATAGCAGCGTTCTCGGCAGGCAGGCCAAACCCATCCCAGCCCATGGGCTGCATCACGTTCTTGCCCAGCATGCGCTGATAACGGGAGATAACATCTCCGATGGTATAGTTCCTTACATGCCCCATGTGCAACTTGCCGCTGGGGTAGGGGAACATGGACAGGCAGTAGTATTTCGGCTTATCCGGATCTTCCCTAACTTCAAAGGTTTTGTTTTCGTCCCAGAAGGTGCGCGCATTGTGTTCTACGTCACGGGGATTGTACTGCTCGTCCATACCTGCCATTACCAAAGTTACCCTGTATAAAAATGATGTGCGAAGCGGCCGGACATTCTAACGCACACAAGGCGTAACAGGTAGCCCGCCCACATGCTTGTCGGGCTGCAGGTGATAGCCCACAATAGAAGCTACGGCATTCATAAAAGGAAAGTGCGATGACGGACACCGAGCGGACCCATCTCTCAGGCAAGGCCCTTGAGGCCTATGATCGCATGCTCGAGCAGGTTCAGAGCCGCCTGCGCGCAATGCAGGACACCACACTGGAAACCTTAGAGGGGGAAGTTGATAACGCAATCGAAGCTGAGCAAGAACTGAAGGAAATGACCAAGGACGAGATCAGCCTCCTTGGTACTTACCTTCAAAGGGATCTGGAGCACCTCATCCATTTTGTGGATGAAACCGGTGAAGGCCTCGCAGAATGGTTGCAACTTGACCTGTCGTTACTGGAGCACCGGCTAAGCGAGCGTTTGCTGTCGGTCGCCGACCAGACGTTGGTGGACACATTGGCACTGAAGCAAAAGCTCGAAAGCCACGACGCCGGGCAGTACATCGCCGGTGAAGTTGCAACCGCTGGCATGTTCCAGTGCCTGAACTGCGAACACATGCTGTGCCTTACGTCTACCAGCCACTTGGAACCTTGTGAGGCCTGTGGCTCGCAATACTACAAGCGCGTGACCAGCCGCTGGCCACGAAAAGAAAGCTGAGCTAGCCGCGAGCACTTATGTGCTCGCAGTTAATTCAATTTTTAGGAATAACCCGCTCGCGGACAAATACAATCAGAATCAACGCCAACGTCAAAACCGGCCAAGACGCTGTCGTCATATAAGGTGTGCTGCCGCTGGCCTTGAACACTTCGCCAGTCAGCACTGCACGCTCAAACTGCGGAATACGCGCGGTAATCTGCCCCTTGTTATCAATGATCGCCGTCACCCCATTGTTGGTGCCGCGAATCATATAACGCCCAGTCTCCAGCGCTCGCATGCGGGCAATCTGCAAGTGCTGCAGCGGCCCCACGGAATCCCCAAACCAACCATCGTTACTGATCGTCAGCAACAAGTCCGTATTCACCGCATTGCGCGCAAGAAAGTCTGGATAAGCCACCTCATAACAGATAAATGGCATCACCTTGATACCATTGGCAAGCAAAGGCGCCTGGTTTTTCGGGCCCCGGGTAAAGCTCGACATAGGCAAATCAAAAAAGCCGATCAGCCCCCGCAGAACACCCTCAAGCGGAACATATTCCCCAAAAGGCACCAGCTTCTGCTTGTGATAAATACCCTCACCATTGCCAATGGCCATAATGCTGTTGTGATACGTAAAGCCGCCAGCCCGCTCGCTGAAACCGTACCAAGGAATGCCCGTAATCAGAGTGCTCTCTTCCCCAAGGTTCTCCTTGATGTGCTCAATGATCTTCCCCGCTTGATCCTGAGGAATGGGGATAGCCGTCTCCGGCCAGAGAATTAGATCGGTATCCCAGTAAGGTTCTGTCATACCTAAGTAGGCCACAATCTGATCTTTCAAAAACTCCGGATCCCACTTGATCTGCTGTGGAATATTGCCCTGCATGGCCGCCACCGAAATAGGCTCAGCACTGATGTCTGTCCAATCAACGCGGTTCAGTGCTGGAGCAGCAAGCCAGGGAATCAGTGCTGCAACCGCCACAACGCCAGCGCTAGCATGGCGCTGCCTGGTGATAAACCAGCCCGTTGCAAAAATGGCAGCGCCGCTTGCAGCTATCAAGAAGGTGAGGCCGTGAACGCCAGCCACTGGCGCTAGCCCTGCCAACGGACCGTCAGTATGGGCGGTACCCAGATAAAGCCAAGGAAAGCCGGTCAATAGCCAGCTACGAAGCCAATCCCCGAGAACCCAAATGGCGGGGAAAAGAATGAGCCTTCGCACCGCGCTGCTTTTCGCCAGTTTGCTCCAGAGCCAAAATGCGAGGGCAGGGACTAGAGCCAGCCCAGCCACAAAGGCAACGGTGAGCAATATCGAAATGGCGATGGACGTATTGCCGAATTCACTGATGCTGATGTAAACCCAGCTAGCGCCTGAGCCAAAAAGGCCCATACCTGTCAGCCAGCCTGCAGAAAAGAGTTTTTTCGCCGCCAAAGGAATAGTAACCAGCAGAATGAGCAGCATGGAAACCGGGCCAAGCCACCAAAAGTGGAACGGCGAGAAAGTCAGGGTTTGCAAAGCGCCGGCAACCACAAGGGTTGCGGCACCTAACCAGCGATTAGAGAAGAACGAATGGGCTGGGGCAATAGAGGGTGTTGAATGGTTACTGCTCACTACGGGTTACCTGTAACAAACGGATGACACGGTTGTCGGCGTTGGCAATGGTAAAGCACAAACCACCTAGTTCAATCGCTTCTCCCCGCCTGGGCAGGTGCCCGAATTCTTTGAGCACGACACCGCCAATGGTATCGAATCCTTCCTCATCCAGCCCCGTATTGAAAAATTCGTTGAAGTCGTCAATTGGGGTGACTGCCTTCACGGCGTAAGAGCCATCGCCTCGGGTTTTGATGTAGGTTTCTTCGTCGAAATCGTGTTCGTCCTCGATTTCCCCAACGATTTGTTCCAGCACATCCTCGATGGTCACCAAGCCTGCCGTTCCGCCGTACTCATCCACGACGATTGCCATGTGATTGCGGTTTTCTTTGAACTGCTTGAGAAGCTGGTTCAGGCGCTTGCTCTCTGGAACAAACGTGGGCGGGCGCAGAAGCTCGCGGACATGAGACCAATCCATGTCGTCATCGAGGGCCAGCGGCAGAAGATCTTTGGCGAGAAGAATACCGACAACATCATCCTGGCTGTCGCCAATAACCGGGAACCGGCTGTGGGCAGACGCGATGATTTCATCCAGATACTCTTTCGGATCCTGTGACGCCCGAACCGTGACCATTTGGGAGCGTGGAATCATGATTTCATCCACGCGCATGTCCACCACCTGCATGGCACCTTCGATGATGCTCATGGCATCTACATCGATAATGGCCTGGGATTCGGCATCCCGCAGTATTTCCAGTACGTCTTCTATGCATTCAGGCCCACTGGAGAAGGCATGTGATATACGCTCCAGCCAGGACTTGTTAGAGCCCTGACTGCGACTCGACTGATCGTCGCTCATGAGTCTTTTACCGTTCCTCTGCTGCGTAGGGATTGCCGAACCCAAACTGTGCCAGCAACCGGATTTCCAAGGCCTCCATGGCCTCTGCGTCTTCATCGTTAATATGATCGTAGCCTTGAAGGTGCAACATACCGTGCACCACCATGTGTGCCCAGTGCGTTGCTGGCTCTTTGAGTTGTTCCCGGGCTTCATCTTCCACCACCGGAGCACAAATAACGAGATCTCCGGCTAGTGGCACCGTTATACCGGCTGGCGCTTCAAATGGAAAGGACAACACATTAGTGGGTTTGTCCTTTCCACGGTACTGGTGATTCAGCGCTTGGCCTTCTTCAATATCGACAATGCGGATCGTCACCTCGGATGGATCCTGCCCCAGCCAAGCCGCCTGAGCCCAAGCCTGAAACAGGGATTCTTCGGGCACGCCTAGCCCCTCAAACACGTTTTGAAGATCAACCGTCAGTTCACTCACTATTTACGGTCGCCCCCGTCATTAAGCGCGTCGTAGGCTTCAACAATTCGCTGAACCAGAGGGTGCCGAACAACGTCCTTGGCCTCGAAACGGGTAAAGCCGATGCCTGTGACGTTGTTAAGAACTCCCGCTGCATGGATTAGCCCGGAATTCTGGCCACGGGGTAGATCTATCTGGGTGGTGTCGTCGGTGATCACGGCTGTTGAGCCGAAACCGATCCTCGTGAGGAACATTTTCATCTGCTCACGGGTGGTGTTCTGGCTTTCATCCAGAATAATAAACGAGTTGTTCAGTGTGCGGCCACGCATGAAAGCCAAGGGTGCAATCTCAATCACGCTTTTTTCAATCAGCCGCGTGACATGGTCGAACCCGAGCATTTCATAGAGTGCGTCGTACAGCGGCCGTAGGTACGGATCCACTTTTTGGGCAAGGTCACCGGGCAAAAAGCCAAGCTTCTCGCCTGCCTCAACTGCTGGGCGCACCAGCAGAATCCGTTTAACTTGTTCGTCTTTCAGAGCTTCTACTGCGCAGGCGACGGCGAGCCAGGTTTTACCCGTGCCGGCAGGGCCGATACCGAAGTTGATATCGTGGGAGCGAATGCTGTGCACATACTTCTGCTGATTCGCACCGCGGGGTTTAGCGGTGAGCTTTGGCGTTTTGACGGTGGTAATGGACCCATCAAACGGCACTTCGTCGGGCAGCCGCTCAAATCCGGTTTCCCGGATGTACAGGTGCACGGTATCGGGTGAAATATCCTCGCTGGCTTCGGTTTCCCGATAAAGATGCCGGATTACTTCCACCGCGGCGGCAACGTGCTCTGTTTCACCTTCCACTCGGAAGTGATGGCCTCTGCGGCCAACTCTTACCTGCAGGCGTCGTTCGATGTGCTTTAAGTTTTCATCAAACTGCCCGCAAAGAGTGGTCAGTCTGCGTTGGTCCATCGGATGTAAATCAAATTGTCTGGAATCGTTGGTGTCCAATATTACTCCGGTTCTGATGGTTCGCCGTTTTCGGGCGAATGCATAGTTGGCTTTGATGCTACGGCTTGAAGCTCAATACAACTCCGAGTCCACAGGCAAACCGCGCAGAGAGTTGGCGTAGGCTTCAACAATTTCGATGTCGATAAAGTGCCCGATAGTCTCCGGATTTTCATGTCGGAAATTCACAATCCGGTTGTTCTCTGTGCGCCCGGAATACTCTCCCGGATCTTTCTTTGAAAGGCCAGTGACCAGAATACGCTGAGTGGAGCCCACCATCTTACGGCTGATATCCATTACCGTCTGGTTGATGCGATCCTGCAGGATTTTGAGGCGCTGCTTCTTTACTTCCATCGGCGTTTCATCCGGCAGATCAGATGCCGGCGTGCCCGGACGGGCGCTGTAAACAAAGCTGAAAGACATATCGAAACCGATATCGTTGATCAGCTTCATGGTGTCTTCAAAGTCCTTCTCCGTTTCACCGGGAAAACCAATGATAAAGTCCGAAGAAAAGCTGATATCCGGGCGAATCTTGCGTAAGCGGCGGAGTTTAGATTTGTACTCCAGCGCCGTGTGGCCGCGCTTCATGGCCGATAGAATGCGATCCGAACCGCTCTGTACCGGCAAGTGCAGGTGGCTCACCAGCTCAGGTACCTGTTCGTAAACCTCGATCATCGCATCGGTAAATTCAACTGGGTGCGAGGTGGTGTAGCGGATGCGATCGATGCCGTCGATGGTGGCGATCAGGGTAATAAGCTCCGCCAAATCCATCACATCGCCATCGTGGGTATCGCCACGATAGGCGTTTACATTCTGGCCCAGTAGATTTACTTCACGCACGTTCTGGCTGGCCAGGTGGGCAACCTCGGCGATCACATCGTCAGCCGGCCGGCTGACTTCCTCACCCCGGGTGTAGGGCACCACGCAGAACGTACAGTATTTGCTGCAGCCTTCCATAATGGAAACAAACGCAGATGGGCCATCGGCGCCCGGGGCTGGCAGATTGTCGAACTTTTCGATTTCCGGAAAGCTCACATCTACCACGCCCACGCCATTACCCTTCATGCGCACTTCGCTAATCATATCCGGCAGGCGGTGCAGAGTTTGTGGGCCGAAGACCATATCAACATACGGTGCCCGGTTGATAATGGCCTGGCCTTCTTGGCTCGCCACACAGCCGCCAACACCAATAATCAGTTCCGGCTTTTTCGCTTTCAGCTTTTTCCAGCGACCCAGTTGGTGGAAGACTTTTTCCTGAGCCTTTTCCCGAATGGAGCAGGTGTTTAGCAACAGAATATCGGCGTCTTCTGGCGAGTCGGTCATTTCAACCGCTTCGTCAGTTTTTAACAGGTCGGCCATGCGTGATGAATCGTATTCATTCATCTGGCAACCGTGGGTTTTGATGTACAGCTTTTTGGCCATGGGTCTCAACACAACTGGATGTATGTGGCGCCTGGAGCTTTGAATTGTCCAAATTGGGCGCGCTGAAAAGGAGAACAGGGCATTATAACGGCGTGATCATTCTGTAACCAGCGTTGTCTCGGTAAGCTGCCAGTTTTGCAGTGTTATCACGCGCTGACTTTGGGTTCGGTGCCTGAAGCGGCTGGCGCAGAGCTTTCCAAAAAACGCCCGTAAATACATCCCTGTAGGGCTCGGTCACGCCATCCTTGGCGCTCCACGTTTTTGGACAGCCCGGAGCCAGCCACCTTACTTTAATCCTCCCGGGTTTCCAGAAACCGCTCCAACTGCTCCCGCAATGCCTTAGGCAAACGCGTAATCGTGAGCGCATCCTTATCGCGATCGTAGTAAATCGCCTGATTCACCAAATCCGAAGAAAAAGAAACACTCATACCGCCACCAGACCCCGCAATACGCACCAGCTTCTTCACCTTACGATGATCCGGATGCAGCACGCCGCTCTCCGGCATCTCCGCCGATTTACTGGCAAACTCCTTAAAACGCTCCGGCTGCTCTTCATCCAGATAACCAGACAAAGCCGCAATGGCAACCGGCTCTCCCAGTGCATGCTGCTCTTTGCAGAACTCATAAGCCCGCGTACGTACCTCGCCGGCCTTCTCGGGCTTCGAAGACTTCGCAAAAGCCTCCACCGCATCCAGGAATGTCAGGGTTTCCTTCTCGACATCTACGTGGTTGGTAAAACCACACAGCCGAATAAATAGCTCCCCAGGATCGCCCGTGCCGCGGGCGTGAACTAACGTAAGATAATTCTCAGCCGCGTTATCCCCCAGCCAATCATCCAGCTCAACTCGCATCGCCAAGTTCAAGCGTGACATGCTAAGCACGTCGGTCGTATCCAGCGCCTGGGTGCCATCAAAGCGCAGGGCGCCATCCCTTTCCATGATCAACAAATAAACAACATCCGAATCCGCCAAAGCCTCATGGACAATCATCAACTGCCCCTGAAACTCCTCCTGGGAGCCCGACAACAACTCTTGCCACTGCGCGAACAACCGATCAGTAAAAGACGCGAAGCTCTGCTTGTCCTCCAGATAATCCTTCAGCCAGCTTTTAAATGGACTCTCGCCGATATCGTCCGAGAACCGCCCATACTTCTTGCCAGGCTTACTGTTAAACAGGCGCTTCATCTGCTTATGCAGGGCCTCATAATCGCCACCCGGCTCCTGCAAAGCTTCACCACTCTGAAGGCGGGCAGGCTGCCCCGGCTGATATTGACTGGCAAAAGCGGTGCGTAGATGTTTGATGGCCATAAACAGAAAACCCTAAGATGAAGAAACCAAAAAGCCCCGAAGAGTTAACTTCAGAGCTGGAGATTCTGTCACGGACAACTATTACTTTCACGGTTAAAAAGCGAATTATCTAGTTGGGAGGTAGCCAAGGAGCGGGGGTGTCTTTTCTTCTGGAAAAAGCAACTCGCTGCGCTCAGACATCTTTTTCCGGCAGAAAAGACACCCCCACCCCTTGGCCTCGACCACAGCGATAGGGCTGCGTTAAGGCCATTTGGTTTTGTTGGCTTAGACCCGCTTGTTGCGAACCAGCTCCTGCACCATTGCTGCTGCTGTACTGGAAACCTCCTCCGTGCTATCCGCTGCTATCGAAACGTTGGCCACGTCAGAGCCCAGGTTTACAGCAATCGCAATCAGGCCATAGGCAGTCAGCAGTTGCGCAGTGCGGCGGCGATCGTCCACATTGCCAGCATTGTCCTCACTCAGAATGACCGCTGTTTTACCTTGATCGAACAGCGCGCGTTCAACTGCTAGTGCAAGAGCGGGAGCCTGTGATCCGGTGCAACCGATAATCGTCGGCTTCTGAGCCAGTCGGCGTTGGCGCTCCTCCGGGCTCACCGGCTCCAGGGTGCCTGCTGTATCCGCCAGCCCATCAATCATGCCGGCGCCGACCGTTACGTTGGTAAGTCGGTCGATCACGATAAAACTGCCCGTGGCATGGTTGCGCTGGTAGGCATCAAATGCAATTGGCTGGCTTAGGGTTAGGTCACACAGGCCGATTTCATTCACCTGTAGCAGGGCCGGGTTGGCGTGCTGCTCCAGCGTGTTTACGTCGGTTTGGTAGTGGATTTTCCGAACCGTGCACGATGTGAAAGTCGGGCCCAGTTTGATGTCATACAGGCGGCCGGTTTGCAGAGGGGCGTCCGTCATCCACACAATATTGGCTTTGAAGCGGTTGCCTACTTCCGGCTCGTCTTCTGGCTTCACCAGCATATCGCCACGGCTGAGGTCAATTTCGTCCGCAAGCGTCAGGGTTACTGCCTGATCAATATAGGCTTCATCTAAGTTGCCATCGAACGTGACGACTTCCTTGATGGTACTGGTGCGCCGGGAGGGCAGGGCCATAACCTTGTCACCCGGGCGAACCACGCCGGAGGCAATGGTGCCGCAGAAGCCACGAAAGTTCAGGTTTGGCCGGGTGACGTATTGCACTGGAAACCGGAAATGCTCCAGGTTTTTGTCGCGGTTTACCTCCAAGGTTTCGAGGAGTTCCATTAGCGGCTGGCTGTTGAACCAGGGGGTGTGCTCGCTACGGTTGACTACGTTGTCGCCTTCCAGCGCTGAAATCGGCACAAACCGGATATCGGTCAGCCCAAGCTTAGCGGCGAAGGCCAGGTATTCTTCTCGGATTTCATTGAAGCGGTCTTCGCTGAAATCCACCAGATCCATTTTGTTAACGGCGACCACAATGTGCCGAATACCAAGCAGAGAGGCGATAAACGAATGCCGGCGGGTCTGGGTAAGCACGCCCCGGCGAGCGTCGATCATCAGGATGGCGACCTGGGCTGTGGATGCGCCGGTGGCCATGTTGCGGGTGTACTGTTCGTGCCCCGGTGTGTCTGCAATGATGAACTTGCGCTTATCGGTGGAGAAGTAACGATAGGCGACATCGATGGTAATGCCTTGCTCGCGCTCGGCCTGCAAACCGTCAACCAGCAAGGCAAGGTCCAGCTTCTCGCCGGTGGTGCCCATTTTGGCGCTGTCGGTTTTCAGCGTGGCCATGTGATCTTCGTAAATCATTTTTGTGTCGTGCAGCAGGCGGCCGATCAGGGTGCTTTTGCCGTCGTCAACGCTGCCGCAGGTGAGCAGACGCAGCAGTTCTTTGTTCTCGTGCTGTTTCAGGTAAGCCTGGATATCTTCGGCGATGAGATCAGATTGATGTGACATATCAGAAGTACCCTTCCCGCTTTTTCTGTTCCATGGAGCCGGCGGAGTCGTGATCGATCACGCGGCCCTGGCGTTCTGAGCTGGTGGCAAGCAGCATTTCCTGAATGATCTCGGGCAGTGTGTCTGCCTCGGATTCAATGGCGCCGGTCAGCGGATAGCAGCCAAGGGTGCGGAAACGAATGGACTTCATCATCGGTTTCTCACCCTCTTTCAGGGGCATGCGATCGTCGTCTACCATGATCAGTGAGCCGTCGCGATCCACCACCGGGCGCACGGCCGAGTAGTAAAGCGGAACGATCTCGATGCCTTCCAAATAGATGTACTGCCAGATATCCAGCTCAGTCCAGTTCGAGAGAGGGAATACCCGAATACTCTCGCCCTTGTTAACCTTGCCGTTATAGGTGTTCCACAGTTCCGGGCGCTGATTCTTGGGATCCCAGCGGTGATATTCGTCGCGGAAGGAATAGACGCGCTCCTTGGCCCGGGATTTTTCTTCATCCCGGCGGGCGCCACCAAATGCGGCATCAAACCCGTATTTGTCCAATGCCTGTTTGAGGCCCTGGGTTTTCATCACATCTGTGTGTTTTGCGCTGCCGTGAGTGAACGGCCCGATACCCTGTTCCACGCCATCCTGATTGGTGTGCACGATCAGATCCAGACCGTATTCCTTCACCTTGCGCTCCCGGAAATCAATCATGTCCCGGAACTTCCAGGTGGTGTCCACGTGTATCAGAGGAAACGGCGGCTTACCCGGGTAAAAAGCTTTGAGGGCAAGGTGCAGCATAACTGCAGAATCTTTACCAATGGAGTAGAGCATCACCGGGTTATCAAACTCGGCGGCCACTTCTCGAATGATATGGATGCTTTCCGCTTCCAGTTGTTTCAGATGCGTAAGGTTATATGTGGTCATGATAGTCCGTTGCCGTAGCGGGTCTTAAGGGCTGCAAATTGAAGGGGCAACTATAACAGAGGCGATAAGGCTATAAGAAGTCTTGTATCTAGAGTTTTAAGTTATAGCAATATAGCGCCGACGGGAGTCAGGTTTGCGGGGAATCGGCCAGAAGTTTGCGCACGTACCTGTCTACATAATCAAAACCGTTGTCCTCAAAATCCGCAAACTGTATGCCCAACTGAAACTCGTCCCTGGCCATTCTTCGTAGATGAACGATATTTCCATTGGCAACAATGGTCACTGGCTGGGTTGCGACGACCGTCACACAGAATCGCGCCTTAACGACAATCAAATTTCCGGGCTCTGGGACTTTCAGGCGAGGTATAAGCTGATTTACTGTGTCCTGATTACAGGAAAGCATTATGCCTGTGCGAGAGAGGTTGGAGATTTTACAGGTGAGCTGGCAGCCATCCGCCTTCTCGATAACGATGTCACTCTCAACATCGGCGCGTTGCTGGTTACGCAGGTTTGGCTTTATTGTGGCAGCTGTCATGGGCACTCTTATAGAGACTGTTGGGGCGATTCCAGATTTAAATAATGTTTCAGAACAATGTCTAAACGATGAAAAGTGTAGTTGTTTATTTTCTGATCAGCAACTTGAGTGTCGTACATTGTGGCAGATTTTTTGTATTTTTCTGAACAGAGGTTCACATTTTTGCCGATCAGCCAATCTCGATCAGTACCTCACCCGGGGTTACCCGGTCGCCCTTGGTTACGTCGACAGCCTCTACTTTGCCGTCAATATTGGCGTGAACCTCTGTTTCCATCTTCATGGCTTCAGTAATTAGCACGGCCTGGCGGGCACTTACTGTATCGCCTTCGCTCACAAGAACCTCTACCACGTTACCAGGCATAGCGGTGCTGACGTGGCCAGGCGCAGTGGCTTTTTTGCGCACATCGGCGTTCACCGGCGCGGGTGGCTGGCCGTAGCCGCCTTGCAGATAGCGCTTTACCTCGTTGGTGATGGTTTTATAGCGCTGGCCGGCCAACACGTTGTACACCGCCTGAGTGCCCACAATTTGTGACGTAGGCGTGACCAGTGGGGGATAGCCCAGGTCTTCTCGCACCCGGGGGATTTCATCAAACACTTCACGGATACGGTCCAGCGCGTTTTGCTCTTTGAGCTGGTTGGCCAAGTTGGACATCATGCCGCCCGGCACTTGGCTTATTTGTACCGAGACATCCTCGCGGGTGAACTCGCTTTCAAACTGCTGATACTTTTTACGCACCTCGCGGAAGTAGTCCGCAATCTCGCTTAACAGCGTTAGGTTCAGCCCGGTGTCGTAATCTGTACCTTTCAGTGCAGCTACCTGGGATTCCGTGGCCGGATGGCTGGTGCCCGAGGAGAACGATGAAATCGCCGTATCAATGCGGTCGGCCCCAGCTTCAATGGCCTTAAGCTGACACAGCGGTGCCAAGCCAGAAGTCGAGTGGCTGTGGATCACCAGGGGCAGATCCACTTCCGCCTTGATGGCTTTCACCAGATCAAACGTAGCGTAGGGGGTTAGCAGCCCGGCCATATCTTTGATGGCCATGGGCGTGCTTACCGGCTTTGTTTACGGCCTTCATGGCGGTTTCAATGTTGCGCAGGTCGTTCAACGCGTCGAATACACGAAACACATCAATGCCATTATCAGCTGTTTTCTGAACAAAGGCTTCCACCACGTCGTCGGCGTAATGACGGTATCCCAGTAGGTTCTGGCCCCGTAGCAGCATCTGCAGGCGTGTGTTGGGTAGAGCCACGCGCAACTGGCGCAGCCGCTCCCATGGGTCTTCTTTCAAAAACCGCACGCAGGCGTCAAACGTGGCGCCGCCCCAGACCTTCAGCGACCAGTAGCCGACCTTATCCAGCTTGTCGCAGATGGGTAGCATGTCTTCGGTGCGCAGCCGTGTTGCGATGAGCGACTGGTGTGCGTCGCGCAGCACTACGTCGGTTACTTCAATTCGTTTTGCGTGGTTCATGAGTCAATTCTCCTGCGGATTACCAGCCTGCATGTGCTGCAATGGTGGCAGCGATGACGAGTGCAGTTGCACTGGGGTGGCGCTTAGTTGAGTAGTTCAGCAATTCCGGGTGGTCGGGCACAAAGCTGGTGTTGAAATTGGCGTTACGAAAGTCCGGATGATCCAGAATCTGCTGGTAATACTGCGCGGTGGTTTTTATGCCGTGCAGGCGCATGTCGTCCAGTGCTCGCTTGCCGCGGGCAATCACTTCATCCCAAGTCAAAGCCCACACCACCAGTTTCAGGCACATGGAGTCGTAGTAGGGTGGAATTTCATAACCGGTATAAATGGCGGTATCCACCCGCACGCCGGGGCCGCCGGGCGCGTAGTAATGTGTTATGCGGCCAAAGCTAGGCAAAAAGTCGTTTTTAGGGTCTTCCGCATTGATGCGGAATTGCAGAGCGTAGCCCCGGTACTGAATGTCTTCCTGGCGATAGCTCAGCGGTAGGCCGGCGGCAATGCGCAGCTGTTCCCGAACTATGTCCACGCCGGTGATGGCTTCGGTGATGGTGTGCTCCACCTGTATGCGGGTGTTCATTTCCATGAAGTGCACTTCGTTGCCAGACAGCAGGAATTCGACGGTGCCCGCGTTTTCATAGTTAACAGCTTTGGCAGCCTTTACCGCTAAGTCACCTATGTACTGGCGCTGTTCGGGTGTTATCTGTGGGCTGGGTGAGCAGCCAGGTGCGCCACTTGGAGCAAGCGCTGGGCATGCCCATGTTTGAATATGTGGGGCGCAAGCTTTATTGCACCGCTGCCGGCGAGGAGATGGCAGGTTGTGTGCGCTCGGTGTTTAAGGAGTTGGAGCGAGTACAGAACAGTTTGGCGGCGCTGGAAGGGCAGCCGGCTGGCGTTGGAGCTGCATTGTCAGGATCAACGTTTACGGGCGAAGCCAAGTATAGAGCTGGGCTCTAATGATGCCGTAAAACATGCGGTTTTAGCGGGTTTGGGAGTGGCCGTTCTGCCAAAGCTGGGCGTGTTGTCGGAGCTGGTGTGTGGTCTACCCGCAGGCACGGCACCCTACGCCGGCCATGCGGGCATTTATCGACTACGTGCAGCAGAACATCCGCCAGTTCGAGCAGATGTTCCTCAGCCGTTGAGTTTTTTCAACAAAATCTCATTGAACAGTTTCGGATTGCCCTGTCCTTTAGAGGCCTTCATCAAAGGCCCCATGAAGCCACCAAGCATCTTCTTCTGCTTCTTGGGATCGGTTTCTTGCTGATACTGCGCCACTTGATCCGGCATGCTAGCTATAACCTCATCCACCATCTGCTCCAATGCACCGGTATCTGAAACCTGCTTCAGGCCTTGGGCTTCGATGATGGCGTCAGCATTGTTACCATCAGAATTACCACGAGAGTCACTTTCGCCACTCCAAAGCGCCTCCAAGACCTTTTTTGCCCCGGATGACGACACGGTGTTGTCGGCGATGCGCGCAACCAGTTGGCCCAGTTGCGCACCAGTAATGGGCGCCTGCGTTACGGTTTTGTCTTCTGCGTTCAAGCGTGCAGAAAATTCACCCAGCACCCAGTTGGCAGCCAACTTCGCGTCTTTGCCGTAGCGGGCGGTTTCTTCAAAAAACGCCGCCATGCGGGCGTCGTCGCTGAGCAGGCGAGCATCATAGTCATTCAGGCCGTATTGCTCTTTAAAGCGGGCTTTTCGGTCATCCGGCAGTTCCGGCAGTAGAACGCGAGCGCTCTCAATAAAGGCGTCATCAATCACGACAGGCAGAAGATCCGGGCAGGGGAAGTAGCGGTAGTCGTTGGCTTCCTCTTTGCTGCGCATGGAGCGGGATTCATCGCGGTCGCCGTTGTACAAACGCGTTTCCTGAATGATTCTGCCGCCGTCTTCCAGAATATCCATCTGCCGCTCCACTTCGTGGGCAATGGCTTGCTCCATAAAGCGGAAAGAGTTCAGGTTTTTGGTTTCGGTTCGGGTGCCCAAGGTGTCCGAGCCTTTGGGCTTAAGTGAAATGTTCACGTCAAAGCGGAGGGAACCTTGGCTCATGTCACCGTCGCAGATGCCTAATGAGGCCACCAGGCTGTGCAGCTTTTTAGCAAAGGCGACGGCTTCTTCCGCTGTGTTCATATCCGGCTCAGTAACGATCTCAATGAGCGGCGTACCGGCGCGGTTTAGGTCAATGCCTGTAATGCCGTTGCCCTTTTCATCATAAAGAGCTTCGTGCAGCGACTTACCTGCGTCTTCTTCCAGGTGGGCGTGGTGAATGCGCACACGCTTGCTGCCGCCGTCGGCCAGATCAACATCTACGAAGCCGGGGCCCACGATAGGGTGATCCAGTTGCGTAGTTTGGTAACCCTTGGGCAAATCCGGGTAAAAATAGTTTTTACGATCGAACACTGAGCGTCGACCTATTTCGGCGTTCACCGCCAGGCCGAACATGACCGCATAACGGAATGCCTGCTCATTCGGTACAGGCAGGGTGCCAGGCATGGCCAGATCAACGGCGCTAGCCTGGGTGTTGGGCTCGGCACCGAAAGCGGTGCTGGAGCCAGAAAATATCTTAGTTTTGGTGGCAAGCTGAACATGAATTTCCAGCCCGATCACAATATCCCACTGCATAAACGTTCTCCTGGTTCGGGCTTACTGGGGAAGCTTCTGGTGCCAGTCAGTTACCTGCTGGAACTGATGGGCAGCGTTCAGCAAACGGGCTTCTTCAAAATAGTTGCCGATAATCTGCAGGCCCACGGGCAAACCGTCTACAAAGCCCGCTGGCACCGACATGGCCGGCACGCCCGCGAGGTTAACGGCGATGGTGAAGATATCCTCCAGGTACATGGTGACCGGGTCGTTGGTTTTCTCGCCCTGCACAAACGCAGGGGAGGGCGACACCGGGCTCATCAACACATCCACTTCTTTGAACGCGTTAACGAAATCCTGCTGAATCAAGCGGCGGACTTTCTGGGCCTTCAAATAATAGGCATCAAAATAGCCGGCAGAGAGAGCGTAAGCGCCGACCAGAATGCGGCGCTTAACCTCCTCTCCGAAACCTTCAGCTCGGGTGCGGGTATAAAGGTCGTTCAGGTCCTTCGGATCTTCACATCGGTAGCCGTAACGTACGCCATCAAAGCGCGACAGGTTGGCAGACGCCTCGGCCGGCGCAATCACATAATAGGCGGCAATGGCCAGTTTCGCGTGGGGCAGGGAAATCTCTTTAACCGTGGCCCCCAGCTTTTCGTATTCCTTAACCGCGTTGCGTACCTGCTGTTCCATCGCAGGGCTAAGCTGATCCGAGAAGTATTCTTTCGGCAAGCCGACACGCAGGCCTTTCAACGGCTCGTTCAAGGTAGCTGTGTAATCCGGTACAGCACGATCAACCGATGTAGAATCTTTCGGATCGAACCCTGCCATCACGTTCAGCATCAGTGCGTTGTCTTCTGCGGTGCGCGCCATGGTCCCGCCTTGGTCCAGGCTGGAGGCAAAGGCAATGATGCCGTAGCGCGAAACCCGGCCATAGGTAGGCTTCAGGCCAGTAATGCCGCACAACGCCGCCGGCTGGCGAATGGAGCCGCCAGTGTCTGTGGCAGTTGCAGCTGGTACCAGGCGAGCGGCGATAGCTGCTGCGGAGCCGCCGGAGGAGCCACCGGGTACGCGCTTCGCGCCGGTACTCAATCCCCAGGGGTTGGTCACCGGCCCGTAGAAGCTGGATTCGTTGGAGGAGCCCATGGCGAACTCATCCATATTGGTTTTACCCAGGCACACCGCACCGGCCGCGCGGAAGTTGGCCGTTACCGTGGCGTCGTAGGGCGGCACAAAGTTGGCCAGCATTTTCGAGCCAGCGGTGGTGGCAACGCCGTTGGTGCAAAAAATGTCTTTGTGGGCAAAGGGCACGCCAGTCCACGCGCCGGCTTTGCCGGCGGCACGTTGCGCGTCAGCGGCTTTTGCATCCGCCATGGCCTGGTCTTCGGTAACGGTAATAAAGCTGTTGTACTGGCCGTCTTCGGCCTTGATGCGATCGAGGAACTCACGGGTCAGTTCCACGCTTGAAATCTTGCCGCTTTCCAGTTCGTGGGAAAGCTCTGCTACGGATTTGTTATGCATGTTCAATCCTGATAGTGGGCTGATGGAGGGATTCGTCAGATCACTCAATTCCCTTTATTCACTCAATGCCTTTTATTCACTCAATGACTCGGGGAACGAGGTACAGGCCATTCTCGACAGCCGGAGCAATGGCTTGGAAGGCCTCGCGCTGGTTGCTCTCGGTTACTTCGTCGGCGCGCAAGCGCTGAACCGCATCCAGCGGATGCGCCAGGGGCTCTACGTTGTCTGTATCGGCGGCGCGGAGCTGGTCAACTAGGCTAAGGATGTTGCCTAAGTCTTTCTCCAGTGCCGGTATCTGCTCTTCGTCGAGGCGAATACGAGCCAGCACGGCGACTTTTTCAATGTCTTCGCGGGAAATGGTCACGTTGACTCCAAAGTATAAAACAGCGTTTTTATGAAGGCCGTTATGGTAACAGATTCGCGCACTTGCCGAGAAATGTTGGTGTCTGAGCGTACATTCAGCGCACGCGTCAACTCGCAAGTTGCCATTTTCGCGATTATGGTCTAATAAACGCGTGTACAATTGTTCATGCCAAGAGCAATATCATTTACCTTTGCAACAGGCTGCGCCTTGCCTGAGCGGGGGGGCACTGCTAAAGTTGCCGCATCTTTCTGCAACCGCAACTCTCAGGTTGAAACTACACGAATGTTGATTAAAAGACTCCGAGGCTTATTCTCCAGCGACCTGTCCATTGATTTGGGCACCGCCAACACCCTTATTTACGTGCGTGACCGCGGGATTGTGCTGAACGAGCCGTCCGTTGTAGCCATTCGTACCACTAATTCCCAGAAGATGGTTGCCGCCGTCGGCGCCGAAGCCAAGCGAATGCTAGGCCGTACTCCAGGGAACATCACCGCCATTCGACCCATGAAAGACGGCGTAATCGCCGATTTCGTGGTGACTGAAAAAATGCTCCAGCACTTTATTCACAAAGTGCATGAGAACAGCTTCATAACCCCGAGCCCTCGGGTTCTGGTGTGCGTGCCCAGCAAATCCACTCAGGTAGAACGCAAGGCTATCCGCGAATCTGCCCTGGGCGCCGGTGCGCGAGAAGTGTTTCTTATCGAAGAGCCTATGGCGGCCGCGATCGGCGCAGGCCTGCCGGTGGAAGAAGCAACCGGCTCAATGATTGTGGATATCGGTGGTGGCACGTCTGAAATCGCCATTATCTCCCTGAACGGCATCGTATACGCAGATTCAGTAAGAGTGGGTGGTGACAAGTTCGACGAAGCTATTGCTACCTACGTACGTCGTAACTACGGCAGCCTGATTGGTGAATCTACCGCCGAGCGCATCAAGCATGAAATCGGTTGTGCTTATGAAGGGCTCGAGATTCTCGAAATTGATGTGCGTGGACGTAACCTGGCCGAAGGTGTGCCGCGGGCGTTCACCCTCAACAGTGAAGAAATTCTAGACGCACTTCAGGAATCTCTGGCGCAGATTGTACAAACAGTGAAAAGCGCGCTGGAGCAATCCCCACCGGAATTGGCCTCAGATATCGCCGAGCGTGGTATTGTGCTGACCGGCGGCGGTGCACTACTGCGTGGGCTGGACAAACTCATCAGTGAAGAAACCGGTTTGCCGGTGATCGTTGCCGAAGACCCGCTAACCTGTGTTGCCCGTGGTGGCGGCAAGGCGCTGGAAGTGATTGACCGGGGTGGCATCGGAATGTTCTCCCAGGAGGAATAATCCTTTGGGGAGGGATCGCCATTAAAACCATTTTTGTCCAGGGGCCAATGCCAGGCCTCCGGCTTCTGCTCGTTATTCTCGTATCGGCGGCGTTAATCGTTGCCGATCAGCAGTTTGACCGTGTTACCCCGGTTCGCAGCACCTTGGCAACCGGCCTCACGCCGGTTTACTGGCTGGGCAACGCACCCAATCAGTTCAGTGATTGGGTTGCTGGCCTGTTTATCACCCGCGAAGACGTGAAACAGGAAAATGAAGTCCTGAAAGCCCGCTTGCTCATTCTCGAACGCAGGGCCCTTAAGTACGCCGCTTTGGCTTCCGAAAACAACGAACTCCGCCGCCTGATGAACTCCTCGAAGCTTCTCGATGACCGGGTAATCGTCAGTGAGGTAGTGGGCGTGTCACCGGACGCATATTCCCACGAAGTTATTATCAATAAAGGCCGCAGTGACGGCCTTAAGACTGGCCAAGCAATACTAGATGCCCATGGCCTAATGGGGCAGGTGGTGCAGACCAGCCAAGTGACCTCCCGTGTACTTCTCGTCTCAGACAGCAGCCATGCCGTGCCGGTTGAGGTTGTGCGCAACGGGCTCCGGGCTATTCTTCTTGGCACTGGCGATTCCGGCACCCTTGATTTGGTTCACGTGCCAGACACGGCAGATATCCGTGAAGGGGATTTGCTGGTCAGTTCTGGTCTTGGTGGTCGCTTTCCAAGGGGCTACCCGGTTGCAGAGGTAAGCCTGATAAACAAAGAGCCGGGAGAGCCCTTTGTATCTATTCGGGCCCGCCCGAAAGCAAAACTCAATCAAAGCCGCTTAGTGCTGGTTGTATTCGCGCCAAGAGGCGAACCGCCGGTTGCGCCAGAAACCGGCGATGACATCCCGCCGGCCACCGAATCGGCACAGGAGGGGCAGGACTGATGTTGTCTGTAATCAGTTATCCAGTATTTGTGCTGTCGGTGATCGTGTCATTGGTGCTGAGTATTTCTCTGTTTCCCGTGGGTTGGTTCGAATTTCGCCCTGAATGGCTCGGGCTGGTGGTGTTCTACTGGACATTCCGTGCACCGGTGCAGTTTGGCATAGTGTTCGCCTGGTGCCTGGGCTTGTTGCTCGACGTGCTGGAGGCGACGCCGTTGGGCGTTAATGCCTTAGGGATGGCGCTGATCGCGTTTTTGGTGCTCACCATCCATCAGCGGCTGCGCATGTACCCTATGCCACAACAGTGTTTGATGGTCTTTTTGCTGATCGGCATCAACCAGATGCTGGTGCACTTTCTTAAACAGATGTTTGGCGGCGAGGATGCCGGTTTCAGCTATCTGTGGCCGGCACTGACCAGTGCTCTCGTATGGCCGGTGTTTTCCATACTGATGGACAACATTAACCGGAAACTGGGTTAGCCATGCCGTCTATTATTCTTGCCTCGGCGTCGCCCCGTCGTTCCGAATGCTTCAGGATGAAAAGATTGCCGCTTATGTGGCCACGGGTGAGCCTATGGACAAGGCCGGGAGTTATGGAATTCAGGGCCTTGGTGGTATTTTTGTGAAGGAACTCAAGGGGAGCTACAGTGCTGTTGTTGGCCTGCCGTTGCAGGAAACAGCCGCCTTGCTGGCCGATGCCGGTGGCCCTGTCTGGAAACACTGGCCAAGTAGTCGGGAGAGCCAATCATGAGCGAAGAAATCCTGATCAACGTAACGCCGGTTGAAACCCGGGTAGCGCTGGTCGAGAACGGTATGCTGCAGGAAGCGTATATTGAGCGTGCCAGTCGCAAAGGCATTGTCGGCAATATCTACAAAGGCAAGGTAGTGCGCGTGCTTCCCGGTATGGAAGCGGCGTTTGTAGACATAGGTTTGGAGAAGGCAGCGTTTATTCATGCCTCCGACGTAGTCTCGAGCCAGCCTAGCACCTTAGATTCTGGCGACTTCCCTAAAACAGTTCCAGATATCCGAACCTTGCTACGGGAAGGTCAGTCGTTAGTGGTGCAGGTAACCAAAGACCCTATCGGCACAAAAGGCGCCCGGCTTACCACTCAGCTTTCCATACCGTCCCGCTACCTGGTGTTCATGCCCGATGTTAGGCACGTAGGCGTTTCCCAGAGAATTGAGGATGAAACCGTGCGAAACCGCTTAAAAAGCCTCGTTCAGGAAGGCGCTGCAGCGCATCCTGATGTTCAGGGCGGGTATATCATCCGCACCGCAGCGGAAGCTGCATCGGCAGAAGAGCTGCTCGGCGATATGAACTATCTGCATCACCTCAGCGAGTCCATTCACGAGCGGATTGCCAAGGTGCAGGCCCCCGGCGTCGTGTATCAGGATTTGCCACTGTTCATCCGCACTATCCGTGATCTTATTCGGCCACAGACTGAAAAAGTGCGCATTGATAGCCGCGAGAGCCATCAGCGGGTCATGGAATTTGTTCGAGAGTTCGTAACTGAATTTGCCGACAAGGTGGAATACTACCCAGGCGAACGCCCGATTTTTGATCTTTATTCGGTAGAAGATGAGATTCAGAAAGCGCTTAGCCGCAAGGTGCAGCTAAAGTCTGGCGGCTATGTGATCATTGATCAGACCGAAGCCATGACCACCATTGATATCAACACCGGTGCGTTTGTGGGCCACCGAAACCTTGAAGAAACGATCTTCAAAACCAACCTAGAAGCCACCCGGGCGATTAGCCGGCAGCTGCGCCTGCGTAATTTGGGCGGCATCATCATCATCGACTTTATCGACATGGAAGATGCCGAGCACCAGCGCCAGGTTCACCGAATGCTGGAAAAAATGCTCGAGCGGGATCACGCCAAAACCAAGATCACCGGCGTGTCTGAGCTAGGGCTTGTGGAGATGACCCGAAAGCGAACCACGGAAAGCCTTGGCCAGATTTTGTGTGAGCCTTGCCCAATTTGCGATGGCCGTGGTTTCCTTAAAACCAGCGAGACCGTGTGCTTCGAGATCTTCCGCGAAATTCTACGGGTTAACCGGGCTTACGATGCAGAAAGCTACTTGGTGATGGCCTCCCAAAGCGTGGTAGATCGCCTTGTTGATGAAGAATCCGACAATGTGGCCGATCTTGAAACCTTTATTGCCAAGGCCGTTCGTTTCCAAGTAGAGCCTTTTTACAGCCAGGAGCAGTACGATGTGGTGCTGCTCTGATACCGGGGCGATGCACCTAGGGAGTGACGCCCCAGATGTCTTCCGCTGAGCGCCGACCTGTCCGTGTAATGGCGCTGTTTACCGGCGCGGTATGGTGGCTGCTGTTGGTTGTGCTCGTGCTGTTTGCCCTCTATGCCGGGATTGGCCGTCAGCTTACCCAAAATGTAGATGCCTTTCGGGATGACCTTTCCCGGGAGCTATCTGCGCGTCTAGGGCATGAAGTAAGCATTGGCAGCCTCTCTTCTCAATGGTTCTGGCTAGACCCCGCATTTACCGCTCAGGATATTGAAGTGATCAACCCTGATTCCGGGGTTCGGGTGATGAGCTTGCAGCATTTAACCGTTCGTTTCGACGCGCTGGCTTCGCTGATGCGTTTCAGGATTGTCTTCGAGGATTTCGAAGCGGATGGGCTTGAGTTGACGCTAAACCAGCAAGATAGCGGTGATGTGAGTGTTCGGGGCGTTGATTTCCCCGAACCGTTTAATAACCGTTTTCGGTACTGGATCGAAGTCGCCGGAAAGTGGCTGTCAGACCCGTACATAAAAGTGACCCGCGTAAGCCTGGGTATCCGTGATAACCAGGGCCAGCTTCGCCATCTCGATATTCCCCAGCTTGATTTGGTATACGACAAGGGCCTGTTCCGGGCGTCTGGGCGGGCGATGCGATCCGCAACAACCCAGCAACTCGCCAGTTTTACGCTGGTGGGCAAGCACTTCTTCCGCGGTGATTTTAGCGGCCAGCTTTATCTTGATGTCGATTCCGGTCGATTGTTTGACGGGCTGGTGGATGAGTATCAGTGGCGGGATATCCGCGTAGAAGGGTTTGATCTGGGCGGCGAAGCCTGGCTAACCTTCCGTAAAGGCATCTTGCAGCAGATAAGCGGAACCGTAAGAACCCCTTATCTACAACTGGGCGTTGCCGGCGCATCTCTGGCCCCGCTGGAAGACATCAGTGCCCAGTTTGGCTGGCGCCGTCACCATGCCGTGATGGAGGCGCCCGAAGCCGATGGCCAGTCTGAAGCCATCGGCGAGTGGCATTTGAAGCAACTAGCCTGGACCTGGAACGGTGACCAGGTTTCACCATTCAGCCTAAAGCTGTTCCCGGAACCGGAAGGGTTCACCATCACCGCCGACGCTATGCCCTTGCGCCCGCTACGGCACCTTGTCGGTACGCTTCCGCTTCTGCCACCGGTAGCCAGTGACGCGTTGGAAGACTATCGCCCGGTAGGTTTTCTTGATGGTGTAAAAATCAGTATTCCGGGGCGTGGTGAGAACAGTTTTGAATTCTCTGGCCGGCTCAGAGATGTTGGCGCCGCCGCTTATGAGGGTGCGCCCGCAGTGAGCGGGGTGCAGGGTTTTATTTATATGGACCAGAACGCCGGGTATCTGCAAGCCCGTGCCGGGATGCAACCGGTTATCTTGGGTTTTCCGGAACTGTTCAACAGTGAATGGCTTTTCCCTGAGCTGGCGGCTACCGTTGCCTGGCAGCTGGAGGGCCCCATCATCCGAGTTTACTCGAACGACATGCGCCTTAGTTATGGCGAACATACCCGCTTGACCGGCGCCTTTGACCTGAAACTGGATGAGCAAGGTGAGAGCAATCTTGGCCTCCGTGTGGGCGTTGAAAATGGTGAAGCATCCATGCTGGTCAATTTTGTTCCGCAGAAGGTTGTGGATGCGGGGCTTTATGACTGGTTAACCAGCGCCATCACAAAGGCGGACATCACATCTGGTGTTTACTATGGCCATGGTCAGATTGGCACAGGCTCTCCCTCGGGTTCGTTTGAGTCATCCATGTGGTATGAATTCGACAACGCCACCGTTCGTTATGATGATCAGTGGCCGGAGGTAACCGGGGCTCGCGGACGTGTTGATGTGCAGAACGGCGACACCTTGGTGTCACTGAAGGCAGGAACAACCGGTGGTCTGTTGCTGAACCCTAGTACCGTAACCGTGATCCCCGAACAGGATGGGGCACTCGTGCGCGTGGATGCATCAGCGCCCGTGCCGGGGGACGCGGTAGCCTATTGGATGGAGAACAGCCCATTTGGCGACATGGCCGGTGCCGAAGCCGAAAGCCTCGACTATGCCGGCGATTACGAGCTGGATCTAGCGATAGACTTGCCTCTAACGGATGGTGCAACACCCGTGGTTGAGGCGAACGTGCGTACAAGTAACGGCTCAGTAAACTATCCCGAGGCAGATCTGCGCTGGGACCGTATTTCAGGTGCCCTGACGTATCATTCCGTAAAAGGTTTTTCTGGTGCGCCCCTGAACGCTAGGTTTCTTGGCAGGGCGGTCACAGTGGCATTCAGCCAGACCGGTTCGGGTCAGCCCGGACGGCGCGAGGTGCTCAGGATACGGCAAGCCGGCACCTTGGCTGTGCCCGGCGTGTTTCGCCAAGTTGGTATCGCGGGCCCCGAAACAGCTGGCGGCGTGCCCAAGGAGAGCCAATACGGACTTAGCGGTACGGTTGAGTACTCTGCGCAGTTGGATGTGGCTTCTGGCGATACTCCACGGCTAACGATCCGTTCCAACCTCGAAGGGTTAGCCATTGACTGGCCGGCGCCGTTTTCAAAAGAGGCGGGGCAGTCTGCACCGCTGGTTGCAGAAATAGATACCGAAGCGGAAGGCGGTCTGGGTATTTCCGGTACCTGGGAGGATCGCGCAACCTTTGATCTGTTGTGGAAAAGGTCTGGGCTTGAGCTTACCTTCACAGAGCTCTATCTGGGGGGGCAAACCCTCACAAACATCGATCTTGAGGCCTTTGATCTTGGTGACCGCTGGGTTCTTAGCACACGCTCTGAACGGGCCGTTGGCCGGATTGTCATACCCGACGACCTTGGCCTTGTTACTGCGGATTTTGAAGTGCTCCGCCTAGTTGGTAAAGAGGCTGGAGCGAAGGAGGCGCCAGAGCTGCTGACCTGGGAGCAGCAACTTGAAGCCTTCCGGGCGATGGATATGGCGAACTGGCCGGATGTGGATGTTGACATATCAGAGCTACAACTCAATGGCGACAGTCTGGGGCGCTGGGCCTTCCATCTGCGACCGGAGCAGCAGAAGTTAAATGTCACCGGCATTGAAGGGCGGCTCAAGTCACTCACGTTGCTGGGCGACATGACCTGGAGTGTTGTAGATAACAGGGAAACCAGCCAATTTTCCGGGTCTATAGCCGGCGGCGCGCTGGCAGACTTAGGCGAACTTTTTGCTTCGGAGGTTCCTCTATCTAATAAGCAGAGCAACATCGAATTGGAGCTGGACTGGCCAGGGCGCCCTGATGAGTTCGAGCTTGCGAGCCTCAGCGGGAACGTCAGCATGCGCCTGGATGACGGCGTGATTTTGGAGCGTAACAACAGCGCGCAAGTGTTCAGGATTTTCAATCTGCTCAACGCCGATACCCTCTGGCGCAGGCTTAAACTGGACTTTTCGGATCTGTATGAGCGCGGTGTCGCCTTTGATGCCATCTCGGGCAAGGCGCGCCTTAATGATGGCCTGCTTACAATGGACCCTGAACTTCAGGTGGTTGGGCCGTCAGGCGCCTTCAAGCTCAGCGGCAGCACCAATCTGGCAAATGAGATTCTCGATATGCGCCTAGTGGTGGTTCTGCCATTGACGCAGAACCTGCCGCTGGCTGCCTTGTTGATGGGGGCCGGCGCGCCCATCGGAGGCGCGCTTTTCGTACTGGATAAAGTACTGGGCGACCCACTGAGCAAACTGACCAGCGCCACCTACGATGTGACCGGAACCTGGGGAGAGCCTAGCGTGGATCTGCGCCAGGTATTTGATACCGGCAATTAGGCCTCCGCTTCGTCAACGGATTCCCGCAGATAACGGAACAGCTTGCGGGCTTGCCCGGTGTTTTTCTCTTTCTCTACATCTCTGCGGGCGTTGCGAACCAGGTTGCGCAGGTGTTGTATGTCCGCACTTGGGCAGTAACTAAAAAACTCGCCCGCTACGGAGTCGCCGTCGGCAATCATCCGGTCGCGCCAGCGCTCGGCCAGATGGTGGCGGCGGGTGTGTTCTTCACTTCCCGAATCGAAAGCGTCTATAGCTCGTCGCACCGCTTCTGGGTCGTCTTCTTGCCGGATAATCTTGCCGATATATTGCAAATGGCGACGCTTGGCTTCGTTCTGCCGAATCTTGCGGGATTCTTCAATGGCACTTCTCAGGGTATCGCTGATGGTAAGCGTATCAAGCTGCTCGTTGCTTAGCTCCATCATGCGCTTGCCCATGTTCTGCAGCGAGTGCATGTCCCGCTTGAGCTGGGATTTACTCGGCCCGGAATACTGCGGGGCTTCGTCTTGAGTGTCGTCGATCATGATTACATCCAGGTTTGTCGGGTCACGCGTAGAAAATGGTCGCAAGGCCAAGGAATGACATAAAACCGACCACATCTGTGACGGTTGTTAGTATAACGCTGCCGGCCAAAGCTGGGTCGATGTTACGGGATTTCAGGAACAGCGGCAGCACGGTACCCACCAGCGCCGCAGCGACCAGATTGATGACCAACGCAGCGGCAATAATGGCGCCTATCAGTAAGTCCTGAAACCAGGCGGTGGCCGCGGCTGCCACAACCACTGCCCAAAGTAAGCCGTTTAGAATACCCGAAAGAAACTCCCGATTCAGCAACCAGCCCACATTGGCCCCGCTGATCTGCCCTACGGCCATACCTCTGATAACCAGTGTGAGGGTCTGGCTGCCGGCGATCCCTCCCATGCTAGCCACGATGGGCATGAGTACCGCCAAAGCAACCACCTTGGCGATGGTTTCTTCAAACAGGCCAATGACGCCAGAGGCAATGAACGCGGTGAGCAGATTAACACCTAGCCAGATTGCCCGGCGCCGGGTGGTTTTCCAGACGGGCGCAAACGTATCTTCGTCATCATCCAGGCCAGCCATACTCATTAGCGAATGATCCGCATCTTCCCGGATAACATCCACCACGTCATCGATGGTGATCCGGCCCAGCAGGTGGCCTTCTTGGTTCACAACCGGTGCGGAAATCAGGTCGTACCGCTCAAACAGGGTTGCAACCTTGGTATCTGAAAGGGTCACAGGGATGGGTTCAATGTCCGTATCCATCACTTCCCGCACGGTTGCGGTTGGGCTGGAAACGAGCATCTTTGTGATGGGCAGCATGCCAATAAACTCATCTCGCCTGCTCACCACAATCAGGCTATCGGTCATCGGCGGCAGCACCCGGTGCAGGCGCAAATAGCGCAATACCACATCAATGTTGATATCGGGGCGTACGGTGATGGTGTCCGTGTTCATCAGGCCGCCGGCGGTGTCTTCCGGGTAGGAAAGCACCTCTTCGACCCGCTTCCGGTCTTGTTCGTCCATGGTGCCCAGAACTTCCTGGATCACCTTGTCTGGCAGCTGCTGAAGAAGGTCGGCCAGATCGTCGGACTCAAAGTCCTCAATAATATCCGCCAGTTCCTGGGCGTTCAGCCGGCTCAGGTATTCGGCACGGATATCCTCGTTCAGGTACTGGAGAACCTCGCCTTCTAGCTGTTTTTCTACCAAATTCCACAGCAGGGCGCGCTGGCGTGGCGGCGAAGATTCAAGCAGGTGGGCGATATCACTGGGGCTCAGGCCGCCGTTGAGAATACGGGCAACTTGCTTTAGCGCACCACTGTCTAGCGCTTCGCTCAGTGAACGTAAACGCTGGCGGGCTTGGCTTTTTTCCAGAATTTCGGACATGAATCACCTGCAGACAGAAAACGTCCGCATTATAACGGAGTTAGCCAGCGCGCGTGAGAAAGAGTTGCAGGGAGCCGCAGGGAGCTGCTGTGAAAAAGGCGACCTATTCGCCTTCCCCGAAATAGTCATTAATGAGAGCAGCAAGGGCATCGATAGCGTGTTGCTCATCCGTGCCATCGACCACCAGTTCCACTTCTGTGCCTTTGCTAGCGGCGAGCATCATAACCTGCATAATGTTTTTTGCATCCACCTCACGGCCTTTACCACAGACTTTTATGGAGCTGTCGAATCGTGATGCGGTGGCAACGAGTTTTGCCGTTGCCCGGGCATGCAGTCCAAGTTTATTTATAATCACAATAGGATGGCGTATCACGGACAAATCAGATCTCTTTCCGGGCCTGCAAGTGCCGCAATTCAGTGTGACGTACTTGCACGTTGCTGCTGTGTTCGCGGAAATGCCGCCCCAACTGTTCGCAAACATAAACCGATCGGTGCTGTCCGCCGGTGCAGCCAATAGAAATAGTCATATAACTTCGATTGCTGTCGGCAAAAGACGGAATCCAGTTTTCCAGAAAGCCAATAAGATCGTTCACCATTTTTAGGCTGGCAGGCTCGTTCTCAAGAAACTCAATAACCGGCTGATCTATGCCGGTAAACTTACGCAGGCTGGTATCCCAATGCGGGTTCGGTAGGCAGCGCACATCAAACACGTAATCGGAATCCAGTGGCACACCGTGTTTGAAGCCAAAAGATTGGAATAGCAGGGCCAGCTCCTGGTCTTTACGGCCGGCCACACGCTGCTTAACCATATCCCGCAGCTCGTACATCGACAGGCCTTTGGTATTGATGTAGAGGTCTGAAAGCTTGGCAAGTGGCTCCAGCAGGCCCTTCTCGCTGTTGATGGCTTCTCTGAGGGATGTTTTGTCATCGCTTAGAGGGTGCTTGCGACGGGTGGCGTGAAATCGCTGCAGCAATGATTGCTCATCGGCATCCAGGTAAATGATCTCTACCTGGATATCGGCCTTGCGAAGCTTGCGGTAAATTTCTTCGAAGTTGGCCAATTCGGCAGATAGGTTGCGAGCATCTATGCTGACCGCCATTTTGTCGAGCCGGCCCGGAGGGCTCTGGTCAGCTGCCTCCCGCGTAAGAGGGAATAAAAGCCCGATAGGCAGGTTATCAATACAGTAGTAACCCAGATCTTCCAGTACGTGAAGGGAGGTACTCTTGCCGGAGCCGGACCGGCCACTGACGATGATCAGCTTCATGGTGAAACAGCCTGTTGTCAGAGTGGATATCAGCCGCTTTCGGCGGTCATGCTTTGGTAAAGCGTGCTTGCATCTTTGCACAGCCTGAGGCGGTCGCAGAAAGCGCGCTCATTGAACTTTTCCGCAAGCTGGCTCAGCAACTCAAGATGCTCGCTAGTGGCTTCTTTGGGCACAACAAGTGCAAACAAAAGATCCACCGGTTGGTTATCAATAGCATCAAATTCGACGGTTTCTTCCAGAGTCATCAGCACGCCAATAACCTTTTCGAGCCCCTCTAGGCGACAGTGAGGGATCGCTATTCCCTGGCCGATTCCGGTGCTGCCCAGTCGCTCACGGGCGATCAGATTGTTGAAAATCTGGCCCTCGCTGAGAGCGGGATTGTGCTGGTGGATCTGCTCGGCAATGAATTCCAGAACCCGCTTTTTGCTCGACGCGGGCACTTTGCACAGGGTCAGCTCCGGCGCAAGAATGTTGTCTATTGTCAGGGATGTGTCACTCATGAATCGACCGTGTTTCTGTTAAAAAAGCTGCGACACGTTGCCCGTGCCGCAGCCTGATTAGATAACATGCCTGAAAACAATCGCCTAGCGGGCGATGTTTCCCTGCATCCTGTCTACACTCTTTTCTTTGTGTTTGAGGATCTGCCGGTCAAGCTTGTCGACGAGCCCGTCGATTGCTGCGTACATGTCCTCGTTCTCCGCCTTTGCGTGAATCTCGCCACCCACCACGTGGAGCGTAGCATCCGCGATCTGACGAACTTTTTCCACTTCCAGAGTCACCTGACAGTTACTGATATGGTCGAAGTGTCGCTCTAGCCGTTCAAATTTTTCGGATACATAGTCTTTTAATGCGGGAGTCAGCTCTACGTGATGGCCTGAAATGTTGAGTTGCATAGACGTCTCCTGTTGTCATCCACTCCGGCTCGGGGGGAGCCGGTATGATGTGCGGGCACATGAACGTGCCTGCGAAATCCCTATACGTCGGTAAAAAATGCCGAGTTTAAACCAGGCGCTTGCGTTCGTTTGAGGGCGGAATGTGTATCGCCTCGCGGTATTTTGCAACCGTACGCCGCGCCACCTTGATTCCTTGTTCTCCCAGCATGGCCGCAATCTTGCTGTCACTCAATGGCTTTTTCGGTGTTTCTGCCGCAACCAGTTTTTTGATCATGGCGCGGATAGCGGTAGAGGAACATTCGCCGCCTTCGTCGGTGCTGACGTGGCTGGAGAAAAAGTACTTCAGCTCAAAGATACCCCGTGGCGTGTGCATGTATTTCTGCGTGGTTACACGCGAAATGGTCGATTCATGCATTTCCACAAGCTGGGCAATATCCGAGAGAATCAACGGCTTCATCGCTTCCTCCCCGTAGTCAAGAAAACCCTGCTGATATTCAACAATGCGGGTGGCAACTTTCAGCAGTGTTTCGTTCCGACTTTGCAGGCTTTTGATAAACCACTTCGCCTCCTGCAGTTGGTCCCGCAGGTAGGTGTTGTCAGCGCTGCTATCAGCTCGCTTTATTAATGAAGCATAGCTGGCATTCACGCGTATGCGCGGCGCAATGTCAGGATTCAGCTCCACTCGCCAGCGGTCGTTGTGCTTGCGCACGATAACGTCGGGGATCACGTAATCCGGTTCAGTGCGATCAATGATGTCGCCGGGTTGCGGGTTGAGGCTGGTAATTAAGGCGAGCACATCCCGTAACTGGTCTTCTTTAAGCCGGCTGCGGCGAAGCAGCTGGGCATAATCGCGATTGCCCAGCAGGTTTATGTAATGGGTGATAACCAGCCGTGCTTGGGCGAGCCAAGGGGTCTCGGGTGGCAGCTGGTTTAGTTGGATTAGCAGGCAATCTTGAAGGTCGCGGGCAAAAACCCCAGGCGGGTCGAAGTACTGCAGCCGACGTAAAACGGCTTCCACTTCATCCATCTCAAGAGGGTCTTCATCCGCATCGTCGGCTAAGCCTGCGTAGATATCCTCAACAGGGCTGGTGAGATACCCGCGATCGTCTACCGCATCCATCAGCGCGTGGGCAATGGCCTGGTCGCGCTCGTTAAAGGTGGTGAGGTTCAGCTGCCACTCAAGGTGATCCCTGAGTGTTTCCGTTGGAGAGTTCCGGGTTTCGAAATCGTGGTCGCTTTCGTCGTCATTCCGCGCAGCCGGGGTAGGGGCGGACTGGTAAACATCTTCCCAGGCGGTATCAACGGGAAGATCGTCGGGAAGCGTATCGGGGATTTCGTTTTCAGATTGCCAGTCGGGGGCACTTTCGCTCTCATCCCAGTCAGAGCTGGCAGCGTCAGCAGCCGCATCCGGAGAGGATTCGTCGGGGGTGTTGTCTTGATTATGATCATCGTCTGCCGACGGCGTTTCAACCTGGTCGTCGTCTTCAGAGGTTTCCAGCAGGGGGTTGGATTCCAGGGCCTGCTGGATTTCCTGCTGAAGGTCGAGAGTTGATAACTGCAGAAGCTTGATAGCCTGTTGCAGCTGGGGCGTCATTGTTAGGCTCTGACCCAGCTTTAATTGTAATGAGGCTTTCATAACCATCGCTCAGGATCCGTCACTCTACCCACTCGGAATTTCTTGCATCGGCCAAAAAAATCTTTATATGTCGGCTACTTGGCGACATATGGTGAAGCCCTTGCAAGTTCTCTGCCGAGTTTACTTGCTCCCGCTCAGCAAAACAATCGAACGGGTGTTTCATCGTGTCAAAAAGCAGACGCTACAAGCGGAACTCATTGCCAAGATACACTTCTTTGACTTGCTGGTTGGCAAGGATCGCCTCGGAGTTTCCGGAGGCAATAATATGTCCGCCAGACACGATGTAAGCGTTCTCGCAGATATCTAAGGTTTCGCGCACGTTGTGATCGGTGATCAGCACGCCTATGCCTTTATCCCGCAGGTGGCGGATGATCTGTTTGATATCACTCACGGAGATTGGGTCCACCCCGGCAAAGGGCTCGTCAAGCAGAATGAAGGCCGGCTCCATGGCCAGGGCCCGGGCAATTTCCACCCGACGCCGCTCGCCGCCAGACAGTGCCATGCCCATGCTGTCGCGGATATGGGTAATGTGGAACTCTTCTAACAGCTGCTCGAGCTTGCTCAAACGCTCCGCCCGGCTTAGGTTTTTGCGGGTTTCCAAAATCGCCATAATGTTATCCCGCACCGAAAGCTTGCGGAATACCGAGGCCTCTTGCGGCAGATAGCCAATGCCTTTGCGGGCGCGGCCATGCATAGGTAACGGCGTGATGTCCTCGCTGTCGATGGTTATGCGGCCGTTATCGGCGTTCACCAGCCCCACGATCATGTAGAAGCAGGTGGTTTTTCCTGCACCGTTCGGGCCGAGCAGGCCGACAATCTCACCGCTGCGAATTTCCAGCGAGACATCAATGACCACTTTTTTCTGCTTATAGCTTTTCGCCAGGTTACTCGCTCTGAGAACTGCCATCGGATTCCTGCTTACTGTTATCTGCTGTTAATTGCTGGAGTCGCTGCTGATGTTGCCACTGCGGGGCTGAATAACCATCTCAACTCGGCCGGGGCCGGAGCCAGTATCTTGGCTGCCTTCTGCGGTGACCACTCGCTGCTCGGTATCGTAATGAATAATGTCACCGCGGAATACGTTGCCATTTTGCTCAATCACCGCCTCCCGCTCAAAGGTAAGCTGCTTGTCAGTGGCAGACCAAGTGATGTTTCGGGCTTTGGCATCGGTTTCACCTTCACCGCTGGTGACCGGTTGCTGGTAGCGGGCGGGAGAACCGGTTGCCTCAATACGGTTGAGGCCTTCGGCGTTGCGGTACAGAACCACGCGTTCCGCTGTCAGGCGGGTTTTACCCTGAACCAGCTCTACTGCTCCGGTATAGGTGGCAATGCCTTTGCCATCGTCTAGGCGGGCACTGTCTGCGCCTACGGTAATTGGCATGTCAGAATCAAGATCAAAAGCTAAAGCCGGGCTTACAAGGTATGCGGCCAGAATCACAGCCAGTAACGTGCGCATAGAGTTATTTAGCGATTTCATAACGTCCTTCCACCTGGGAATTGAGTTCCAGAATGCGTTTATCGATCCACGCCTTCATACCCTTTGCCCGGGTAGTGCCAACGCTGTCGGTAATTTCTACCAGATCATCGGTATAGACAGTGCCTTTGCGATTGTCCAAGGTCAGGCTTTCAGTATTCAACGTTGCTTCCCGGTCACCAATGGTTCGTAGCACACGAACGTTGCCGCTAAGGAATAACATGTCTTGATCCCTTTGTAGGCTGCCTTTCTCGGCATTCAGAACCCAAGGCCCTTCTTCTGACTTGCTGAACAGTTCTGCGCTGGGCGACTCCATAATAGCGAGGTTGCCTTCTTCAAACTGTTCGATGCGCGGGCTTGTAAAAACGATCTTGCGGTGGCCAGCTTCATCGTACGACGTGTAGCTGCTGTTGATTACAAAGCCGTCGGGTTCTGCTTCGCCCCGAAGCTGTCGGGCGTCACTGTAGCTGGACATTGGCGGTTCATCGCCTCGCCACAGCAGGAACATTGTGGCTGCAATAGTGAGCGCCAATGCCAGCATGCGTAGCCGGGGCCTGTTCGCCATGGCCAGCGTGGAGATCCGGCTGCTTTTAACGCTCTCTGCCATGGTTAACGCTCCAGGTAGGGCGCTAGGGCGGCGTCTAAATGCCCCCCGGCGGTCAGCAGCAGGTCGCATAACTCTCGTACCGCGCCATTGCCTCCGGTAACCTGGGTGCAGTAATCCGCATGCTCGCGCACCAGCCAATAGCCGTTAGGAGCCGTTACGCCAAGGCCTGAGTAGCGAATGGCCGGCAAATCAGGCAAGTCGTCGCCCATATAGGCGATTGCCTCCGGCGGTATGCCCAGTGTGCTCACCAATTCTTGCAGGGCGACCTTTTTATCTTCGCGCCCTTGCATTAGATGGGGAATCCCCAGGTCTTGCATGCGTTTTTCGGTCAACGGTGAACTGCGGCCAGTAATGACGGCAACGTTGATTCCCGCCGCCATAATCTGTTTCAGTCCCAGCCCATCCAGAATATTGAAGCCTTTCACTTCATCGCCCTTGGCGCTGAAGTAGATCTTGCCATCGCTCATAATGCCGTCAACGTCTAGGGCGACAAGCTTGATACGCGAAGCTTTGGCGAGCAGAGTTTCCGGCCAGTTTTCTGCCCATGGGTTTTTAAGATCTGCCATTTAAATCACTCCGGCCCGAAGCAGGTCGTGCATGTTGATGGCACCGACTAGAGTGCCTTGGGCGTCAACAACCGGGAGCGCACTGATTTTCAAGCCTTCCATCACGTTAAGCGCTTCTGCAGCAAGCTGGTCAGGCTGAATGGCTCTTCCGTTGCGTGTCATCACATCTCGCATGGGGGTGGTGTGCACGTCGATCGCTTTGTCGAGAGTCCGGCGCAAGTCGCCGTCGGTGAAAATGCCTGACATGGCGCCGGTAGCGTTCACAATGGTGGTCATGCCCAGCCCTTTGCGGGACATCTCCAGCAAAGCACCGCTCAGTGTGGTGTCCTCTTTTACGATGGGTATGCGGTCGCCGGTATGCATAATGTCCGATACGCGCAGTAAGAGTTTGCGCCCCAAGCTGCCGCCGGGATGTGAGAATGCAAAATCTTCCGCGCTGAAGCCACGGGCTTCCAGCAACGCGACGGCCAAGGCATCGCCCATCACCAGAGTTGCGGTTGTGCTGGATGTCGGTGCTAGGCCGAGCGGGCAAGCCTCTGTTTCAACGCTTACATCTAGGTTCGCCACCGCCTCTTTTGCCAGTGTGGAGTTGGGGTTGCCGGTCATGCTGATCAGAGGTGCGCCCATGCGTTTGATAAGTGGCAAAATGGTAACCACCTCGCTGGTGTTGCCACTGTTTGAAATAGCAATAACCACATCCTGGCTTGTAATCATTCCCATGTCGCCGTGGCTGGCCTCCCCGGGATGAACAAAGAATGAGGGGGTTCCGGTGCTGGCAAGCGTGGCCGCAATCTTGTGGCCAATATGGCCGGATTTTCCCATGCCGGTCACCACAACTCGGCCCTTGCATGCCATGATTACTTCGCAAGCACGTATAAAGTGGTCGTCGATGCGGTTTTCCAAGGCGCTGATTGCATCCCGCTCAATGCGGATGGCCTGGAGAGCGGGGTTACGGAAATCGTACGTTCTGCATTCAGTCATCGGGCGAAGAACCTGCTTTCTCGTTGGCGCCTTCTATTTGAAAAGACGGGGTTGTGAAGAGGGTTGCGATTAGGTTGGTGGAGTATAACATTTCCCGCAAGCTGAGCAGTCGGGTTACGGCAATTGATCATTGCTATCAATTCATTTTAAGAACCATCGATTGAGCTTGAGCGCTCCTTGGCATAATGTAGCCGCTCTTTGAATACTAAGTGCCATGGGCCGAAAGCTAAGGGCTATGAGCTGAAAGCTAAGGGCTATGAGCTGAAAGGTAAGGACTATGGGTTTACGCTCGTACATTTCACTGAAGGACGTTGTGTTTTCCCGCGCTGATCGCCGTATTTTTGACGGTGTGTCCGTGGAGATTCCCCGTGGGAAAATCACTGCCATTATGGGCCCCAGCGGCAGCGGCAAAACTACCTTGCTGCGACTGATCGGCGGCCAGCTACAGCCAGATTCCGGCGACGTGACCGTGGATGGCCACTCAGTGCCGAAGCTGGGCCGCAAGGAACTTTATTCATTGCGGGAAAAAATGGGCATGTTGTTCCAGAGCGGTGCGCTGTTTACCGATCTGAGTGTATTCGAGAACGTGGCCTTTCCCTTGCGTGTACACACCAAGCTCCCTGAAGACATGATTCACGACATTGTGCTGATGAAGCTCGAGGCTGTCGGCCTACGGGGCGCGCGCAAACTGATGCCGTCTGAACTTTCCGGTGGTATGACCCGGCGTGTCGCCTTGGCCCGTAGTATCGCTATGGACCCGGAACTGATCATGTACGATGAGCCATTCGCCGGCCAGGACCCGATCGCCATGGGTGTGCTGGTAAAATTAATCCGTGATCTGAACAGTTCCATGGGGCTTACCAGTGTTCTGGTGTCTCACGATGTAAAAGAGTCTCTGAGCATTTGCCATTACGCATGCATTATTGCCGACGGAAAAGTGATCGGTACCGGCACGCCAGCCGAGCTGCAGGAACATCCGTCAGAACAGGTGCGGCAGTTTTTGCAGGGGTATCCGGATGGCCCTGTGCCATTCCACTACCCATCTGCTGCGGCGGCTGAGGATTTCGGGCTTGTGGGAGGTGTGTCGTGATCGATTGGGTCGCGTCCTTCGGGCGCAGTGGGGTGGGTCTCGTGATCGCCTTTGGTCGCGCCGGCCGCTTTCTGGCGAGCGCGCTGGTAGGTGTTCCGCGCCTGGCAACCGGCTTTCCTCTATTATTGAAACAGCTGTATTCGGTCGGCGTGTTGTCGTTGGCCATTGTGGTGGTGTCTGGCCTGTTCATTGGCATGGTGCTGGGCCTTCAGGGTTACACGATTCTGAGCGATTTCGGCTCCGAAGCGGCGATCGGCCAGATGATAGCGCTTACTCTTGTGCGCGAACTGGGGCCGGTTGTAACCGCTTTGCTGTTTGCTGGGCGCGCAGGTTCTGCGCTCACGGCCGAGATTGGCCTGATGAAAGCGACCGAGCAGCTGTCCAGTTTGGAAATGATGGGCGTAGATCCTTTGCGCCGGGTTATTGCGCCTAGGTTCTGGGCAGGTTTCTTGGCGATGCCGGTGCTGGCGGTTATCTTCTCTGCAGTGGGTATCTGGGGCGGCATGCTGGTTGGCGTAGAATGGCTTGGCGTGTTTGAAGGCTCCTACTGGGGCAACATGCAGGCCTCCGTGGATTTCTGGGACGACGTGGTAAACGGCGTGATCAAAAGCGTTGTATTCGGGTTTGTGTGCGCCTGGATTGCCGTTTACCAAGGCTATGCCTGTGTACCCACATCAGCAGGAATCAGCTCGGCCACCACGAAAACCGTGGTGTACTCCTCGCTGGCCGTGCTGGGGCTAGATTTTGTGCTCACCGCCGTAATGTTCGGCAACTTCTAATAAACGACTGACGAGATAACACCGGGAGCCGGTAATGACACAAAGAAAAACGGATATCACAGTTGGCCTGTTTATGTTGGCCGGGCTGGCTGCGTTGCTGTTTTTGGCGCTACAGGTAAGCGGGCTATCGCCAAAATCCGCCGAAAGCACTTACACTATTTACGCAGATTTTAACGACACCGGCGGCATCACGCCCCGGGGCCGGGTTTCTATGGCGGGGGTAACGGTAGGCAGTA
Source organism: Marinobacter sp. LV10R510-11A (assembly GCF_900215155.1). Classification (NCBI taxonomy): domain Bacteria; kingdom Pseudomonadati; phylum Pseudomonadota; class Gammaproteobacteria; order Pseudomonadales; family Marinobacteraceae; genus Marinobacter; species Marinobacter sp. LV10R510-11A. Next base: position 4,365,324 of record NZ_LT907980.1, read on the forward strand.
TCGATTCCATCAGCCTGAACAAAGAAACCTTTCAAGCGCGTGTGGCCATGTCTATCTATGGCGACGTAGACAATATTCCGGCCGACAGCGCTGCAGTAATACGTACATCCGGTCTATTGGGTGAGCAGTACATTGATATATCCATTGGTGGGGAAATGGACTCTCTCGCAGCTGGTGATACGTTTTATTCCACTCAGTCCGCCATGAATATTGAGCGGCTGATCAGCAATTTCGCATCTGGCAAGTAAGCCGCTCAACCGGCTCCGATATAGCGCAGGAGAACTCAGATGATTGCATTAACGAAACGATTTTTTCTCGCACTGACCCTGATGGCGTTTTGTGTGGCATCCGCTCAGGCGGGCCCAGAAGAAGACCTGCTGCAGTACGTAGACGACAACACCCAGCAGCTGGTGGATCAGCTTAATGCGGAACGCGGGCTTTACGAACGTGATCCGGAAGCTTTCTACAAAAATATGGACGATGCTTTAGACGGTTTCGTGGATTTTCGCCGGATCGCCGCGCGGGTAATGGGGCGCTATGCGCGCCAGACTTCGCCTGAGCAGCGGGACGAATTTGTCGTTAAGTTCAAGCGCAGCCTGTTCGACAGCTACGCCCAAGCTTTGGTAAGCGCCGAAGATTTCAAAATCAAAGTGAACGACGCCACGATTAATCCGCAGGATGACAACCGTGCTTCGGTGACGATGGAAGTGATTACGGCCTCTGGCAACCGCCATTCCGTGACTTACTCCATGTACCGCAAGGCAGATAGCGACTGGATGATGGAAAACGTGATTGTCGAAGGGGTTAACATAGGCCTTTCATTCCGGGATCGCTTTACCCAGGAAATGGAAGCAAGCCGCGGGCAGCTTCAGGTTGTGATTGACGGGTGGAGCGATGCCGTGAAATCTTTCAATCTAGAAAATGAAGTAAACAAATCATGAGTGCAGAAGCCCCAAGCGTGCAGTTAAAGCAAGGCGTGCTCTTGGTTTCCGGCGCAATCGACGTTCACACCGTTATATCGCTACGGGCCGAGGGCGAACGGCTGATCAAAACAGCCAGTGAGAGCCCGAAAAGCCTAGTGGTTAATCTCCAAGGCTTGTCCACAACCCTCAGCGCTGTTCTCTCTATGCTCCTGTGCTGGAGTCGGTTGGCTAAAAAACAGGGCATTTCGCTGTCTTTCGCAGAGGCGCCAGAACGCCTTGTTTCTCTTGCCGCTTTGAGCAACCTCGAGGATTGGTTACAATCCCGCCCCTGATTTCAAAAATACCCGAGGAGTTACTATGGACGCCGCCCAAGTCACCGAGTTGGTCAAAGAAGCATTGCCTGACTGCGACGTGCAGGTACAGATCGACGGTAGCCATTACATGGTGGTAGTCGTAGGTGAGGTTTTTGAAGGCCTGTCGACCATCAAACGGCAGCAACTGATTAATAAAGCGCTATTTCAGCAAATGATGGATGGCACTATTCACGCCCTACACCCGAAACCGTTTACCCCGGCTGAATGGGCTGCGCGCCAGGGCTGAACTGCTCGCACACGACAGGATTATTATTGTGGACAAACTTTTGATCCGGGGCGGAAAGCCTCTGGACGGTGAAATCCGGATTTCCGGTGCAAAAAACGCCGCGCTTCCCATTCTTGCGGCAACGTTGCTGGCCGATGAACCGGTTACCGTGGGCAACCTGCCGCACCTGCACGACGTTACCACCATGATCGAGCTGCTGGGCCGCATGGGTGTGGATTTGATGATTGATGAGAAAATGAGCGTAGAAATTCACGCCAATACCATCAAGCATTTCCACGCGCCTTACGAGCTGGTCAAAACCATGCGTGCCTCCATCCTAGTACTGGGGCCTCTGGTTGCGCATTTTGGCGAAGCAGAAGTATCACTGCCTGGTGGCTGTGCTATCGGCAGCCGCCCGGTAAACCTGCATATCCAAGGCCTTGAACAGATGGGCGCGGATATCAAGGTAGAAAACGGCTACATCAGAGCGAAAAGCAATGGGCGCCTAAAAGGCGCGCACATCTTCATGGACACAGTGACGGTAACCGGCACTGAGAACCTGTTGATGGCTGCAACGCTGGCCGATGGCAAAACCATCCTCGAAAACGCTGCCCGCGAGCCGGAAGTCGTGGACTTGGCAGAGTGCCTGATTGCTATGGGCGCGAAAATCACTGGCCACGGCACTTCGACCATTGAAATAGAAGGCGTTGAGCGCCTGCACGGCTGCCACTACAACGTACTACCAGACCGTATCGAAACGGGTACCTATCTGGTGGCGGCAGCGGCGACCGGCGGCCGGGTAAAATTGAAAGATACCCGCGCGGATCTTCTCGACGCTGTACTGCTAAAGCTTGAAGAAGCCGGCGCCCATATCACCTCTGGCCCCAACTGGATCGAGCTGGATATGAAAGGCAAGCGCCCGAAAGCGGTCAATATTCGTACAGCGCCTTACCCCGCGTTCCCCACGGATATGCAGGCCCAGTTCGCTGCCATGAACGCCGTGGCAGAGGGCACAGGTACCATCATAGAGACCGTATTCGAGAATCGGTTCATGCACTTGCAGGAACTAACCCGCATGGGCGCCGATATCACCCTGGAAGGCAATGCCGCGATTATTAAAGGCGTTGACCACCTTACGGGAGCGCCCGTTATGGCGACAGATCTGCGTGCATCGGCCAGCCTGGTGATCGCAGGCCTGCTGGCAGACGGCGATACCATTATCGATCGTATCTACCATATCGACCGCGGCTACGAGTGCATTGAAGAGAAACTGCAGCTGCTTGGCGCGAGTATCCGCCGCCTGCCAGCGTGACAGACACACACGGGAAACCGGAAGGACGCATGACAGATTTCATTACCATCGCTTTGTCGAAGGGGCGAATCCTGGACGAAACCCTGCCACTGCTGGCGGAAGCCGGGATTGAGCTGGTCGATGACATCAAAAAATCGCGAAAGCTGGTGTTTCCCACCACCCATCCGAACGTGCGCATACTGATTCTGCGGGCAACCGACGTGCCTACCTATGTGCAGTACGGCGGCGCGGATTTGGGTGTCACCGGCAAGGACGTGCTGATGGAGCACGGTGGCGAAGGGCTGTACGAACCGTTAGATCTGAACATCGCCCGTTGCCGCCTGATGACCGCAGGCCCCAAAGGCGAAACCCCTCCGGTTGGGCGTATCCGTGTCGCAACCAAGTTCGTCAATTTGGCGCGCCGGTATTACGCGGCGCAGGGTCGCCAGGCCGACATCATCAAGCTTTATGGTGCGATGGAACTGGCGCCGATTCTGGGCTTGGCGGATGAGATTGTCGATATCGTGGATACGGGTAATACCTTGAAGGCTAACGGACTAGAAGCGCGGGAGCTGATCGACCACATCAGCACTCGGCTGGTGGTGAATCGTGCCTCCATGAAAATGAAGCATGAGCGGATTAACCCCATTATTGAGAATATGGCTGCGGCCGTTGATAAACGCAGATAACGTGTAATCCAAAGCAGGACTTGAGAAATGACCGTTAACATCAGGCGATTGAACGCTTCCCAAAGTGACTTTGACAGTGAGTTGGCGAAATTGCTGGCTTGGGACGACAGTGTTGATCATCAGGTGAACGAGACGGTGCGTCATATCCTGCATGAAGTGAAAACCCGTGGCGATCAGGCAGTTTTGGAGTTCACAGAAAAGTTTGATCGGCTAAAAGTTGCCAGTGTTGCAGAACTGGAAATGAGCCAGAGTCGCTTGCAGCAAGCCTTGAAGGCCATTCCAGAAGATCAGCGTGTTGCGTTGGAGAAAGCTGCAGCGCGAGTTCGGGATTACCACGAACGGCAGAATCAGAAATCCTGGCAGTATCAGGACGAAGACGGCACCGTGCTGGGCCAGAAAGTAACGCCCCTGGATCGCGCTGGTCTCTACGTGCCCGGCGGAAAAGCTGCTTATCCTTCTTCCGTTTTGATGAACGCCATCCCCGCGAAAGTGGCCGGCGTGGGTGAAATTATCATGGTGGTTCCCACTCCAGATGGTGTGGTGAACGACTTGGTATTGGCTGCAGCCGCTATCGCATGTGTTGATCGTGTATTCACCGTAGGCGGCGCACAGGCAGTGGGTGCTCTGGCATACGGAACAGAAACCATCCCAGCCGTAGACAAAATCGTGGGTCCCGGCAACATCTTCGTCGCCACCGCCAAGCGCGAAGTATTCGGCACGGTCGGCATCGACATGATCGCCGGCCCCTCGGAAATACTCGTGATCTGCGACGGCAAAACCGACCCAGATTGGATCGCCATGGACTTGTTCTCTCAAGCTGAACACGACGAACAAGCCCAGTCCATCCTGATTAGCCCAGATGCGGGCTTCCTCGATGCCGTAGAGGCCAGCATCAACAGGCTGCTGCCCACCATGGAGCGCGCCGACATCATCCGCACCTCCATGACCGACCGCGCAGCCCTGATCCAGGTCGCCGACCTAAGCGAAGCCGCCAAAGTCTCCAACCGAATCGCCCCCGAACACTTGGAGTTGTCCGTAGAGGATCCCAAAACCCTACTGGATGAAATCCGCCACGCCGGCGCCATCTTCCTGGGCCGCTATACAGCGGAAGCCCTGGGCGACTACTGCGCAGGCCCAAACCACGTGCTACCGACCAGCGGCACAGCTCGGTTCTCGTCACCGCTGGGCGTCTACGACTTCCAGAAACGCTCATCCATCATCGGTTTCACCGCCCAAGGCGCGGATCGGATGGGGCGGGTTGCATCGGTTTTAGCAAGAGGCGAGGGCCTGACGGCCCACGCGCGGTCTGCGGAATATAGGATTAAATACGATGAGTAAATTCTGGAGTCCTTTGGTCAGAGGTTTGGTTCCCTACGTACCCGGCGAACAACCGAAAATGGCCAACCTGGTAAAGCTGAACACCAACGAAAATCCGTACGGTCCCTCGCCCAAAGTCATCGAAGCCATACAGGCCGAACTCAATGACAGCCTCCGCCTCTATCCAGACCCGGAAGGCGAAAGCCTGCGCGGCACCATCGCCAACTACCACAGCGTAAAGCCAGAACAGATATTCCTAGGCAACGGCTCAGACGAAGTTCTGGCCCACATATTTCACGCCCTGTTCCAGCACGGCCAACCCATCCTATACCCGGATGTAACCTACAGCTTCTACCCGGTGTACTGCGGCCTCTACAACATAGAAGGCAAAACCGTACCCCTGACAGACAGCTTCGAAATCGATCCCCAAGATTACAAACAACCCAACGGCGGGATCATCTTCCCCAACCCTAACGCGCCCACCGGCCGTTACCTTGGGCTTGAGCACGTAGAGACAATCCTTCAGGCGAACTCCGAGCGTGTTGTCGTGGTCGATGAGGCTTACGTGGATTTTGGCGGCGAATCCGCCATCAAGCTTGTTGATAAGTATCCCAACCTATTGGTCTGCCAAACGCTCTCTAAAGCCCGTTCCTTGGCAGGCCTCCGCGTAGGCTTCGCCATCGGCCACCCGGATCTAATCGAAGCCCTGAATCGCGTCAAAAACAGCTTCAACAGCTATCCTCTGGACAGGCTTGCACTGGCTGGCGCCAAAGCCGCCTACGAAGACAAAGCCTGGTTCCAGAAGTCCTGTGAAGGTGTGATTTCTGAGCGTGAGCGTGTCACCGAGGCCCTGGAATGCCTGGGCTTTGAGGTACTGCCTTCCAAAGCTAACTTCGTTTTCGCCCGTCACGAACAGAAGTCCGGTAAAAGTCTGGCGAAAGCCCTCAGAGAGCAGGGTGTCATCGTTCGCCATTTTAATAAGCCTAGAATTAGCGAATTTTTAAGGGTTACCATTGGTACGCCAGAGCAGAATGACGCGTTAATTTCTGGCCTTAAATCTCTGTAAACGACTGAAGTCTGATCAAGGCTGGCAGGGAGAGAGGGCGTTCCGGGAATGTCGGAGGCCATGGATGGCCGGAGTCAAGCGCACATGGATGTGCTCGTAGCGGTTCCCGGAACGCCCTCTCTCCCTGCTAGCCGGCAACTCCAGTGTTTAAGTTAAAAGAGGATCAAGCATGGCAACACGTGACGCTATTCTTGCGAAGATTAACGAGTGGCTACAGCCTGAAAATTTCCAGGACTATTGCCCTAATGGTTTGCAGGTTGAAGGCAAGAGTGACGTAAACACGATTGTCACCGGTGTAACTGCCTCCCGCGCATTAATAGAAGCCGCTATCGCCGCAAATGCCGACATGCTGATCGTTCACCACGGTTACTTCTGGAAAGGCGAAGACCAGCGCATTCAAGGCATGAAACGCGAACGCCTGAAGCGGCTATTGGACAACGACATCAACCTAGTTGCCCATCACCTACCGCTGGATGACCATCCCGAATACGGCAACAACCGCCAACTAGCAGGCATTCTCGGTATCGAGAATCCACGGCCTCTAAACGGTTTAGTCTGGGAAGGTGAGCTTCCCGAAGCCATGAGCCCAGAAAAGTTTGGCCTACACATTGCCCGAGCCCTCCACCGTGAACCGCTAATAGTCGGAGACGGCAAAGCGGAAATCAAACGAGTAGGTTGGTGCACCGGCGCAGCGCAAGGGTTTATCAACACAGCAATTGATGCCGGCCTCGACGCCTACATCAGCGGTGAAATCTCTGAACCGACTACCCACACCGCCAGAGAGTGCGGTATCCACTATTACGCCGCTGGCCACCATGCAACCGAACGCTACGGCGTAAAAGCCCTGGGAGCTGCACTTGAAAAAGAATTTGGCGTTAGTCACCGCTTCATAGACTGCGACAACCCTGTCTGATCAAGCCTCAGAAGGCTTGTCGCCCTTCTTAAGCCCAAAGTCCTCAGATAAAGTCCCAGAAGTCGCAGGCGCATAATCCCGTGGCGGCTCAGCACCATCCTCGCCAACCTCCTCAAGGCGCTTGCTGGACGTCTCCTGTGCAAGCTCAGCCAACCACTCCTCATCATTGCACAAGCGATTCGCGCCGCGAGCCATATGCTGGTTCACATCGCGGTAAGCATCATTAAACCGACGCAGCAAATGGGCCGACTCCATAAAATGCTCATTCACCTGGGCCTGATAACGCAGGTATTCATTACGCACCTCCTCAGCCTGCTGCTCCGCACGGCGCTGCCGCAGAGAAGAGCCCCGCCCCGAGCGGCCAACCAACGCTCCGATGACAATGCCAACAACAAGTGCGGCAATCGCTGCCAAAATCAGGTTTGTCATATGCTGTATCGTCCTGTTACCTAAAAAATGAACCAAGCCATATTGATCAGTATAACGCCCACAGCCTCCTCAGCCCATGCCTGAATGCTGCGCCAATCGTCGTATTGCCCAACAGCCTCTGCGCATGGCGAAAAAACCGCAAATACGCGATAATAAGTCGCCCAAAATCAACGATTAGACCCCGGGATGTGCTGATGACAGCTTCTATGCCTTCTGAATCCACTGCGAACCAGACTCCCTGGCAGCGCTACCAAGAAGATCTCGAGCGCCCGGACTTCCTTAAAGACCCCGCCCAAGTCGATGCGGTGCAGCGCCTACAGATACTCTACGATAAACTCGTGGAGGCGGAAAGCGAACGCGGCAAAGCAATCATCAAATTGCGGCGTAAGTTAAAAAAGGGCAGGGAAGAGCCAGTCAAAGGCCTGTATTTTTGGGGTGGCGTTGGCCGCGGCAAAACCTACCTGATGGACACTTTTTTTGAGTCGCTGCCGTTCAAGCGCAAAATGCGCGTGCATTTTCATCGGTTCATGCAGCGGGTTCACAAGGAGCTCAAAATCTTCAAAGGTCAAAAAAACCCGCTGGATCTGGTCGCCAAAAAATTCGCCAACGAAACCCGCGTGATCTGCTTCGACGAATTTTTCGTTTCTGACATCGGCGATGCCATGATCCTCGCAACACTAATGGATCAATTGTTCAAGCGGGGCGTCACCCTAGTATGTACGTCCAACATTAAACCTGATGGCCTCTATAAGGATGGTTTGCAGCGGGCCCGCTTTCTGCCAGCCATTGCGCTTGTAAAAAAATACACCGATGTCGTGAATGTAGACGGCGGCGTCGATTATCGATTGCGCACCCTTGAGCAGGCCGAGCTTTACCACTCGCCGCTGGATGAAGAGGCAGACGCCAGCTTGCGCAGAAGCTTTGACTCCCTAGCGGTCGAAGCGGGAAAGCACAGCAAGACGATGGAGATTAACGGCCGCAAGATTCCGGCACAGGCCCACGCCGACGACGTGGTTTGGTTTAATTTCAAAGATGTATGTGACGGCCCCCGCAGCCAGAACGACTACATCGAGATTGCGCGCCAGTTTCACGCGATTATTGTCAGTAATGTACCTGTGCTCGGCGGCGACAAAGACGACCAATCTCGCCGTTTCGTGAACATGATTGATGAATTCTACGACCGCAATGTGAAAGTCATCATTTCTGCGGCTGCTCCCATTACCCAGCTCTATTCCGGTGGGCGCCTGAGTTTTGAATTTGAACGCACTGAATCGCGCCTTCTTGAAATGCAGTCGCAGGAATATCTGGAAGCCCCGCACAAGTCCTAAAAAGGATAAAATCATACTTTTGACTGATCAAAGCCCTATACAGCGTTAGCTATAGTGCTTACATCACGAGCACTGTGCATGAAGCCTCCAACATATTCGTGAATACCAATAATCAGAGCAGCGACTCAGAACAACAATGGAGTAGCCTTCCAATGACAAGAAAAAACCATCAATGGCAGCGTTGGACAAGAATACCGCTTGCCGTCGCAGTAGCAGCCAGTATGTCTGGCCAAGCATCTGCTTATTCATTTTATGTCGGGGATGTAGAAGCCCAATTTAACACCACGCTATCTGCGGGCGCCGGTTGGCGTATCCAAGATCAAGATAGCGACTTGATCGCTCAAGGTAACCTTGGGCCCCAGTACGTCAACACAACAACCGGTTCCTCAACAAACAACTACGATGACGGCAACCTGAACTTCGATAAGGGCGACACCTATTCCAAAATCGTTAAGGGCAACAGTGAGCTGTTCCTGAACTACGATGTGAACAGTGATGCTCTCACCCGGGTTGGCGCGTTGGTTCGTGGCCGCTACTGGTACGACTTTGAACTGAAAGATGAAGGCCGCGCAACCGATGACGTCGGGCAGCGCCGTGAGCTGAACGACAGAGCGAAAGGCAATGCCTCCGGCGGTGAAATTCTCGACGCATACGTGTTCACCGATTGGTACCTAGGCAAGGTTCCCGTGAGTGCCCGTTACGGCAAACAAGTGCTGAGCTGGGGTGAGAGTACCTTTATTCAGGGTGGCATCAACACCATTAACCCGGTCGATGTTCCTGCGTTTCGTGCGCCTGGCTCTGAGCTGAAAGATGCTCTTTTGCCTGTTGAAATGCTCTACCTGTCTGCAGGTGTAACCCAGAACATCACTTTAGAAGCCTTCGTGCAGACGGATTGGGCGCCAGTTCGCCCGGATGATTGCGGCACATTCTTCTCCACCAGTGATTTTTCATCTGATGGCTGCGGCCCGGTTCTTCTGGCAGGTCAACTGTCGGATTCACAGGCACTTGCTCAAGGCTTTGTTGCGCCGCGCATGGCGGACAAGGAAGCGGACTCCAAGGATCAGTTCGGTGTAGCTATGCGTTGGTATGTGCCGGCGCTGAACGATTCCGAATTCGGTTTTTATTATATAAAATATAATAGCCGCTTGCCCTACGTGAGTGGTACCGTTGGAGCTCCGTTCCCATCGTATTTCATTGAGTATCCAGAAGATATCAACCTGTACGGCATCAGTGTCAACACCAACACGCCAGGTGGCTGGTCTTTGGGCGCTGAATACTCCTATCGCGACAAACTGCCTTTGCAGTGGAACGCTTTTGAACTTCTTTATGGTGGTGCAGATAAACGAAACCCGGTTGATCCCGATCTTGCAGTAAGTAAGCTTCAGCAGCGTTTGGAGCAGCAATATGGATCTCTTAGCGGGGGCCAAGAGGTACCTGGCTATGACCGTTACGGCGTTTCCCAGGCCCAGTTCACGTTGATCAAGTTCTTTGATCGGATCATGGGCGCCAGCCGTGTATCTCTGATCACAGAGTTCGGTGCCACGTATGTTCATGATCTTCCGAGTCTGGACGAGGCCCGTTATGGCCGCTCCGGTACTTACGGTATTGGTACGCTTCCAACCGAATCTGGCGGAACTATCCTTGATGCCTGTGCTGTTGGTACTGGAGGCAGAGATGGTGCCAACATCAACTCGAGCTACTGCACCAATGAAGGCTTTACCACAGATTTCTCGTGGGGCTATCGTTCACGTCTTGTATGGAATTACCCGAGCGCCATTGCGGGCATCAATTTGTCACCGCAGCTGGCCTGGAGTCACGACGTGAAAGGTTACAGCCCGCAGCCTGGCGGCAACTTTAATGAAGGTAGCAAGACTCTCGGTTTGTCCCTGCAAGCGGTTTATCAGAACAGGATCACGGGTGATATTGGGTACACAAACTATTTCGGTGGCAAGTATAATGAGATGGCTGACCGAGATTTTGTGAGTGCCAGTGTTTCCTACTCATTCTGAACCGCCAAGAATTCGTTTAACGAGGTAATTTAAATGAAACTGAACAAGAAATTACTCACCACAGGTATTCTGGCTGCGAGTCTTGTTGCAGGCCAAGCCTGGGGTTCGGTTTCTGCCGGAGAGGCAGCCAAGCTGGGTGACTCCCTTACACCGATGGGAGCCGAGAAAGCTGGTAATGGTGGTGCTATTCCTGCGTGGACGGGTGGTCTTACAACACCTCCGGCAAGCTACAACGACGACGGTATTTATGTGAATCCGTTCCCGGACGAGGCGCCAAAATTTACCATCAACCAGAGCAACGTATCGGAGTATGCCGACAAGCTGTCCCCGGGACAGGTTGCCATGATCAAGCAATACCCGGATTACGTACTGCCGGTTTACGAGACCCATCGTACCGGCGCTTATCCACAAGCGATCATGGATGAGACGGTCGAGAACGCGACCAAAACGGAAATGATCAAGGACGGTAACGGTCTGGCTAATTACCAGAACGCGACCCCTTTCCCCATTCCGCAAAACGGCTTGGAAGCAATCTGGAACCACATTACACGCTATCGTGGTGGTTCTGTTCAGCGCAACGTGGGTCAGGCAACGCCTACGGCGTCTGGCGCCTACTCTATTGTTAAGTTTCAGGATGAGCTGACTTGGAGAAGCTACCTCACGGATTACGAGCCAGGCGAAGATGCCAACGTACTGTTCTACTTCAAGCAGGCTATCACCGCTCCGGCGCGCCTGGCAGGCAACGTATTGCTGGTTCACGAGACCATTGACCAGGTTGCAGAGCCTCGTCGTGCCTGGGTATACAACGCGGGCCAGCGTCGTGTTCGTCGCGCACCTCAGGTTGCTTACGACGGACCAGGTACAGCGTCTGATGGCATGCGCACATCCGATAATTTCGATATGTTCAACGGCGCACCCGATCGTTACAACTGGGAGTTGATTGGCAAGAAGGAAATGTACATTCCGTACAACTCCTACAAGCTGGTCGACCGTGGGATTACCTACGATCAGATACTTAAGCCGGGACATATCAACCAGGATTTGACCCGCTACGAGCTTCACCGCGTGTGGCACGTGCGCGCAACCTTGAAAGAAGGCGAGCGTCATATCTATGCTCAGCGTGACCTCTATATTGATGAGGACACTTGGCAGGCAGCGGTTATTGATCATTATGATGGCCGAGGTGAGCTGTGGCGCGTGGCCGAAGCCCACGCCATGCAGTTTTACGATCAAATCGTACCCTGGTATGCAGTTGAAACCTTGTATGACCTCCTGTCTGGCCGCTACCTGGTTAACGGCCTAACAAACGAGGAAGTCGATCCGTATCAGTTTGGCGTTGAGCATCGATCCAGAGATTACACTCCGGCGGCATTGCGCCGTGCAGGTACTCGCTAACGGGTCGAGTGAATCTTTCAGAAACGGCGGGCTTCGGCCCGCCGTTTTTGTTTCCGCGATAGAAAACCGCCACTGAATAAACACCTTTCACGTCAAAACTTTGCAGCTAGCCCCTTACTTGGTTTAACCTCTTTGTAATACTAAAGACGTATTCGATACAGGGCAGCGTGTGAAATCATTCCAAGATAGTTATGCAGCGAATGACGAATTTCAGTCTGCAAACAAAGGGCTCCAGCGCGGCGAGCTCGTAAGGGATCTGCTTAGGCAGAGACTACAAGCGCCTGCCATGCCGGCATATTCGTTAGCGCGCCCGCACTTGGACGCGTTAATTACCGATGCATTAACCCCCCGGGGTGTGCTTTTTGTTGACGCACCTTGCGGCTATGGGAAATCCCATGCGGTAGGAATGGGGGTTCTCGCGGCAAGGGTGGGTGAAGAAAATGTCCGTTGGCTGCCGCTCAACTCCCAGGATAACGCGCCAACCCGTTTTCTCAGCCTGCTTTCTGTCGCGCTGGATATTCCCGAATCTTGCGAAAGCAGCTTGCAAGGGGGTGCCACATTCATTGATGCCCTCGCAATCATGCTCCTGGCTCTGAAAAAAACGGCGCCAGAACAGCGCGCTATTCTGGTTCTAGACGGGCTCCACCACATCACGAATCCGGCTGCCATAGCCCTGCTTCAGCAGCTGGTAGCAGATATACCGTCTCACTTTTCGGTGGCGATGCTTTCGCGGCAGGCTTTGCCTTATGAAACCCATGCTCTGGAGCTGGAAAACCGGTTTACCCGCATAGGAACCGAAAAACTCGAGTTCAGCCGAAGCGAAACGTTTGAGTTTTTTCGGGACGTGTTGAGCGATCAGCAGTTAACCAGTGTCGCTATTGATCATTTATACGACCTTACCGAAGGCTGGCCCACGCCGCTTGCACTCTATCGCCGGGATGTCCTGCATAGTATCGAACGCCACGCCGTTTCGGAAACCCCTGGTGTGGAACGTTTTCTGAAAGAGTCTGTATTGGGCGGCCTAGCGTCCGGCCAGGTGCGTTCTCTGAGAGCCGCTTCGGAACTCGGGCTTTGCTCCGATGAGCTGCTTCTGGCATTGGAACATTTGATCCCAGACAGCATGCTTCTGCCATCCCAAGCCTGTGATCGAGGGCTACCGGTAAAGATTATGCCGGGCTGGGGCCGCTGGTACCGGCTCAACCCATTGTTAATGGAATGGCTGAAAACACCTGTAATGGCCGGCTATACCGACCGAATGCTTGCCGCGAGCCGATGGTTCGGTAACCGCAATCAGTTTCCTGAAGCCCTCAAATATTCATTACTGGCAGGGGACACGGAAGAAGTCATCCGCATCGCATCTGAAGGCTCCGAAGCGCTGTTGATTGGGCAAGACACCGCCTCACTGCTGCGCTTGCGCAAGAGCCTTCCCGCGCAGCTGCTTGAACGCAGCCCCAGGTTGAGAATTGTGTATAGCTGGGTGCATGCTATTGGTGGTCAGTTTCGGCAGGCGCAAGCGCTGATTGATGGTTTGAATGAAAAAAGCTACCAAGAGCACGAAGCGCGAATCTGTGCCCTCAGAGCGTTTATTCTGCGCGGCGAAGGGCAGGTAGCGCCAGCGTTGGAAATGGCCGATCGTGCCTTGGCTAGCGGAGACTTTTCACCCCAAGGCCAGCTTGTCACTCAGATGGTTCGTGCCAGTGCCTTGTGCGCGTCTGGGCGTTTTCCAGAAGCCCGGGAGGCCAATCGTGCGGCATCTCGCCTGGCTCGAGAAGCGGGCGATTCTGGCTCCGAAGCACTGGCAGTGTACGCCCATGCCCGAATTGAACTGGGCAAAGGCGCGCTCAAGCATGCGGAGCAGCTTCTACGAACCGGTCTGGATACGGTTATACAAGAATTGGCTCGCCCCGCTCGCATAGGCGAAACACGGCTTCAGTTGAACCTGGTACTCGTTCTCTGGCATCAAGGGCGTTACCCAGAGGCAGATAGGTTGCTGGTAGCCTGTGGCCGCCATGCGGAGCAAACCCGCGATCTCGGGTTACTGTTGGCAATGGCGATTAGGGTATTAATGTGTCGCTCTCAAGGTCGCTTGGAAGACGCCTTTGTATGGATTGGCCGCGCCGAGCGGACCATGCACACCTGGCAGGTGGATGAATCCCTTTATGTGCCGGTACTTGAGGCGCTGAAAGCCAGCTGCTGGCTAGCCCAGAATCAGTTAGATAATGTCGCTCAGGCGCTTGCCAGGCTGCAGCCATACCGCGATGCCGGCTGTGTGCCGGAGCTTTTCCCAATGATGCCCGGGTTGCTAGATTGCCTTCAGGTACGCCTGGATCTCGCCCGGGGTGAAACCGTAAGGGCCCGGGAAACCCTCGCAAATACCCGCAAGCGCTATGATGAAGCCATCCCTTGGGGTGTGGATCTTCATATACGGTTATTAGAAGCCATACTTATCAGCGAAGACAAAGGCGTGGCAGCGGGCCAGAAAAAGCTCATAGCGGTGGTATCCGAAGCAGAAAAAGAACACTTCATCAGCCCGTTTGCCGAGTTGAAGCGAGAGCTGACGGAGCTTATGGAAAAAGCATACAGCCAATTGCCCAAAACCCCGTTCCGGGAGGCATTAGGTCAGCTTTTTGATATAACCGGGAAAGTGTTGCCCACGGCGCTGGCCGAGCCGATCAGTGAGCGCGAGCAGGGCGTTCTGGAGCTGATCGCCAAGGGCCTGTCGAACCAGGCGATTGGCGACCACCTGCACATCTCGTTGCATACGGTAAAAACCCACGCCCGGCGTATCAATGCCAAGCTGGAAGTGCGCTCCCGCACCCAAGCGATTGTCCGCGCCCGGGAGCTGGGGCTGCTGTAATAGCAGTTCGTAAGCCGGAAGACCCCCGATTTTTTGGGTCAGCCTTCGGCAGCAGAGCCGGTGCTCTGGCCGGGAAGCAGAGACTGCTCAGCGCTTGCCGATGCCAGACGCTTCAAATGCGATGGGCTGCCATCGCTCAAAATGTTCCTGAATTGAGTGTCGTAGAACGCTAGATTGTTATAACGGATCATCGATCGAATTTCAGCAACATATTCCTCGCCACGCTCTGAATAGCTTATGAGGCCGCGTGCTAGAGAGAGCCCAGACAGCGGGTCGCCGGCTTCCCTGTCATCAAGGCGGGTGTCCCGTAAAACCTGGTAACTCCCGTGTCGGTTCAGGTTCTGAATATAGGCCCGTACAGAGTGGTAAGGCGATGGGAAGGCAGCCACTTCATGGCTGGCACCCTCATTACGGCTCAGGGGCACCAGGCCACAGCCTTTGCTGAAGCACCACTGGCCAAACAGACTATTTCCGCGAAGTGCAAAACGTGAGGTTCCCCAGGCCGACTCATTGGCAGCTTGTGCCAGAATCAGTGAAGGTGGGATAACATCCAGCCGCTTTCTCAACTGCGTGAACTGTTCAGGGCTGCCTGGCTCTTCATCCACACGTAAGCGCTTGGACTGAGCGGTAAGCCAGGAGTGCTCCTTTTTCGACAGTGTGTCTTTGGTGGTAAGGCTGTCAAGATAGTCCCGCTCAATAAGGATGCGGGAATTGGCAAGCACAACGCGAGGGTACATAAACGAGAAAAAGGCTACTTTCTTTTCAGTGGTGTCGCTGTAACCCGTGAAATCCGGAAGATCTTCGCGAGCCCAAGAGGGCAACGGAGGCAGTGAACTCAGGGCGGGCTCTGAGCCAGTATTGTAGTCATTGCCTGAACGTTCCGATGGCACGTAAAGGCCACCCCCGATAGCAAAAGCGACCAGTGGAACAACCAGCATTAGCGAGCGCAGTGCAGCCGACATAAAACCTCTCTTCATAACCTGTCTTTGTGCCCGGTAAGCCAATGCATTCGGGCGATGTGTTCATAATTATAACAGGTTGTACGAGTAGGGTTGTCTGAGGGTTCATGGCAGTTGAGTGGCGATCAGCATACCAAGCCGCTCCTCGCCGTTGACCTCGTCTCGGTATAATAGGAAAAACTGGCTCTGATCGGCCGTCACAAAGCCTTCCAACAGGAGGTCTCCGGCGCTGAAGCTAACCTGCCCATCACCGGCATTGGTGTATGCCAGATTAGCCGCTACTTGCCCGGAAGCCGGCACAGAGACGGTTTCGAAATCAACGGAATGGAGCACTTCAAGCGTCGCACTATCGAGGCTTGCGGTCGCGCCAGAGAGATTCAGAACGCCGTTGTCTAGGTGGATGAGCCGGTTGAAGCCATCTTTCATGCCCAGAACAAAACCCTGCACCCTGTAACTGCCAGAACTTGGCGCCCCTGAAGTGGCCTTCTCTGCAGCAATGAGCAGACCATCACCAATGATGTCGTTAGTTGAGGCTGCGTCGGTCAGGTTAAAGGCCAGTAGCGAACCATCAGGCACACTGGCGCCGACGCCCAAATCCGGCTGGCCAAATTGCCCAGCAGGGTTGTTAACATCAAGATTAAGCCGGCCAACGTTTTTGTCGCCAGTACTTAAAAGTGCCGTGCGCGGGGTTATGATCCAGCTATCAGATCGGTTACCCGCATTATTCACGGAGACGGCACCCGTATTGTCGCGACTCAGAGTGGTAAACGTTTGGGTAATTGTACTGTTGCCGGAACCTGAGCTTATCTGCCAGTCGCCCGTTCCTGCCTCAACCTGCATGGGTGTCGACGTTTCTGCAAACCGTGTAGCCAGGTAGACAGTGTTATAATTCCGACCATTCAGAGTATCCGCATCGAACCCTTCTTGCCGCAGCAGGTTAAGCTCCAGCACTGAAAGGTAATGAGCTTCTAGCTCCTGTTTACGTTTGAGTTTACCCCTCTCAGATTCCAGCTCAATAGCTTTGCCGGCGCTGAAGTAGCCAGCCAACGCGCGATCTGGGCCAGTATTGGGGCCGCTAGCCCCACTAGTATAAGCGTCCAGAAAGTAGGGGTTGCGAGTCCAGCCGATGGTTCTGGCACTGTTTTTGCCAGTAATGCTCTGATAAAGCGCACGTCCCGCTAATAAACGAGCATCATCATCCAGCGTGGCGGCACCGGGGGACGTTGAGTGAGTGTTTAGATCCCATGTATCGTCGCCCCGGGTAAAAAACGCATTGCCTCGCTTGTGAATCAGCGTTTTGCGGTCGTAAGGAATCTGGGTCGCCAGATTGGTGACCTTGATGTTGAAAATATCAAAGCTCGCCAGTGTTAACCCAGGGTATAGATAGGCGGGTTGAGCACTGGTACCGGTTTGTTTTTCGCGCCCCAACCGAACGCCCCATTGGCCGGATTGCGCAAAACTGTTTTCCAGAAACGTTTGCCCCAGTTCTACACCCATAAACACCGAGTTGTAGTCTGCCGAACTGGCTGAGATTTTACCGGAGGATTGGTCGTCCAGTAGGGCGTAGTCCGCCATGGAGGCCACGTAATTGGCAAAATCGGCACGGTCTGAAAGCACATCCAGTGCGCTGGAAACACTGGCGCCGGTTGGAATATCTATCTCGAAATCATGAACCTGGTCGGCAAGGGTGGGCCAAACATACTTGTTGAGGCAAAGCGCATTATTGGTTTCTTTAGCACAGTCTCGAATGCGCTGGAACTCGCCGGAGGTATATTGCGTAATGGTATTACGCACCAAGTACTCGGAAAACGGATTAATCTTAATATCCCGGTCTGCATCGGCCGCCAGTGCCCGCATGGTAACGTTGCCATACCGCGCCTCAATAATTACATCTGGCGCCAGGGGCAATCCCTGCTGAAACTCGATAACGGTGAATCCGTTATCATCCGTGCGGGTGCTAATAGATGGTTCGCCCAGATCCTGCAGATTGCTGTTTGTTTGGTAAACACGAATTTGGTCTGGCTTAACAATGCGAAGGTTGCGCCGTGTGGGCTCACCGTTTGGCGCTAAGCCGCCGGGTACTTCCATGGTGATGCGGACTTCTTTGGATGCAAGCCCGCCGTTGTTGCCAGAATCGCCGGTACTGCCCGGGCTAAAATCATCTACGGCGTTTTTGCTGCCAGAAAAGCTATTGGGTTGGTTACGAACGTCGTCAATAGCATCGTCGCCGAATCCGCAGGCGGTGATCAGCGTAATACTGGAGAACAGAAGTAACCCGAGATTCAATCGCATGTATGGCCATCCGTGCTAAAACGTCGGTAAAACCGAGTTGAAGGTGTCAGAAGCCAGTTTAGCAGTGCGGGTTTTGGTAAAGCGTGAGGGAGGGCACGAAACGGGCGCCTTAGTGCAGGCACCCGCCTCGGAAAGCTGGGCAGATTTAGAAGAAAATCTTCATGCCCGCCAGAACACCTTCGTCCAGGTTGATATCTATAGAAGAGTTTTCCAGCTCAGTATTCAAATACCGGTAACCGACAAACACTTCAGCATTTCGAATAACCCGATAGTTGGCGCGCAGCTCAAGGCTGGTCATATCGTCAGAGTCACCAAAGGAGAGAATGCTTGGTGCGTAGTACAGGCCGCCGGTGAACGACAGGCCTGGCGCGCGAGGAATGTTCACGGTCGCAAAACCACCCAGCCCCACTGCGCCACCGTCTGCATTATCCTGGTCCCAGGCAATGCCGCGCACACCGATACCGGCGGTTGTGGGCAGGTTGCCCAGCGCAGTGCGGCCCTGAGCGTGAAAATCTATGTTGCCAATATGGCGGCTGCCTTCATGATAGGTATAACCGGCACCTAGCTGAAGATCGTTGTTGTTTCCGAAAACGTTAACCTGGCCCTTTACAGAATCGTTGGTCAGGCTCAAGTCTACGTCGCTTGCAAACACTGGAGCAGCAGCCAGAGAAAGAACCAAAACGGAAATACGGGATGCTTTCATTCTTTTACCTTCTTGATTGCGGTGCTAATCATGGGTGCGAATGGTAACGGGCTGTTAGAGGTACCACAACTTACAAGGGTGTAAGTTCGCTGTAAGCTGGTAGGTAAATTCACGCAGATGTACCCGCAGAATCAGTGCTGTGTTGTTTCGCCGCCTTGATCAAGATCTTCCGGCGACGAATTCTCCGCCGGAACTCGATAGTCCTCGTTGGCCCAGGCACCAAGATCAATCAGCTTGCAGCGCTCTGAGCAAAATGGACGCGAGGGGTTCGTGTCCGTCCATTCCACGGATTTTTTACAGGTAGGGCATTCTACGTTCATGTGAACCTTTCAAATCGTTAAACAGGGGTTTTTGCGGGAGTACCTTGGGCGTATTGTTCCAGAACAGCCCGTAGCATTTCAATATTGACAGGCTTGGCAACAAAGGAATCCATGCCAGCCCGGCGGCAACGCTCTTCGTCTTCTTCCATAGCGCTGGCTGTAAGCGCGACCACAGGCACTCGCGAGCGCTTATGGTTTGCTTCCCATGCGCGCAGGCGTCGGGTGGCTTCAAAGCCATCAACCCTAGGCATTACGCAGTCCATGAAAATCAGATCAAATGGGTGCCACTGCCACAGGCTGCCCGCCGCCTCGCCATCGTTGGCGGTCATCACATCGCACCCCAGTTTCTCTAGCAATCTGCGAGTTAACGTGCGGTTGACCGGGTTATCCTCAACCAAAAGCACCTTCATACGGCGAGAGGTAAGCTCACGGCGTTTCTCCGTATCGCCGGTGGCTTGCAGAGAAAACCGCGTGAGAAAATGCCGCTCGTCTTTCCTGACATCCTCAAAGAGCTGATTGAGAATAGGCGTAAGGCAGGATTCCCTCAGGGATTTACTCAGAAACGCATCCGCCCCCGCCTGGCGAAAGTGTTCCGCATCGCCGCGCTGAGGGTTGGAGGAGAGAATAAGAAGGCGCATGCCGGCCCATAATGGGTTGCCGCGAACCTGACGGCACAGCAAATCACTGTCCATGTCGGGCAAAAAACCGTCAAGAATAATGGCATCGAACGGTTCCTGGCTGTCAAAGGCCAAGCGCACCGACGTCAAAGCCTCGCCCGCAGATTTTACGGCCTCAATGTGCACCGCATGTCGCGACAGCATTTCCAATGTAATTTTGCGAGACAGCTCGTAGGAATCCGCCACCAGCACCCGCTTGCCCTTTACCATGCGCGCATCCGGGCGTACTCGCGAAGTGCTTTCCGGTGCCGTGGGTAGCGTTAGCTCAACCCAGAAAGTAGAGCCTTCCCTGGGCCGGCTTTCCACATCCAAAGAGCCCTGCATTAAGTTGACCAGCTGGCGGCAGATCGTTAACCCCAGCCCGGCACCCGGCAGTTGGCGCTGAAATCTTTGGCCTAACTGTACATAGGGCTCATACACCAGAGGGATATCTTCCGGGTTAATGCCAATGCCCGTATCTTCCACCGCTAGGCGCAGGCGAACCTTCTCATCCCGGCGCCCGAGCACTTCAATGCTGATCAGCACATGCCCTGAATCGGTAAATTTAATGGCGTTGGAGACCAGGTTAAGCAAAACCTGGCGAATCCGTACCGGGTCTCCCCGCAGCGCCCAGGGCAGCTCTTCGTCAATACGAAGCTCCAGTGCCAGGCCTTTCTCCCGGGCACGGGCGCCCAGCATGTGCACCAGATCGTTTAGGGTTTCCCGTAAATCAAACGGAATGTTCTCAAGCACCAACTTCTGCGCCTCAATGCTGGAGATGTCCAGCAGATCGTTGATGATAGACGAGAGGCCCTCTGAGGCGCTGAGCAGGGTGTGTACGTATTCCCGCTGCTCGTGATCTAGTTGCGTGTCGGTAAGCAGATTGGCGTAGCCCAGAACCGATTGTAGCGGTGTGCGCAGTTCATGGCTTACGTTCGCTAAGAACTGATTTTTTGCGCGATTGGCCCGTATCGCATCATCCCGCTCCCCCTGTGACTGAATGGTGGTTTGCCGAAGTGAGCGAGTATCTTCCAAAATCTGCAGGCGCATTTTATTAAGCGCGTGCTCAAGCTCAGATAATTCATCAGGGGTTCTGGGGGATTTACGCTTTAGCTGCAGCGGATCCACCAGCGCATCCAGGTTCAGCCGCGCAGCATAGTCCGCCATAGTTTCCAGATGCCGGGAGAGGGTAAGGCGAACGATCACCAGCAGCCCCAGCGTGCCCAGCATCACCACAATCGACTGGAATAGCAGGTTGATCAGGGCGCCGTTACGAAGCTCTGAATACACTTGCTCGATAGAAGAGGTGAGGGTAAGGCTGCCCACGTTTTCCGGGCCGCGAAAGGTAGAACGGTTGAACACCAGCGGGAAGGTTTGCGAAATAACCCGGCCTTCGGGGTAGCTGCCGGTGGTGAACTGCTCACCGGTGGAGGTGACAACTCGGGCGTAGTGAATGGCCTCCACGTTACGCATATCATCCAGGCTATTAGCCACCTCGCTGAAATTCATCAGCCAAATGTTGTTGCTCATGCCACCGGAAACCAGCCCAGCGGCTCTTTGCTGGGTTTCCTGCAGATCAGATTTGCGGCGCTCAAACTCACCGATCATCTGCACGCCGGTGGCGACCAGAGAAATGACCAGGCTGAACAGCAACACATACACGAGCAGCCGCATCGCGAGCGGCCGAATACCCATGCGGGTGAAAAACCGGTTTGAAGGCAAGGCACAAATTCCCTGTGTCGACTACAAAATCATCAGCGGGAGTTTAACAGACCGTCAGCACTTCGACACGTTTCTGTGAACCCTCGTTTATAAACCGGAACCGCACGTTTAAATCATAAAGGTGTGCGCCGTAAATACGCGCCTCATCACGGCCCCTGCGAAACGAAGGCCGAGGGTCGTAACTCACCACATCTGTAATCAATAGTTTCAGGTCTGGATATTGCGCCGGCGGAAGGTTAGCCAACTGTGCGTCGGCCTCTGCCAGAAATACAACCTCTAGGCGATCAGTGGGCGCCGTTTCGGCCCAGCCCAGAGCGGCATCCGGGATTGAGTCGGCAAAGGGCAGGTAAGGTTTGATATCCAGAATCGGCGTGCCATCAATCAAGTCGTGGTCGCTAATCTGCAGGGCCAACTGGCCGTCTTTGCGCACAAGTCCTTCGTTGCGAACCACAGACAGCCCCAAGCTGTTGGGCCGGAACGGCGAACGGCTGGCAAAAACGCCCATTTTTTGGTTACCGCCCAAACGAGGGGGCCGAACAACCGGCCGCCACTCGGCCCGCACGGCTTCGTGAAACTGAAAGATTAGCCACAGGTGACTGGCCGTCTCCAGGCCACGAAATGCGTCTTCGCGATCGTAGGGCGGTTGGATGATCAAATCGGCCCTGGCATGCCGGGTGAGCCCAGGTTGGCGCGGCACTCCAAATTTGTCTTTAAAGCAGGATCGGGTGATCGCAATAGGGGTTAAAGCCAGAGCGTCTTCGGCGGGTATCGAGTGGTGTCTGGGCATGGGGCCTTAATTCATGAAATTCGGGTTAATGCTACCGGAAAAGTACATTTCTATGCGAAAAACCACTGAGCCCTGGTCTTTAAAGCTCTCTTCTCTGGGAAATGTTAATGCCGGTATAAGCTCTGCAAACAACCAGTCGCTGTGCAGTCGGTAACGCCAAGTGAGATCCGCAAACGCAGACGTTGTACGCCAGCCCGGCTGGCTCTCACCAAGAACACCTAAGCGGGGGGTGATTATCGAACGATTATTCAGCCTTTTAGCCGTACTAAAAATCTGCGCTGTCACAAATTTGCTGTCGCGGTGAACCCACTCAAGCTCCGTGGAAGACCAGAAGCGCCAACCACTGCCGACGTCCCGGCTGGCGCTGAACCAGGAGCGGGCGCCCCAGCCATCTTGGTGATAATAGTAAAAACGTTGTTGCACGCGCAGGCCCCAGTCGGCATCCGCTTTCCAGTATTTTTCCGCCGTCGTCCGCCAAAAGGCATCTGGCGGAAAATGCAGTCGGGCACCAATGTCGTTAGATAGGTTGATGGCGTCGCCGACCTGCGATAAATACCGCACGGCACCCGTGGTTTGGCCCGAAGTGCGGTCTGGCTTAGTGAGCTGGCGGTCGCGCTGCCGTTCTTCCAAAGGAATCAGCTCATCACTTTCGCTTTCGATAACCAAGCGCAGCTTACGTTTTGTGGTTGGGATATCCAGCCGAAACCGGACTTCCGGTTTAAAACTGGCCGGGTCGCCATATTCCGATTCGGTGGCGAAGCCAACGCGCAAGTAACTTGCGTTGTTGGGGAGGTTATGGTCTGCACCGGAGAGCGCCCGGTCGGCCCAATTCCCAAGGGATTGAACCTTTGGGCTTTGAATACGCTCCTGGCGCAAAATGAAGTTGCTGAAGTTCATCCAGTAGGACTCGCGCGGCTCCGCCCAGTACTCCTCAGGATCGAACGTATAAAACGACAACGGCAGCTTTTCAGGCAGCAGCGTGTCAGGGATGGAGTGTTCTTCAACCTCGAACACCGGCTCCATACCATAGCTGTTAGAACTGATTCCGAGCAGCAGAGAGGCAGTTACAATCCAGGTAAATGCAAACTGCTCAACCAAAGTCCACCATGAACGCTTCATGCAATGCGCGAACCTCGGCTAAAACCCTATCTAAGGGCAGGCTATTGTCAATCACAGCATCTGCCCGGCCAAGCCGCTGCTCCCGGGGCATCTGAGCGGAAATAATGCGCTCCACCTGCTCGCGGGAGTTGGTGTCCCGCGCCATGGTGCGCTCTACTTGAACATCTACCGGCACATCCACCACAAGCACCCGTTCTACCAGTTCATGCTGGTCGGTTTCCAGCAGCAGGGGCGACACCAGCAAAACATAGGGCAAAGCATAGTCACTCGGGTGAAGTTGTCGAATCAACTCTTCACGAATAATAGGGTGCAGCAGGCCTTCAAGCCAGGCACGCTGCTCCGGCTGCTCAAATACAATTTGCCGAAGGTTAGCCCTGTTCAGCGCGCCGTCATCCGTGAGAATGTTTTCCCCAAAATGCTCAGCAATCGCCACCAGCGCCGGCGTACCCGGCTCCACCACTTCCCGGGCCACATCGTCTGCATCCACCCAATGCACGCCCAAGCTTCCGAACTGCCGCGCGACGGTAGATTTTCCCGACCCGATGCCGCCTGTTAAACCAATAACTACCATCCGCTCCGTCAAACTCCTAGCAGCCCGTACCAAAACGCCTGAATCTCAACCCCAAACCACAAACACAACAACCCAGCAGCGGCAAGGTAAGGCCCAAACGGAATCGGCACTTCCCGCCCGTGTTGTTTGAATACCATCAAACTGATACCCACCACAGCACCTACAAGTGAGGACAGCAGAATAACCGCCGGCAACAACTCCCACCCCAACCAAGCACCCAGAGCAGCCAACAATTTAAAATCTCCATGCCCCATGCCTTCCTTGCCGGTCGCAAGCTTGAACAGCCAGTACACAGACCACAAAGAAAGGTAACCAACAACCGCGCCCCAAAAAGCACCGTTGAAATCCCCCAGCACCCCAAAATAACTCAACATCAACCCAAGCCACATCAAAGGCAGGGTAATGCTATCTGGCAACAGCTGAGTATCAAAATCGATCACCGTAAGAGCCACCAGCGCCCAAACCAGCAACAGCGACCACAAAGCCGTTTCCGAAGGCCCGATGATCACAACCGTCATCACAGAAAACAGCGCCGTTACTGCTTCTACAAGCGGATAGCGAATAGAAATATGCGCATTACAACCACCACATTTCCCGCGAAGGAATAGGTAGCTGATAACCGGAATATTCTCCCAAGCACGGATTTTATGCCCACAAGAAGGGCAGGTGGAAGCAGGGCTGGAAAGCGTTACCACTTCCTCCGGCTTACGCTGATCCTCAGCAACCTCCAAAAACGCCTCACACTGACACCGCCAATCCTGATGCATCATCTTCGGTAAACGAAGAATCACCACATTCAGAAAACTGCCAATGCATAGAGAGACGAATATTACAGCGAGGTATAGGAGCCAAGGTGTTGAAAGGAAAATATCTAATGTAGCCATTCAAAAACTCTTAATGTTTCTCCTTTTTCTTTACTCCCCTCACCCCTCGCGGGAGAGGGGCCGGGGGAGAGGGGGGGTGCGGAACCAAATTACACAACCTGCCCCATCTGAAATATCGGCAGGTACATGGCGATAATTAATCCGCCAACTAGCACGCCAAGAACCACCATAATCATCGGCTCCATTAATGCAGTCAGATTATCCACCATGTCATCAACCACACTCTCATAGTGCTCAGCAACCTTCTCAAGCATCTCATCCAGATTACCAGATTCCTCACCAATCGCCGTCAACTGCACCGCCATCACCGGGAAAATATCCTGCTGCCGCATAGAAGCCTGCAACTGAGTACCACTGGAAACATCGTTCTTAATGCGTTGAATCGCATCCCGGTAAACCGCGTTACCTGTAGCTCCAGCCACCGAGTCCAGCGCATCCACAAGCGGAACACCCGCAGCAAACGTAGTAGAAAGCACCCGGCCGAATTTGGCGACCGCAGACTTATCAAGAATCTCACCAACAATAGGTAGCTTTAGGACATACTTATCCACAAAATCCGAGAACTTCTGTGAACGATGATTGGCCTCTTTGAACAGGTATATCGTGCCCGCAATCCCAAGTAATACCACAAACCACCAAGCCTGCATCCAGTCTGAAAGCCGCACAACCATCTGAGTAAATACCGGAAGCTCTGCTCCAAAGCCCTGAAACAGGCTTTCAAATTGCGGTACTACCTTTACCAGTAGTATTGCCGTAACTATTACCGCAACGACGATGATCGCTGCGGGATAAGTCATGGCTTTCTTAACTTTTTTCTTGAGTATTTCGGTTTTTTCGAGATATGTGGCGATACGATCCAACATCTTCTCTAGCGCACCCGCTTTTTCACCGGAATCAACCAGGTTGCAGTAGAGATCGTCAAAGTGCCTGGGGTGCTTACGAAGCGCTCCCGCAAAACTGGTACCAGAAGCGATGTCGTTCCTGACTGACATCACTAGTTCCTGCAAGCCCTTGTTTTCAAGGCCGTCAGTCACAATGTCAAAGCTCTGTACCAGTGGCACCCCTGCCTTCATCATCGTCGCCAGCTGCCGGGTAAGCATGGCAATGTCGAAGGGTGTGATTTTCTTGCTGCCACCAAACAAAGGCTTAGCTTTCTTCTTGACCTTATTCGGAATAATCCCCTGTTTGCGTAGCTGGGCCTTAGCCAAGGCCAGGCTAGAACCGCTAAGTTCACCCTTGGACTTGTTGCCTTTTCGGTCTTTGCCTTCCCAGATGTACGATTCCAGCTTTTGCGTTTTCTCTGCCATGCTTAATCCTTCGTCACGCGGTTGGCTTCCTCAAGGCTGGTCACGCCCGCAATCACTTTTAGGAGTGCTGCTTGGCGTAAATTCCGGAAACCTTCGGCCTCAGCCTGCTTTGCAATTTTAATGGAGCTGGCTTCTTCCATAATCATGCTAGCCAGCTTTTCGGTTACCTTGACCGCCTCGTAAATACCGACGCGGCCCTTATACCCATTAGTGCATTTATCACAGCCCTTGGGGTGGAACAACGTAAAGCCTGTATCAATTTGTTCCTGTGTGAACCCTTCGGACAAAAGTAGGTCTTTTGGCACATCGCCAGGCTGTTTGCACGCACTGCATAGTTTTCGGCCAAGCCGTTGAGCAATGATCAAGCTCACAGACGTTGCAATGTTGAAGGCGGGCACGCCCATGTTCATCATTCGGGTGAGAGTTTCTGCCGCACTATTGGTGTGCAGTGTAGATAGAACCAGGTGGCCCGTCTGCGCCGCTTTAATCGCAATATTGGCAGTTTCAAGATCCCGGATCTCACCCACCATGATCACATCCGGATCCTGACGGAGAAAGGCCCGCAGTGCTTCGGCAAATCCCAAGCCAACCCGGTTGTTCACGTTAACCTGGTTGATGCCCTCCAGGTTGATCTCGGCCGGATCCTCCGCCGTGGAGATGTTGATGTCTGCAGTGTTGAGGATGTTCAAGCCGGTATAAAGCGATACGGTTTTACCAGAGCCTGTGGGCCCGGTAACCAGAATCATGCCCTGTGGTTGGGACAGTGCATCCATATACAGCTTCTTCTGGTCTTCCTCATAGCCCAGCGCATCAATGCCCAGCTTGGCCTGGCTGGGATCCAGAATCCGCAGAACGATTTTCTCACCCCAAAGGGTAGGCAAAGTGTTAACCCGGAAATCGATAGCCTTGGTTTTGGACAGCTTCATCTTGATGCGGCCGTCCTGAGGAACTCGGCGTTCCGAGATGTCCAGTTGTGCCATGATCTTTATGCGCGCCGATATCTTCGGCGCCAACTTAATGGAGGGCCGTGACATCTCTTTAAGAATGCCATCTGTTCTATAACGCACACGGTAGGTTTTTTCGTACGGTTCAAAGTGCACGTCCGAAGCGCCGCCGCGAATGGCGTCCAGCAACATTTTGTTCACATACTTTACGATGGGCGCGTCGTCTACATCGCTGACAGCAACGGCCCCTTCATCCTCTTGTTCGCCACCTTCGGTTTCTACACCCTCAAGGTCGGCATCATCCAGGTCACCCATACTGGTGTCTTGGGACTCCAGATATTTGTCGATAGCTTCACGAAGCTTCGCATCATCGACCAGGATCGCATCGGTACTCAGGCCGGTGTTGAACTTAATCTCATCCAGTGCCTGAATATTGGTGGGGTCCGATACTGCAATAAACAGCCGATTGCCGCGCTTATAAAGCGGAAGCGCGTTGTGCTTTCGCACCAACTTATCGTCGACCACGCCCTCCGGCATCATCTCCGGAAGGAAGGATGTGAGATCCAGAACCGATACCCCAAACTCCATTGCCGCAGAGAAAGCCAGCCGAGAGCTGTCCGCCAGTTTGTTCTGGGTGAGATAAGTGATCAGCGGAATTCGGTTCTGGGACGCTTGTATAAACGCGTCCTTCGCGGTTGCTTCATCAAGAAGCCCGTCGTCTACAAAGCGCCGGGCCAGGCCGGTTAGGGTGATGTTGCTTTTGTTAGTAGCCATAAATGAGGTAGAGAGTGCTGCCTGTGTGACTGAAATGAGATTTAAGTGATGGAGGGGAGTTTAGATGGCTGGTCTGGGTTTGGAAAGGCGTGTGGGTGGTTTGGGTAGTGACAAATTTTGTCAGGGGGTGACGGGGAGTAGTAGTGGGGTTTTTGTTTGGGTATGTCGTCCTGAGTGTTATTTATTTGGTTAGTTATTTGATTTATGTAGGTTTTTAGTTGGGTTTCTCTAGTTGGCACGCGGGGTGCTTTAGCTAAGACAGGCTCAATAAAACTGCTTGCGGGCCGTTTCGAGATTCTTAACGACAAAGGTAGAGGTTGAATATGAAGAACATGAACATTAATCATGCTCAGAAGGGTTTTACACTGATTGAATTGATGATCGTTGTTGCGATCATTGGTATTTTGGCGGCGGTGGCATTGCCTGCCTATCAAGACTACACGGTTAGGGCAAAAATGTCGGAGGCTATCGGTTTGGCCGCAAACGCCAAAACCACCGTGTCCGAGTTTATCATTACTCAAGGTGATCTTCCGGCAGACACCGCAGCTGCAGGGTTTACCGGTACAATTAACGGCGAGGTGGTTAATACGATCGCGTGGGATAAGACTAATTCAGCGATACTCATTACGCTAGCATCCGCCTTTGACGATGGCGGTTTAACTGGTGGTGAGCAGTTTGTATTGGAGGTCACATCAGCAATTGGTGATGCGAGTGTGACCTGGGACTGTAATATTACGAATTCGGGAATCACGGCCACAGCAGTTCCGGCGAAGTATTTGCCTGCTAATTGCAGGTAAGTATAAGTGATCATGGACAGGCACACAATTGATAATGATCATGGACAGGCACAGCTCGTCCATCGAACGCGGTGATGCGATGGCTCAATAGACCTAGAGATCAATCATGGACAGGCACAGCATAGCCTGACCTGATTCCCAAAGGCCCGGAGGTTTCTGACCCCCGGGCCTTTTTGTGTCCTGCGCCTAATTCGGTGTTATGTTCGGCCTGTTCCAACAAATAATCATGGACAGGACATAGCCTGATGGACAGGCACAGCTTAGCCTGTGATTGCTATAACAGTCATGGACAGGCACAGCATAGCCTGACCTGATCATAAACAGTCATGGACAGGCACAGCGGAAATGATCATGGACAGGCACAGCCCGCCGTATAACCCAGCCGCCAGACTCATTCATCGAAAGATGGGTTAATAAAACAAAAAATAATCATGGACAGGCACACGTAGCCTGACCTGACTCCCAAAGGCCCGACGGTTTCGACCCTCGGGCCTTTGCCGTTTTAGTGCGTCTATTCGGGGGTTATGGTAAGCCTGCGTTGGTTTTCCAGCGTTATGATGCCCGCAGTCTGTGCTTGACATACCATTTAGTGTCTATAAACAGTCATGGACAGGCACAGCATAGCCTGACCTGATCATAAACAGTCATGGACAGGCACAGCGGAAATGATCATGGACAGGCACTACACCAATAGTGATGGACAGGCACAGCTTAGCCTGAACTGATTCCCAAAGGCCCGGCGGTTTCGACCCCCGGGCCTTTTTGTGTCCTGCGCCTAATTCCATAGCCTGATGGACAGGCACAGCCCGTCCATCGCATGAATCGATCGATCATCATGGACATAAAAATAATCATGGACAGGCACACGTAGCCTGACCTGACTCCCAAAGGCCCGACGGTTTCGACCCTCGGGCCTTTGCCGTTTTAGTGCGTCTATTCGGGGGTTATGGTAAGCCTGCGTTGGTTTTCCAGCGTTATGATGCCCGCAGTCTGTGCTTGACATACCATTTAGTGTCTATATCTTATATGGTATGTGGGGGATACTTGAGCATAGGCGAGTAACGAAAAATTTGTCGGCGGCACCTGTTGAGGTGCAAAAGCGCTATGAGAAATGGAAGGATATCGTTTCCATTTCGGGCCCGCAGGGGCTAAAACAAATTCGAGGCTTTAACGATGAAGCGTTATCAGGGAAGTGGAAGGGTTTTCGATCCTCGCGGCTCAATATTCAGTATCGCGTTATTTATAAAGTGCAGAACAAGCAGGTGCTTGTAGAAGTTGAAAAAGTAACTCCCCATGATTATGGGAGGAGATGAAATGAGCGAATATCATAAGGCTAAAAGAAGGATTGAAGTGTCTGTTGGCGAATCTGTCCGGATTCTGCGTGAGCTTCAAGATATGAGTCAGAATGATCTGGCAGCGGCCACTGGCATACCACAGTCTACTATTTCAGCTATTGAAAATGATCGGGTGCGTCTGGGTGTCGAGCGTGCAAAGATCTTGGCTCGGGCTCTGCAATGCCATCCGGCTGTGCTCGTATTCCCAGGTTGGGATATTGAGCATGAATCCGCCGCATAAAAATAATCAGGGGAATGACAATGGACAGGCACAGCATAGCCTGGTTGAAGTATTGGCAGCGCTCAGGCTGCCCGTCGTCGCCGGCTCTTGCGATAATCCTGGTAAGTTTCCTCAAATCGGGTAGCTCGTTCACACCACTGGCCAGGATCAAGGTTCAGCCGCTCCAGAATGGGCAGGGCTTTTTCATCAATTGCGCCGCGCTTGTCATCCCGGCTGATTCGGCCGGTGCAGTCGACTAGCTCCAGGTAATCCTCAAAGCTGAACAGAATGCCCCGCTGGAAGTTGTTTCGGATGACCCCTTCAAATCCTAGTAATGGCTTTAGCGGCACCGAAAAATCATTCAATGCTTGTTGCTCCGTTTGCCGTTGAATGGCCTCGGCGAGGCTAAAGGTGGGTTTGATACGTTCCTTGATGCTGGTGTGGTCTGATGTTTCCGGGGTGTCCGCCATCGCGGCTCGAATGGGGTTTAAGTCCACATACGCCATGCAGGAGAGCAGGGCTTCTTCGGTGTCTAGAGGCTGGGATTTGAAGCGGCTTTCCCAGAAATGCCCAGTACACTGATCCTCTCGGTTGGCTTGCCGAGCAATGGGTTCGTTCAGGCATTTCATGAACCAGCTCAAATCGCCAAGCCGGGCCCTGAAAGTTTCCGCGTACTGCGCCACTCGCCCTAGCTCGGCAGCGCATAGCTTATCCCCCCGATGATACCGTTGAATTAGGGTCGGCCCCTTGTGCAGGCTGCACCAGCGCGCCAGAACTTCATCGTCACTCCAGGGTTCTACGTCATCCGGGCAGAGCTTAACAAAAAATTATGGACAGGCACACGTAGTCTGACCTAATTCCCAAAGGCCCGGAGGTTTCGATCTCCGGGCCTTTGCCGTTCTTGAATCATCATGGACAGGCACTAGCCTGAATCATCATGGACAGGCACTAGCCTGACCTGATTCCCAGAGGACCGGTCATGGACAGGCACACGTAGCCTGATCTGATTCCCAAAGGCCCGGAGGTTTCGACCCTCGCAACAATCATGGACAGGCACAGCATAGCCTGACCTGATTCCCAAAGGCCCGGAGGTTTCGACCCCCGGGCCTTTTTGTATCCCGCGTATATGTCGGCGTTATGTTTATCCTGTTCCGGCGAGACCTGTCCCTCGGCACCGTGCGATTTGTTTCTATACTTTTTGTATGTACAATAAGTGATATGAAAATCGATTTCGATCCAGGGAAGGACGCCATCAACACTAGGAAACACGGTGTTTCTTTGGCTGATGCAGCGTTGCTCGAATGGGAGTGTATGTGGCTCATCGAGGACGTGCGAAATTGTTACGGTGAACGCCGGATGATCGGGTACGCACCAATTGGTTCAAGGGTCTATATGCAGATAAAATCTAAATTTGGTCGAGTTTTTGATTTGCCATCGGATCAGGAAGAGGCAGAGATCAATGCCGGTATTGACGCAGATCCAGACGCTCGTGAGCTCACAGAGAAGGAGTTTGAACAACTACGACCCATGGGCAGGCCGAAAGCCGAGGTCACCAAGGAGCGGATCACTATTCGTCTCTCACCTGAAGTGGTTGCAAAGTTCCGCGCCACTGGCAGCGGTTGGCAGACCCGCATGGATAAGGCGTTACAGGAATACCTGAGCAATCACAATCAGTCTGATATAGAAAGGTTAGGCTGAATGCGGGCTGATCGCAGTTAGTCGTGGACAGGCACAACATAGCCGCTATTTCGATGGAGCGATTGAGGTAGAGCAGGAAGTAAACGGCGAACAGCGTTACTTTGCACTCGGCCATATAGGCCCCCGCCTTTACGCTCTGGTTTATACGCTGCGCATAAATATCGTTCGTGTAATCAGCTTGCGCAAGGCCAATAAACGCGAGGTGCGACGCTATGAGCAATTCAACTGACCCAGAAATGATAGATACAGACAGCCCCGAGTGGTCTGACGCTATGTTTGCCAAAGCTAAGCTAAGCGAGGCACGGCGGCCAAAGTCGAAATCCCCCAAACAGTCCACCACGCTGCGAATTGATGAAGACGTTATCGAGTTCTTCAAGAGCGGCGGTAGTGGCTGGCAGACGAGAATGAACGAAGCCCTGCGACAATACGTGTCGGAGCACAGTTGAGGGGCATTGACTATAAGATCATGGACAAGCACTGCTTGGCTGCGCGGGCCCCGGGGCTCTGCTGTTTTAGTGTGCGCGCTCTGAGGCGGGAGAGATGCCAATAGGCACACAATCTGCTATGCTTCTCCCATGAAGCAAATAAACTGGAATTCTGAAAAGAATCAAACCTTGATGATCGAGCGTGGCATCTCTTTTGAGGATGTTGTGTTTGGTCTTCAGTCCGGTGGCTTGCTCGATGATCTGGCTCATCCGAACACAGAAAAGTACCCAAGTCAGCGTATGTTCGTGGTAAAGGTCGACGATTACGCTTGGTTGGTTCCGTATGTTGAGAGCGAGACGGAGTTTTTCCTCAAGACAATTATTCCCAGTCGCAAAGCCACCAAACAGTATTTAAGGGGGTAGTATGGGTAGCACAAATCTGAAGCGAGAAGAGCAGGAGCTTCTTGAAGCGTATGAGGCTGGTGAGTTTCAGCCCGACTTGGACGACGAGCGCCGGAAATTCATTGCAAAGACGGCAGAAGATGCATTCAAGAAAGACAAGCGCATTAATATCCGTATTTCTAGCCGAGATCTGGAAGCGCTCCAGCGCCGTGCGTTGGAAGAGGGTCTTCCATATCAATCACTCGTATCCAGCGTTTTGCACAAGTATGTGTCCGGCGGGCTCAAGGATATTTCTGCTAACAAGTCGGGCCAGCAGACACGCTAGTACATCCATTGGGTTCAACGTGAGAATAGCCCGGTTGAAATATTGGCTGTGCTCAAGCTACCCCGTGGCTCTAAACTAATCATGGACAGGCCCGACACGGCTGATCATCAGTCAGTGCGAGGCCAATTCGTTGAAAAACGACGGATTGTCCTGAATTGTTGCCAGCACTTTGGCCGCCAAGCCAGTGGGGTTGCGGCGCTTGGTTTCCCAGCTTCTGATGGTGTCGACAGCATAGCCTGGTTGAAGTATTGGCAGCACTCAGGCTGCCCGTCGTCGCCGGCTCTTGCGATAATCCTGGTAAGTTTCCTCAAATCGGGTAGCTCGTTCACACCACTGGCCAGGATCAAGGTTCAGCCGCTCCAGAATGGGCAGGGCTTTTTCATCAATTGCGCCGCGTTTGTCATCCCGGCTGATTCGGCCGGTGCAGTCGACTAGTTCCAGGTAATCCTCAAAGCTGAACAGAATGCCCCGCTGGAAGCTGTTTCGGATGACCCCTTCAAATCCTAGTAATGGCTTTAGCGGCACCGCAAAATCATTCAAGGCCTGCTGCTCCGTTTGCTGTTGAATGGCCTCGGCGAGGCTAAAGGTGGGTTTGATACGTTCCTTGATGCTGGTGTGATCTGATGTTTCCGGGGTGTCCGCCATCGCGGCTCGAATGGGGTTCAAGTCCACATACGCCATGCAGGAGAGCAGGGCTTCTTCGGTGTCCAGAGGCTGGGATTTGAAGCGGCTTTCCCAGAAATGCCCAGTACACTGATCCTCTCGGTTGGCTTGCCGGGCAATGGGTTCGTTCAGGCATTTCATGAACCAGCTCAAATCGCCAAGCCGGGCCCTGAAAGTTTCCGCGTACTGCGCCACTCGCCCTAGCTCGGCAGCGCATAGCTTATCCCCCCGATGATACCGTTGAACTAGGGGCGGCCCCTTGTGCAGGCTGCACCAGCGCGCCAGAACTTCATCGTTACTCCAAGGTTCAACGTCATCTGGGCAGAGCTTGACCACCAGATGATAGTGGTTGGACATCACCGCGTACGCGGCAATGTCCATCGCAAACACTGAAGCCAGCAGGCGAATTCGTTCTTCAATCCAGCCGCGCCGGTGTTCGTAACAGCGCCCGGTGGCGTGATCTCGGCCGCAGAGGAAGGTACGCCTCACGCAGCGCGAAATTACGTGGTAGAAAGGGGTGTCTGAAACGCAGACCAATTCAGCGCGAGCTCTGGGCATGTCGAAATCCTTATCTTCCGTGATCCATTGATATTTGGCGTAAGCTGTACAAATACACAGATGTATAAGTGTACAGTAGTATGGGTTGGCCCGGATGGCAAATCACGAACTCGCAAGGAATAATCATGGACAGGCACAGCCTAGGCCGGGCACAGCCTAGTCCGCGCTGCTTTACTCGTGCCACTTCGTTCACCTGTGAGCGATATGAGGCTTTAATCGTTCATCTATGAACTAGTTATACTTTAAAATTTGCATGTTAATATGGTGAAAAATTGCGTACAGGCACAGAGTGCCGGGCTTTTTCATCGATCGCGCCGCGTTTGTCATCCCTGCTAATCCGGCCGGTACAGTCCACCAGTTCCAGATAATCTTCGAGGACAGGGATCATGGACAGGCACAATTTAGGCCCCCGTATGCCCGGAATGGAATTGCCTGAGCTCAACTCTTTTCTTATACGCTTGAGGAAATAATGCGAACAGCCTGGAATGCAGCGCTTTGGCTATTAGTTGCTGCCGTATTTGTCTGCGTTTTATTTGCAGACTTTTTATCGCTGCCATTCGGCGGCTATGCTTCACAGCGGTTTATATTGGTAGGCCTGCTGGGGTTGGTCGTTGTTTTTTCTTTGACGGTTTTAGTGTACCGATACGGCTGGCCGCTGGTCAGATATGTGTGGCCTGTAGCCCTAATTGCAGGCGGGTTCATTCTGCTTGCGCTGCCATTTGGTGAAGCTTCTTACAATTGGGCAGAGCCCGGAATGTATGGGGCATTCTTTCTTGGTTTCGTGTTATCGGGTTGTTTGCCGAGAAGCGACGAGCAGAGGCGGTATTCGGTAGTCGTTCTGGTTGGTGTAGCGGCGGTCACTGCCGCTTTTTATGGTGGTGCCACTATAACGGTTTACATGTTTGCGCTTTCTGACCAGGTAGCAAATATGTCGAATTTTATCCCCTGGGGCTTTGTTAATATTCGCTACTGGAGCCATACCGCAACCTGGCTGTTGCCTCTCTTGCCCCTGGCGGTTCTTATAGGGCCCTTAAAAGATGAACGGCTCTGGCGCTTCTTCGTAGCACTTGGCGCTGCGCTTTGGTGGTGGGTCGAGTTTCTTTCCACTTCTCGGGGCAGCATGCTGGGCATTGCTTTTGGTGTGATATTGGCGGCTGTGCTGATCGGGCGACCAGTTTTGCCTTGGCTGCGAGTGTTTTTACGTTATCTGGCTTATGGCGTGCTGGCATGGCTGCTGCTCTCCGTAATCATCCCCTCGATCTTTTTGGATGAAGTGAGCATGCGCTCCTTAAAGTCGGATTCGTCTGGCCGGATGCCGTTATTTCTTGAAGCTTGGCGCATGAGCCTTGAAAACTTCCCCTTCGGCCTGGGGCCGCAGTCTTGGCTGACCCACGAAGTATTGACTGAAGAGTACCAGCAGTCTCGTAAATTTGGTCATCCCCATAATATGTATTTGATGTGGGCTGCAGAATACGGGTGGCTGTTGATCGGCGCACTTATGCTGTTTGTTGGCCAAGCTGTGCGATTGTTCTGGCAGCGGCGAGCAGAAGTACGTGTTGCTGGCGGTGGTGAGCTGGCACTTTCGCTGGCGGCGTTCACGGCGTCAGTCTCCGCTGCGCTGCTGCATGCAGGTGTTTCGGCCGTATTTATGGCTCCGGGCTCAATGTTGATTGGGTTTCTCGTGCTTTCTGTATTCTGGGCACTCATTACTCCTGATTTATTGCCTGCCACCCAGAAGAGGCGCACTGGGAAAAGGTTTGTAGCTGCGGCTATCGTTGCACTCGTGATGGGTATTTCATGCTTTTATTGGTTGTCTGAGGTGTCGGCCTACCATGAATCCATGGAGGACGATCTGGAGTTCTATTATGAAGAGGTGCCCGCGGGTACTCTGCCGAGATTCTGGTTTCATGGGAATTTCCCTCGCCATCCGAGTCAAATGCCCTTGTGATGATTGCGGTGAAGGTTATCAAGGCTGATGAGGGCGCAGCCATAGGTGATCATAGGTGATCATGGACAGGCACAGAACAGCCGATAATAAAGATGAGTTTCTTTTTTGGAAACATCTATGATAAAGTTTCTAAAACGGAAACAAGGAAGGTCGGTGCACGTTATTTCAAGGAAGCCGTTTAATGACGCAGTTCGGATGCATCCCAATGACAGGGATGCGTTGATCAACACTTACATAACCTTGCGTGGCGGGAAATTTGAAGCTCCCGATCAGTTACGCCAAGTTTTTCCGTCTTTAGACAACTTTAAGTATCGGGACAAATGGTGGGTGATTGACATTGGCGGTAACAACTTGCGTACGACCGCCTAACCCAGAAATACCGCAGAAACAAGGAGTGACACTTATGCTATCCGCTGCTTGTATTCAAATGAGAAACGCTCTGGCGCAAGTGCCCTTCCTTGCTCGTATCGATACCCAAGACGACTACGAGCACGCCATGGCGCTGATGGATGCATTGGTGAGCGACTATGCTGCCAATAAGTCACTGATTGAGATTTTGGCTTTGAGCATCGAGCGCTGGGAAGATCAGGCCGAGGAGTTCTCAGAGTTCAATGCCACAGTTGCTAAAATGGATAATGGTATTGCTGTACTGAAAACGCTGATGGCACAATATGGCCTCGGCGTTGCCGATCTTCCGGAGCTGGGTTCAAAGGGCAACGTGAGCAAGATCCTCAACGGCGCGGAAGGAAAGAAATTGACCCGCAAGCATATGGAAGCGTTAGGTCAGCGTTTCGGGGTACCTCCAACCCTGTTTTTTTGAGGTATAGGAAATTATATAAGACCATGGACAGCCATAGCCTAAGGCCTTCCGCAAGCCATGGCGGATTGGTTTTATGGCGGGTGAGTTCAAGGTTCCTGATGATTTCGATCGGATGGAGCAGGGTGAGATAACCGAAATGTTCGGGGCCTGACGTGAACCTGCTTCTATTACTCACTGCCGATGAGCTGGTGGCCCGTTACCCAGGCCCTGTTCGGCGAGTGTGATGGGTAGGCCCCCACAATCACTCCCCATCCATCGCTGGCTCTCCAATCATCATGGATAGTCACTGCACGCGTATATGAGCTTTTTCCCAAATGATGGGGCAGTTTCCGAGAACCAGTTTCCATTTTACATCATTTAAAAGTGTCGGCCTTCGCACTGATATATAATGCTGCGCGTTTCAGACTATATACACAATATTTCGGCTAAATCAGATCACCACTTTTGGGAGTAAGCATGCACAAATTCAGGGGAATGATTGTTGCTATATCTATAGCGTTACTGGGTGGGTGCGCGAGCCCTCGACCGCCAATGACGCCTGAGCAGCAAGCCATGGCGCAAGAAATGCAAAAAGCATTTATTGCTCGAATGAATGCCGGTGTACGACAGCAGCAGGCGGCGCAACCAGCACCCGTGTCGGAACCAGTTAGTTTGATTAGTGAACAAGAGTTGGCAGAACAGATTGCCGCTGTAAAAAGTGATGGGGATGCGGTTGAAATTCGCCGTGTGCGTGATGGCCTGATGATTGGTGGAGCGCCTTATTTGGATCCTGAAGGCGAGATTACTGGATTTTCTGCAAATGCCCTGGCCGGCGACATCGTTTACGCCCTAAAGAGTGGTCGCAACGAACTCACGTTTAAGTATCTCTCCAGTGCCGGAAACTCCGAGCCTGTAACGCTGGGCACGGCTACTAAAGATACCACGGGTGTTTCATTTACTTCCGTAACAGGCAAGAAGCTTGCGGGGCAAAACGTGGTTGGCACATCCACCGGGGTGCTGGTTACCCGCGATGCGTCGGTGTTCCATTATACGCCGGGGCAGCGTGTCAGCACTTTGATGGTGCCAGAAAGTTATCACGTTGCAGCTTTGCAGAAAGGGGATTTTGGCTCCACGGGTTACTTGCTCATTGAAAAGAACGAAGAAACAAAAGAAGGCTTGGCGGGCCTGACCAGTATTGTCGGCTCCCTTGGGGAAACGGTGGGCCTTTCTGAGGCGGACGGCTATATGCTGTTGAACGCTGAAACCGGAGAGCTCGTTAAGCTTGATATCAGCACAGATGATAAGGATGTTTCAATTGGCCGCGGTTGCGAACGCCAAAATGATTTTGTGAACAAGTGTAGTTCATTTGATTCTTATGAAAGCCTCTACCGCCCAGACGGAACTCGAAATCGGGGTCACTATTTCTGGCGCGTAGATTGGATGCAAACACCAGAAGGGCCGTTTGCGGTTGTTCAGGAAGCGGGTACTCGCAAGATCAACGTTATCAACCTAAACGAAGACAAGCGTGTGACCGTTCTTGAGCGAACACTTGGCATTGCCTCTCACGATGTTACCCAGGCTCCAGACGGAACGATTCGGGTTGAGGCTCAGATGGGGTTCTCTAAAGAAACCGTTAGCGACTCATTAAAGGCATACGATGCGGGTCTGAGGGCGCTTTCGGCAGCCAAATAAAGACTTTTTGAGGCGGCTAGACGTTGTCCGGGTAATGAAACCTGATTTATGAGTCAGGCATTGCCCGGGCTGACCAGGCACCTGAGGAAAATCACGGACAGGCACTGTAGTCCCGCTGTAGTCCCGATAGATGGGTTAAGGTCAAGTCTTTGGGGACACGCACGGCCCGGCTGAAAGATCTAGCGTGGGCGAGCAATTACAGTTCTTCAGATTGCTGAAGTCAGTTCGGTGCGTAAGACTATACAACATAAAAATCGCAGACATTATCAAACGGCTGAAAGCAGAAGGCTGGGTGAAGGTGGGGGCAAAGGTGACCACGAGAAATTCAAGCATCCGAACAAACCCGGCCATGTTGTTGTTCCTCATCCGCGTAAAGATATGCTGTTGGGCACTCTGCGCAGTATTTTCAGGCAAGCAGGATGGGACTGGAGGTAAGTATGCTGTTCCCCGTTTACGTGCAAACAGGCGATGAAACACATGCTCACGGTGTCGAAGTGCCAGACTTCCCCGGCTGCTTTTCTGCAGCGGACAGTTGGGACGATCTGGCGGGCAACATCCAGGAGGCAGTAGAGTTGTATTGCGAGGATGAGGATATGGTGGTTCCTTCACCTTCGTCGCTCGAGAAGTTGATGGCCAGCCTCAATTATCAGGGTGGTATCTGGATGATGGTGGATATCGATACGGGTAAATTGAAAACAAAGTCGATACGGTTGAATGTCAGTCTGCCGGAAGGGCTGTTGCGTCGCATCGACGACGAAGCTAAAAGCCGGCACATGAGCCGATCTGCCTTTCTGGCTATGTCCGCTCAGCGGGAACTGGGGGCGTAACGGCTAAGACCATGGACAGGCACAGCCCGCCGTTTAACCCAGCCGCCCGACTTACTCATCGATGGACGGATTAAGAAACTGCCGGCGCCAAAAGAACTTCTTCTCTGGTTCTGACAGTTGCGCCTCGTCACATACACCTGCCCAGTTATCCAGAATGCTTTGACGCAACTGGTCGATGACATCCTGAGCTTTGTCGTCACCTAAATTAAATTTGTATGCGGCTTGCCGGCATAGCGATAGTCTACTGTCGTTACGTTCCCCCAGTATAAGCATTGCCTGGGTTGCGATTCCGGTTGAGCGACTTTGTGGGCAAATGTCATAGGCAGGTGTGAGTGTCAGGTTATGTCCGTCCCAGAATGCAGCATGGTTGCGAGCATGATCATCGGTATTTCCAGTGAGAACATTGAACAGCATTAGCGCTGCATTCCCTTTCCATACGAAGTTTGGTGAGGGTTAAGCGCCTTTTTGGTTTTCGATGTATTGCTTTATAATCGAAAGCGGTGCGCCACCGCAGGTGATTACGCAGTAGCTTTTCGACCAGAAAACTGGTTTCCAGTAATAGCTATTAACGTGGTCGGCAAACTCTTTCCTGATTCTTCGAGAGGTTCCCGTTTTCAGGGCGTTCACAAAATCAGCTACGGCGTATTTGGGGGGTAGTTCCATCAAAATATGGATGTGGTCAGGCTCGCCGTTTACCTCAAAAAGCTCCCCCTCCCAAGCGCTCACACGCTCAGAAATCAGTTCAGACAGGCGAGCTAATATGCCCTCGTTAATGACCGGGTTTCGATACTTTGTCACAAGAACCAAGTGATACTTTGTGTTGTATACGCAATGGTTCTGAGCTTTCAGGGTTGTTTTAGACATAGGAACCAATTATATTAGGATTCATGGATAAGCGCAAAATCAATTACAAGCTCTACCCCAGCCAATCGCAATCTGAGCGGTTGCTTGAGAGCTTGCGCTTACACCAACAACTTTATAATGCCGCACTACAAGAGCGTATCGACTGTTACCGAAAAACCGGAAAGTCGATCTCCTATAACGACCAACAAGCCAGTTTGACTCAGATCCGCGCCGACCATCCCGAATACAAAGCCATTCCGGTTTACATTACCCGAATGACGCTTCGCCGCCTGGACAAAGCGTTCAAAGCATTTTTTGAGCGCGTAAAGAAAGGCCAGGCTCCGGGGTTCCCCCGCTTTCGCTCACTCAGCCGGTTTTCCAGTTTTGAGATGTGCGGTGGCAGCGGCTGGGCGTTTATTCCCGAGGCGAACGGTAAGCACGGCAGGCTTTCGATCAACGGCATTGGCCGCATCAAGGCTCGGGGGAAGGCTCGAACTCTGGGAAAGGTCAAAACTAGCCAGGTTATCCATAAGCACGGGCAGTGGTTCTTATCAGTCACCGTCGAATGTGAGCCTGTGCGGGCCTGCAAAGGCCAGAAAGCTTGCGGGTTCGATTGGGGCGTGGAGTATTTAGGCACGGTTACGTACGAAAACGGCGAGCATTACGCGATCGAGAACCCACGTTACTACCGGGACTCCAAAGAGAGCTTGCTGCCGATGCAGCAGGCTGTATCACGCAAAAAGCGAGGTTCCAACCGGTGGAAGCGGGCCTGTAAAGTTCTGACTCAAGCCAGAGCTAAGGTTGCCCGGCAGCGCCACCACGATCACCATCAACTGAGCCACGATCTAGCGAAGGAATACACGCTCTTTGCCACGGAAAAACTGACCATTCGGAACATGACCCGAACGGCAAAAGGCACACTCGAAAAGCCAGGGAAAATGGTCAAGCAGAAGTCCGGGTTAAACCGGGAGATACTAGACACCGCGCCGGCAAAGTTGCTGGCCATGATTCACTACAAAGTCGAAGAAACTGGTGGTGAGTTTGTCGAAATACCCACTCGAAAAGCAAAGCCGAGTCAGCGTTGCCCTGCCTGCTGGGAGGTCGTAAAAAAGACGCTCAGCGAACGAACGCATCAGTGCGATTGCGGCTGTACCATGCCGCGTGACGCGGCGAGCGGCCTTGTAGCTATCAAGTGGGCTTTAGGTTTGGGCGGAAACTCGCCCAATGCAGGTCACTCTGCAAAACCGCTTCTAAGTGTGGCTTAGTGGCGGTAGTTTATAACAAGGCGCTTGTACAGCTCCAGCAGCGTTGCTGACGGGCTGGTAAACCGTTGGCGGATAATGTCAGCCAATTGCTCGTAACTGGCGTACCGCGCCATCATCTCATCCAGCTCAAACATGGTCAGTGCCGAAACCATCATGTGGCGCTTAAATCCCTTGGGGGTGTGCGTACGGTCAAAGCGCTCAACCAACAGGACATCCCGTTTGGCGGAACGTTCCAGGCGCACAGGCGCAACGTTCAACCCTGCGATCTCGGCAAGTCGCATAGCCAAGAACTCACCTTTCACCACGTTGTAGTGATCGGTGGTTGATGAGAATTTGGCGACGTACTTGGTATTGCCATCCTGAATGAGCGCTTTTGGTCGCGCACCACCCCCTATGGAGCTGCCGTGGTTCAGTACTTTGTTACGTGCCACCATAGTTGAAGTTATAAACGCCCGGATTGTTTGAGTCTCGATACAGGCGGCCGGCGACCACAGGCTCTGTTGCATCGGGGAGCCAGACCCATACATACAACTCATCCACCGAGTCTTTAGAAGTCATCTTTCACTTCCTCCCTGGGCTTACGAACACTTTTAGGGAGTAGGGTGGCTTTTGCCTCCGCTTGCGCAATCAGTGAGCTAAGTTTTGCTTGCGCCTTTGTGTCTGACACTTCAGGTGTAAACAAGTTGACTCCGGCAATGAAAGCCACTTCAAAGGCGACCCCCATTTCTCCCTTAAGCCCACCTTTTTCGAGGCGACGAACAAAACTTGGCGATGTTCCGGCCCTCTCTGCCAGCTCTTCAACGGACATGCGTTTCTCTTTACGGCCATTGCTTATGAGCAGACCGAGAAGGCGGCACGCTTCACTAGTGTATGTAGAATAGTTTCGCTGCTTTACTCGCGCCATTTCGTTCACCTGTAAGCTATATTAGTCTATAATCGCTCATCTGTGAACTAGTTATACTTTAAAAGTTTCCATATTAATACGGTAAAATAATGATCATGGACAGGCACTCGCAAGTCATTATTTCAGAAGACATTTAGTTATGATCAGGTATTAGTCTGATCCGATCCGATCCCCCAAGTGATGTTCGGCGACAATTAGGATGACCGGTTAACGACCGTTTATTGGAATAATTTAATGTGTGCCAATTTGGCACGAGGTCTTTGTTTTTTGTGCATGTGTGTGCCATTATGGCAGCATTGGATAGGTTAGGAGTTGGGTATATTTTAGATATAAAGGGCAATGCGGATCGATACCAATAAACCAAAGGGGAGACGATGCGGTGGGGACCTGTCCAGTCCAGCTCCACGCATCGATTTAAAATATGATGAATACACAAAGTAAAGATACTCGTTTAGTGGCGCGTGTCGACGAAGAAACCCAAAAGCTCATTGCGCATGCGGCAGAGTTAACGGGGCGTAGCCTGAGTCAGTTCCTGGTTTATGCCGCGAAAAAAGAAGCGATGGAAGCCGAGCGCCAGGCAGTTCAAATTCGAGTCTCACGAAAAAGTGCGGATC
Source organism: Marinobacter sp. LV10R510-11A (assembly GCF_900215155.1). NCBI lineage: Bacteria > Pseudomonadati > Pseudomonadota > Gammaproteobacteria > Pseudomonadales > Marinobacteraceae > Marinobacter > Marinobacter sp. LV10R510-11A. The sequence continues at coordinate 4,408,472 of NZ_LT907980.1, forward strand.
GAATGTTGGCACTTCTGGACAATCCAGAGCCGATTAACCCGGAACTCCGTGCTGCTGCGCTTAAACACAGGAAGTTAGCGCGTGACTTTAAAGACAGAAGAAATTAATAAGAAGCACAACCGTCGTAAGTTTGATTGCGGCAAGGAAGCATTGAACGAGTTCCTGAAGAAAATTGCTCGGCAGAGCAGTGAAAAGATGGCAACTCGCACCTATGTCCTCATTGAGGATGAAGGTGACCCAATGGAAATTCTTGGGTATTACACCCTCCTCCCCAGTGCGGTTATCTTTCCTGAAGGGCACCCTCTTCAGAAAAGGTACCCGTCAGATCCACCGGTTTATCGTCTAGCTCGCCTGGCCATCGATAACTCCGCTAAGGGATACGGCTTGGGTGCGTATCTTCTTATCGAGTCTTTAAAACGTATTGTTAACGCTTCTCTATCAGTCGGCGGAATCGGCTGTGCGGTGGATGCCAAAGACGATGATGCAAAACGGTTCTATGAAAAGTTTGGATTTATCCCCATCGATGATGTTAATGGCGACCCGTTAGCGCTTTGGCTCTCCATCGAGCACTGCATTGAAGCTGTGGGGCTAACGGATCATGGACAGGCAAGGCCTAATTTAGAGTATAGCCCGGTCTAAATATTAGCAGCACTCAGGCTGCCCGTCGTCGCCGGCTCTTGCGATAATCCTGGTAAGTTTCCTCAAATCGGGTAGCTCGTTCACACCACTGGCCAGGATCAAGGTTCAGCCGCTCCAGAATGGGCAGGGCTTTATCATCGATCGCGCCGCGCTTGTCATCCCGGCTAATCCGGCCGGTGCAGTCGACTAGTTCCAGGTAATCCTCAAAGCTGAACAGAATGCCCCGCTGGAAGCTGTTTCGGATGACCCCTTCAAATCCTAGTAATGGCTTTAGCGGCACCGAAAAATCATTCAAGGCCTGCTGCTCCGTTTGCCGTTGAATGGACTCGGCTAAGCTGAAGGTGGGTTTGATACGTTCCTTGATGCTGGTGTGGTCTGATGTTTCCGGGGTATCCGCCATCGCGGCTCGAATGGGGTTTAAGTCCACATACGCCATGCAGGAGAGCAGGGCTTCTTCGGTGTCTAGAGGCTGGGATTTGAAGCGGCTTTCCCAGAAATGCCCAGTACACTGATCCTCTCGGTTGGCTTGCCGGGCAATGGGTTCGTTCAGGCATTTCATGAACCAGCTCAAATCGCCAAGCCGGACCCGGAAAGTTTCCGCGTACTGCGCCACTCGCCCTAGCTCGGCAGCGCATAGCTTATCCCCCCGATGATACCGTTGAACTAGGGGCGGCCCCTTGTGCAGGCTGCACCAGCGCGCCAGAACTTCATCGTTACTCCAAGGTTCAACGTCATCTGGGCAGAGCTTGACCACCAAATGATAGTGGTTGGACATCACCGCGTACGCGGCAATGTCCATCGCAAAAACTGAAGCCAGCAGGCGAATTCGTTCTTCAATCCAGCCGCGCCGGTGTTCGTAACAGCGCCCGGTGGCGTGATCTCGGCCGCAGAGGAAGGTACGCCTCACGCAGCGCGAAATTACGTGGTAAAAAGGGGTGTCCGAAACGCAGACTAATTCAGCGCGAGCTCTGGGCATGTCGAAATCCTTATCTTCCGTGATCTGTTGATATTTGGTGTTTTCTGTATAAATATACAGATGTATAAATGTACAGTAATATGGGTTGGCCCGGATGGCAAATCACGAATTCGCAAGGATTGCAGTATGGCCAACCACATGGGCAGTAGGCTTTCTTGTCTATATCATCGGCTTTACGCACAATGACGTTGTGCGCATAGTGGTCAAAAAGCGAACAGAGAACTATGGCTGTTGAATATAGGGATACTTATCTAGACCCTCATGCGTGAAGGGGCTAGTGGAGGTGAAGATTATGAGAGATACAAAACGTCGTCCGGTAACTGTTGGCCAAATGCTGGTTATCGAATTTCTGGAGCCGATGCATGTAGAGATCAGCGAACTGGCTGAGGCTATGGGAGTTCACAGAAACACCCTGAGCCGGCTTGTGCATGACAAGGGGGCTTTAACTGCTCACATGGCAATTAAATTAGCTGCGGCGCTTGGTAATACTCCCGAATTTTGGCTAACGAAAGTCATAGACAGGCACAGCCTCGTTCAATAGACAGGCACAGCCTCGTTCGGGCACAGCCTCGTTTCTGGTGTACGAGCATCAGGCAGTGTTCCTGTCTGATTGATCCTTTGTCGGTACTCCATCGCGGAACTCGACGTTGTTAATCACCAGTTCCAATTGCTGAAATCCCTTGATGCGTTTCCAGCGCTTCTGGGCACTTTGCATCAACTTGAACAGCATTAGCGCTGCATTCCCTTTCCATACGAAGTTTGGTGAGGGTTAAGCGCCTTTTTGGTTTTCAATGTATTGCTTTATAGTCGAAAGCGGTGCGCCACCGCAGGTGATTACGCAGTAGCTTTTCGACCAGAAAACTGGTTTCCAGTAATAGCTATTAACGTGGTCGGCAAACTCTTTCCTGATTCTTCGAGAGGTTCCCGTTTTCAGGGCGTTCACAAAATCAGCTACGGCGTATTTGGGGGGTAGTTCCATCAAAATATGGATGTGGTCAGGCTCGCCGTTTACCTCAAAAAGCTCCCCCTCCCAAGCGCTCACACGCTCAGAAATCAGTTCAGACAGGCGAGCTAATACAGAAGATCTGGTGGACAGGCACAGCCCAACTGCCTCCGCATTTATCGGTACTTATGCTAAAAAGCAGGCCTCGTCTCACTTGAGGCTAGCCAAGGAATCTGATGAAAGAATAATCATGGACAGGCACACGTAGCCCGCCTGTGTTCGTAATCACGCCCGATAGTTCGGTCTTTTCCGCACAGAAATGTTCGCCGCACGCAGCGGGAGATTACGTGGTAGAACGGAGTATCTGAAACACTGATTTGTTCGATGCGCTGTTTGGTGTTGGTGGGTATGGTGTTGCTTAAATCTAAAGTGTGGGTATGATAACCACTATCGGCCGAGAAGGGGCTTATGTGAAAAGCGCTGAAGTCAAAAAGAAGCTCGAAAAAGATGGGTGGGAATTGGTGCGAGTAAATGGGAGCCATCATCACTTCAAGCACCCTACAAAGCCGGGGTTGGTTACGTTGCCGCACCCTAAGACGGAACTGCCAAGGGGTACATTAAGCAGCATTTGGAAGCAGGCCGGTTGGAAGTAACTGTCTTGATAACCCATTGGTCAAACTTGAGGTAATTGCTATGCGTTTCCCAGTAGCACTTCATACAGATAACGGAAAGAAATACGGCGTTACCGTACCCGATATTCCTGGCTGTTTCTCTGCAGGCGCCAGTGAAGACGAGGCGCTGGATAATGCGCGTGAGGCGATTCTTGGGCATCTTGAGCTGTTGGCAGAATTCGGGGAGGAAATCCCTAGTGCAAATCTTATTGCTGAACATCGTGCCAACCCAGACTTTGAGGGCGCGGTGTGGGGTTTTGTTGAGATCGATGTAACCCCCTTTCTGGGCAAGGCAGAGAAGATTAATATCACCGTGCCCCGTTTGGTTTTGATTCAGATTGATAGGTTTGTGAAGGAGCACCCGAACGAGGCTCGGTCGCGTTCGGCGTTTCTATCTGAAGCCGCTTTGGAAAGAATGCGGAAATTGCGCGACAAGGCCCTAGCATAACGCCGGGCTCTGCTTAGATTCCTCTTCATTAAAACGGAATAATCATCGGAATAATCATGGACAGGCACTGAAGATCCCGGCTCTTGCGATAATCTTGGTAGGTTTCCTCAAAAATGGCACCGCAAATTCATTTAGCGATTGCTGTTCTGTTTGGCTACCTTATAGAATTCGGAAATCACGCTGAAGCTTGCCCCAGTGTTCCATAAGTGCTTGTTTGTGGCCGTCGTTCATCGGCAGATCTTTGATGGCTGCCGGCCATAGGCATCTGGCTTTCTCTATCGTTTCATCCAGATGAGGTTTGATTGCCCGCCAGGGAATTCCTGAGCGCTCTGCCCAAGACTGAAAGTGATCGTAGGAGGCTACATACCAGGCTTTGGTTTTCCCTAAATTAAGCGCGTAATGTTTTTCGTTCTCTATGTAAGTGCTGGTTGTAACTATGTCATAGGCCGGGGAAAGTCGAGGCGTAACCTGATCAGAATAAAGCAGGCTCCAGTTCTTGAGATGCGCATCGCCATTGGCAAGCAATATATTAATGAGTAATCGTTTCGCGAATTGTTGTGTGTCGGCCAGCCCGTCGCCAGAAAACTCGTATAGAATCCTGCCGATTTGTTCGTAATTGGCTGAGTTGTATTTTTCGTGAGGGTATTTCACGAGTACCTGAGCAAAGTCCTCCATGTGAATGCGCATGTTGGCATTCCGGTCAAAGCGCCGGGTAAGTCCCCACCAAGATACGACAGGATGTGAAACTCGTTATCAACGTGAGCTTTGAGCCCCTCAGCAATTAGCTCTCTCAGGGCTCCTTCCGGAAGCAAGTTAGAAAGTACGGGGTGCAGTCTTTGATTTCTTGCCCAAGGCTCTTCCATCAATGCGGTTATTTTTCATCAATCATCCCCCAGTAAGCCCTTCCAGGGGTCGTCATCCAAGCTTTTATTGGTATCTGCGCTGGTTGGATTATCAGTCTCATTTGATGCTTCTTGCTCCAGCACGGCAATCACCGCACCAAGCTTGTCTTTGGGGATAAGCATAAGCTCGCTGTTGAGCGCCTGCGCTATGAGTTCCAAAGTGTCCAGTCTGGGGTTCCCCTTGGATTCCAGACGCTGATATTGCTGGCGAGATATGCCGGCTCGCAACATCATGTCGCTCTGCTTAAGGTCGAGTGCCAGTCGTCGTCTTTTAGAAGTAATCATGGACAGGCACAGCCCACCTGAGTTAACGCAAGGCTGCGCCTGCAATGTGCACCGTATTGCCGGCATCGCGCCAGCTTGAGTTTAATGAGCTGATGCTAGAGTTCTACAGTTCCGGTGACCAAGCAAAAATGAACCGATTTGTGCGTAGTTGTATGGATGAACGGGTTGTTCGGATCATGAAGGAGTAGTCCGCCCCTCTATCAACGGCGACCGACCACCCCCTTCCGCAAGCCATGGCGGAATGGTCAGAAGCTATTTCGGTTAGATTTACGCAGTTATTACACTTAAACTAACCGAGGAGGGTTCATGAAATCTGTAAACATGCATGAAGCGAAAACCCGGCTCTCGCAATTGGTTGCTCGGGCAGTCAAGGGGGAGGCGTTTATTATTGCCAAAGCTGGCAAGCCGGTTGTGCGCGTAACCGCAATCGAAACCCCCGAAATCGGTAAGCAGAAGCGGATTGGTTTCATGGCGGGCGAGTTCAAGGTTCCTGATGATTTCGATCGGATGGAGCAGGATGAGATAACCGAAATGTTCGGGGCCTGACGTGAACCATGCGGATTATCATCTTTCTTTTTCTTCTCTTGGACAGGCACAACTAAAAGCAACCAAGCCACGGACTCGGCTTACTGATCAACAAGGAATGTTATGCAACTCAAGCCTCCCTATCGCTTGCGGGCGAGTGATTTACCGCTCATTGAATCTCCATATTTGGCCAGCCAGAAAGTTAAGCGCCTGTTAAATGCTCCATCAACCAGCGCACGATTAGATACCAGCCAAACTGGCGGAATTCCTGGCCACTCTGACCCCCATGGCATGATTGCTCGTGTAGCCAGGGGAGAGCTGTTCCTCGTTTATGATTATCTTCAAGATACAGAGCTGCTTTTGCCACTGGTGACCTGGCAAGCTGATGATAGCTTTCCAGCCAGCGGCTACTGGCGGTTTAATGGAGATTCTGCTTCACGCTTCAGTAGTATAAAAACCGCAGTAGATGCGCTGAACAATCATCAGCTAACGCCACGGAGTCTGTCTCTCGCTAGCGCTACTGGTCGTCTTGATTCGAATAATTTGGATATGGAAATCCGACGTCATGAAGCAGAACGGAAGAGACACGCTGAATCAGGTATCAGCCCAGGGCTGAATCTGCCACTTGGTGCCGGCGCCCATATTACGCCTTTGTCGTCATCTGCTGAGCCAGCCGCGTCTGCGCCACTAAATATCGTGGCAGGGCTTTTTTTAGATGGCACCCTGAATAACGTTGATAATATTCAGGCTTATCGCAAACGAGTAGAGAATGAATGCTTGGTGCCTTTACATGGCCATCCAGAAAAACTGAAAGAGTGCCAAGCAAAGCTACGGTTAATGATGGGCGAAAGCTATGCGGGCGGGCCGACGAATGTGGTTAAATTATTCGACCTATATCAGGACGGAAATACTTCTGAAGGTACGAAAAAAACGATCACTCTCAAAGCTTATGAGCCAGGTTCCGGTACTGAAGCCGGGGCTTCGGACTCACTCGCGGGAGCGGCTACCGGTTTGGGTGATACCGGTGTGCCGGCACAGGTGAAAAGGCTTTTTTCGAAATTGGCTTTCCAGCTATTAGATTTGAGCGCAAACAGTGCCACCCGTGAGCTTACCATCGATCTTTTTGGCTTTAGCCGCGGGGCTGCAGCAGCCCGGCATGCCGCCAATGAAATACTGAAAGGCCCTGAAGGCACGCTGTACATTTCGTTGCTCGACACGAAAAGCGGGCAAATTTTGCGCTCAACAGTTTAAGAAGCACCAATGGAAGCCTGCCTTCCAACTTCAAGGAAATTACGCTGCCTGGCGCGCATTCCGATATTGGTGGCGGCTATAATGACCTGCGAACAGAAAATGTATTACTGTATCCGACCTTGGATATTCGAGGCTCCAATGCAGGTTGGCCGCAACAGACTGTGGAATGGGATAATCTGAAAACTCTGAAGCAGCATATTGAAGTGAAAAACTGGATTGGTGATCACAGCTTACCGTTACCCGATGGAAGCTCCCCGGTTCTTGCCATAGAAGAGCGCCGCTCGGCGCACCCCTCACCGGACGGGAAGGTGACGCTGTCGCTGCGAATGATGCGGCAAATTAAAGGGGAGTATTCGCGAGTGGCGTTAAGGCTTATGCATTCACTCGCTGAAGATGCAGGGCTCCCGTTAGGGGGTATTGACGAAGACGCAAGCGAACTGCATTTGCCAGCAGAGCTCAAGCCTATTTATGAGAGCCTTTTGGAACAAATCAAGGCTGGGAGTGACGCCCCATCTTTAGGCTCCGATCAAAGCGATCTAATACGGCAGCGTTATATACATCACTCCGATCATTACAACTTGCTGGAGGGTCTCTCGTTTGATCAGGTCATCAAGTTTGAATTTCCGTTTGATAGCTTAGCTCCATTCCGGCCGGCTTCCTCCCGCGAACGCACAATTCATTTCAATTTGAGCCCTGAGTAGCACCATGCGTAATTTATCAATATTGGTTATTTTGTTACTAAGCGGGTGCAGCTCGTTTGCACAAGAAAAAGATGAAAGTATCGAGTGGCGCTTTCAATTGGCAACTCCGAAGCACTATAACGTTTGGGTGGAGCACTTGGAGTTTGAGCGGTCAGGGGTTCGTCACTGGTATCACCCAGCGGGCAGTATGGGTTGTTGTTGGAAGGGCCCCCAGGGGCCAAGAGGAGTTGCAGGTCGAATGGACCCGTTTCCGAATTATATTGGTATCCAGTGGTTTTCTTTCGCAGAGCAAAAGTTCTATCAACGGCTGATTTCGATCCCGGAGGAATGGCCTAGCCTCATGGAAGTTCCCGCCCTTTACGAGACCTCGTTAGGTGAGTTCGAAGCTCCGCGAGACACCCTTACTCTTGGCCTTGCTCCCGGCGGTGAAATCGTTGTCTGGATCATGAACCAAATCGGCAATGAAATAGAAATTGCTCGACTGCAGGCCAATGAAATTGAAGGCGAGGCCTTTCGCTATAAAACCCGCACGAAAGATTATTTGAATGAACATGGCGACTACCTAAAAGAGCACGGCATTCCGCTGGATGGATGGTGATGATTTTCAGAGAAACGTCGTTTTCGGAGCCGAAAATCTCCGGCTATGCATCTTGCCAAAAGTTGACTATTGGTAAACTTAAAGTAAACTCTAATGTATAAACTGACTTATAAGAAATCTGCGCTCAAAGTAATGCGAAAGATGCCCAAACCCCAAGCACAAAAGTTGATGCACGAACTAGAAGTTTTCGCACAAGATCCGAGTGCCTACGAAGGAGACTTCAAACTCATGAAGGGGCAACCCTACTGGCGCTTAAGGCAAGGTAGCTACCGGGCAATTTGCAGTGTTGACCACGGGGAGTTGGTGGTTTTGGTACTGAAGGTGGGTTCAAGAGGAGACGTTTATAAATGAGTGCGCAAATCATTGAGCGTGAAGGTAAGCCAGAGTATGCGGTGCTGCCTTATGATGAATATCTGAACCTGTTGACGTTGGCGGAAAGTTCGCAGGATGCATCGGATGCCAGAGAAGCTATGGTTGAGCTCGCCAGCGATGAGGACGAAGTGATACCCGCTAACATTGTTGGCCGTTTGATTAGCGGCGACGATCACCCGCTGAGAGTCTGGCGGGAGTATCGCGAGTTTACGCAAGAAGCTTTGGGCCACGTCGCCGGCGTCGGCAAGTCCTATATCAGCCAGATTGAAGCAGGCAACAAGTCTGGCTCGGCCAAAGTACTGAAGGCGCTGGCGGGGGCTTTGCAGGTGGATATAGACGATTTGTTAGTGGAGTAAATTTTGATCATAGATATCCACCCCAAAATCACATCAAATCATGGACAGGCACAGCCCACCATCCACCCCAAAATCACATCAAATCATGGACAGGCACAGCCCACCAAAAACCCGAGCAGAAATATCAAGGACTTAAGCTTTTACTATGTACCCAACTACTGATTTGCACTGGTCAATACCTCAAAACCGCGAAAAGGCATTAATGCTTGCGCAGCGGGGCGTGTCCGTTTTTGTTTACGACGCTGTTCGGCTTGAAGGGCTCAACTTTACGCTACCCGAAGTGCAAACGTTGATGCAGGGAATAACCGTTGGAGGACATCGGCTCAGTGATCAGCAAATTGCTACTAACCAGGCGGATGCGTGGAAGGAGCTGTTCCGGTTGATCAAAGGGCGGCAGTTTGAGTTAACGCAAGGCTGCGCCTGCAATTTGCACCGTATTGCCGGAAAGGAGGAGACGCTAGAGTGGGGCTGTTTTCGTTCAGGGGGTGTGCTTATCGCCGGAACCGATTATGAGCCGCCCCAGGCAAATCAGCTTGTTGACCTTTATGCGGATATGGTCGACAAGCTCACAAGCTTCGAAGATGTATACGATCAGGCTATTCATCTGTTTCTTACCATGGCTCGCTGTCAGTTTTTTTTCGATGTTAACAAGCGCATGGGGCGATTTATGATGAATGGCCACCTTCTCAACCATGGATACCCAGCTATCAATGTTCCGGCATCGCGCCAGCTTGAGTTTAATGAGCTGCTGCTAGAGTTCTACAGTTCCGGTGACCAAGCAAAAATGAACCGATTTGTGCGTAGTTGCATGGATGAACGGGTTGTTCGGATTATGAAGGAGTAACCCGCCCCTCTGTCAACGTATGCAGCGTCAACTATCTTGTCCGGACCGGCCAAGTTAATTGTCGCGCTATACGCAATAGTCAATGTGTCTAGTAAAGTTATAACAATGTTGACACATAAGCGGTAGTAAAGTAATATTAGTAAGCTCAAATTGCAAAAACATCTTTGTCTATTGAATGAGCATTATTATGAAGACGAGTATTAGAAAAATCGGTAACAGCGCTGGCGCAATATTGCCTGCACCGTTGTTGAAGAAATTGCGCCTCCGTTTAGGCGATGACATTTCCATCAGAGAAGAGGGAATGCGCATTATCATTGAGCCTGCAAAGACTCGACGGAAGTACAAACTTCAAGACCTGGTCGCACAGTGTAGCCCCAACGCACCGTTAGCAAACGACCTCCAAGCTTGGGAAAATGCACCGTTGGCCGGGGAGGAAATGATATGACTTAAACAACTGAAGGAATGATTTATGCCACCAAAACGAACATTTGATCAGGGTGATATTATTTGGGTTTCCCTGAATCCAACCCTCGGAACAGAAATGCAAGGTGATTCACGTCCCTGCCTCGTCCTCTCCCGTAAAGAATTCAATCGTCTCGGCAAAGCCTTGATCGCCCCCATTACTCAAGGCGGGGCTTATGAAAGAGATCTTGGCTTTGCAGTGCCTCTTTCAGGCACCAAAACCCAAGGTGCCGTTATTGTGAGTCAGGCACGGACACTGGATCTTCGGGCACGTAGTGCCAAATTCCAAGAAAAAGCGCCTCCAGAAGTCATCGCCGATGCGATAGCTCGCTTCGCAGCCATTATCGATCCCGACGACTAGACAACCAGGTTATAAGTGATCATGGACAGGCACAGCCCGTCTCGGTGGCCCGTTACCCAGGCCCTGTTCAGCGAGTGTGATGGGCAGCCACCCCAAAATCACTCCCCGTCAGCCCCCCGCCCCTCAATCAACGGCGACCGACCACCCCCTTCCGCATCCATCTGCACACTAATCCTCGGCGCCGCCACATCTATATATCGCTCTTCCATGTTGCGCTTCAGCAGCAGATTGAAAGCCCTCGACACATCCCACTGAAACTCCGGCTTCGTCCGCATGCGCATGCGCAATACTGGGCAGCCTTCCTCAAATGAGTGAATGCCCTGCATTTCCAGAGGCGACCAAATCAGCCACCGCATATCCGGCAATGTACGCAGCTCCTCAGCTGTCTCCATCATCAGAAGAATGGCATCATCAATGGGCAATTCACGGGGAATCCGAATCTTGAGTAGAGCGATACCAAACTGGCGCGACATGTTGTGAATGGAGCTGATTTTGCTGAAAGTGATGTGATGAACAACCCCCTCAAGATCCCTCAGGCGCACGGTGCGCAAGTTGAACCCCTCCACCGTTCCCATGAAAGTGTTGATCTCCACAAAATCGCCGACCGACATGGAGTCTTCAACCACAATAAACAGTCCAGTAATCAAATCCTGAACCAGCGTCTGAGCGCCAAAACCTACAGCCAGGCCGATAATACCTGCACCTGCCAGCAGCGGCGTTACATCGATACCTAAGGTTGACAAGCCGGCCAGCGTGGCAACGATCAAAATCGTTATCAGTAGGGTGTTCCGGGCAATGGGCAGAATGGTCTGGGCTCTTGCCGGGTTGATCCTTTTCTTGCGATCTCCGCCGTGCATCGCCCGGTCCAGGAGCTCATCTGCAAATATCCAAGTCAGGTTGGCAATCAAGCCTGTAAGAGTCACGCCGATTAGGCTGCCCGCCAGGGCGATGCTGATCGGCTGATTATCTCCCAGTCCCAATAGGGACAAATCCCATATCTGCAATATCAATTCAAAAAATACTAGCCACGCGGCTGTCTGTATCAATCGGTAGCCGAATCGCACCAGCCTGCGGCTAAACTTGCTAAGAGCCTGGTGGCTTGGGCGGCTCTCTTGAATGCCAATCAGCCCCTGCAGGGCAAGGGTCAGCGCAAGCAGCAAAGCGCAGATCATGGCCTTGCCCAGGGCAGCGTCGGCCTCTCCGCCATTAACAAACACCGCGGCCACAGATGCACTGATGGCCAATAGCAACGGGATATGCCAAAGCCGGGCCAGCAGCGCGGTCACTTCCCGCCATACGCCTTGGTTCGCCCGCTGTTTGTAGGGTCGGTTGCGAATCAGGTGAGTGACTGGGCGCCGGTTTCGAACAATCAGGAAAAAGCTCAGAAGAGCGGCGACTACGCTAAAGACCAGCGCCAGCGCACTGGCCAGCTCCGGGCCCAGCTGCGAGGTGAGTTCGGTGGTGCCCAGAGCGTCCTCAAGGGCGAAAAGTACCCCGATAATGAACAGGGGCAGCAGCATTCGCCGGCGCAGAATCAAAACGGCAGTCCGGCGGTGGCCGCTGGAAAAAATAGAAATCATCACATCAAACAGTGACGTCAGCGCTCGGGCGCTCAGGGCCGCGTAAGCCAGAATCAGTATGGTGGTTTGCGCACCTTCCGACATGCCAAACGTGGGTAGCCCCGCCAGTAGAGCGGTAAAGGTAATCAGCCAAGGCAAAATCCGCCGTACAAAGTGAGCTACCAACAACCATGGCCCAGGTTGCCGTGGCATTTGCAGTGGCCAGCCCCTCCATGCAAAAAACAGGCGTGCCAAACGAGTGAGGCCATAGACTGCAGCCATCCAAGCGATAAGCCCGGCGGTGGTCTCCGCGAGCACCCGAAACGATGCGCTGGCGAGCAGCTTTCCCGCCGCACTATAGGCATTGCGGAAATGCGTTTTCCACATACCCAGCGGGGTGCCTGCAGCGCTGTCTGCGTTGGCCGTCTCATCAAAGAAAACCGCCAGGGCGCCCAGCAACCCCTCGCCACCGGAAGCCTTTTGTGCCGCTTTTGAGGACTCTGCCTGCAGCCCCTGCTGAATGGACTTGAGTTGTTTTACCAGGGATTCCCGGCTCTCGTCGTCTTGCAGGGCCTGAATGGTTATCTCAAGAGACGCGCCAAGCTCCTCTGGAGAAGCTTCCTCTTTCTCTGACTCCCCGGAAAACCCGGGTATGCCGGGTAGGGATAAGGGCTGGCCTTGGGCAGTGCCAACGGCTGAAAACAGCAAGGCAAAGCCAAAAAGCAGTGCGATTAACCTCAAATCTCAACCTCTTCAAACAAATCCGGCACCTGTGCGTCCCAACCAAACTTCTCGTTGATCCGCTTGCGCATTATGTCACTGGCCAGCGTCTCGCCGTGGGTAACATACACTTTCTCCGGCGCAAGCGCTCCCTGCTCAAGCCACTGCAGCAACTCATTATAGTCACCGTGGGCGGAGAGCGAGCTCATATTGTGGATCTCGGCTTCAACCGGCCAGTAGTCTCCGTGAATTTTCACAGACTCTACGCCTGCCACTAGCCGGTCGCCCCGGGTGCCCGGTGCCTGAAAGCCAGCAAACACCACGCTGTTCCTATGGTTTGGCAGCAGGGTTTTCAAATGGTGCAGAACCCGGCCACCGGTGGCCATGCCACTGGCAGAGACAATCACGCAGGGCGTGCGCACGGAATCCAGTTTGATAGATTCATCCACGGTGCGAACGAATTCGGTATGGCTGTCGATCACTTCGCACTGGCTGGCGCTCAGCTTGTGCTCTTTATGATGCTTACAAAAAATCTCTGTGGCTTTGATGGCCATGGGGCTGTTCAGGTATACCGGCAGCTTGGGAATGCGCCCCTCGTTCATGATCTTGTGAATCACATAAAGCAGCATCTGGGCGCGGCCAACCGCAAAAGCCGGAATCAACACAATGCCGCCACGGCCCGCAGTGCGGGTGATGATGTCTGCCAGTTCGGTTTCCGGATCGGTACCCTCGTGTTCTCTGTCGCCGTAGGTGGATTCACACACCAGCACATCGGCTTTTTTGATGGGCTCCGGTGCGCGCATGATCAAATCATTCTGCCGGCCCACATCACCACTGAACACAACCGTGCGGTCATCGGCCTTATGGTGAACGTGCACGCAGGCAGAGCCCAGAATATGCCCGGCAGGCGTAAAGGTCACTTCAAAGCCTTTCACCGGCTCAAAGGTTTCGTGGTAGTGCAGGGGCTCAAAGTGCTCCAAGGCTTCCCAAGCATCCTTCACGCCGAACAGGGGCTCTGGGTGTTCGTGTTTCGAGAACTTCTTGCGATAAGCGTACCTGGCATCTTCTTCCTGCAGGTGGCCTGCATCCGGAAGCAGCACCTTACACAAATCGTAGGTGCCCTGGGTGCAGTAAATCTTGCCTTTAAAGCCGTTTTTCACCAGCGCTGGCAAGTAGCCGGTGTGGTCTATGTGAGCGTGGGTAAGAACCACCGCATCAATGGTGCTGGGGTCCACAGGAAACTCCGCCCAGTTCCTACGGCGTAACGTTTTAACGCCCTGGTACATGCCGCAATCAACCAATACGCGGTGTTTGTCATCGGATAACAGGTAACGCGAGCCGGTTACCGTGCCAGTGCCGCCGAGGAAGCGAAGTTTCATACACAAAACACCTTTTGAGTGATTGGGTTAGAGGGCGTCAGAGCGCGCCTGAAAAGGATTCACTCAGATTGCCTGAAAGCGGCACCACAAAAAAGGCTAAATGCGGTCTGCCCCTCTTATTTGATACAATGCAGGGATTCACGAAAAGCAGGACGCAAAGCATGCACTACAGCTCAATGCTCCCCGATGTGATCAGAATAGCGGACGAAGCCAGTACCAAAGTGCTTCATATCTACCAATCTGATTTCAAAGTGAGCTACAAGGAAGACGAGTCGCCCATCACAGCGGCGGATGTTGCAAGCCACGACATTATTGTAAAAGGCCTGCGTAACATAAGCCGGGATATTCCGATCCTCTCGGAGGAGGGCGCACAGGCCCCGTGGGAGGAGCGCAAACACTGGCGTCGGTTCTGGCTGGTTGACCCCATTGATGGCACCAAAGAATTTACCCAGCGCACCGGGGAATTCACCGTAAACATCGCGCTGATTGAAGACGGTGAGCCAGTCATGGGCGTTGTCACCGCGCCCGCTTTAAAAGAAGCGTTTTGGGGAATCAAAGGTGAGGGCGCCCACAAGCGTGACCGAGCCGGGCAAGTTCGCCGCGTCCGCGTGGCGCAGCCCCAAGCAACCAAGCGCGTAGTCGCCAGCAAAAACCACCTGAATGACGAAACCCGCGCCTTCATCGAAACCCTAGGTGCGCACAAAACAATTCAAGCCGGCAGCTCTCTTAAATTCTGCCGAATAGCAGAAGGCCATGCAGACATCTACCCGCGCATGGGCCCCACCAGCGAGTGGGATACAGCCGCAGCCCACGCAGTGCTGCTTGCCGCTGGTGGTAATGTGTACGCCTTGGATGGCAAACCCCTGCGATACGGCAAAGAGAATGTGCTAAACCCGTATTTTGTTGCAGCAGGAAACGGGTATGTTCCGCGCCCATGACTTGGTACGCACTTCAACATAAGCCTGCACAAGGCGATCGCGCCGTGGTGAACCTGCAAAATCAGGACGTCACCTGTTTCTACCCGAAAATCCAGATAGAAAAAATCAAAGCCGGAAAACGCACCCAAAAGCTTGAGGCGCTTTTCCATGGCTATATGTTCGTTAAGCTAGAACAAACCGACCCCAACTGGGCAAAACTCCGCTCAACCCGCGGCGTACTTCGGGTTGTAAGCTTTGCCAACAAACCCGCCGGCATCTCAGACGACGTTATCCAGCAGATAAAAGACAGTCTCGATTCCGTCACACAGCAGGGCGGGCTCAAATCTGGCGAGGCGGTTCAACTAGGCGAGGGGCCTTTTGAGGGCATTAATGCCGTTTTTCAGGCATACGATGGAGAAGAGCGGGCCATCGTGCTGATCAACTTCATGCAAAAGCAACAGCGGGTGAAAGTGCCAGTGTCGTCACTAAAATAGCCCCTCGCCCCTTGCGGGAGAGGGGTTGGGGCGGTCCGACGCTTCGGGAGGGGTGCAGTTAACCCACAAATCAGCGCACCCCAATCCTTTAACAATTCTTAACGGCCGTAAGCCTCTAAAAGCCCATGCCACACCTTTTGGCACTTGCTTGTCTCGTATGATGGCGTAAAATCGCCACGCTTCAGACACGGAACATTCACACACTGACAGGTATGCAGTTGGGAGCGTATCTTCTCCTCTTGGCATTTCCCCTGTCATTGCCGGCAAATTATTTCTATGACCTTAAAGCACTGGACCCTGGTCGGTGGGGCGGTAGCGTGCCTGGCCAGCTTTTATACGGCAGCAGCGCCTTGGCTCGAGCCAGGCGACGCACGTGCACGATTTGCCGTGCAGAAGCTTGCAGACCGTGGCCACCTGTCACGGCCGGTCACCAGTTGGCCAATAATGTGGGGCTCCATCACCAATGGCCTGAATGAATCAGATAGCCAGCCCGGCTCAGTTACTGGATTGGCACGTAACTACCTTGAGTTCGAGCGCAGCCAACAAGCGTCGCCTGGTTTTCGTGCCGAGTTTGAAGTGTCTGCCACCAATGAAGTGGCCATGGTTCAAGGGTTTGATCGCGGACCAATGGCCGATGCGGCAGCTAAACTGGATGTGCAATGGCAGGGACAAAACTGGGCGTTCGGCTTAAGCCCGGCCTATGCCCACAACCCCGATGACAACGAAAGCGCCCGCTTTGATGGCTCCTACCTCGCAGCCACCGCCGGCAACTGGGTGTTTGGTGCCGGGGCTGTCGATCGCTGGTGGGGGCCTGGCTGGCAATCCAGCCTTATCCTGTCTAACAACGCCCGGCCAATGCCCTCCGTATGGCTGAACCGCAAAGACGCTTCTGCGCCTGAAAGCCGCTGGCTCAGCTGGATTGGGCCCTGGCAATTCACCCTGCTTGCCGGGCAGTACGAAAAAGAACGCAAAGTGCCCGAAGCCAAGCTGATTGGTATGCGCCTGAATGTTCGCCCATTCGACGGGCTGGAACTGGGCTTCTCCCGCGCCATTATGTTCGGTGGCGAAGGCCGGCCTGAAGGTGGCTCCACCATCTGGAACGCGTTGATTGGAAAAGACAACGGCCAACTGGAAGGAAACGACCCAGGCAACCAGCTTGCCAGCATAGATGCCCGTTACGGCTTCGCAATCGGAAATCAATCCATGGGCGTGTACGCTCAGATGATGGGCGAAGACGAAGCAGGAGCATTCCCCGCCCGCAAGTCCTGGCTCTTGGGCACCGACTGGACAAGCCAGCTGTTCAGCGGCGAACAGCAATGGTTTATTGAGTACGCCAACACCTTGGCTGATGATTTTATGGGGACTGCCATGCCTGGCATCACCTACGATCACTCCCGTTATAAGAGCGGCTACCGTTATTACGGTCGCACCATGGGTGCCAGTTTTAGTGGCGATGCAGAGGCTATTACGCTCGGCGGTTTTCATTTTTTCGATGACGGCCGAAACCTTTCTGCCAGCTTAAGTGTTGTTGAGTTCAACAAAGATGGCGCAAGAAGAACGCCCGTTAT
Source organism: Marinobacter sp. LV10R510-11A (assembly GCF_900215155.1). Lineage (NCBI taxonomy): Bacteria > Pseudomonadati > Pseudomonadota > Gammaproteobacteria > Pseudomonadales > Marinobacteraceae > Marinobacter > Marinobacter sp. LV10R510-11A. The sequence goes on from NZ_LT907980.1 coordinate 4,425,443, forward strand.
TGATGAGAAAATCAAACTGATGGTGCCTGCCGAAAGCTCTAAACAAGTTATTGGCAAAGTTGCCTACGGCACGCAATTGTTAAATGGCTGGCTGGATTTAAGTGTTCAGTTTGCGGATAAAAAGCTAGAGCTGGTTAACCTGGCGGAAAACCAATCCGGCCAGTGGTCTGTTGGTGCCAGCTGGCGTTATCGATTTTAGTGAGTGGCCGGCCCTGCCACCCTCAAATTTTCTTTAAAACTCTTCCCGGATACGCGTTGTGAACCCAAAAAGTCTTCTTTTCACCTTGCTTCTAGCAGTGCCCTTATCTGTTTCTGCACAATCCCCGACGTCAGCACAGATTGATCAGTTTAAATCATTGCCAAAAGCACAGCAGGAAGCGCTGGCACGGCAGTACGGCGTGGATCTGAACCAGGTTCAGGGCAGCTCCGGCAACAGTGAGCCGAAGGCTAACCGCGCCATTTCCGTGGTTGAGCCGCTGGAAAACGGCAATACTGAAAATCAAAACGAAGACGAGAATAAGCCAACAGAAGAAGAGCAGGCGTTCGCCAAAAAGAACAACGGCCTGCAACCGTTTGGTTATGACCTGTTTGAAGGCAAGCCCAGCACCTTTGCCCCTGTTACCGAAGTGCCCGTACCAATGAATTACACATTAGGGCCTGGCGACCAAATCAGAATTCAGCTGTGGGGTAACGAAAACCGCCAGTTCGCGCTTACCGTCTCCCGCAATGGCACCATCGACATGCCCGAACGCGGCCCCATCACCGTGGCGGGGCTGAGTTTTCAGCAGGCCCGTGACAAAATCAGCAAACTGGTGGCTGAACAGTACATTGGCGTAAAAGCCGCCGTGTCGCTGGGGGAACTGCGCAGCATGCGCGTGTTCGTACTGGGTGAAACCCGCACGCCGGGCTCTTACAGCGTCAGCTCGCTATCCACCATTACCAACGCCCTGTACGTGTCTGGCGGCATTCGCCACACCGGTTCCCTGCGTAACATTCAGCTAAAACGTAATGGCAAAGTGGTCCACACCCTGGACCTTTACGACTTGCTGCTGAAAGGCGACACCAGCGGCGATGCCCGCCTGCAAGCGGGCGACGCCATCTTCATCCCGGCCGTTGGCCCTCGCGTGGGTATAGACGGCGAAGTATACCGCCCTGCGCTGTATGAAATTGATGGTGCCACCAGCTTGCAAGAGCTGGTTAACCTGGCCGGAGGCATGACCGCCCAGGCCTACCCACAAATCACCCGCATAGAGCGCACGAACCAGGAATTCTTAAGAATAATCGCCGAAGCCGACCTGACCAGTGCCGCAGGTAAACAGGCGCGCGTAAAAGCCGGTGACCTGGTGTCCATTGCGTCGATTGCCGATGTGACCGGCCAGTATATTGAAATCACCGGCGCCGCCACGCGCACCGGAAAGTTTGCCTGGGTTCCGGGCATGCGCGTGAGTTCGGTGATACGTAAGTTGGATGTCGATTTGCTGCCAATGGCGGATACCAGCTTCGCTGCGATTGTCAGAACGAATCCGGAAACCCGGCAAATTTCAGTGCTGAGCCTGGAACTGAAAAACGCAGTAAACCGCCCTGGTAGCGCTGCTGACCTAGTTCTTCAAGAAAAAGACCAAGTGCTGGTGTTTGCCGATAATGGCAAAGCTGACCCAGGGCAGAACAGTGCTGCGAATGCCCAAGGTTACAGCCGTGAGGCACTGTTCGAACCCATCGTAAAGCGCCTGAAAACACAGGCGACCCCGCTGGCCCCCCAGCAAACCATGACCATCAGTGGTCCCGTGCGCTACCCCGGTGAATACCCGTTACCCGCCACGGGCAAAGTGAAAGACGCCATCGTAATGGCAGGTGGTTTAAACGACTCCGCGCTAATGTTGGAAGCGGAGCTGGCCCGCCGCACGCTCGATGAAAATGGCGTAGAGCGAACCCGCATCCAGACCATTGACCTGGCCAATGCGATGAATGATCAGGCGGACATATACCTGCAAAGCCGTGACCGGCTGATGGTCAAATCCATACCGTTATTCGGAGCCACACGCACCGTCACGCTGAAGGGCGAGGTTCTTTACCCGGGTGAATACACCTTCAGCGACGGTGAAACCTTGGTTGATATACTCCAGCGCGCCGGCGGCCTTACCAATAACGCTTTCCCCCGTGGAGTGGTATTCACCCGTGAGAAATTGCGAGTACTGGAAGCTCAGCGCCTACGCGAAGCGGAACAGCGCCTGCAAGGGGATTTACTGGGTGTGCAACTGGAAGGCGATAGTTTTGGCGGCCAGAACGCCCAGCGCGTAGACCAGGTAAAAGGCCTGCTGGACGATGTACAAAGCAGCCGCCCTGTGGGCCGCATGGTCATCGACCTGCAAGCCGTATTGAACGACAGCGATTACCAGTCCATCCGCTTACAAGACGGCGACACCCTGACCGTACCGATCATTCCCCAGGCCGTCAGCGTATTCGGCGAAGTGCAATTTCCCACCAGCCACCTGCACGTAGCAGGTCTAACGGTGGACGATTATCTGGACCGTTCGGGCGGCCCAACCCGCCAAGCGGATGAAAACCGCGTGTACGTGGTGAAAGCCGACGGCTCCGTGATGCTACCTGAGAAAAGCGCTTGGTTTGGTGGCCGTAGCCAGCAATTGCAGCCCGGTGATACCGTGATTATGCCCATCGATGTTGATCGTCTGAATCAGCTGGAGCTATGGACTAATGTTAGCCAGATTGTAACTATTCAGCTCACATCTGCCACGATCATTAAAATAGAGTCTCATCGGTATCCATAAACGCAGGGCTTTTCCCCTGAAAGAGTAAAGCCAGAGCCTCTGTGGCTGACATCCCCTGCTTGCGACACGTTGACAGGTAACTGCGAACACGACAAAAGATCTTCGCCCCCGCCATGGATCGAAAACAACCGGATATTTTCTGCTGCACTTTCGTCATGCGCAGGTCGTTCTCCCCCTGATTGTTAGTGAAGGGGACGTACTCGACATCCATAAAACGCAGCACGTCGTGCTCAAAGTTGCGCAACCTTTCCAGCAAGTTTCGGGCTTTTGATCGTTTTAGCCTGCCGCGTTTCCCGGCCTCTCGCAGGCTTACATCGGGAGGTGGACATTCGATATCTGCCTCTTCGAGACGTTGTCGATAGCGCTGTCGCCACCGTTCAGCATCAGTGGCTGGCAAGCGGCCACCGGCATCCGCTACCGTATTGTTCATATCGATCAGCAGGGCTTTCATCGCCTTGGCCCAGTGTTGACCGTCCTGCTCCCATGCCCTCTCCAGCTCTCGAAGATGGTGCGCATTGCACAGGGAATGGGTGCACGCGTAACGGTAGTACGGCTTCCAATGATCGTGACACAGCACCCCGCTGAAGAAGGGCAACACGCCCATCTCGTCCATGGCCTCGGTGCCACGCTTGGCGTGGGGGTAGAGCAGCGTCAATGCGCTATTGGACGCGCAGTGCAACCAGTGGCGCTTCCCGTCCAAGTTGATGCCGGTCTCATCAACATGCATGAGCTCAGATTTGGCGAGCTGAGCTTTCGCCCACTGCTCGAAATGATCCAGCTTCTCGTAAGCCTCTTTGTTGAAATTGAAGACAGAGCCGGCACTGACCGGAATACCCATCTGCTCCTGAAAGTGGTCACGGATTCGGTCATAGGGCAACAGCTGAAACTGCGACATATAGACTGCATTGGCCTTGATGCCGATGCCATACTGAACCGACCGACTGACCCTGTCCGGAAAGGCAGCAACAAATCGATTCCCCTGGTCGTCTTTAATAACCTGTGCTCGGTATTCAGTCACGAATCGCGCGATATCAATATCGATGACCTGCCGTGTTTCATAACCGTCCTCTTGATACCGCCGTCCTTTTGGCAGAGAGCGTCGATCGACTTTCAGCTCTTTCACGGCGTCAGGATCATCGACCTGCTGCAAGGTGGTTCCGATACGCCCCTTCTGTCCGCCGGGTTTTCTATTGCTGGAACCCTTTTTAGAAGATTTGTCACGATTCGGATCCGTTGACGGCGGCTTACTACTATTTTTGCTATTGAGCGTCGTGCGGTTGAGCAGTAGCGCCACCAAAACGAGCAGCACTTCCAGAGCGGCCTTGAGTGAAGGCGACAGGTCACGCTCTTTCTCAAGAAGGTTCTTGACGGAGGCGATTGCCGAATCAACGTCGATATTGTCTATTTTCAATGTCTGCCCCCACCGGGATGGCTTTGTAAGACAGCCATTATCGCACGGGTTTTCAGGGCGACATTTTTGGCTCTGAGCGCTCTTATACGGCGATTAAAAAAACCGGGGCTGCCCCGTGATCGTCATCGATCATTACAGCCCTTCAACCGCTCTCCTGTCGTCGCTTATGGCCTGCCTGGTAGCATCGGTGCGTATGCCGATAAGGTGAAGAGATTCAAGCAAAAACCCTGTCAAGAACTTTCACAGGTTTTTTAAGCTGAATAGTTACGCCAGATTGTTTACCAGATGGCCTTGGGTGCAGCTGCAGTGGGGAATCTGTAATGAGCCAAAATCCCAACGTTGAGCAAGCGCCGCAATACGCCGACGACGAAATAGATCTCCGCGAACTCTTCGTCACCCTCTGGCGCGGCAAGTGGATCATCATCCTTTTTACCATTGTCTTTGCTGCCGCTGGCGTGTTCTATGCGCTCAGCAAGCCCAACATCTACCAATCTAGCGTGCTCCTGGCGCCGGTTCAGAGCGAAGGTGGTGCTGGCATCAGCGGCCAGCTCGGGGGCCTGGCTAGCCTGGCGGGCATCAGTCTGGGTGGTGGCGGCTCGAACCAGACTGTTATAGCCAAGGAAGTTCTGCAATCCCGCGCTTTTCTGACCGACTTCATCCATCGTCACAACTTCATCATCCCCCTTATGGCCATCGAAGCCTGGGATATAGAAAATGAAAAATGGTTGATCAACCGGGAGGTCTATAACCCCGAGACCGGTGAATGGCTCACCGATGACGAAGGCGAAAGCTTGGAGCCAACAGACTGGGACATGGTAAAACAGTTCAAAGAAAGCCACCTGAGCCTGTCCACCAACGAAGATATTGGTATGGTCACCCTGAACATTAAAAGCCAGGCCCCTCCAGTGGCCAAGGAATGGGCTGAAAATCTGGTACACGACATCAACGAACACATGCGCCAGCAAGACGTACAGGAAGCCGAAGCCCGCATCGCCTACCTGGAAGGAAAGCTCAACGAAACTAACATCGCCGGGATGCAACAGGTTTTCTATCAGCTTATAGAAAGCGAAACCCGCACGGTAATGCTAGCCAACGCCCAATCCGAATACATATTTAAAACCGTAGACCCGGCCGTGGTGCCTCAGGAAAAAAGCGGGCCAAAACGAGCTTTGATTGCGGTGATAGCCACCATGCTGGGTGGCATGCTCGGAGTATTCGTCGTGTTCATAATGGCTTTTGTGCGAAATGGAGCCACTCAGACAGAATCGGCAACGCATGGATCGTCAGTGGAAGAACAATGACGGATAAAAGATAGATAACTGATAAGGAGCCCTTATCGGTTTTGAAAAATCTTTAATAATCAGATGGTTAACTTTTCATATTTCCAATTTCAGAAAAGCTATTTCCAAACAATCGCAGGTATTATCGGGTGAGACGTGTTTCCAGCTCTGGAAACAGAATCCAGTCGCATTCCACCGTTGGAAACATACTTTCCAGCTGTTCTCACCGATTGCGACCTAAAAGCCATTTCCAGCGTTAGAAAGTCTTTTTCCAAATTCAGAGATTGAGTAGGTAGCGAGCGGTCGTGCGTCACTCTCATTCGAAGCCATACTGGGCAACGAGAAGCGCGACGTACCTTTTCATTGGCCATAAAAAGTATAAACCGTCGTGGGCTATTCCGCACATGCTGGCCAACAGGGGCTGGTAAACTTTATGAAAGGCACGAAGCACCGACCAAAAGACATTCGCCTGGTGTATGACGAAGAACATGCCAAACAGATCCTGAAAACTAATTAGATAACCTCCTCTAATCGACGATTGCTGCGACACCACTAGGCCAAAACCTTGCCGAGCTCTAAGGACCAATTCTTTTCCGCAGATCACCTCAAAGCAGGCCTCAAAAAACGAGCGGTAAAAAGTGCAGGTATTACCATGGCGGCCCAGGGTGTCAAATTAGCTCTACAGCTAGGCTCTCTGGCGATACTGGCGAGGCTGTTGGAGCCTGCCGATTTTGGTTTAGTAGCGATGGTCACCGTGTTTACCAGCCTTGCGCTGCAGATGATGGAAGGTGGTTTGTCCATGGCCACCATCCAGCGAGACCAGATTACTCACGCCCAGGTATCCAACCTGTTCTGGGTAAACGGCGCACTGGGAACAGGCCTGTGCCTGCTCGGTATTCTGATCTCGCCACTGGTTGCCAGAATCTACGACGAACCGCGTCTCACGCTGGTAATGGCGGCAATGAGCCTCACGTTCCTGATTGGTGGGTTTTCAGTACAACACGACGCTTTGTTACGCAGACAGATGCGATTCAAAGCGATCTCTGTAATCGACATCCTATCTATGGCCGCCGGCATTATTGCAGGCATCACTGCCGCACTGGCCGGCCTGCAATACTGGGCGCTAGTGATCAGCCCTATCACAATGTTTTCGACCAAAACCATTATGCGGTGGTTGAGCGCACGTTGGGTGCCGTCAACGATGAGCCGTGGCTCGGGGGTTCGGCCACTTTTGGGGTTTGGTGCGAACTTAACTGGGGCGAACTTCATAGGGTACATGGCAACCAATCTAACGCATTTTGCTGTGGGTTACATTGGTGGGGCCCAGTCATTGGGGCTGTTCAACCGCGCCAACATGCTGACATCTATACCCTCGTCACAACTGCTGCCACCGATTATCAATGTACTTCAGCCCACTGTCGCAAGAATAGCGGAGAGCCCAGAGAAGTTGAAGAAAATCATGAGTTCTTTGATGGGTAAATTAGCGCTGGTATCGACATTAATAACAATAACAATGGCAGTCTTTGCCGACTGGATAGTTGTCGTTTTCTTGGGGTCAGAATGGAACGACGCAATTCCACTCTTCCGATTTCTAGCTGTTTACTCATTTGTTCAGCCGCTAGCTAGTTTGATTGCTGTAGCTCTAGTAGCTGCCGGTGAGGCAAGAGCTATGATCGTATCGAAGTTTCATAGCCTGGCCATCACGGCAGCCTCATTGGTTGTGGGTAGTAATTGGGGTGTTTACGGTATCGTATTAGCGTTTTCCTTATCGGGACTACTAATCCGGCTACCGGTCTTTCTTTATTATGCGAGCCGGTTCCTCCCCTTAACTTTTGTAGAACTTAGTAAACCCATTTTCCCAGCTTTGACATGTGGAATTTTAACGATGATTATAATTATTTGGCTAAAAGGATTTGTGGAGATTGTTAATCCATTGAGCGGTCTGCTTATGTTTGTACCTCTATGTGTACTTGTTTACTTTTTTATATGTTTAGCTATAAAGCCTCTACGATTGAATTTATTTGAGTTGATGGCAAGCCTTCGTTTTTTAGTTAGCAGAAAATTCTAACAGAATTGAAAAAAAGGAGAGACAGTGAAGTTCTTAAAAATCTTTATATCCAGAATTTTAGGGCGTACAAAACCATTTGTGCTTGAATGGATGTCTGGTGTTAAGAGTTTTAATCTTCACGCGAAGTATTCATTTAGTGAGCGCAAGCCTGATTGCGACTCGGAGCAGTTGAGATACTATCTAATCAAGCACTGTCATATCGTCGAAAAAGGGATGGCTTTGCCGAACACAAGAGACGGCTTCGGTCAGCCAAAAATAGTAGACCTCATTAAAAGAACAAAAACGTATGAGTCGTTTGGTGGCGATGATGTCGGCCAGATAGTTCGCGACACTCTCAGGCAATACCGCAAATTTCATCAAGGAAAGGAAAGTCTATTCGAATATGGCTTTATCGACGAAATGGAAGCCTTTATAGATTCATCCGTTCCCGCAAGCAAAGGTGGTTTGAAATTACTCAAAAAGCGTCAGTGGGATGATTGGTCAATCAATCAGTACGACGATTTCGTTTCTTTCCGGCATAGTGTCAGAGACTTCGCCAACAAGCCAGTTGATCCAGCGCTACTAAAGTCTGCCATTGAAACAAGCCTGAAAACACCCTCCGTTTGTAACCGGCAAGGGTGGTTTGTCCACTATTATGATAATAAGAGCAAAATAGCAGAGCTACTGTCATATCAGAATGGTAACGCAGGTTTTACTGACTGTATCGATAAGTTACTCATAGTTACCGGAAATCTGAAAGCATTCACTCGCTATGAACACAATCAGTTGTTTGTGGATGGTGGCCTCATATCGATGAATCTAATGTTGGCTATTCATTCGTCGGGTTTAGGTTCTTGTCCGTTGAACACATGCATGCCTTACTCTAAAGAAAAGAAACTCAAGACGGCAGCTGCTATATCCGATAATGAACGATTGATTATGATGATCGCCGTGGGCAGTCTAAAAGAAGAGTTTTCGGTGGCGCACTCAGAGAAATATCAATTAGATCGGGTTTTGGTAAGTCATTAGACTTGTAGAGCGCACGGGCAGTGCAAGCCTTGCCTGGCAAATGGGCATCGCCCCCCAGATCTCAAAGCTATAGACTTCAGGATTAAAGACCCATCTCACCCGCTAATCGTTACAGTACATACGCAAAAGGGACATCCGGCGAAAAGGTCGTACCAACTAACCAGTTGTTCGGGGCAGACTGGGGCGCGGGCGCCTTCAAGTACAAAGCCTGTGACTTCTGTGACGACGTGTTTTGCTGAAACAGCAGATGTGGTTCTGGGCGATGCCTGGCTACCTGAGTATGTCCAAGACAGCGACGGCACGAACGTAGTTGTAACTAGAAGTGACGACCTTCAGCGGCTGATTATAAATGCACGCAGTGAAGGGCGACTAAAGCTGGACGATCTAAGCGTGGAAAAGGCTGCGCAGTCGCAGGATGCAGGACTGCGACATAGGAAAGTAAGTATTTCCTATCGGTTATTCCTAGAGCGCAAACAAAGGCGTCTGGGTGCCAGCTAAGCGAACCTCTCCTGAAAAAGCTCTGAAACCCCGCTATGAGCGAAAAAAACAACGACTTAGAGTCAAGCTTAGGGGTCTATCGCACACTGCTTTTATTGCTGCAACAGAAAAGAATAACCTCAATATATATTTGGGTACTATGCGCCCGCTTTACATAAAATATCAAAAGTCAAACAGTTCTTGGGTGAAAAGGATGCTGTCGTTTTGCAAACGCGCCGTGAAAAAGGTCTTACAAAGTTTACCAGGTCTCATTATTGATGAGGGTGTCAATTTTAACCCAGCCTCTTGGGCACAACTACGGTGGTCTACTACAAGCCTACGCTTTGCAAGTATATTTAAAGCGCATTGGTTGTGATGTTGAAACATTAGATCGCCGGGCTCCAGTGGAACAAGCGACAGTTGCAAAAGGCTATATTGTTAATTTAGTCAGGTTCTTGCTTGGCCGAATAAAGTCTATTCCAACCAATCGTAAACAATCATTCGTTCTACAGAATTTGGCTGATTTTCGGGATAAGAATTTGGTCTTATCTAAGCGAATAACCAGCGAAATACAGCTGCGAGATTATTTTTTTCGGAATAAATTCGAAGCGGTTATCGTTGGTAGTGATCAGGTCTGGCGCCCTATGTATTCACCAAGTATTCTTAATTTCTATCTGGATTTTTTAAATGATATCGACAGTAAACCCATCCGCGTAGCCTATGCGGCCTCTTTCGGCGTCAGTGAATGGGAATACCCAGAGGATGTTACGGAAAAATGTAGGCCACTGATTAAAAAATTTGATGCGGTATCTGTGAGAGAGAAATCAGCCGTTGATCTTTGCAAATCAAAGTTGGGAATCACGTCCGATTGGGTAGTAGACCCAACGCTGTTGTTAGATCCACGTGATTACGAAGAGCTTATTGATCAAGAGGCTGAAAGTCCGCACAAATCGCTCGTCCTGTCATACATTCTCGACGCGAGCAAAGATAAGCAGCAGATTGCTACTGCGGTAGCGGGAATCCTTCAGACAGATTTTTTTATATAAAGCCTGAAAAATCCATCTCTGAGGTGCGTTCAAACGACCTTGGCCAGTGCGTTTTTCCTAGGGTAGAAACCTGGCTTCGAAGTTTCAGAGAAGCAAGCTTTGTTGTCACTGATTCGTTTCACGGATCTGTTTTTGCGATTTTGTTTAACCGGCCGTTTGTAGCAAAACTCGAAACGTGGTATGGCGAGGTTCGAGTCTCTTTTATCGATGTTTGAGCTGGCATAGGTTGGTAGAATCAGAGGAAGATATTACTCCAGATTTGATTAACAAGGCGATTGATTGGGATAAAGTGAATGGGCTTCGTGAGAGATTCGCTCGTAAAGGTAAGCTATTCCTGAAGAACCATCTATTCAGCGAGAAGGTTAATGGTTAACTCTCCAGACGTGTCGGTTATCGTACCTGTTTTCAATGGCGGGGATGGTCTTGAGTTTTCCTTACGTTCTCTGCTCAAGCAGACGCTTAAAAAACTGGAAATTATTGTTGTAAACGATGCTTCTACCGATAATTCTGAGGCGGTTATCAATCACCTCGCAAGTGAGAACGGCAATATCGTTGCAATACATCTTCCAGAAAACCAAGGTGTGCACGAAGCACGCTTGGCAGGTATTAAGAAAGCCGCGGCTCCTTGGATTGGTTTTTCGCGACGATTTTGCCCGCCCAAACATGTTTGAGGTAATGCTCGGGGCCGGCAAACAAGAGAATGTAGATATAGTGGTTTGCGGTTCGTACAGGGTGACGCCAGAGCGTAAACCTATTAAACCAAAGCTCCGTTTTAAGCGCAGTAAAAAGTGGACTCGGACGTCTTTGAAAAGTTCTGCCGATTTGAGTTTGGCACGGAATGCTTTGGAATAAGCTCTATCGCAGAGAGGTGCTCACTCCCTATGGAGATATGCATTTTCCTTGGCGTCAGAATATTAATGAAGATCTTCTACTTAATATAGGGTGTTTTTATAAAGCAGTCGGTTTTCGTG